>JBGAJP010000026.1:0-32995 GCA_044224855.1 Pontiellaceae bacterium
GGTGTTGTCGCGGTAGCCGAAGGTTCCGGAAAGCTGATTGTAAACGCGATCCTGCAAGGTGATTCCGCCGACCGACAGAAAGGCCTCCAGAAAAGTTTCGGCGGGCTTCGCTTCGTTGAAATTAAACGAGAGATGGAGCTGCGGTGCCTGTTCGCATTGCAGCTGGCTCAGCGCGTTTGCCGCTTTGGCGGCGCTGCGGCGGAAGTCGGTGATACTTTGCTGCGGCTGTTTCTCGCCGCCGCCGGCAAAGATGGCGTTATCGGAGAAATCTGCGGTGCCGTGCGCGAGGATGGTTACGCCGCCCCATTGCAGCTCGGCGTTTTCAACCGCGATATGCTTGGCTCCGGCTGTCAGCGTAGTATTCAGTTTTCTGATCGTGCGGAACGGATGGTTTTCCTGAAGCGTGTTTTCCCATGGACGGCCCAGCGAGACGCCGAGGTCGCGGACAAAAACTTTGATCTGCCAGTCGCCGTTGGCGATATTTTTCCAGTTGACCGGCCAGACCAGGACATAAAGTTTTTTTGCGCTTAAGAGCGGCTGGAGATCGTCGGGCGACGTGCTGTAGAGCCGGGCGTTGCTGAGTACCCAGCCGCGATGGGTCGAGAGGCGGATGGATTCAACCTGCAGAGGAATACCTGCTTGCCGTACCTGGGCTGTGATGCGGTTCGTCAGGCCGGGAGGCAGACCGACAACCAGTAATGCAAACAGCGCCAGCAGAAAGGAAAGCCCCAGCGCAAACCCGAGCAGACGGAGTATATGCAGGAAAAGTCTGCCCGGGCGGATGCTGCGCGGATCAGGGCTGCTTGATTTCTTCAGCTTGGTTTTCAATAGGCACCGTCAGTTCGCGGGTGAGAGTTTTCGCAGTTTCGTCTGAAACAATAAACACGATGTTCTGGCCTTGAATCATGGCAAACCGTCCGCCGTCGGCTTTACCGCCGAGCAGCACCATGCGGCCGATAGCATTGGTGTCGCTCAACGTAACCGTCAGCGCGGTTTGCGGCTGATCCAGCCCGTACGGCTTGAGCGAAACCGGATTAAAGTCTACATACCGCTCGGCGCGCAGGTCGTTGAACGCCCACATCAGATCGGTTAATGCTTCCGAGCTGACCTGCCGGCCGGATTGACTGGCGGTAAAACCGCCGGTTTCTGTTTTCTGGACGGATTGTTCCGTGCCGCCGGTCTGTACGATAATTTTCTGAATCAGCGCCGGATTCACTTCAAGCACGGTGCGGCTGCGGTAGAAAAGAGGATCGGTGAAAGCATCACGTACAATGCTGTTGGTCGTGGTGAAGAACACGGACTCATCGTTGCACTGAACCATGCGCAGGCCGTTTGTTCCGGGCTCACTGATACGCAAGGTGCTGGTTTTTCCGTCAGCGGACACAATAGCTTTCCACGGAGCGACCGCCATTTGCGCGGTTTGTGCCGCGGACGGGACATCAATGAATTCCTCAACGGCTGCTCCGGTCAGTGTCTTCAGCACTTCGGCGGTCTGTCCGGGATCGGCATCCCAGCGAATCGGCCGGACCACCTGCCAGAGGTCATTGGTACGGATCAGGTCGAGCTGCTGTTCGCCGCGGATGAGCTGTATGGCAACGATCCGGTCGGGAGGTATGCCCAGCACCTGCCGGCTGCGCAGCAGTCCGGCATCGGCTTCAAATTCTTTTGTCCAGTCGGCAGGTACGGTGAAAACGGAATCGCTTTCAACCCGCTTGGCATAGCGTGTTTCCGGTTTTTCCGGAACCGGTTTGCCGATAAGCAGCGTCTGCGTACGCTCATCCTGCGTGAAAACCGTCAGCTCATAGACCGGTTTTTCCAGACCGTAGGCCGTCAAATCGGCTTTTTCGTCGGTGACAAAATCCACGATCCGTCCGGCGAAAATCTTTCCGGTCAGTGCGTGGACGGGCTGGCTGTCGGCGCGGCCGGTGTACGGCTGCAGGATCATCCATCCGTTATTTTCCGGCTGACGCAACTGAAGGAATCCGGCGGTGCGGCGCAGGTCGAGCCCGCGTACCGCTGCGGTTTCGCCGGAGAACAGCGTCCGGTCGCGGATCCAGGCCGGATCCTGGGGAATGAGATTCAGCAAGGTGCGCGGCGCGGAGATGATATCGCCGCCGTCCGCCGGCATGACGTAAAGTGTTTTACCGACCGGGGCATCCCGGCCGATCAGCCAGGTGAAGGTGCCGTGGTTGTTCCGGAAGGTGATGCGTGCCCGCGGCTTATCGAACCCGTACGCGGCGGGAGTGAGATTCCGTTCCTGGAGCGTTTTGGCGGAGATGAGTTCGCCGCGTTCGACGCGCGTCAGGCCGGAAATCATTTTTTCAACGACGCCGGAATCAACCGGCGCATCCGCCGGTTTGGTGAGCCGCCAGATGCCGGCGGTTTTCGTACATTCAATCTGTACGCTGTCACGCTCCATCAGAATCTGCTCAATGCTTTCGGGGTGAACCGAGAAAACTGTGCGGGTGCGCTGATCCTGCTGATGGGAATTTTCGCTGCCGCGCTCAAAGATCAGAATAAATCCGCCGAGCAGAACGGCGCCGATCAGGAGCATCCAGTTGGTGACTTTGTGTTTCATGAAGTTATTTTCTTCTCCGGAACCAGAGTACGGTGCCGATCAGGGCGGCCAGCGCCGGAATGCCGGGTATCATCCAGTTCTTTCGGTGCGATCGCCATCAGCTGTTCACGGTCGAGCAGCCAGTTCAGTGAGCTCATAAAGAAGCTGGCATCGCCGCCGGTGAGACCGCTGTTGGAAACGAAGCCGGAATCGCCGAAAACAACCAGCCGTGACGGGCGGATCTGCATGTCGAGAAGTCCGGTCGTATCGCCTTTTTCAACGGCAACCGCCATGGAAGCGGGCCCGGGCAGGTCTTCAGTTCCCGCGTCATATTTTGCGGGCACCTGATCCGGTTGAGCTTCCGCCCAGCTTTTTTGGGAGGAAAGAGCCAGCGCAGTAACCAGCGGCCGGTCGGCGGAAGCCGTCTTAGGCTGCGTGAAGTCCGGCTCGACCGAGCGCGGCAGATGAAAAATGGCGGCGGTGGTGCCGAGCTTGGCCGTGATGGAGTGGCGGTTATAGGCGGATACGTAAACTTCACGTCCGGTTAATGTGCGGTCGGGATCGATTACGATATCGTTGCGGAGCCGTACGCCCCATTCCTGAATAAGTTTTTCGAGCCCGGAAGTCTGCCCGGCATCTGTCAGTACCATCAGTCGTCCGCTGCGGCGCAGCCAGACGGAGATGAGATCCGCTTCGGACTTCGACATGCTTTGCGATGCGCCCGCGACAATCAGTGCGCCGCAATCGGCGGGAATCTGTTTTACGGTGCTCAGCAGCAGCGGTTTGACTTCGATGTTGTCGCGCTCAATCAGCTGTGCGGCACCGGAGAACCCTGTGCGGCGGTCGAAGTCGGTGATATCGCGTTCGCCGTGGCCGGTCAGGAAGTAAACCACCGGAACGGTTTTCTGGACAACGCCCTGGATGGCGGACGAAAAGGCCTGTTCGCCTTTGAATAAGGTGATTTGATCAATACCGCTGGCGTTGTTGATGTTGGCGATTTCATCGGCGCGGACATATTTGCTCCGGCCTTCGCAGTCGAAAACGACCACGTTCGGGTCGGTGACTTTATATTTTACCGCCAGTTCTTCGGTTTGGGAAATGTCGCGGTCCGGATCGACCCACTGGATGTTCAGCCGGCCGGAGTGAAACTGATATTCGCGCAGCAGGTTGTGGATATCTTCGTAGAGCACATTGCCGGGCTGGAAGAAAACCGTTACCTCAACCGGCTTATCAAGGCTTTCCAGCAGGCCGGTGGTTTTGGGTGAAAGTTTGTAGAGCTGTGCGCGGCTCCAGTCCGCGCGGTAGTAATGGCGGAAGGAGAGATAGTTAACCATCAGCGCAATCACCAGTGCCAGCAGCAGGGCGGCACCGGTATTCAGCGTGATCCATAAACGATGTCTGCGGTTTTTCATAGGCCATTCACTTCAGCGGCGGGCTTCGACCGCCTTAACGGTTGCAAAAAGGAAAAAAGCCGCGGCGCTCACATACAGCACCACCGAGCGTGAATCGAAAACTCCGCGCGCCGACTCCATCAGGTGCAGTGCGGAGGAGAGGTATCCGCCGATCTCGCGCACCATCGGGTTTTTGGAAAGATGCGGCTCAAAGAGCCCGCCGAAAAAGAGAATGCTCATCACGGAAAAGGTCGAAATCGCCGCGATGATCTGGTTGGAGGTCAGCGCCGAGGCCAGCATGCCGAGCGCAATAAACGCCGAAGCGATCAGGCCGACCATCAGGTAGCCGCTCGCAATCGGCCCTGCTTCAATCAGATGCGCGGCTTCGGGTGCCAGCATCCGGATGATTATCAGATAAAGCAGGGTGGGCAGGCACATCATCACAAAGAACGTGAGGACGCCCGCAAACTTGGCGGAGACGACGGTCGAGTCTTTAACCGGCGCGGTCATCATCGTTTCAAACGTGCCGTTTTTGCGTTCTTCGGCAAATGTGCGCATCGTGAGAATCGGAATCACAATCAGCATGCAGGCCCAGATCACCACCATCAGTCCCTGCACAGAGCGCATCACTTCCAGATTTTCCTTCACCAGCCAGTAGAAGCCGCAGCCGGTCACCAGCAGGAAGAACATCAGCATCACATAGGCGATCGGCGAAAGAAACATCGCGGCCAGTTCACGTTTCCAGAGTGCGAAAAAAGTTCTCATTATTCAGCCTCCGGCGCTGAGTCGTTGCGGATAATAGACACAAAAATATCTTCCAGCGAACGGCTTTCCAGATGCAGCTCGCGGAGTTTCCAGCCGTTGGCGACCGCACATTCGAAAACCTGAGAACGGATGCCGGGTGCAGACGAATCAATCCGGTACCGGTTCCATTCGCAATCAAGCTGTTCGCGGGCCACCACGTCCACCGTGCCGAGGCTCTTCAGGGTTGCTTCGATCACGGCAGGATCGCCGGCGATTTCCGCGCTGATCAGCACGTCGCCTTCCAGCCGTTTTTGCAGGCTTTCCGGCGAGTCTGATGCCACGATTTTACCTTTGTTGATAATCAGAATGCGGCGGCAGGTCATTTCGACCTCCGGCAGAATATGGGTCGAGAGCAGCAGCGTATGGCGTTCGGCCAGCTTGCGGATCAGCTCGCGCACTTCGCGGATCTGGTTCGGATCAAGCCCGGCGGTCGGTTCATCGAGAATCAGCAGATCGGGATCGTGGAGCAGGCTGTCGGCGAGGCCGACGCGCTGGCGGTAGCCCTTCGAAAGCTGCCCGATAATCCGGCGGCCGACATCCGTCAGTCCGCACTGTTCTTTGACGATATCGCGCCGCCCGCGGATCGCCCGGCGTGCTACGCCCTTGATCTGGGCGCGGAAGGTCAGATATTCATCCACCCGCATTTCGGTATAGAGCGGACAGCTTTCCGGCATGTATCCGATATGGCGGCGCGCTTCAATCGGGTCTTCAAAAACGTCACAGCCCGCGATTTCCACTCCGCCGCGTGTCGGATGCAGAAAACCCGTCAGCATACGCATCGTCGTGGTCTTTCCGGCGCCGTTCGGGCCGAGAAAGCCGACGATTTCACCCCGGCCGACCTCAAACGAGACGTCATCGACCGCGGTATGACCCGAAAACTGTTTAGTCAGATTGGAAACCTTAATCATAGTTAAAGCGCTCCGGAAACAACGTTGCATTATCTATGAGAAGCCCGTGCAGTCAAGCCGCGTAACCGGTTCCGGAGCACGGAAAAACAACCGCCGCGCTTTCAACCCTTGGAAGAATCCGGTAGAAAACGTTTCAGTCTTTGGAAACAACTCTATGGAATACAAACCGCTCAAGCCACGGGACGCGCTGAACAAGGCGTTTTTGAAAGTGAAACCGGTTCGTTCGGAGGTGGAACGGTTCAAAACCGGACTCAAAACCCTGCTGGAGCACGTCAACCCGGCGGAATCCGAGGAGTTTCATAAAAATCTGCTGACTGATTTCCTCCGCAAGACCGGCTACGACCCTCGTTATTTCATTAACACCAAGGGGCGCAACGACTTAGTGATTCATAACGGCGACAGCGCCAAGTCACCGGTCGGTGTGATTATTGAGACCAAAAACCCCTCTAACCAGAACGAGATGCTGCGTCTCGACCGCATTAACGTGAAGGCCATGCAGGAACTGCTGCTGTACTATCTGCGGGAACGGATCACGAACAATAATCTGGAACTGCGCTATCTGGTCGCCACGAATGTTTATGAGTGGTTCATCTTCGATGCGCAGGTTTTTGAGCAGTGTTTTGCCAAGAACAAAAAGCTGGTGGAGCTTTTCAAGGGATTCGATGACGGCCATCTGTCCGGAACCAAAACCGAATGGTTCTACAAAGAAGTGGCTGTTCGCTTTATTAACGAATCCCTTAGCGATCTTACCTTTACCTACATCAACCTGCGGGATTATGACAAGGAACTGTGCGACGGGGACAAAGAGAACGACGCGAAGCTGATTCCGCTGTTCAAAGTGCTTTCGCCGGAACACCTGCTCAAGCTGCCGTTTACGAACGACAGCAACACGCTCGACAAACAGTTTTACACCGAGTTGCTGCACATCATCGGGCTGACGGAGCGCAAAGAGGGCGGCAAAAAGCTGATTGAGCGCAAGCCGGAAGGGGCGCGCGATGCCGGTTCGCTGCTCGAAAATGCCATCGGCCAGCTCGACAGCCTCGACAAGATTTCGCGGCTGGAGAAACCGCAGCAGTTCGGCGCGGATAAAAGTGAGCGGCTGTTTAACGTCGCGCTGGAACTGGCGATCACCTGGACCAATCGCGTGCTGTTCCTGAAACTGCTCGAAGCCCAGCTGATTTCCTATCACAAAGGTGACCGGAGCTATGCGTTTCTGAATCTGGAAAAGGTCGGCAGCTATGACGACCTGAACGGCCTGTTCTTTGAAGTGCTGGCCCGCACGCCCGGCGAACGCAGCGCCGAAATGAAAAAACGGTTCGGCAAGGTTCCGTATCTCAACAGCTCGCTGTTTGAACCCTCCGCCATCGAACACGCCGGACTGTTTATCAGCCAAATTAAAGACCGGACGCTGCCGGTGCATCCGGCAACGGTGCTGAAAGACAAGAACGGGAAGAAACGCACCGGCGAACTCGACGCACTGGAATACTTTTTTGCATTTCTGGACGCCTACGACTTCACCGCCGACGGGGCGGAAGAAATTCAGGAAGACAACAAGACGCTGATCAACGCCTCTGTGCTCGGCCTGATCTTCGAGAAAATCAACGGCTACAAAGACGGCTCGTTCTTCACGCCCGGCTTTATCACCATGTACATGTGCCGCGAAACCATCCGCCGCGCCGTGATTCAGAAGTTTAATCAGGAAAAGGGCTGGAACTGTGAAACGGTTGAACAGCTCGCCGATCGGATTGACGGCAACGCCGAAGCCAACCAGATCATCAATTCGCTAAAAATCTGCGACCCGGCGGTCGGCTCCGGCCACTTTCTGGTTTCCGCGCTGAATGAACTGATTGCTCTCAAGAGCGAGCTGGGCGTTTTGTGCGACCGCGAAGGCAAGCGGCTGAAAAACTATCATGTGGAAGTCGTCAACGATGAGCTGTTCGTTACCGATGAAAACGGCGAGTTTTTCGAGTACAAACCGAAGGCGAAGGAAAGCCAAAGGGTTCAGGAAATGCTCTTCCACGAAAAGCAGACCATTATTGAAAACTGCCTGTTCGGCGTGGACATCAACCCGAACTCGGTAAAAATCTGCCGCCTGCGCCTCTGGATTGAACTGCTCAAAAACGCCTATTACAAAGCGGAAGACGAACTGGAAACCCTGCCGAACATCGACATCAACATCAAATGCGGCAACTCGCTCATTAGCCGCTTCGCCCTGGACGCCGATTTGAAGAAAGCGCTCAAAAAAGGCAAGTGGACGATTGATGCTTACCGGCTGGCCGTCATGAGCTACCGCAACGCCGAATCCAAAGAGCAGAAGCGGGCAATGGAGAAACTGATCGGCGATATTAAAGGCAACTTTGAGGCGGAAATTTATTCCAACGATCCGCGCGTTGTCCGCCTGCGGAAAGAGCACGGCAAACTCTTTGAACTGACTCAACAGACGCAACTGTTCGAGCTGTCGAAGAAAGAAAAGGCGGACTGGAACAAAAAGGTTAAGGAGCACACAGCGGCCGCTGAAAAGCTGGAAGCGGAAATTGAGACCGTCCGGAGCACAAAATTTATGAAAACGCCTTTGAGTGGCGCTTTGAGTTTCCGGAAGTGCTCGACGACGATGGCCAGTTTATCGGTTTCGACGCGGTGATTGGGAACCCGCCTTACATAAAAGAAGACGATAATCGTGCTGCATTCGATGGGACTCGTGAATCCCCGTATTATCAGGGGAAAATGGATATCTGGTATCAATTTGCGTGCATAGGGTTTGATTTATTAGTTAAAGACAGCGGGCTCCTGTGTTTTATAGCGACGAATAACTGGGTAACTAATGATGGGGCCTCAAAACTGCGGCAAAAAATATTAAAAGAAGCTGAAATTATAAAACTTTTTGATTTTGGTGATTATAAAGTTTTTGAGAATGCCTCCATACAGACAATGGTTTTGTGTTGTCAGAAAAGACAAATTCCAAGTTGTTACTCTTTTGACCTTCGGAGAGTTGTTGCAGGCAAGCCTGACTTCTCGCATATCACAAATTTGATTAATGGGATAAAGCGGGTCGGGGTGGAATTCCTAACACCATTGTTTGAAATATTTTCCGGTATAGATGTCCTTCAAGATTCTGTTTCAAAAAAATCACAATCTGAGCTGTTAAAACATGGTGTTGCTTCTGAAGTTGGTGCTGGTGTTTTTGTTTTGTCCGATTACGAAGTTCAATCCATGAGATTAAGTTCGTCTGAGTTGGGGCTTCTTCGCCCGTACTACACGCCAAAGCATATTTGGAAATGGGCTAAACATCCTAAGAATGAATATTGGATTATATACACCGACAGCTCGTTTAAGGATTCAGATCAGATGAGCGTCCATCCCGTCCTAAAATCGCATTTGGATCGTTATGCAACTATTATCACGTCTGTTAACGCGCCATACGGACTACACCGTTCGCGTGAAGAGTTTTTATTTAAGAAAGGGGGCGCACGTGTATTGTCTTTACGTAAAACCATGTCCCCTTCATTTACTTTGGTTTATGATGACTATTACGTTTCTCGTGCTTATCTGATAATCAAAACAGATAGAATTAGTCCTGAATATCTTGTTGGTGTTATGAATTCTAGTGCTGTGAATTTTTGGTTGCGACATCGCGGGAAAATTCAAGGACGACAGTTGCAGATTGATAAGGAGCCGCTGTCGAGTACGCCAATCCCAGTTGCGACGCCCGCGCAGCAATCGGAAATTGAAAAGCGGGTGGAAAAAATCCTGGCGCAGAAAAAGGAAAATCCGGAAGCGGACGTCTCCGCCCTCGAAGCCGAAATCGACCGGCTGGTCTATAAACTCTACGACCTGACGGAAGAGGAAATTAAAATTGTCGAAGGCAAGGCATAGCGATGTTTTTAATGTAGACGCGGTGTCCTCACCGCGTTTCTCCCCGAATTAACTGAACGCGGTGAGGACATCGCGTCTACGTTTCCCACCAGATATTCAGGCTGGATGAAACGCCCGCACTTCGGTACAAACTTTCCAAGGTTAGGAAAGTGGTGGCGAAAGTGAATCAAACAAACGGACAGAGCGGACAAAACGGTTCCGGAAAAAAAGATCAGCGGGCGTTGAACTCCCCTGCCTCGGGGCGGATTTACGGCGCACACGGCGGGTTTCGCAAGCTGAAGGCGTTTCAGGTGGCGGAACTCTGCTACGACTACACCTGCCGCTTCTGCGAGCGTTATGTTCCGCCGAAAGACCGCCACTTCGACCAGATGGTGCAGGCGGCGCGCAGCGGCTATCAGAATATCGGCGAAGGCAGCGAGGACAGTGCGACCAGTAAAAAGCTGGAGATGAATCTGACAAATGTGGCGAAGAGCAGTATCGGCGAACTGGAACGGGACTATCAAAAGCATTTGAAACGGCGGAATCTCCGCCTTTGGGAAATGGGCGAACCGGCCTTTGAAGAGGCGCGGGCTTTGCGTCCGGAAACGGTGGAAGAGGCGGCGGAATGGATCAACGCTCGCGGCAAACAGCAACCTGCCGAGGAACGAGCCGCGAATCTTGGCGCGATTCTGGCCGCGCAGGCGCACTGGCTGACGGAGCGCCTGCTGAACCGGCAGGCGCAGGAGTTTGAAAAGGGCGGCGGTTTTTCGGAGCGGCTTTACAAGGCCAGAACCGGAGGAATAAACAGACAAAACGGACGGAATGGGGACGGGGGTTAGTATTCTGTTACGTCTGTTCTGTCCGTTGGGTCTGTTTCCAAAGTCACTCGTAGCGCAGGGCTTCGATCGGATCGAGTTTCGATGCTTTCATCGCGGGCCAGAGGCCGAAAAAGATGCCGATGAAGACCGAAAAGCCGAAGGCGACGATTAGCGACAGGCTGCTGATCTGCATGGGCCAGCCCGCGCCCTTCGCCATGGCAAGGCTCAGTCCAATACCCAGTCCGAGGCCGGAAAGGCCGCCCAGCAGACTGATGGCGAGCGCTTCAATCAGGAACTGCGCCATAATATCCTGCCGCCGGGCACCGAGCGCCTTGCGTAGACCGATTTCACGGGTACGCTCAGTGACGGAGACGAGCATGATGTTCATAATGCCGATACCGCCGACGATCAGCGAAATGCCCGCAATGCTGGCGAGCAGCATCGACATGATTTTTGTGGTGGAGCTGAGGGCTTCCTGAATTTCAGCCATATTGCGGATTTCAAACGGGTTTTCGGCCGGATCGCGGTTGTGGCGTGCGGCCATGAGTGCCTGGAGGTCTTCCTGCGCCTGAGGAATGTTTTCTGTTTTATCGATTTCTGTATCGATTCCATCGAGGTAGCGTTTGCCGAAAAGGCGGTACAGGGCGGTCGTAATCGGGATCCGGACTGTATCGTCCTGGTCGCCGAATGCGCTGGAGCCCCGTTCGGGAAGTACGCCGACGATCTCATACGACCTGCGGTTGATACGGATCATTTTTCCGATCGGATTTTCATTTTCTCCGAATAGGGAACGGAGCGGGGTCATACCGATTACGGCAACCTGCGCGCGCCGCAGAACATCTTCGTCGGTAATATAGCGTCCGAGCACCGGAACTTCGGCGCGCATCGGCGCGTAATCCGGCGAGACGCCGTAGGCCGAGGTGGCCCAGTTTTTTGAACCGTACTGAAGCTGTACGCCGCCGCGGATTGTCGAGGCCGCGCGTTTAACGGACGGTACCTGCAAGACAGCCGTCGCATCTTCAAGAACCATTCGAGAGACTTCCCCGGCCTGCAACTGTACGCCCTGGTTGCTGCGTGAAGCCGTCCGGATGCTGAGCAGGTTGGAGCCGAGCCGTGAAAGCTGTTCTTTCACTGAGGCTTTAGCGCCAAGTGCGAGTGAAACCATTGCAATAACGGCGGCGACGCCGATCAGAATGCCGAGAGCGGAGAGAAATGTACGGGCCTTGTTGTTCCAGAGCGCGCGCAGACTCTGGCGGGTGAGGGCCGTCCCTTCCTGGAAAACGGCCAGCCAGTTTCGTTTTTTTGAATCTTCACGCAGAATTTCAAGAATCGCTTCTTCCGCCTGCTCATTGATGACCGGCGTTTCATTGCGGCGGTCTTCCTGAATCTCGCCGTCGCGAATGGTGATGATGCGGTCGGCATGTTCAGCCACTTCGATATCGTGCGTGACGAGAACCACCGTAAGGCCCTGCCGGTGCAGAGCGCGAAAGAGCGCCATGATGTCTTTGGAGCTTTTAGAGTCCAGATTTCCGGTCGGCTCGTCCGCGAGAATGATCGAGGGATTGTTGACGAGCGCGCGGGCAATGGCGACGCGCTGCTGCTGCCCGCCTGAAAGTTCATTGGGCCGGTGGTGTGTCCGGTTGCCGAGGCCGACACGCTCCAGCATTTTTTCTCCGCGATGAACTTCGGAGGTTTTCCCGGAATAGAGCAGCGGCAGATTGGTGTTTTCGAGCGCGGAAGCGCGCTGGAGCAGATTGAACTGCTGGAAAATAAAGCCGATCGTTCGGTTGCGCAGTCGGGCGGTTTGTGTGTCGGACAGACCGGTAACATTTTCTCCGTTGATTTCGTATGTTCCTCCGTCCGGCCGGTCGAGCAGTCCGATGGTGTGCATCAGCGTCGATTTGCCGGAGCCGGAGGTGCCGATGATGGCTATAAATTCGCCGCGGTCGATCGTCAGCGAGACGTTTTTCAAGGCGTGTACGGTGTACTCGCCCATCTGATAGCTTTTGCAGATGTTGGTTAAGCGAAGCATAACTTTTATCGCATTCCGCTGCTGCGGCCGGAGCCTCCGCCTTGCGAACGTGAACCGGAACCCGACGGACGTCCCGGCATGAACGGATTGGCGCCGTTTTCTTTTTTACGGACAACCTGCGGAATCAGTACTTCGCCGCCGACCGCAAGGCCCTCAATGATTTCGGTAAAAGAGTTTTCGCTGAGACCGGTTTTAACCGGGCGGGATTCCGGCGTCTTACCGTCTTTGGCAGGCAGGCGCACAAAGGCTTTGCTCTTGCGGTATTCGAGCGCCGCGGTCGGCACAGCCGGAACATCTTTATGTTCTTCCACCAGGAACGTCAGTGTGGCGGTCATGCCGCTGCGGGCAAAGTCCGGCAGATTTTCCGGTGTCACTTCCACTTCATACATGGTTACGTTGCTTACCATCTTTGAGTCATAGGCGACGCTTGCAACGGTTCCCTCAAAAGCAGAGTCCGGATAGGCGTCGAGCTTTACACTCACCCGCTGTCCGGCGAACAGAGCTCCGATGTCTGTCTCGTCCACCTGTCCGACGACGATCAGCCGGTCGGCGATCACGAGAACCGCGCTGGTGGAAGTAATGGTCTGGCCGGGCTCCAGCGAGCGGACAATGACGGTACCGCTGAGCGGAGCGACCAGCGGGGCCGCTTTATAAATTTCTTCCCAGTATTTTACTTCGGCCGGACCTTTTGCCCGGGCCGTGTCGAGCAGCGTGGCCCGTTCGGTAGAGCTGATCCAGGCGACAATCTGGCCTTTCTCAACCTTATCGCCTTCATCCACCAGAAGCGCTTCGATGCGGCCGGCGATCGGCGATTTAACTTCCAGACGGTTGGCCGGACTTATCTGGCCTGTACTTTCGACCGTCCGGCGCAGGGTTTTAAGTTCTACTTTTGCCGGTATAAATTTCTGCGCTTCAGCGGCAGCCGCAGCTTTTTTCTTTTGCATGGTATAAAACCAGAATCCGCCGCCTGCCAGCGCCAGCACGATGAGAATAAAAACAGTTTTCTTCATAACGAATCCTTCTTTTCAGGAGTCAGGGATCAAGAGTCAGGAGTCAGTAAGAACTTCTCCGGATTCTTGATCAAAGCTCCGAGCATTTTTCCTATTTCATGGTTCAATGCCGTCATATCCGCGTGTTCCTGAATCGTAATATAGCCGCAGTCGCGCGCAAAATCCAAGGAGGTGTCCGTTTCGGCGTTTTCACCATCGCAATCCGTGAGCTTGCTCACAAAATGTGCTGCATATCGGCGCTTGGCCCATGCTTCTCTTAAATTCATCGGCACGGAACGCGATGACCGCCTTCCTTGACTGATCAACGCATACCGCTCTTCGGCAGGAAAACGTTTGCTGACCTCAAAAAAGGTCATGGCTTGCTGATAGGATTTCTTATACACCTCCAGCTCTATGACATTCTGAACCGCCATGACTTTATTCTCCGACTCCGGACCTCTGATTCCTGACCCTTGACTCCTGCTCTATTGAGCTCAGACCCATCGCATTCTTCCAGGCCGCTTCCGCCTGATCAGCCGCCCGCCGGCTCGAGAGCCAGCTGCGCTGGCTGTTAATCCACAGCGTTTCAATTGTGTCCCAGTCCTGAAAACTGATTAATCCCTGCTGGTACTGCGCCCGCGCCACGGTTGCGCGGGTTTCGGCGGCTTCCAGCTGCGCTTTCTGCACGCTCAATGCCCCGTAGCTGTTGCGGTAGGTATTGATCGCGGTCTGCAGACTGTTCAGCAGATCCAGCATCGTGTTTTCAGCATCCAGCCGGGACTGCTCGCGCTTCAGGCCGGCAATAATAATATCCTGCGAAAGCTTCCCTCCGGTAAAAAGCGGCAGCGATACCGCGATGCCGGTCTGCCAGCTTTTTGTTTTTATATCGCTCTCGCCGGATCCCGACAGGCTGGCGGAGGCGGTGATTTTCGGAAAGCGTTCGCTGCGCGTAATAATAAAGTTCTGCTCCATGGCCTTTATATTGGCTTCAGCCGAATGATAAGACGGCGTCTGCCGCGCCAGCTCATCCAGCGATATGCCGGAGGGCGGCTCATTGGCGTGCAATTCGCCAATCACCAGAAAATCAGAAAAGCTGGTTTGTTTCATGAGTCCAGCCAGCTTGCGGCGGGCCAGCTCAATTGAACGCTGGGCCTCTTCAACATTATAAAGCGCTTCGGTGAGCTGCGCCTGTTTCAGTAGCAGTGAGCCCTTGTGTTCGCGGCCGCCTTCATACCGCATCTGAACCAGCCGCGCATTATCAGCGCGCCGGGCGGCGATGTTTTTCATCAGCTCCAGCAGTTCCTGCGCATAGATCTGGTCGGAAAACGCTTTGCGCAAATCGTATTCAACGTTTGAGCGCGTCTGATCGAAGTTGGCTTTTTCTGCGTAAAGCTCGGCCTCTGTTTTAGTCACCCGGGCGCGGTTCCCGAAGCCGTCAAAGATCGTATAATCGACATTCAGCGAGGTTGACAGACTTTCCGTGCCATCCAGGCCTCCGGTTCCGTCTGTTTTGCTTTCGCCGACGGTTCGTTTAGCGCCGGCATCCACAGTGGGATAATAAACTGACTGCTGGGATTTTACCTGCGCTTCCGCCTCTTTCAGCTTCAGTTTCGCAATGGAGAGATCAACGTTGTTTTCGACCGTCCGGGCGAAACAGTCCTGCCAGGTCAGAGTGTCATCGGCATAGAGCAGCCCCGAAAGAGAAAGCAGGGCTGCCGCCGCGGAAAAACAATGGAGTTTAAAAGGCGACATGGGGGCAGACTATAACGCTTCTTTTTCAAAAGTTACTGCCAAAATTAACTTTTTTTCGCCCGCGGAGTTCTGGCTAAACCGGGAAAATATTCCCGGTTTAGCGCAGCGCGTCCATGTAGCGGCGGAAGGTTTCGTCGCAGGCGCTGAAGCGGCTGAATTCTTCGAGGCCGGAGAGCGATTTCAGTTCACAGGGAATCCCTGCTTCAACAACGGCCGCCACCGGATTGAGTCCGCCGACGACGATAAAGCCGGTGCGGCCTTCGGCCACCGGGATATCCAGCAGCGGCTGGCCGGGCCGGCCGATCATCAGGATGCCGCCCATGCCGGCGCGCTGAAGCCGGTCGAAAACCCGCCGTGCATCGTCGAGCGCGACCGACGGGATTTCGCGGAAGCTGGCGGTGATGATACCGTGGCCGCTGCGTGCGCTTTCGCGCACATCCGTCATGCCGGCGCGGATGAATGTTTCGAGCGGATCGACGGTTACGCCGGAGTATTCCATCAGCTCGACAAACCGCACCGGCCGGCCCTGCCGCATTTCAATCAGTCCGCCGTAGCGCGAAGTGACTGGAATGCCTTCGGCCATCAAAATGCCGTTAACCGTAACACTGCAGAGGGTTCCCAGCGCGGCGTAACCGCCTGGAATGGATCGCCCGGAAAGCGTCTCATTAGCCCGCACCAGACTGAGACGGTTTCCCATGCTCAGGTTGCGCGAAAAGACCGGTTTGATTTCAGCGAAAACCCGCGACAGGTCGCGCGACGGAACCAGCGCGAAGTTGGCGATCACCGTTCCGGTTCCGGCATCGCTGCGGAAAGTCATCCGGTAGCCGAGTGTATCAATCCGTCCGCGGACAAAGCCGACTTTGGCTACGACATCGGAGCGTTCCAGTTCGGCGCGGCCCAGCTCGGTGATAACGCGGCCTTTGCGCCGGCTGTTCAGGGCAGTCAGTCCGTCGCGGTCGAGTTCGGTCAGGTATAGACGGATGGTGCGCGGCTGAAGCCGGACGCCCATGCCGGGGAGCCGTTCGGCGATCCGTGCCGCGCCGGCCGGGCCGTCGAGTTCGCTGAGCGCCCGCAAAACCGCTGCGCGCGCTTTGTCGTTCCGGACATTCATCGTTTTTAACCTCCGTTTGACCAAAAAAAGTGCGTTTTAAAATCCGCCGTATAACCTGACATCGCGCGACGCGGCATTTCGCCGAATTGCGAGACTTTGGCTGACTGCATTTTTATACATACGGCAATAATGCCGTATAAAATTTTTAATGCAACTTCGGCTTAAAAAATAACCGTTGACCGGCGAAGGTTTTTGGATGAAATGGCGCTGTTGTTGTTGAATTTATACGCCGCTTGAATGCCGTATAGGAGTAAACCAAAAACCTGAACATGGAGACGAAAATGAGTGTAGTAAAAGAAGTACTGGAGATTGTCGAACGCCGCAACGCGGGTGAGCCGGAGTTTCTGCAGGCTGTGCGCGAAGTGCTCGAATCACTGGAGCCGGTGATGGCCCGCCGCAAAGATCTGTGCGATGCAAAAATTCTGCACCGTCTCGTCGAACCTGAACGCCAGATCATCTTCCGCGTGCCGTGGCAGGATGATAAAGGCCAGGTTCAGGTCAACCGCGGTTTCCGTTTTGAGTTCAACAGCGCTATCGGTCCGTATAAAGGCGGCCTGCGCTTCCATCCCAGCGTCAACGCCAGCATCCTGAAGTTCCTCGGCTTCGAGCAGGTTTTCAAAAACGCGCTGACCACACTTCCGATGGGCGGCGGCAAGGGCGGTTCGGACTTCGATCCGAAAGGCAAATCCGACAGCGAAGTGATGCGCTTCTGCCAGTCGTTCATGACTGAACTGCAGCGCCACATCGGTCCGGACACCGACGTGCCGGCCGGCGACATCGGCGTAGGCGGACGTGAAATCGGCTTCATGTTCGGCCAGTACCGTCGCATCCGCAACGAGTTCACCGGCGTACTCACCGGCAAAGGCCTGAAGTGGGGCGGTTCGCTGATCCGTCCGGAAGCCACCGGTTACGGCGCCACTTACTTTGCGCAGGAAATGCTCAAGACCCGTCGCACCAGCCTCGAAGGTAAAGTGTGTACGGTTTCCGGCTCCGGTAACGTCGCACAGTACACCGTACAGAAAATCAACCAGCTCGGCGGGAAAGCCGTTACACTGTCTGATTCTGCCGGAACGATTGTGGACATGGATGGCATCAGCGAAGAAAAGCTCGCCTGGGTCATGGATCTCAAAAACGTGCAGCGCGGCCGCATCAGCGAATACACCAAGAAGTTCAGCAAGGCGCAGTATCTTGAAGGCAAGCGTCCTTGGGGCGTCAAATGCGATTGCGCATTCCCGAGCGCCACACAGAACGAAATCGACAGCAACGATGCCAAGACCCTGCTCGACAACGGATGCTTCCTGGTCAGCGAAGGTGCCAACATGCCGAGCACACCGGAAGCCGTTGAACGTTTCCTCGCCAAGAAGATTCTGTACGGTCCGGGCAAAGCGGCCAACGCCGGCGGCGTGGCTACTTCCGGTCTCGAAATGAGCCAGAACTCGATGCGCATGAGCTGGAGCCGCGAAGAAGTCGACGAAAAACTCAACACTATCATGGTCAACATCCACAAAAACTGCTTCGAAACCGCCGCCGAATACGGCTGTCCGGGCAACTATGTGGCCGGTGCCAACATCGCCGGATTCACCAAAGTGGCCGATGCTATGCTCGCTCAGGGTCTTATCTAAGTCCGGCGGCACTGCATCACACGAAAGGGAGCTCTCCGGGCTCCCTTTTTTATTCATGTCGGGGAGTACTGAATATTGGTTTTCAAAATTTCAGTAAAAATGAGAGAACGGCGGGCGTCAGCAGGAGACCTTTATGAAACCTTTCAGCACGACTCTGAGTACGGGGATTCCGGATCTCGATCACACGATTCGCGGCGTGCTGGCGGGCGATAACATTGTCTGGCAGGTGGATGATATTGCCGAATATCAGGCGTTCGTGCTGCCGTTCGCCCGGGCGGCGCTGGATAACGGCCGGGTGCTGATCTATTTCCGCTTCGCCCGCCATGAGCCGCTGCTGCCGTCGTTTATGGCGACGGAAGTTCACGAACTTGATCCGCAGATTGGCTTCGAAGCGTTTATTGCCCGCATTCATGAAGTAATCCGCCGAACCGGCAAGGGCGCGTTTTACGTGTTCGACTGCCTGTCGTGTCTGGCGGTGGACTGGTATTCCGACCAGATGCTCGGCAATTTTTTCATGCTGACCTGTCCTTACCTCTTTGACCTTGAGACCGTCACGTACTTCGCGCTGTTTCGCAACTATCACACGCAGCGCGCCATCGGCCCGATCAGCCGCACAACACAGCTTTTCCTCGACGTTTATTCCCACAAGGGCAATCTGTATCTGCGACCGATGAAGACACAGCACCGCCACTCGCCGACGATTAACATGCTTCACGAATGGCGGAAAGAGGACGACACGTTTCACGCCGTCAGCTCCAGCAATATCATTTCCGAAATTCTCACCTCGGCCCGCTGGTCGGGGCTGAGCGCGGACAGCAGCGGCGATTTCTGGGAAACGGCGTTTGTCCGTGCCCGCGAAATGATCAAGGCGGGAACGTACCGCCCGGACATTCCCGAGCGCGGGAAAATTCTCTACGAGCAGCTTGCGCGGATGATCATTTCGCGCGACGAAGGCATGCAGCGGCTGATTGCGCGAAATCTGACGCTCGAAGATATTCTCGACGTGCGCAAGCGTATGATCGGCACCGGGCTGATCGGCGGTAAAACCGTCGGGATGCTGCTGGCCCGCGCGATTCTCAAGCGCGCCGATCCGCGTTATGTGGAGCTGCTCGAAGAGCACGATTCGTTTTTCATCGGCTCGGACGTGTTCTACACCTTCCTCGTGCGCAACGGGATCTGGAAAGTGCGTCAGAACCAGCGCGATCCGGAGCGGTTTCTCGAAGGAGCCGAAGAGGCCCGCCACATGATTATCCGCGGCGATTTCCCCGACTACATTCTCCAGCAGCTGGATGAAATGCTCGACTACTTCGGCCCGTCGCCGTTCATCGTGCGCTCGTCGTCGCTGCTCGAAGACAACTACGGCAACTCCTACGCCGGAAAATATGACAGCGTCTTCTGCGCCAATCAGGGGCCGCGCGAACGCCGCCGTCAGGATCTGCTCGCCGCCGTGAAAACGATTTACGCCAGCTCGATGAGCGAGCGGGCGCTGAACTACCGCGCCCACCGCGGCGCGCTCGATAAAGACGAACAGATGGCGCTGCTGGTCATGCGGGTTTCCGGCGCTTCGTACGGACACTATTTTTATCCGCAGGCGGCGGGCGTTGCCTTCTCATTTAATCCGTACGCCTGGAGTCCGGAAATTGATCCGAAGGCGGGCGTCATGCGGCTGGTCTTCGGACTCGGAACGCGCGCCGTCGATCGCTCGGACGACGACCATACCCGTATCGTCGCGCTGAACGCGCCGGACAAACGGCCGGAAGGAAACTTTGAAGCGACGTTGCAATATACGCAGCGGCGCGTGGACTGCCTCGATCTCGAATCCAATCAGCCGGTTTCCGAACTGTTCAGCGATCTCATCAAAACGCCGCCGGAAGATTTGCCGCTGGAACTGTTTGCCGCGGCCGACTCCGTCAATTTATCCGACGGGCGGCGGGTTGAGCGCCGGATGCTCACGTTTGATAAACTGCTCAAGGAAACGCCCTTCGTTCAGGATATGCGCGACATCCTCCGTGTTCTGCATGAAGCCTACGATTATCCGGTGGACATCGAATTCACCATGAACTTCGTGGATGAAAAAAATTACCGCATCAACCTCGTCCAGTGCCGCCCGCTTCAGGTGCAGGGCATCGGCGCGGTGAAACTTCCCTCAATCAAAGTTCCGGAAAAAGACCGTATCATCGAAGCGCGCGGCGCGGTCGTCGGGCAGAGCCGCCTGATTCCGGTGGATCGCCTGATTTATGTGGTGCCTGCACTTTACGGAAAACTCCCGCAGCAGGAACGCTACGCCGTCGCCCGGCTGATCGGCGAGATCAACCATACCTCGCCGGCGGACAGCACCACCATGCTGCTCGGCCCCGGACGCTGGGGCACCAGCAGCCCGGAGCTCGGAATTCCCGTCAGCTTCAGCGACATCAATCAGGTCAATGTCCTGTGTGAAATTGTCGCCATGCACGAACATCTGGTTCCCGACGTATCGCTCGGCACGCACTTCCTGAATGAGCTGGTTGAAAACAACATGCTCTATCTGGCGCTCTTCCCGAAACAGGGGAACAACTTCCTCAACGAAGAGTTTTTCCGGCAGAGCCGCAACCGTCTGCTTGAGCTGGTTCCGTCAGCGGAAAAATGGGCCGACACCGTGTGCGTCATTGAAGCGCGCGACCTGCCCGGCGGCAGCGGCGTCAACCTCTGGGCCAACGCGATCGAACAGAAAGTCGTCTGCTATCTCAAGTGAAGAGGAAGGCTTTGGACTTTAGAGCGTTTTAGATGAACTGTAGAAGCCGCGGTCGGTGACCGCGGAAAGAAGAGCGCGGCCAGCGGCCGCACCTACAGAAGAAACAGTCGGCCACAGAATTTTTGGATAGGCTCCGGCGGGACGGCGTGGCCGCAAAAAGGTAAAGCCGGAACTTAGGGCGTATTCGCCCCGTAGATCCGGCTTCTGAGCATTAATAGCCGGATCCACGGCTTCGCCTGAGTTCCGGCTGTACTGGCATCTTGATCACGAAAAGCTGTGGAAATCTGGATCGCCGATTAAACTCTTTTGACGAATTCGGACTTCAATCCCATCGCGCCGATGCCGGGGATTTTACAGTCGATGTCATGGTCACCATCCACGAGGCGGATGTTCTTCACCTTCGTTCCCACTTTGACGACCAGTGATGAGCCTTTGATTTTCAGATCTTTGATGACCGAAACCGTGTCGCCGTCCTGAAGCACGTTTCCGTTGGCGTCTTTGATGACTTTTTCTGTCGCGGGCGTTTCCGCCTCTTCACCGCCGGGCGTCCATTCATGACCGCAGTCGGGACAGACGAACATTGCGCCGTCTTCATAGGCGTATTCGGAATTACATTTCGGGCAGGCGGGGATTTCGCTCATCAGTTCTCCTTTTAAAAGGCGTGGAGTTAACCACGGAGGAAAGCGGCAACCAAACAATTAACCGCAAAGAACGCAAATGTTCCAACCATCTTATCGCGCCGGAGTCGCACGAAGGCGGATGGAAATTAATCGCCACGAAAAACGCAAAAAATTCAAACATTGGACGATTAACCGCGGATGGACGCTGATGGGGTTAGACATTGGAAAATTACTAGATTACGGGATTGGCCTCTTTGTAAAAAAGGCGGAGAAGTTTTACAGATGCAAATCTGAAAGCAATCCTGAGGTCGTTTTGGTATTTTTAAAATAAGAACCGGAGCCGGATAGGAATTTTTCAGCTGTAGATCTGGTAAAATCGGCTTAAAACGCTGGGAAGAATCAAAATCTCGAACAAGCTCTGTGGCTTTTATGGCTTAAGTTTTTAGATAATACATTCCTTTTATTTACGCTAAAACAGTCATCAAATAGCTATTTATTTAAATATTTATAGCTAAAAAAGACACGACGAAACGTAACACGTTTATATAAAGTAAGTTGCGATGAAAATAAAATTAGCATAAAAAGCATTGACGATCAGTATGTTTTGGCTAATCTAAAGGCATACATAACAGGGAGTGTGCATTATGCCGAAAATACTGGAATATCCACGGGCGTCGCTGATGAATAGCTTGGCTTTAGCTAAAGCTGTTGGCGAACTCGGAGGTGGTGCGACAAAAGCAATGGCTGCTGAAAAGATGAACCTGAAAATAAGCGGGGCCTTTAGCGCGCTAATTGGTGCTGCCGGAAAGTATGGTCTTGTAGATAACGCGCGCGGCCAGCTCGCAACAACACCTCTTTTTAAAGAGTATAGGCATGCTTACACGGAAGAAGAGGCCGCCAGGGTTCTGAAGAAAGTATTCTTAGGAGTACCTTTATTTCAAAAGATATACGACCGCTTTCACGATACAAAACTGCCGGTTGAAATTTTGGATAAAATTTTAATTCGAGAGTTTGGCGTTGAAGAGTCAGTAGCCTCCCGAGTGTCTGGTTATTTAATCGACGCAGCTCGGATGGCCGCCCTGTTGAAAGATGATAACTATTTTGTGCGAGATGGCCACGATGTTATAGGTGATGCGTCTGCACCTCCACAAAATAACAGCATGCCTGCTGTCACGAGTCTCAACCCGGATGCAGTAGCGGTATCTGTGCAGCAAAAAACAATCGAACGTGCGCCGGACGAGTATGTTGTTCATTTCAAAGGCCCGGGTATCGATAGTGAGGTCAGGGTTCTAGATGAGGACGATCTGATAATTGTTCAGGCTATCTTAAACAAGGTCAAAAGGAATTTAGGACGTTTCTCAGATGAAATAGCACCGGATTTATAGAAAGCAGGAGATTTTATATGAGAAGAACTTTTTGCGCGGATTGACGGCGAACATTCCCGCGCCATGTATAAAAAACACGGCCTCAAGGAAAGACGGACGGCAAATCAGTAATTCCTTGAGGCGCGAAGCCACCAGTTGATCAGCGGCGAAGACCATTAAGAATCTTCGCCATTGAAAGTATAATTCTAATGACCATTAGTCAAAAGGATACTTAACATGGCTAAACACGAATACACATCTAAACGTGTGGCATCTAAAGCGAGCAAGATCATGCGGACATCGTCTTCTAAGGCGGCGCGTTCCGTGGCGGCTTCTGCTTTGACGCAAGCGCGAAATAAAAAGTGTAAGTAACCCTTACGCACTGCTCTGAGGAAAAGCCCTCAGAGCAGTTTTTAACTACATAGGCTTTGTTGGAATTTTCAGAAAGAAAAACCCGGAGTTCCAAACATTGGAAACTCCGGGTTGCTCAAGCCCCAGGTCTGCTTATCTCCGAGGAAGTTCGGCGGAGCCGCGAGTGGGCAGGCTGGTTTCGCCCATCAGGAATTCATCGACGCAACGGGCGGTTTCGCGCCCTTCGGAAATCGCCCAGACGATGAGCGATTGTCCGCGGCGGCAGTCGCCGGCGGCAAAGACGTTCGGAACCGAGGTCTGATAGTTCTTCGCGGTCTTGATATTACCCGCTTTGTCGAGTTCAACGCCGAGAGCTTTGACCGCATTGTCGCGTTCGGGGCCGGTGAAGCCAAGCGCCAGCAGGACGAGGTCGGCCTGCCAGTCTTTCTGCGAGCCGGGCACTTCTTCCATATTGGATTTGCCGGTCTGGCGCTCGCGGGTGAACTCGACGTTGACGGTGCGTACGCTTGTGACGTGTCCGTTGTGTCCGTTGAATTCTTTGGTGAGCATGCAATAGC
Source organism: Pontiellaceae bacterium (assembly GCA_044224855.1). GTDB lineage: Bacteria > Verrucomicrobiota > Kiritimatiellia > Kiritimatiellales > Tichowtungiaceae > Tichowtungia. Next base: position 23,481 of record JBGAJP010000026.1, read on the forward strand.
GGCGGGGATCTTCACCCGCTTCGCGGTGCGAGGAACTGGTGCGCAGTTTCATCGGCCAGTAGGGCCATGGCTGGTGAGCCGGGCGGGTTCCAGGCGGTTCCGGGAAAAGCTCAAAGTTGACGACGCTGCGTGCGCCGTGGCGGATGGAGGTTCCGACGCAGTCGCTGCCGGTGTCGCCGCCGCCAATGACAACAACGTTTTTGCCCTGGGCGGAAATTTGCGGCGCGGCGAAATCGCCGGCGCAGGTTTTATTTTGCAGCGGCAGGAATTCCATCGCGAAGTGAATTCCTTTGAGGTCTCGGCCCAGTACCGGCATATCGCGGCCGACCGTTGAACCGATAGCGAGCACGACGGCATCAAACTGTTTCAGTTCATCAGCGGAAATATCGGTGCCGGCTGCCGCGCCGGTTTTAAAAATCACGCCTTCGGTTTTCATTAGTTCAACGCGACGGTCGATGACCCATTTTTCGAGTTTGAAATCGGGAATGCCGTAGCGCAGCAGCCCGCCGACGCGGTCAGCGCGTTCGAATACGGTGACGGTATGTCCGGCGCGGTTTAGCTGCTGCGCGGCGGCGAGGCCGGACGGGCCGGAGCCGATGACGGCGACGGTTTTTCCGGTACGGGTTTCCGGAATTACAGGAAGAACCCATTCTTCGCGGAAGGCGTGTTCAATGATTTCCTTCTCGATATTTTCGATGGTGACAGCCGGTTCGTTGATGCCGAGCACGCAGGCCTCTTCGCACGGAGCGGGGCAGAGCCGTCCGGTGAATTCCGGAAAGTTATTGGTGGCGGAGAGGATTTCCCACGCTTTTTTCCAGTGGCCTTTGTAGGTCAGGTCGTTGAATTCAGGAATGATATTTCCGAGCGGGCAGCCGATGTGACAGAACGGAACGCCGCAGTTCATACAGCGCGCGGCCTGTTCCCGAAGCTTGTCTTCGGGAAACGGCCGATAGACTTCATTGTAGTCCTTGATGCGTTCAACGATCGGCCGTTCAGCCGGTGTCTTGCGTTCGAATTCCTTAAAACCAGTTGGCTTTCCCATAACTCTCTCCTCTGGAGAGAAATTCGAAATTCTAATTCCGAAACCCGAAACAAATTAGAATGACAAATTTCCCAATCTAAAAACTATTTGCGTCTATTCGCGTTAATTCGCGGTTCCTTATTCCCCGGTTCTCTTCTCGTCGGCGATGCGCTGCAGCGCGCGCTTGTAATCCACCGGGATGACTTTGACGAATTTTTTCACAGCGTTCTGCCAGTTGTGGAGAAGCCGTTTAGCTACAGCGCTTCCGGTGTATTCCGCATGCTTTTCAAGCCGTTCGCACAGAAGAGCGACATCTTCATTGGTGAGCGGATCAAAGTCCACCATCTCTGAATTGCAGCGGTTTTCAATAAAGTCGCCGGCTTCGTCGAGCACGTAGGCAATACCGCCACTCATACCGGCGGCAAAGTTGCGGCCGGTCGGGCCGAGAACAACCACGCTTCCGCCGGTCATGTACTCGCATCCGTGGTCGCCGATCCCTTCCACCACCGCATGGACGCCGCTGTTGCGCACGCAGAAGCGTTCGCCGGCGCGGCCGCGGATGTAGGCTTCGCCGCGGGTGGCGCCGTAGAAGGCGACGTTGCCGATCAGGATATTGTCTTCTGCAACAAAGGTGGCATCTTCCGGCGGACGGATGATGAGTTTCGCGCCGGACAGGCCTTTACCGAAATAGTCGTTGGCATCGCCGGTGACGCGGAAGGTGATGCCTTTCGCGCTGAATCCGCCGAAACTCTGGCCGGCCGATCCGGTTGCGTGAATGGTGATCCGGTCGTCGGGCAGGCCGCGTTCCCCGTAGCGTTTGGAGATTTCGTGGCTGAGCATAGCACCGACGGTGCGGTGGATGTTCCGGACCTGTGCATGGATTACCACCCGTTCGCCCCGGTCCAGTGCGGGTTTTGCCTGCCGGATCAGTTCGTGGTCGAGCGCATCGGTCAGATCGTTGCTTTGCTTTTCGGTACAACGCATCGGTGTCGAAGCATCTGTAACGGGCTGATAAAGGATCTTCGAGAAATCGAGTCCCCTGGCTTTCCAGTTTTCCACCGCTTCGCGGACGTCGAGCAGTTCGCGGTGTCCGACCATTTCGTCCATCGTGCGGAATCCGAGTTCCGCCATGATCTGGCGCAGCTCTTCCGCAACGAAATGGAAGAAGTTAATGACGTATTCCGGTTTGCCGCAGAATTTCTTGCGCAGTTCAGGATCCTGCGTGGCGACGCCGACGGGGCAGGTGTTCAGATGGCAGACGCGCATCATGATACAGCCGAGCGTAATCAGCGGGCCGGTCGAAAAGCCGAATTCTTCAGCACCGAGCAGCGCAGCGACGGCGACGTCGCGGCCGGTCAGCAGTTTACCGTCGCACTCAACGCGGATGCGGCTGCGCAGTTTGTTAAGGATCAGTGTCTGCTGGGCTTCGGCCAGACCGAGTTCCCATGGCAGACCGGCATGCTTGATGGAGGATTGCGGCGAAGCGCCGGTTCCGCCGTCATAACCGCTGATGAGAACGAGATCGGCTTTACCTTTGGCTACACCGGCCGCAACCGTGCCGACGCCGACTTCCGAAACCAGTTTAACGGTTACGGCGGCCGACGGGTTAGCGCTCTTCAGGTCGTAGATGAGCTGCGCGAGGTCTTCGATGGAGTAAATGTCGTGATGCGGCGGCGGCGAGATCAGCGTCACATACGGAGTGGAATAGCGTGTTTTGGCGATCCACGGTTTAACTTTATGGCCGGGCAGCTGTCCGCCTTCGCCGGGCTTGGCTCCCTGAGCCATCTTGATCTGGATTTCGTCGGCGTTCGTCAGATAGTTGCTGGTGACGCCGAAGCGTCCGGAAGCTACCTGTTTGATGGCCGAACGGCGCAGGTCGCCGTTCTCATCCGGAAAGAAGCGGCCTTCATCTTCGCCGCCTTCACCGCAGTTACTCTTGCCGCCGATGCGGTTCATGGCAATCGCGAGCGTTTCGTGCGCTTCCTGGCTGATGGAGCCGTAGGACATGGCGCCTGTTTTGAAGCGCTTGACGATGGCGGTCCACGGTTCGACTTCACTGAGCGGAACCGGCTGGCGGTCCTTCTTGAACTCAAAGAGACCGCGCAGAGTGTATGTGGTGCGGTTATCGTGGTTAACCAGGTCAGAAAATTCCTTGAACCGTTCGGCATTGTCGGTGCGGACGGATTCCTGCAACTTGGCGATGGCCAGCGGATTCAACAGATGATCTTCTCCGTTGCGCCGCCACTTGTAGGCACCGCCGATATCGAGAGGCAGGGTTTTGTCGGCGATGCGTTTCGGGAAAGCCGCCTGATGGCGCGCGCTGACTTCACGGGCGATGCCGTCGAGGTCAATGCCGCCGATCCGCGAGGCGGTGCCGGCGAAGTAGGCGTCGATCACGCTGCTGTTCAACCCGACGGCTTCGAAAATCTGTGCGCCGCGATAGCTGTGCAGTGTGGAGATACCCATCTTGGACATGACTTTGAGCAGTCCTTTATTGATGGATTTGACAAAATTCTTGGCGGCATATTTCCATTCAATGCCGGTGAGCAATTCCTGTTTGATCATGTCGTCCAGAATCTGGCCGACCATGTACGGATTGACCGCTCCGGCGCCGTAGCCGATCAGCAGCGCGAAATGATGTACTTCGCGCGGCTCGCCGCTTTCGATAATCAGTCCGCAACGCGTACGTTGAAGCTTGCGAATCAGGTGGTTGTGAACGGCCGCGGTCGCCAGCAGCGCCGGGATCGGCGCGTTTTCCTGATCGGCCTGCCGGTCGGAAAGAATCAGCAGCGAGTAGCCGTTTTCAATCGCCTGCGAAGCGTCGGCACACAGCTTTTCGAGCGCGGTGCGCAAGCCTGCGCCGCCGTCCGCAAGCTTGTAGAGCATCGGCAGGGTGACGGCTTTAAGGTTTCCGCGGTTTAGTTTGCGGATACGGGCGAGTTCATCGTTAGTCAGGATCGGCTGATCAAGCTTGAGCTGGCTGCAATGTTTCGGCGTTTCGGCGAAAAGATCCTGTTCGGCACCGATATTGGTGACGAGCGAGGTGACCAGTTCTTCGCGGATGGCATCGAGCGGCGGGTTGGTAACCTGCGCGAAGAGCTGCTTGAAGTAATTATAGAGAAGCTGCGGTTTTTCGGCGAGAATGGCCAGCGGGGTGTCGATACCCATCGAGCCGCTCGGCTCGGCACCTTCTTTAGCCATTGGCGCGAGAATCAGGTTCAGATCTTCCATCGTGTAGCCGAACATGCGTTCACGCTGCAGCAAAGTTTCCGGATCGCATCCGGCCGCTTCTTCCGGCGGCAGGCTGGAGAGCAGAACGAGATTTTCTTTGAGCCATTTTTCGTAGGGCTGGCCGGCGGCGATCTCGTGCTTGATCTCTTCGTCGGGCACGATGCGGCCTTTTTCCATATCTACGAGGAACATGCGGCCCGGTTCGAGGCGGCCTTTGCGCTCCACGTTGGCCGGGTCGATATCCATGATTCCGGTTTCCGAACCCATGATGACGTAGCCGTCTTTGGTGACGATGTAGCGCGACGGACGCAGGCCGTTACGGTCGAGGATAGCGCCGAGGCAGGTGCCGTCGGTGAAGGGAATAGAAGCAGGACCGTCCCACGGCTCCATCAGACAGGAGTGGTATTCGTAGAACGCCTTTTTCTCGGCGCTCATGGTTTTGTGGTTCTGCCACGCTTCGGGAATGAGCATGCTCATGATGTGCGGCAGCGAGCGCCCGCCGTGGTAGAGCAGTTCAACGGCCTGGTCGAGCGAAGCGGAGTCGGAAAGACCGGGCTGAATGATCGGGAAGAGGCGGTCGATGTTTTCGCCGAAGAGCCGCGACTTGAGAAGACCCTGACGGGCGTTCATCCAGTTGAAGTTTCCGCGCAGCGTGTTGATTTCGCCGTTGTGGCAGAGCACATGGAACGGCTGAGCCAGTTTCCACGCCGGAAATGTATTGGTGCTGTAGCGCTGGTGTACGAGGGCTAGCGCGCTGGTGAAGTTGTCGTCGAGAAGGTCGGGGTAATAAAATTCCATCTGCTCGGGGAGGAGCAGTCCCTTATAGATGATAATGCGGCAGGTGAGCGTCGGGATGTAAAAGTCGTTTTTGTCTTTTAGATCGGAGTGGAAAATCCGGTTTTCAGCGACTTTACGGATGATATAGAGCATGCGGTCGAAGGTGCGGGGGTCGGAGACTCCTTTGCCGCGGCCGATGAAAATCTGCATAACATACGGTTCGGAAGCGCGGGCGGTTTCGCCGATCAGCCGGTTGCAGGTCGGGACTTTTCGCCAGCCGATCAGCTTCTGTCCTTCTTCTTCGACAGCCTGTTCGAGCATTTCCATGCAGCTCTTGCGTTGAACTTCGTCCTGCGGCAGAAAAACCAGACCGGTTCCGTATTCCTGCTCAGCCGGGAGTTCGATACCGAGCTTGGCGCATTCAATTTTGTAAAAAGCGTGGGGAATTTGAAGGAGAATGCCGGCCCCGTCGCCGGTCAGCGGATCGCAGCCGCAAGCCCCGCGATGAGTGAGCCGCACCAGAATTTCGAGCGCATGATGAATGATGTCATGCGACTTCTTCCCATGCAGATTGCAGATGAAGCCGACGCCGCAGGCGTCATGTTCGTTTTCCGGATGGTAAAGACCTTGCGGTTCCGGAAACCCTTTTTGAAAATCTTGTTTTTTATTCATTAGGAAAACCTCACTGGCTCAAGCGTGTAGATAGTACGCTTTTCGGGTGGTCAGTCAACCTATTATGTAATAAGAAAAGTACACTTGTGTCTCCAATAGACAACGTGTTACATTTTTGTATAGCAATATGGTTACATCAACATTTAAGAACCTTAAAAATACGATCCATTGGGATGAGTCGGAAAAGTAATTGAAATTGTGCTGAGCTTAAAAATTCAAAAAAAGCTGGAATCTAGTTACATTATTGTTTATACCTAGGTTATAAAATACAAATTAGGAACCGATCATGCCGACAAAATCCGACTATGCAGAGCAGAGTGAAAAGGAGATGGCCATCCTTTATCAGATATCTCAGGCGGCAGCGACTCATCCGCATACGGTCTCTGAATTGCTGATTGAAGTTCTCGATATCATGGAGACTGAGCTGGAAGTTTCGCGCGGCACATTCACGTTGCGAAAACCCGATACGGAAATATTTGTCATTGAAGCCTCGCGCGGCCTGACCGCAGAAGAAAAAAAACGAGGACAGTATAAGCTGGGCGAGGGGGTCACCGGTCGCGTCGCGCAAACCGGGCAGTCGGCGCTCATTCCCGACATCAGTAAAGACCCCCGCTTCCTGAATCTCACGAAGTCGCGTACCGGTAATCCGACCGCCTTTATCTGCGTACCTGTTATTTACCGGAAAGCGGTGATCGGTACCATGAGTATCGATCTCTCTATTACTACAGATATCGAAGAGCTGCGCCGCTATCAGCGCTTTCTCGAGCTGGTGGCCAATATTCTTGCCGAAGCTGTCGCCAGCATCCGGGAAGAACTTGAAGAGCGGGAAGGACTTCTCACCGAGAATGAACGGTTGCGCCGCCAGCTTGGCGATCGCTACCGGATGCATAATATCATCGGCAACTGCAGCTCGATGCGCTCGGTTTACGAACAGATTGTTCAGGTGGCGAACAGCACGGCTACCGTTCTGATTCGCGGCGAGAGCGGGACCGGTAAAGAGCTGGTTGCCCGCGCCATTCATTACGGCAGCGAGCGGAAGAACAATGCATTTATCAGCGTCAACTGCGCCGCATTGCCGGAAAATCTGATCGAGAGTGAGCTTTTCGGTCATGAAAAGGGGGCTTTTACCGGCGCTACTCAGCAGCGCAAGGGACGTTTTGAGATGGCCAATGGCGGCACCATTTTTCTCGACGAAATCGGCGATATCTCGCCGGCTGTGCAGGTGCGGTTGCTGCGCGTATTGCAGGAAAGAACCTTCGAGCGGGTCGGCAGCAGCGAGAGTGTTTCGGTGAATGTACGGGTGCTGGCCGCCACCAGCCGGAATCTTGAAAAAGAGATCGCCGAGGAAACTTTTCGCGAGGATCTTTACTATCGTCTTAACGTTTTTCCGATTATTCTGCCGCCGTTGCGCGAGCGCCGCAGCGACATCATGCTGCTCGCCGACCACTTTCTCCAGAAATACGGTGAAATGTACGGCAAGAGCATTAAGCGTATTTCAACTTCGGCCATCAATATGATGATGGCCTATCACTGGCCGGGCAACGTGCGGGAGCTTGAAAACTGCCTTGAACGCGCCGTATTGACCGCTTCCGACGAAGTTATTCACGGCTACAACCTGCCGCCGTCGTTGCAGACCAGCGAAGAGACACAGACCTCCATTTTTCCAAAGGACGGCGCAGATCTTAAAACGATGGTTGAGAGTTACGAAAAGGAAATAATCATTGATGCGCTTAAAAAGCACCGCGGAAACGCGGCCGCTACAGCCCGGTATCTTAACACCACGCAGCGCATCATTAACTACCGGATCCAGAAGCTGGGTGTTAACCCGGACAACTATAAATAATTATTTTTTCGCGGCGGGCCGGTCCGTTTCGTCCGGATCGGCAGCTTCGGCCTGTTTTTCAATCTTCTTTTCCGGCTCGCTTTCAGTTTGACCGCGTTTGAATTCATTCAGACTTTTACCAAGCGCGCGGGCCAGTTCAGGAAGTTTTTTCCCGCCGAACAGCAGCAGAAAGACAAAGATAATCAGCAGGATTTCAGGGGTTCCGGACATGCCGGGGATCAGTGCGAGTGTATTCATTCTTCGGTTCCTTTTTTCGCCTCATTCCCGGTATCCGTAGTTGATCCCGGTTCCTGGGTGTTTTTAGAAGGGGGTAGTTTTGATTCTGCGCCGTCTTCGACAGCCGGCTGGCCATCGCGTTGGCCGCGTTTAAATTCACTGATGCTTTTACCGAGCGAGCGGGCGAGTTCCGGGAGTTTTTTTCCGCCGAACAGCAGCAGGACAGCCAGAAAAATCAGCAGGACTTCGGAGGGGCCTTCCATGCCGGGGATCAGTGCGAGCGTATTCATTCTTTGGTTCCTTCCTTTTCTTTACGCACGCTTCGTTCGCGGAAGCGCAGGATCAATATGCACAATTCATATAATATATATAACGGAATGGCCATTTGTAATTGTGAGAGTACGTCGGGCGGCGTCAGCACCATGGCGATGATCAGAATGCCGATGATGACGTGCCGGCGGTATTTACGCATCTGGTTGGTGGAGATGATCCCCATGCGGCCCAGTATCAGCAGAATCAGCGGCAGTTCAAAGGCCAGCCCGAACCCGATCAGTAACTGCATCACAAAACCAAGATAGGTATCGATTTTCCAGTAGGCCGAGGTTCCCAGATAATCATTGAAATAAAACATGACTTTTACGGCTACCGGCAGGGTAATAACATAACAGAGTGATACGCCGGCCGCGAAAAGAAGGGCTCCGGCCAATCCGCCGTACACCAGCATTTTCTGCTCATTCTGCTTTAAGCCGGGGAATACAAACTGGGCGATAAAGTAGATGATAAACGGCAGGCTCAACAGCACTCCCGTGGCGAAAATAACCTTCATTACCTGCATAAACCCTTCCACAGGCGACGTTGTTATCAGCGCAAAGGTATAGTGATTCTGCGCTGCCACCTGAAGCAACGGTGCCTGCAGCCAGTTCAGCAGCGGTTTTGCCAGAGGAATGCAGATAACTGTGGCGACAGCCACAGCCAGCAGACAACGGATCAGCATGGTTCGGAACTCTTCCAGATGCTCCAGAAAAGACTGCTCCTTATCGCGGTAAATAAATCGCGGCGTCAGTTTTTTAAACAGATTCTTCATGTTTCAGGTTCATCGGCAGAAGGATGCCCAGGCGGGAGATCGTGCGTTTCCTCGGCAGAGCTATCGTCCGCCGGCAGTTCTTCAGTGTCATGCACAGGGGGATCTTTGGGTTCTTCCGTCTGGTTCCAGTGAAGATCGTTATACATCAGCTTATAACGGAAATCGGCCGCGGCGCGTTGCAATTTATTGAGAACATTTTGAATGCTGCGGAGCATGCGCGGGGCGTCTTTAGGCCCGAAAAGGAGAAGCAGCGCCAGCATAATTATAATCAGCTCGCCGCCGCCGGACGCCATAAACGCTATAACAGGATGCAACATTGCACAAGGTTCCTCAAATGCCAGGAATGCTTAACCGATCCAATTTCCATTCAGGCCCGGAAGAATAGGCTTTTTTCTGCACGCAGAAAACTTTTTTCCCGAAAATGCAGAAGGCACAGTTGAATACAGGTATTCCGGACCCTTTTCTGCGCCAGCCTCAAGGTTGGTTCAAGCGGGTTTGTCAGTGGGTGGTGCAATTTGTCAGCGCCATGGAATGGTCGGGGAAACAGGATTCGAACCTGCGACTTCTTGGTCCCAAACCAAGCGCTCTACCAGACTGAGCTACTCCCCGCACACAAAGGCGCGGTAATATCGGCGAAGCTTCCGGTAAACGCAATATTAAACCGGCTTCAG
>JBGAJP010000093.1:0-4697 GCA_044224855.1 Pontiellaceae bacterium
CCATGGAAAATTTTCCGATTCCAGGAAGCCCTGTGAATCCGCGCCTTCTCAAAGCCTATTTACAGGTTAAAAAGGCCTGCGCCCTTGCCAATAAAGAACTCGGATTCCTTTCCCCCGATAAAGCTGCTGCGATCATCGCCGCCTGCGACCAATTTCATCTTTCATCTTTCATCTTTCATCTTTCTGCTTTACAGGGCGGAGCGGGAACTTCAACCAACATGATGGTCAATGAAGTGATTGGCACCCTCGCTAAAGCGCACCCGATTGAAGAGGTCAACCTGCACCAATCCACCAACGACACCTACCCGACCGCCTTGAAGGTCGCCGCCATCGTTGGCGTCCGCGAACTGAGCGAAGCCTTTGCAGACCTCCAAGGAGCCTTCCAAAAACAAGAAAAACGTTTTTCAAGCGTTCCAATCCTTGGAAAAACCGAACTCATGGACGCTGTTCCGCTGACTCTCGGCGTGCAATTCGCTTCGTTTGCCGAAGCTTTCGCCCGCGACCGCTGGCGCACCTTCAAATGCGAAGAACGTCTGCGCACCGTAAACCTCGGCGGCACAGCTATCGGTACCGGCATTACCGCCCCGCGCAGCTATATTTTCCTCGTCACCGAAAAACTGCGCGAAGTCACCGGACTCGGCCTCAGTCGCGCTGAAAATATGGTAGAAGCCACCGCAAACGCCGACGGTTTTGTCGAAGTCTCCGGCATTCTGAATGCCGCCGCCGTTAATCTGATTAAAGTCAGCGACGATCTGCGCCGCCTCGCGATGCTCGGTGAAATCAGATTGCCTGCCGTGCAGGCCGGTTCGTCGATTATGCCCGGCAAAGTCAATCCGGTCATTCTGGAGTCGGTCATACAGATCGGCATCAAGGTCAAAGCGAACAACAATATCGTCGCCGACTGCGCCTCGCGCGGCTCGCTCCAGATTTGTGAGTTTATGCCTCTGCTGGCCGACGCCCTGCTCGAATCCATCGACCTGCTGATCGCTGCCGCACATATGCTGGCAAAACACGCGCCCGGAATTGACGCGGATCAAGGAAAATGTCTGGAACGTCTGTATGCTTCTCCTGAAATTATCACAGCGTTTGTTCCGATGCTTGGATACGACCGTTGCTCCGAACTCTTCAAACAGTTTGAACAGCACGGCAAAGGAAACATCCGTGAGTTTTTAGAGAAGGAACTGGGCAAAGAGATCGTTGGAAAAACGCTCTCTCCTCAAAATTTAATGTCGCTGGGACATAAATGAAAACCGCACCGAAAAGTTTAAGACTGCATATTGCGCTGTTCGGCCGCACAAACGTCGGCAAATCGAGCTTCCTGAACCTGATTGCAGGTCAGGACGTCTCGATTGTCTCGGAACAGCCGGGAACGACCACCGATGTTGTCGAAAAAACAATGGAACTTCTTCCCATCGGGCCGGTGGTTTTCATTGATACAGCCGGACTCGACGACGTTACGGTACTGGGCGGCAAGCGTATCCAAAAAACCGAAAAGGTTTTCGCCCGCGCTGATATCATTCTGTTGATCTGTGAAGGAAACCAGTTCGGCGAATTTGAAAAAGCGGTTTGTGAAAAAGCGGGCACCACGCCCGTTATCAAGATCGCGAACAAATCCGATCTGTCCAATTCGTCTGATCCGTCCTGCCTGCCGTGCAACTCCACCGACCTTGCTTCCCGCGAAAAGGTTCTTTCGCAACTCAAAGCGCAACTGCTGGCAGTCTGTCCCGAAGAATTTCTTCAACCGCCGCCGCTGGTCGGAGATCTGGTTAAGCCGGGCGGCATTGCCGTGCTGATCGTTCCAATTGATTTGCAGGCGCCGAAAGGCCGCTTGATTCTGCCGCAGGTTTCAACCATCCGCGATGCGCTCGACAACGATGCCGCCGCGCTGGTCGTCAAAGAGCGCGAATACACGCATATGCTGAGCCAGCTGAAAACACCGCCGGATCTCGTCGTCTGCGACTCACAGGTGGTGCTGAAAATGATCGGCGACACACCGAAAGGAATTCCCTGCACAACCTTCTCGATTCTCTTTGCGCGTCTTAAAGGCGATCTGCCGAAACTGGCGGCAGGCGCGGCGGCGATTGATCATTTGAAAGATGGAGATAAAGTGCTGATTGCCGAGTCATGCAGTCACCACGCGGCGGAAGACGACATTGGACGGATTAAGATTCCGCGCTGGCTTCGCCAGTACTGCGGATGCGAGTTGCAGATTGATGTCTACGCCGGGCGCGATTTTCCCGATAACCTGAGCGAATACAGCCTTGTCGTGCAGTGCGGCGGCTGTATGCATAACCGGCGGGAAATCCTGTCGCGCATCGAAAAATGCGAGGCGGCAAGCGTGCCGATCACCAACTACGGACTTTGTATCTCCCAGACGCAGGGCGTGCTCAAGCGTGTGCTTTCGCCCTTCCCCGCCGCATTGGATGCTTTTGAAAGGAACCTGAAATGAAAATCGATACTGAAGGGCTGAAATCCTTCATTCCCGAAGCCGAAATTTTTGACTGGCTGGAAAAAACTAAAAATCCATCCGCAGAGCGGGTGCGTGAAATCATCGCCAAGTCGCTCAATAAAAACCGGCTCGATCCCGAAGAAATGGCGGTGCTGATCAACGCTGAAGACCCGGCGCTGGCGGAAGAAATTTTTGAAGGCGCGCGTGAGCTGAAGCAGCGCATCTACGGTAACCGCATCGTGCTGTTCGCCCCGCTCTACGTCGGCAACGAGTGCATCAACAATTGCCAATACTGCGGTTTCCGCTGCACCAACAAAGAAGTGTCGCGCAAGACGCTGACAATGCCGGAACTCGACCGCGAGATCGAAGCGCTGGTGACGCGCGGACATAAGCGGCTGATTCTGGTTTACGGCGAACATCCGCAGTACGACGCGCAGTTTATTCACGACACCGTCAAAGAAGTTTATGCGCAGAAACACGGCAACGGCGAAATCCGGCGCGTCAACATCAACGCCGCGCCGCTGGACGTCGAAGGCTACAAACTGGTGAAATCCGCCGGCATCGGCACCTACCAGATTTTTCAGGAAACCTATCATCAGGAAACCTATAAACAGATGCACCCGTCCGGCCCGAAGAGCAGCTATCTCTGGCGGCTTTACGGACTCGACCGCGCGCAGGAAGCCGGCATTGACGACGTTGGTATCGGCGCGCTGATGGGTCTGTTTGACTGGCGTTTCGAAACGATGGCCCTGCTCTACCATACGATCCATCTGGAAGAAAAATTCCACGTCGGGCCGCACACCATCAGCTTCCCGCGCATTGAACCGGCCATCGGCACAGAGATGTGCGACCGTCCGCCATCCGGCGTCAGCGATTACGACTTCAAGCGTCTCGTCGCCATTCTTCGTCTGTCGGTGCCATATACCGGCCTGATTCTGACCTGCCGCGAATCGGTTGCCATCCGCAACGAAATCATCCAGTTCGGCGTATCCCAGATTGATGCCGGATCCGATATCGGCGTCGGAGCGTACTCACAGAGCAAGGAAAGCTATAAAAAGAGCCAGTTCGTTCTCAACGACGGCCGCTCGCTCGACCAGGTGATCCGCGAACTGTGCGAAGCCGACTTTATTCCCAGCTTCTGCACCGGATGCTACCGGCTCGGCCGCACGGGCGAGCATTTCATGGAATTCGCCATTCCCGGCTTCGTGAAACGGTTCTGCACGCCTAACGCCGTGCTGACGTTTCTGGAATACATGGAAGACTATTCGTCACCGGAAACCAAAAAGGCCGGCATGAAACAGATCGAGCGCGAACTGGAACGAATGCCCGACGGCGAACAGAAAACCCAACTGCTTGAACGAATTGAGCAGATTAAAGCCGGCGACCGTGACCTTTATTTTTGATCAGACTGATCGAACCGATATGACCTATAAGATTTTAGAAAAAGTTGACCGCGACGAAGAGCTGACGCCGGCGGAGATAAAAGCGCTGTTGGAGATTTCTGATCCGGCAGAACTTCAGGCGCTGTACGACTGCGCGTACCGGATGAAAGCGAAGTACGTCGGCAAGGTCGCCTATTTTCGCGGCATCATTGAGTGCAGCAACATTTGCATCAAGGACTGCTACTACTGCGGCATCCGCAAGAGCAACACGAACGTGAAGCGCTTCCAGATGGATGAAGAGGAAATGGTACGCGAAGCGGTCTGGGCGTTTGAAAACGAATACGGCTCAGCTGTGATTCAGGCCGGAGAGCGGCAGGATGCCGCCTTTATCGACCTGATCGAGCGGGTGCTGAAGCGAGTCAAAGAGCAGACCGGCGGCAAACTGGGAATTACGCTGTCGCTCGGAGAACAGACCGAAGAAACCTACCGCCGCTGGCGCGAAGCGGGCGCGCACCGCTACCTGCTCCGCATCGAAACCACCAATCCGGCGCTGTACCGCAAACTGCATCCCGCCGATCACGACTTTGAAGTGCGCAAAAACTGCCTCGCCCTGCTCAAAAAGACCGGCTGGCAGGTCGGCACCGGCGTAATGATGGGACTGCCCGGCCAGACGATGGACGATCTGGTCAACGACATCCTGTTTATGAAGGAAATCGACCTGGATATGGTCGGCATGGGGCCGTACATCCCGCACCACGACACACCGATGGGCAAAGAGATTCCGCCGTACACTGAAGAACAAAAGCAGACCGCGTTAACGCTTGGCCTCAAGATGATCGCCGTTACACGCATTGTGTTGAAAGACG
>JBGAJP010000027.1:0-31986 GCA_044224855.1 Pontiellaceae bacterium
TCTTCATCATCTTCTCCTTTTGTCTCATTGCCCGATTTCCATTAAACAGAATTAATTTATCACCCCGTTTAACGGCTTCAATTGAAAGTCTATGGAACTATATCCAGCCTTATTTTACGGCCTTTATGCTTTCGATCCGGAAGATGATGCCGTCGACGGACGGTTTACTCATTGTCAGCATGATCTGGCTGATGTCGGCCGGGTTCAGCGGATAAGAGGGAAGTTTTTCACGGAAATTATTAAAACCGAAATCGATACGTAATATTTTGGTTTCGCCGGGCTCAACCGGATCATACGCCACGCCCATGTTCCACGGTGTATCTTTAACATTGCCCGGATTGTCAGCACGCACGGAAATTTTGGAAGCGACCGTGCCGACGTTGGTGATTTTGAATTCAATGGCTGTATAGCCGGTCAGGTCAAACGGGCCGGCAAAAGCGGCCTTGCACCATTTGCCGCCGCCAGTCAGAAAGGTCACGTTAAGACCTTCAGCCGTCTGTTCAGTTGTGCAATTTTCCAAGGTTGGCTTTCCGCCGGAGATGGTGCCGTCGGCGGCCGGCTTGATCGGGCCTTGTGCCTGACAGAAAGCTGCGGCGGTGAAAATCAGGGATGCTATCGTGGCAATTTTGATCGAATACTTCATGCGAGGAGCTCCTTTTTAATGGTTACGACGCATATCGTAACATGCCAGCCTTTGAAAACAACCGGAAGACCTTGGAACGTTATCCATTACGGCGGGGTTTAATTTTCACTGCTGAATGACACGCAGCCGGATGAAGCCTTGCATATTTGTTGCCGCGGAAATACGGGCTGTAACCGCTTCATAATCGGGATCAAGAAACCGGGTGCCGAGTTCAGTGAAACCGTTTGTTGTCCAGACACCGGACGACAGATCTTCTGTCTGTTCAAGCCGGTATTGCAAGCCTTTGGCTTCTGCATAGCGCTGCCGCCGGTAAACAAGATCCGCTTCGCCGGAACCTGTGTTTTTAAAGTCCGGAAGCAGGCGGCAAATTTCCGGATTGTCGGTTCGGTTGGTCGGATTGCCGCCTGTTGCGAGTTCAAGCAGGTTGTTGATTCCGTCGCCGTCCGGGTCGGACAGATAATTCATGGCGCTGCCGCTGAGTCCGTGCAGAGCCGCCCATGCTGAATAATAAAGTCCCGTACTGAGCACCATCGGCGGAGAATGATGCAGCCGGTGACAGCCGGGCGTTTCAGCCGGATCGCGCATCTGCACGGCCAGATTAAACATAAGCAGTTCATTCTGCTGCCCGGGCGCGATGTTGATGGTCTCGTCCGGGTCGGTCTGGTAGTCAAACAGCTCCCGTTTTTTCACGACGTTGTCTGACTGCACCCATTCAATGTACCGGTACCGGTCGGTGCGGTAACTGTAACCATAAGGCTCGGAGCGGTAGTGCGAAACAGCGCCGGTGCGGACTTTTGCCTCCGGATTCTTCAGAACCGGTACCAGACTTTTCCCGCGCAGAGGCAGAACCGCGGCGCCATCATAGTTGGTACGGACCGCTTCCGGAACCGGATGAACCGGCTGCTGGAGCCCGGCCAGTTCGCAGAGCGTCGGATAAATGTCGAGCAGCGAAACCGGACTGCCGGATGCCGTACCGTGAAGGCCGGTTCGCGGAGCGGTGATGATCATCGGTACGCGCACGGCCTGTTCCATCGGCGTATGCTTGCCCCATTTATTGTGGTCGCCGAGATGGAACCCGTGGTCGCCGAGGAAAACAATAACAGTATTACTGGCGATTCCCTGCGCTTCCAGTTCGTTAAGAAGCCGCCCGACCTGCGCGTCGACAAACGAGACGCAGGCGTAATAACCGTGAAGCAGTTCTTTCTGGTTTTCATCCGACAGCGGCGGCGGCAGCGGTTCGCCGGGGCCGTTCCACGGGAAGGGAACGGCATAGCCTTCGCTGTCGACGTTCAGCGCATAGTAATTCTGAAGTTCATGGACGTTGTCCCATGCCATTCCGGTGTCATTCGTCTGCTCTTTCTGACAGGCCGCCGGAGTGAAGTCGTTCCGGTTGTAAAGATTCCAGTACGTCGTCGGTGCCAGAAACGGCAGATGCGGGCGGGCAAATCCGACGGCGACAAAGAACGGTTTGCCGGTGGTTTTGTACTGCGCGCCGAGTGTTTTCAGATGGTTCAGCGCCAGATCGCCGCGGACTCCGTCCGCGAATTTCGATTCCGGAAGATCTTTGGCTTCGGCGGCCAGCGGCCAGTGCCGGCCCTCCCGGTCTGTAATCTGAGTCGATCCGGTTTTCCCGCCGCCGAAGTCAAACGGCAGAGTCCACGAAAGGACGTCGTCTTTTTCAATTCCGTTGATGGTGGACTCATCCGGCGAGACGATGTCGCCGACCGTACGGAAGTCATGCACCTTGCCGACGGCGACGGTTTCGTAGCCGTTGTTTTTAAAGTGCTGGGGCAGGGTGATCACATTCGGCAGCGCAGCCCGCATCGGCGTGAAGGCGAATACGGTTGTTTCTTCGGGCATCAGGCTAGTCATAAGGCTTGCCCGCGAGGCCCCGCAGACCGGCCACGGACACTGCGCAGTGATGAAAGTGACACCGTTTGAAGCCAGCCGGTCAATGTTTGGAGTAATCGCCAGCCGGTCGCCGTAGCACCTCAGCGTCGGCTTCAGATCGTCTGCAACAATGAAAAGCACGTTAGGTCGCGCATTGGTTTGCATCTCAGCCTGCGAAACCGTTCCGGCTGCCGCACCGGCAGCAAGAACAGACAGGTATGCAACCGGTTTCATATTCAGGGCATGACGCTGATCTGCAACCGGACAAATCCGGCGTTATTGGTCGAACCCGTAATCCGGTTGGTGACGGACTCAAAGTCGGAATTTACCGGCGCGGATCCGGTTTCAGTGCATCCGTTGGTATTCCATGATGCAGCGGACAGTCCGTTGCAGCGTTCAACGGTGTAGTTGAGTTTATGGGCTGCGGCATTCCGGCGGCGCTGATAAACATACTCAATTCCGTTGGTCCCGGCGGGCCGGAAGCCGGGCAGGGCATTGGCGGCGCGGGCTCCGTTGACGGGGTTGCCGCCCAATGCGTATTCGACCAGATTATTCAGCCCGTCGCCGTCGGCATCGTTCTGGTAGTTGGTTACTGCGGCATTCAGCGCGTACGGTGCCGCCCAGTCGGCGAAAGTGCCGGACGGGATCGCAGTTGCGCCGGTGTAATTGCTGCTGACCAGAATCTGGTTAATCGCTGCGTTGAGGTTCGTGGCGAATTTCGAGGTACCGGCGCTGTCAAAGTGGAAATCATCAAGCAGATCCCCGGAGCGGGTAAGGGAATGTCCGTTGATTACATAGATATTCGAATCGCCCGCTGTCCGGCGCTCATTGACCATGCCGATAATTTCATTGCGGTAGGCATCAACTGTTACACCGTTTGCGCCGATGGGGTTTACGGTGTCGTTGACTGCGACGAGCGTAATGCAGAACAGCGGAGTGTCGGGATGTCCGGCGCGGATGTTATCGAGCAGCTGCATGTATTTTGTCCGGAAGACGGCGAGGTCGTTGGCGGTGTTCCAGTCGTTGATACCGAACAGCACCGTGATAAATTCCGGGTCAAGCGCGGGAAACATCGAACCCCAGTCCGGCGCGGTCACCGCGCCGCCGACGGCGATGTTATACACTTCCATTCCGCGGGCACGGCCGAACTTCCAGGTATAGGTTTCGTAACTCTGGGACTGAAATCCGGCATTCATGGTGATCGAGTCGCCGATAGCCACAAAGACCGGCCGCTCATACGGCGCGTTGGGAACCAGATTGTATCCGTTTTCCAGCGTGAGCCCTTTGAAGCAGGTGGCGTTCATGCTCGGCAGCAGAATTTCGTACATCACGTTGGTGCCGGGTGAATCGGAGACGATCGTGAAGACGGGGTTGGTCACGCTGCCGTCAAACTTGAATTCTTCGTAGTCGGCGATGTTCGTTGTGCCGTTGCGGTACACGGCGTACTGCGGCATTTTCAGCGCTTTTTCCGTTTCCAACGTTCCGAAATGCGCCGTAATGGTGGGGCTGGGCGTTGTAAACCGGATGACGACGCATGAGGGTACAAGCGCCCGGTCCACGTTGAAGCCAACCGGATTGGCAAGAACCGCATCCGAAAACCGGTTGAGCTGCACATAGTCGTTGGTGTGTTTCGGGAAGAGCACGCCGTCATAATCAATCAGCGGATTGCTGTGCGAGTGGGTGATCCCGCCGGCCGGTGCGTTGACGATCGGATCCATCGCTGTAAACAGACCGTTGGCCATATCGATTGCTCCGTCCGGAAGCAGATGCACGCCGTCCAGCAGCTGGGATGAATTGGTGATAATCGTTTCGCCGCGGATCAGATGCAGTTTTGTGTCGCCGGCCGTTTGTCCGGTAGCGACAATATCCGCGACGGCCTGGCGGAAGTCGGCGATAGTGGCGCTGTCCGGCAGATCCGGCGTCGATGTATAGGTCGGTGTGATGCAGAAAATATCCGCATTCGGCTGATTGGTCCGGCAGGCGGTAACCAGCGCCGTCAGATTGCTCTGGTAGGTGCTGAGCGGAACGGCGCCGAAACAGTCATTGTAGCCGATTAAAATCGTAATGACATCGATCGGGGGGAATTCGGACAGCATTTCACCGGTCGGTACCGAAACTCTGGAACCGCCGACGGCGAGATTGAACAGATCAACGTCCAGCGCCTGCGCCAGTTTGAACGGATAGGTGCGGTGCGTATAGGACTGCTGACCGGTTCCGTGCGTGATGGAGTCGCCCAGCGCCACGTACCGTTTGCGGACGGGCAGCTCACAGGGCAGCATCGAAGCTCCCTCATCAATCCGCATGTCGAAGAATTCGACATTGGCCCAGCTCGGCAGGGTGATCTGGAAAACCGAGGCAGTGCCCGGCGTGGTCGATTCGATCGTAAACACAGTCTCCGGCGTATTCGTATCCTTCACAAAATCGTATTCTGCAATCATGGTGCCGTTTTCAAAAATGCCGTATCCGGCGCCGCGGTTGTTAAAATCCAGCATCCGGAACGACATTTTGATTTTATCGCTGTCCGTCTTGAAGGTCAGCATGATGCCGGTGTCTGCGCGGGCTTTCACATCGTTAAACCCGTTCTGCGGATAGGTCATCGCCAGCACCGCGTCAGAGTGGCGCTGGAACCAGACGGAGTCTGTTTCGCGGTTGATATACTGCGTGCCCGAAATGAGGATATTGGTGCTGTTCGGCGAAACGTATTGGGCCGGTTCGTTGGTGAAGAGCACGGTAATGTCGAGATGTGCCGCCAGAGTTCCCGGTGAGCCGTCCGGCCCGTAACCTGCAACGCTGAGCAACAAGGCATTCGTGTACGTTCCGGCGGGAGTGCCGTTTGCCGCAACGACTCCGAATCCGTTCGTTATCGCCGCTCCGTTTCCAGGGAAAACGGCGGTTTCAACCGTTCCGGTCGAAACCGTAAACCAGCTGCTGGTGGTTGTCAGTGTTGCCGTAACATTGGTGGCATCAAAGCCGTTGTTGAGGATGACTACCGGGAGCGCGATTTCTTCTGCCGGAGCTATTTGAACGGCCGGGGTTGAGCCAAGGGAAAATTCCGGATTTTCTGTCAGGCTCGCCGTAGTGGAAACCGTCACGTTGTCCATTAAAAATCCGCCCATGGTAATGCTTGCGAAGCCGATCTGCAGCCGGTCGATTGTAAAATCAGCCGCCGGATTTGTCGCAACCGAGCCGGTTTTTGTGAACGTGCTGCCGCCGGCCCAGGAAATCGTGTAAACCGCTTTATCGTCCGCTGTGCGGGAAATGGTGAAAGTCACCGATTCCGCAGTCAGGTCATGAACGAAATCATTGGCCCATTTGGCACCTTCAACGTTTGCATCTTTTTGAAACCAGGAACTGCTTGCTGCAGTGGATCCCGGATTTATTCCAACCCCCATATAACCGTTGTCGGACGAATTGATGAGACGGAACGACATGGTGTTGTTCACGTTCGATGCGCCGGATACATAACGGTAATCCATGGTGAGAGTGATGCTGTCATTTGCGCCGAGTGTTATTGCCTGACTCAGGTTAACCGTTGCAAACCGGGTTTTTGATACGGTGGTAAGCAGCATGGCGTTACCGTCGCCGATGCCTGACATATCATCCTGTACGGTCAGCGTTCCGCCGCCGCTTCCATCGACCGGAATTCCTGAGCCGTCTTTAACAGTCCAGCCGTTCACATTTCCATCGGTGAAGTCGTCAGTAAGAAGAATAGTCGAGGCATGAGAGTGCAGCGACAGCAGGGTTAAGACAGCGACAATGGTCAGGGTTTTCTTCATGTTCTTTTTCCTAATGGTTTAGAAAACGATTTTACAGCTGGCGGATCCGGATATTCCCGCATCATCATCCATTGTATAAGAATCCTATATGCTGGCCGTCAGTTCAATACAGACTTGGTGGAACAATATCCGCAGGCGGCCGGCAGATTTCCGCGGTCTTAAGGCCGGACGATTCTTTAGGCGTTGCGATGCTTTTGTCTTTTCAGTTCTTCCGCCGTCCAGCGCGACTGCTTGGCGAGGCCGAGCAGGATTTTGGCGTCGTTGACGGTGAGTTTTCCGCGGCTGAAGATGCGCCGCAGGCCGAGCATCATGTGGTCGAGTTTTTCTTTTTCGCAGAAGCCTGTTTCGAGCATCATGGCGGCCCAGGCTTCGTAGAGCCGTTCGCGCATAGTTCCGTCGGCTTCCGGCGAACACTCTTCCGGCGGAACATATGAAGGGTTGTTTGCCAGCAGGAATATTTCGTAACAGCAGACCATGACGGCGTGCGAGAGGTTCAGTGAGCGATAGAGTTCGCTGGACGGAATGTTGATGATGTGGGTGCAGACGGCGATCTCGTCGTTGAACAGTCCTTTATCTTCACGCCCGAAGACCAGCGCGGCTTTGTGGTGCGCGGCGGAGTCGAGAATGACCGGCGCGATTTCACGCGGCAGATAGGCATGGTCGCGGTAGAACCCGGTGCGTGCGCTGGTTCCGGCGACTACGGCGCAGTCGGCGACCGCCTCTTCCAGCGTATCGAACGTTTTGCGCCGGTCGAGCATCCCCTCGGCGTTGTAAGCGAGTTTGCGCGCTTCCTCCCAGTCGAGATTTTCATTCGGGGAAACCAGCGCCAGGTCGGTGACTCCCATGTTCATCATGACGCGGCAGATGGAGCCGATATTCCCGGCATACTTGGGATCGACCAGCACAATGCGGATGTTTTCGAGCGGATTCATAGGTTGATTTCCGATTTGAGCAGATCAGGGGGTGCGGCTACAATGCAAAACACCGGAGAGAAAGTTTATGAAGCTTAAAAACACCGTTTCAATACTGGCTGTTCTGCTGTTGGCGGGGTGTTCTTCAGTATCATCGCAGCGCGGCGCTACGGTAGCGGACGGAACGATCCAGAACCCATCACTCGGATTTTTCGGCTTCACCTTTCAAGTCCCGGACGGATTCGAAGTTTACAGTCCGGCGGCGAAAAATCCGGCCGAATACAATGACCTTCAACATATGGCGATCCGCATCTACGATCTCAACAAAGCCTATCATCCGCGCGGCAACGAGCTGTTTTACGAAAGCTTCCTGTTGCTGTCCGACAAAACCTGCTTTCTGCTGATCACTCTGAAGTCCGATACAGTGACGCGGCTCTATAATTCACCGTTTTCCGATGACGCGACGTCAACGTGGGAACTTATGCCGCTTTATAATGCGACCTCGACCCGGTCCTTTGAACTGGGCGAAAGCCGCCAGCCGGCGGTTTACACCTGCGGCAGCGCCTATGAACAGAAGGGCTGGTATTACGCCAATCCGAAACGCAGCGGCATGCTGTTTAATTATGAAGCCTGCAAGATCGCGGGCGGCAACCGCGACAGCTACATCCTGATGGGCTTCGCGCTGCCCGAACAGGCCGCGGCCCTTAAAGCTCCAATGAAGCAGATGATCGAAGGGTTTAAGCTCTGACATTTTTACCGGCGGAAGCCGGACTCTGCCTTGCCGGCGGGACTAACTTTTCCAGGCTGTTTCTTTTAGGAAACCTGGTCTTTTCGAGTTGGTACTGAAACTGCTTATCAACAGCCCGTATATGGAATTAATAGACCAACACCATACATATATGGGCGATAAATGAATTTAGCAGACAAAAATGTTTCAATTAATGGATCGAAGTGCCGCGGGGCTGCACAGTGCGACGCACGTCATATTCGTGATTTAGATACACTGGCTTTGGTCGCTAAAACACTGGTGACGCGCACCGACCAGAATCGAATGCTCCGCGATGTACTCGCGCTCCTTGAGCAACGGCGCGGCATGCTCCATTGCACCATTATGCTTTTGACTCCCGACGGCAAGGAGCTGGTACTGGAAGCGGAAAGTACCGGCGAGGCGGACGGCGGCGCGCGCTACCGGCGCGGTGAAGGCGTCACCGGCCGCGTGCTGGAATCCGGCGAAACGATCATTGTTCCGCTGGTTTCGCTGGAGCCTCGGTTTCAGTTCCGGGTTCATCAGCGGCAGAAAAGCCCCCAGCGCGATGTCAGCTTTATTTGCGTTCCCATCCGGCTCGAAAACGAGGTGATTGGAACACTGGCCGCCGATCTGGCCGCACAGAGCGCCTCACTCTTACAGGAGACGGCGCAGCTGCTGGAGATTATTGCCAGCTTGATTGCCAACGATGTCGGTGCGCGGCGTATGGCCCGTATGGAGCACGAGCTGCTCGAAGCTGAAAACCGGCGGCTGCTGATGCAGGTGCAGGAAAAATTCCGCCCCGCCAATATGGTCGGCGAAACCGGCGGCATGCAGATGGTTTTTGCGCGCGTGCATCAAGTGGCGGCGGCGGACACGACGGTGCTGATTCGCGGCGAATCCGGAACCGGCAAGGAGCTGATTGCTTCGGCTGTGCACTACAACAGTCGCCGGAAGGATAAGCCGTTTATCAAAGTGAACTGTTCGGCTCTGAGCGAGTCGCTGCTGGAGAGCGAACTGTTCGGCCATGAAAAAGGGGCCTTCACCGGCGCGCTTTATAAACGCATAGGGCGGCTTGAAGAGGCTGAAGGCGGTACGCTTTTCCTCGACGAACTCGGCGATTTTTCACCCGCCATTCAGATCAAGCTGCTGCGGGTTATTCAGGAGCGCGAATACGAACGGGTCGGCAGCAACAAAACCATCAAAGCCGACGTGCGGATTGTCGCGGCCACCAACCGCGATCTCGAACGGGCGGTGCGCGAAGGAAAATTTCGCGACGACCTCTACTACCGCATTAACGTCTTTCCCGTCGTTCTGCCGCCGCTGCGCGAACGCCGCAGCGACATCCTGCTGCTGGCCAATCATTTTGTGGAGAAGTATGCCGCACGCATGGGACATCCGGTGCGCCGGATCAGCACGTCGGCCATTAACATGCTGATGAGCTATCACTGGCCCGGAAATGTGCGCGAGCTGGAGAACTGCATCGAACACGCTGTTCTTCTCTGTACCGAAGGCGTGATCTACGGGCGTCATCTGCCGCCGACTCTGCAGACCCCGACTACGGCGGAGCGTCCGGCGGAAGGCACAATGAGCAAGCAGGTGGATATGCTGGAGCGCGACCTCATCATGGATGCGCTGAAACGGCATGAAGGCAACGTGACAGCGGCATCGCGTGAGCTGGGCATTACAAGCCGTATGGTGCGTTATAAAATTGAAAAGCTGGGAGTGGACTATGACCGGTTCTTTAAGCGAAAGACCCGACGCTGAAAAAGCCGCATTCTGGATTCGTCCGGCAGGAGCGGACGATTTGCCGGCAATGACACGGCTGTTGCAGGAACTTTTTTCAGTAGAAACCGAATTTGCAGTGAATGCTGACCAGCAGCGCCGCGGCTTGCAGATGCTGCTCGATTCTCCGTCTGCCGGAGTGTGGGTTGCGGATCGGCGCGGACGAATCGTCGGCATGGTGACGGTTCAGCTCATGGTATCGACCGCGGAGGGCGGACTGTCCGGACTGCTCGAAGACCTCGTTGTTTCCTCCGCCTACCGCCGCCGCGGACTCGGCAGAGCGCTGCTTAACGCGGCGGTCAAATGGTCCCGCGAGCAGGGTGCAACACGGATTCAGCTGCTGGCCGATGGACGCAACGTCCCGGCCGTTATTTTTTACCGCAAGCAGGACTGGAAACAGACCAACATGATTGCCCTCCGCCGCTCGCTTTAAGTCGAGGGACACAGGCACAGAGATTTTCCTCGCGGAGCCGCGGAGCTTTTTAATCGTTCGAATCATCCGCGGTTATTCGTGTCCAGCCGTGGTTAATTTTTCTGGCGGCTAGACATTTGTTTCACTTGGTGCAAGGCAGCGGGAAATAATTGTCACATGGTTGTGTAAGCTGTTGTTTTACAGTGCGATGGCGTGTGTGTCCTCGATGATCCGCGCGGCGATGTGACAAATCTTTCACTTCCGCGCCCCGGTTGCAGTCCGCCGTTCCGTGGTCAGCCCGGCGCATGTAACAAAAATTTCTTCTCCTTCTCTCCCAATGACTTGTCCTGACTCTTGTCGCCTGACTCCTGATCACTTTTCTCCCCGTGGCATACCTCGTGCAATAAGGGAGCCCGTATTTGCGGACGTGCCGCTGATGGGAAACCAACTCAAGGGAGAGATGAGATGAGAAAAATAGCGATCTATGGAAAAGGCGGAATCGGAAAGTCCACGACCACACAGAACACGGTGGCGGGTCTGGCCGAAGCCGGGAACAAAGTGATGGTGGTAGGCTGCGACCCGAAGGCGGACTCGACCCGTCTGCTGCTGGGCGGCCTGGCTCAGAACACGGTGCTCGATACACTGCGTACGGAAGGCGAAGACGTCGAACTCGACGATGTGATTAAGCCCGGCTTCGGCGGAACGCGCTGCGTGGAATCCGGCGGTCCGGAACCTGGAGTCGGCTGCGCCGGCCGCGGGATTATCACTTCGATCAACCTGCTTGAGCAGCTCGGCGCCTACAAAGAAGACCAGAAGCTCGACTACGTGTTCTATGACGTACTCGGCGACGTGGTGTGCGGCGGCTTCGCGATGCCGATCCGCGAAGGCAAGGCGCAGGAAATTTATATTGTCGTTTCCGGCGAGATGATGGCGATGTATGCCGCCAATAACATCTGTAAAGGGATTGTGAAGTTTGCCGACGCGGGCGGTGTCCGCCTGGGCGGTCTGATCTGTAACAGCCGCAAGTGCGATAACGAGCACGAGCTGATCGAAGCGCTGGCCGCGCGCCTCGGCACGCAGATGATTCATTTCGTGCCGCGCGACAACGTTGTTCAGCACGCCGAGCTCAACCGCAAGACGGTGATTGACTTCGCACCGGAAGCCGGACAGGCGGATGAATACCGCGCGCTGGCGAAGAAGATTCACAATAACAAGATGTTTGTGATTCCCAACCCGCTGAGCATCGAAGAGCTCGAAGCGCTGCTGGTGAAATACGGTTTCGGTGTTTAAGGGAAAAAATAACCAAGGAGAAAATCATGTCTATGCTTTTGATTCGTTCAATCGTCCGCCCGGAAAAAGCGGATACCGTGATGAAGGCGCTGTTCGAAGCCGGCTATCCGGCGGTCACCAAAGTTCCGGTCTGCGGACGCGGCAAACAGCGCGGTCTGAAAGTCGGCGAAGTGACCTATGACGAACTGCCGAAGGAAATGCTGATGACCGTTGTGCCTGAAGCAGACAAGGAGTTCGTGGTGAAAGCGGTTCTTTCTGTCGCCAGAACGGGCGAGAAGGGCAGCTACGGCGACGGGAAGATTTTCATCTCTCCGGTCGATGAGGTCTACACCATCAGCTCCGGCGTAAAAGAAAGCTGAACGCTGAAACTTGAAACCTGAAATCACACGGAGTGTGCAATGAAAGAAGTAATGGCTGTAATCCGGATGAATAAGATCAACGAGACAAAGCGTGCGTTGAACGATGCCGGGATCACCTCATTCACCGCAACGGGACGGGTGCTGGGCCGCGGAAAGGGTCTGGTTGACTATCGCATCCTGCATGGAGCCGAAGACGGTTCGCCGGAAGCGATCGCTCAGCTGGGAGACGGCCCGCGCATGGTTCCGAAGCGGCTGATTACCGTGGTGGTATCCGACGACTGGGTCGAACGCACGGTCGCGGCGATCATTAAAACCAACCAGACCGGCAACGCGGGCGACGGAAAAATTTTCGTTCTGCCGGTTCTGGAAGCAACCCGCGTCCGCACCGGAGAGACCGCAACCGGTCCGTCGGGCGGAACTGTACTTGATTCTTCGGGAGGTCTGTAATGAACGAGAAAATTAAGCTGCCTGATCCATCGAAACTTAAGGAAGAGATTCTGGCGAAATATCCGCCGAAGATTGCGCGCAAACGCGCCGCGTCGATGGTGATTAACGATCCGAAGCTGGATCAGGAGATCCAGTCCAACGTCCGCACGATTCCGGGTATCATCACGCAGCGCGGCTGTACCTACGCCGGCTGTAAAGGGGTGGTGCTGGGGCCGACGCGCGACATCGTCAACCTGGTGCACGGTCCGATCGGCTGCAGCTTCTATGCGTGGCTGACGCGCCGCAACCAGACCGATGCCGGAGTCGATGGCGATAACTTCATGCCGTACTGTTTTTCGACGGATATGCAGGACGACAACATCGTCTTCGGCGGCGAGAAAAAGCTGAAGGAAGCGATTCAGGAAGTCTACGACTTGTTCCATCCGAAGGCGATCGGCGTGTTTTCCACCTGCCCGGTCGGTTTGATCGGCGACGACGTGCACGCCGTTTCCCGCGAGATGAAAGCGAAGTTCGGCGACTGCAATGTGTTCGGGTTCAGCTGTGAAGGCTATAAAGGCGTCTCGCAGTCGGCCGGGCACCATATCGCCAACAACCAGCTCTTCAAGCATGTGGTCGGTCTGGATGACACGAAGCCGGAAGGCAAGTTCAACATCAACCTGCTCGGCGAGTACAACATCGGCGGAGACGGCTTTGAGATCGACCGCCTGTTCAAGCTCTGCGGAATCACCGTGGTCTGTACCTTCTCGGGCAATTCCACCATGGGCGCGTTCGAACGCTCGCACACGGCCGACCTCAACCTGGTCATGTGCCACCGCTCGATCAACTACATGGCCGAAATGCTCGAAACCAAGTACGGCATTCCGTGGATGAAGGTTAACTTCATCGGTGCGGAATCGACGGCGAAAGCGCTGCGGAAAGTCGGCGCGTTCTTCGAAGACGAAGGTCTCATCGCGAAGATCGAAGAGGTGATTGCTGCTGAGCTGCCGGCTGTTAAAGCGATCATCGACGACATCCGTCCGCGCACAACCGGCAAACTGGCGATGATCTTTGTCGGCGGTTCGCGGGCCCATCACTATCAGGAACTCTTCAACGAACTCGGCATGACCACCGTCTCCGCCGGATACGAGTTCGGGCACCGCGACGACTATGAAGGCCGCAAGGTGCTGCCGACGATCAAGGTCGACGCGGACAGCCGCAACATTGAAGAGCTCAAGGTCGAGGCCGACCCGGAAAAATTCAAACCGCGCGCTTCCGAACTGAAGCTCGAAGAGCTGAATGCCAAAGGACTCGAAGTCAGCGACTACCGCGGCATGATGCCGGATATGGCGGACCAGTCTCTGGTCGTCGACGACATCAGCCACTGGGAAACCGAGAAGCTGATCGAGTTCTACAAGCCCGACATCTTCTGCGCCGGGATTAAAGAGAAGTACGTTGTCCAGAAGTCCGGGATTCCGCTTAAGCAGCTTCACAGCTACGACTACGGCGGCCCCTATGCCGGATTCAAAGGTGCCGTCAACTTCTACACCGACATCGACAAGATGCTCAGCACGCGCATCTGGAAGAAGATCAAAGCCCCGTGGCTGGCGAAAAAAGCGGAAGCCATCGACGGCCTCCGTGCGGAATATGTGGCGTAAGGGCACCCCTCGTGGTTGCCCATCAAAAGGAGAAAAAATCATGCTACTCAGACACACACCCAAAGAAGTCAAAGAACGCAATGGAGTCACCATCAACCCGGCGAAAACCTGCCAGCCGGTCGGAGCCATGTACGCCGCGCTCGGCGTCCACGGCTGCCTGCCGCACTCGCACGGATCGCAGGGCTGCTGTTCCTATCACCGCAGCGCGCTGACCCGTCACTACAAAG
The DNA here is from genome assembly GCA_044224855.1 of Pontiellaceae bacterium. GTDB lineage: Bacteria > Verrucomicrobiota > Kiritimatiellia > Kiritimatiellales > Tichowtungiaceae > Tichowtungia. The sequence continues at coordinate 14,120 of JBGAJP010000027.1, forward strand.
ATCCGGTCATGGCGGGAACCAGTTCGTTTACCGAAGGCTCTTCGGTCTTCGGCGGACAGGCCAACCTGCTCGCGGCCATTGCGAACATGTTCACCATCTACGATCCGGACATCATTGCAGTGCACACCACCTGCCTGTCCGAAACGATCGGGGACGACATCAACCAGATCGCGCAGAAGGCGAACGACGACGGCAAAGTTCCGGCCGGTAAGAAGATTATCTTCTGCAACACGCCGAGCTATGTCGGTTCGCACGTCACCGGCTTCTCCAACATGGTCGCCGGCATCGTCCGCGGCCTGGCGGGGAAAACCGGCGAGCCGAAAGATCAGATCAACATCATCCCCGGCTGGGTCGAACCGTCGGATATGCGCGAAATCAAACGCATCGCGAAAGACATGGGCGTCAAGATCGTCCTGTTCCCCGATACGTCGGATGTCGTCGATACTCCGCAGACCGGCGCATTCAAAATGTACCCGGACGGCGGCGTGACGCAGGCCGAGATGGCTACGACCGGTGACAGCATCAAAACGCTGGCGCTCGGAGCCTGGGCATCTGAAGCCGGAGCCAGGCAGCTCGACATCGACCATAAGGTTCCGTACGAAGTGCTCGATCTGCCGATCGGACTCTCGGCCACCGACCGCTTCGTGCAGGCGCTGGCCGATGCCGCCAAAGTGGAGATTCCCGCTTCGTTCATTGCGGAGCGCGGACGGCTTGTCGACGTCATCGCCGACATGTCGCAGTATCTCTACGGAAAAAAAGTCGCGCTCTACGGCGACCCCGACCAGCTCATTCCGCTCACCGAATTCCTGCTGGACCTCAACATGCTGCCGGTACACATCGTCAGCGGTACGCCCGGCAAAAAATTCGAAGCGCGGATTCGCGAAATCGTTGGCGACAAGGTTCCGAACCTCAACGTCAAAAACGGTCCGCAGGCCGACATGTTCCTGATGCATCAGTGGATCAAGAACGAGCCGGTCGATCTGCTCATCGGCAACACCTACGGAAAATACATCGCCCGCGATGAAGACATTCCGTTTGTGCGGCACGGTTTCCCGATCCTTGACCGGATAGGGCACAGCTACTTCCCGACAGCCGGTTACAACGGCGGGATCCGCCTGCTCGAAAAAATACTCGGTGTCATCATGGATAAAATCGACCGGGATGCAGAAGAACCCAAGTTCGAACTGGTGATGTAATCAGGAGTCAGGGGTCGGAGGTCTGGAGTCAGCAATGATTCCGGACCTTCGACTTCCGAAAGGAAATCTTATGGCCAAAAAAGAAGTGGAACGTTTATTAATCGCCGGCGGTAAAGATAAAGTTCTTCGCCTGAAGTACGACGAGATCGAAACCAAACCGCTGTTCGTCGCTGAAGCCAACAAAGACGGCTTCGACTTCACCATCGAAGAACTCGATGCCGTGCTGCGCGAATCCGGCGACTCCTTCGAGTCCTACGGCAACCCGCGCAAGCGCGGCATCTGGTGGACCTGAGTCCTGAAGGAAAGGGTCTGCTGATTTGTTAGGAACCGCCTCTTAACCGGGGCGGTTTTTCATTTTACAGCATCAGAAAAAGATTTTCGCGCAAAGCCGCTAAGACGCAGAGATTTTCTAGTCAGGAGATATTTGCTCAGGTGGAGCGGGCGCTCCGCGCACGCTTGCTTGTCCGCCGCAGGAGGAAACGCGCTCGGAGTGCGCGTTCCACCTCTTTACATCCGCGTTCATTCGCGGCCATTGATTCTTCCGGCAGACGACGGTGTGAAATTTTTGTCACATGGTTTTGTAAGTCGATAATCGGAAAAGGTTTGCCGCGCTCTATCCGGCGAGACTTCGCCGCGACATGACAATTATTTCACGGTCTCCTTTTGCCGGATTGCTTTCTTCTTCGAGCCCCGCGTTCTTTACGGAAGTTTTTCTTCATACGCTATACCAACGACTTCCATTCATTGTTCATCGTTCATAACTCATCGCTCACCCTCCTTGGCATACCTCGTGCAATAAGGAGCGGCAACGTATGACCCCGGAACCCATAGAAGTACTGGAGAAGCGCAAAGCGCAGGTGCACGACGGCAAAGGCGCGTTTGAGATGGCCTGCGAAAAAACCAGCGTCGCCGGCTCGGTCAGCCAGCGTGCGTGCAGCTTCTGCGGTTCGCGCGTGGTGCTTTATCCGATTGCCGACGCGCTGCACATCGTGCACGGCCCGATCGGCTGCGCGGCTTACACCTGGGATATTCGCGGTGCGCTTTCTTCCGGCCGCAATCTGCACCGGCTGAGTTTTTCGACCGACATGCAGGAGCAGGACGTTGTGTTCGGCGGCGAGAAAAAACTCTATCAGGCGATTTGCGAGCTGGTCCGCCAGTACAGTCCGAAAGCCGCGTTCGTTTATGCCACCTGCATCGCGGGCGTGATCGGCGATGACGTGACCGCCGTTTGCAAACGCGCTGAGGCCGCGCTGGGCGTACCGGTTATTCCGGTGGACAGCGAAGGCTTCAAAGGCAGCAAGAAGGCGGGTTATCACGCCGCCTGCGACGTGCTGATGAACCACCTCGTCGGCACCGGCGATACGGCGGACATCAAGCCGCACAGCATCAACATTCTCGGTGACTTCAACCTCGCCGGCGAAATCTGGATGATTGAGGACTGCTATAAAAAGATAGGCGTCGATGTCGTCTGTCGCATCACCGGCGACGGCCGCGTCGATGACATCCGCCGGATGCACGGCGCGGCGCTCAATGTGGTTCAATGCTCCGGCTCGGTCACCCGGCTGGCCGAGCAGATTAAAAAGAAATACGGCATCCCGTACATCCGTGTCTCGTACTTCGGCATCGAAGATATGTCGAAGTCGCTCTATGACGTCGCCGAATTTTTCAAAGACGATCCGGCGATCATGGAGCGCGCCAAGGCGCTGGTGGCTTCGGAAGTCAAACGCATCATGCCCGAGCTGCTGCGGATGAAAAAAGATCTCGAAGGTAAACGCGCCGCAATCTACACCGGCGGCGCCTTCAAAGTATTTTCGCTGGTTCGTTCGTTGCGCACCATTGGCATGAAATCAGTCGTTGCAGGGTCTCAGACCGGCACGCAGGAAGATTATAAAGCGCTGCATGAGCTCTGCGATGAGGGTGCCGTGCTGCTCGACGACACCAATCCGGTTGAACTGGCGAAATTTATTCTGGAGAAAGACGTCGATCTGTTTATCGGCGGCGTCAAGGAGCGTCCGGTTGCCTACAAACTCGGCGTGGCGTTCTGCGATCACAACCACGAGCGGAAAATTGCGCTGGCCGGCTTCGAAGGACTCGTCAACTTCGCCAGAGAGGTGCACGCCTCGGTGATGAGCCCGGTCTGGAAGTTTGTTCCGCGCCGCGCCAATCCAAAACCGAAGGAACATACGGCGCCGCGCAAAATGCCGGTCGGCTGCACGCCGGCCATGTGCATGAGCTGCACCTCGACTTGCGGTGGAGGAGGCGAACAATGAATACGTTCCTCAAAGAAACCAGCATGCCGCCGAAGCCGATGAGCTGCTGCACGCCGACGACGAACGCCTGCAAACTCTGCACGCCGCTGGGCGCCTGTCTGGCCTTTCGCGGCTTCGAAGGCTGCGTGCCGTTCCTGCACGGCTCGCAGGGCTGCGCGACATACATCCGCCGCTACCTGATCAGCCATTTCCGCGAGCCGATGGATATTGCTTCTTCTTCGTTCAGCGAAGAGACCGTCGTGTTCGGCGGAAAGAAAAATCTGCACGAAGGGCTGTTCAACGTCATTAAGCAGTACCGGCCGGAAATGATCGGTATCGCCACCACCTGCCTGGCTGAAACCATCGGCGACGATCTGCAGCTGTTCCTGCATGAATTTAAAAAAGAGTACGGCGAACTCGAAGGTATGCCCGCGCTGGTTCCGGTTTCGACGCCGAGCTATGCCGGGACGCATGCCGAAGGCTTCTGGTGCGCGGTACGTGCCGCCGCCGAAACGCTGGCCGTCCGCACCGAAAAAGACGACGAGCTGTTCGGCTTCTGTCCCGGCATGGTGCCGCCCGCCGATATCCGCCACCTGCACGAAATCCTGAAAGCGTTTCATCTGCGCTACGTTCTGTTTCCCGACTACTCCGAAACGCTCGACGGCGGTTCGTGGGAGGACTACGTGAAACTTCCGCCGGGCGGAACGCCGCTCGCTTCGATGCTCCGGCTCGGCAATGCCGGCGGGCTGGTTTCCTTTTCCACCTGCATGCCGGCGTCGGCGCTGCCCGGTCCGGCGCTGAAGGAAAAGTTCGGCGTAGAGGACTTCAGTCTGCCATTGCCGATCGGTGTGGAAGCCACGGACGGCTTCATGAAACTGCTCAGCAATCTCGCCGGACTTTCTGTTCCGGCGGCGTTCAAGGCAGAGCGCGCCCGGCTGATCGATGCGTATGTAGACGGCCATAAAATCACCGCCGGGAAACGCGTGGCGGTTTATGGAGATGCCGACTTTGTGGTTCCGATGACCGTCTTCCTGTGTGAGATCGGCCTGATTCCGGTGCTATGCGCTTCCGGCGGAAAATCGCCGCTGTTTGAAATCGCGCTGCGGGAAGCGGCTGCGTTTCCCTCCGGAACAGTCATCCGCGACGGCGTCGATTTTTCGGATATTGAAGATGTCGTGACGGAACTGAAACCCGACCTGTTGGTCGGCAGCAGCAAAGGATATTCGATGAGCCGCCGGATGAACATTCCGCTGCTGCGCTGCGGTTTTCCAATCCACGACCGGATCGGCGGCCCGCGCATTCTGCACCTCGGCTACCGCGGCGCGCAGCAGCTTTTCGACGCGATCTGCAACCTGATTCTGGATCATGAACAAGACACATCACCGGTGGGCTACTCCTACATGTAGCCGGAGGAAAACTGATGAAAAATTTTGAAAACCATCCCTGTTTTAATCCTGAAGCGAAAGGCAAGTTCGGCCGCGTGCATCTGCCGGTTGCGCCGAAGTGCAACGTGCAGTGCCGCTTCTGCAACCGTAAGTTTGACTGCGTGAACGAGAGCCGTCCCGGCGTGACCAGCTCGCTGCTGTCGCCCGGCCAGGCGCTGCATTATGTGACGCGTCTTTTAGATATGGGCAAACCGATTTCCGTCGCGGGTATCGCCGGCCCCGGCGATCCGTTTGCCAATCCTGAAGAGACGATGGAAACGATGCGCCTGCTGCGGCGCAAGCTGCCCGATCTGCTGCTGTGTGTTTCGTCCAACGGGCTGGGCATCGCGCCGTATATTCCGGAGCTGGCCGAAATCGGTGTCAGTCATGTGACGATTACCATCAGCGCGCTCGACCCGGAGATCGGCGCGCAGGTCTATGCCTGGGTGCGCGACGGGAAAAAAGTCTACCGCGGAACCGAAGGTGCGGAACTGATGATCCAGCGGCAACTGGAAGCCATTCGGCTGCTTAAAGAGCACGATATCGTCGTGAAGGTGAACAGCATTCTGATTCCCGGTGTTAACGAGAACCATATCTATGAAATCGCCGCCCGCTGCAAAGCAATGGGCGTGGATCTGCACAATATCATCCCTCTTTGTCCGGTGGAGGGGACGCCGTTCGCCGATATGCAGGAGCCGTCCGGCAAATTGGTGAATGAACTGCGCGAGTCCTGCGGAAAACTGGTGACGCAGATGACGCACTGCCAGCGCTGCCGCGCCGACGCCTGCGGACTGCTTTGCGAAGGAACCACTCAGGAGACGATGAATATGCTTCAGGAAGCGAGTAATGCGCCGATTAATCCAGATGACAACCGTCCGTATGTTGCGGTCGCCACCCGAGAAGGTGTGCTGGTGAATCTGCACCTCGGCGAAGCAGAGGAGTTTCAGATTTACGGGCCGGATGGAGCCGGGTTCAAACTGCTCGCGACTCGCAAAGCGCCGCCGCGCGGATGTGGCGATGTCCGCTGGAGCACGATGGCCCGCTGGCTGAATGATTGTCGCGCTGTGCTGGTCTCCAGCGCCGGACCGAAGCCGACCGATACGCTCGCGAGGGAGGGGATTAAAGTGATCGTCATGGAAGGACTGATCGATGAAGCGCTGGCTTCGATCTACAGCGGGCAGGAAGTCAAAGCGCCGGTGCGCGCATTCAAATGCGGTAAGGGCGTGACCTGCGGCGGCGACGGAGCTGGCTGTTGAAAACCAATATCCAATAAAGAATAACCAAGGAGTCCCTATGAAATCACCGGAATACCATTTCTTTATCTGCAACAGCTACCGCATCGGCGGGGAAGCGCAGGGCGCTTGTAACAAGAAGGGGGCAACCGATCTGCTCCAGTATCTGGAAGGCGAGATTCTCGATCGCGGAATGGACGGCGCAGTTTCCAGTACCGGTTGTCTGAAGGTCTGCACGAAAGGCCCGGTCATGGTGCTCTACCCGCACGGCAAATGGTTCGGCGAAGTGAGCGAAGAAAAAATCGACGCGATTCTCGACGCTTTGCAGGACGGCGGAGACACGGCGGAGTTTGAGATTTGATCTGTCGGATCTGTTCGATTGGACGGCATACAGAGAGTTGATTATGCGCACCATTCATCTAGTGGATACGACGTTGCGGGACGGTGAACAGGCGCCCGGCGTCGTGTTTTCGCCGCTGCAGCGGATTGAGCTGGCGCGACAGCTCGCCGCCTGCGGTGTGCCGGAGATTGAAAGCGGGATTCCGGCGATGGGCGAAGCGGAGCAGGCTGCGCTGCGCGAGCTGAATTATTGCGGTCTGCGCGTCCGGCTGACGGCCTGGTGCCGTGCAACCGAAGAGGATCTGGATGCCGCCCGCGCCTGCGGGTTCCGTGCGGTGCATGTTTCGCTGCCGTCCTCACCGATCCTGCTCGGCACACTGAAGCATGATGAGGAATGGGTTTTCAAAACGCTGGAGAAGCTGTTGCCGAAGGCGGCGCGCCGGTTTGACTTTGTTTCTGCCGGCGCACAGGACGCGTCACGCACGAATACGTCGATGCTGATCCGTATGGCCGAAACGGTCAAAAAGTGCGGCGGAGCGCGTTTCCGGCTGGCCGACTCGGTCGGCTTCTGGAATCCGCTGGCGGTCAGTAAAGTAGTCCGGCAGATCCACTCAGCGGTGCCGGCACTGCGGATCGGCGTGCATATGCACAACGATCTGGGTATGGCGACGGCCAACAGCATCGCGGCGGTACAGAGCGGCGCGACGGATGTGGACGTTACGGTCAACGGACTTGGCGAGCGCGCGGGCAATGCGCCTCTTGAACAGGTGGTGATGGCGTTGCGCACGCTTCCGGAATTTGATCACGGGTTGCGTACGGAAGGGCTTTATGCGCTTTGCTGCAATGCAGCCCGCTGCGCAGGCCGTGAAATTCCGCCTGCGCAACCGGTAACCGGCAGCGAGGTGTTTCGGCACGAGTCCGGCATTCACGTTCATGCGTTGCTGAACGACCGCCGCAGTTACGAGCCGTTTTCGGCGACCGCCGTCGGACGGTCGCCTGAACTGAACGTTACGGCGGGCAAACATTCCGGAACGGCATCGCTGACCTATCTGCTGAAACAGAACGGAGTGAATTTGAATAAAGAAGAGGCACGGGAACTTCTTACGCTGGTGCGGGCCCGATCCGAACAGCTTGGCCGAGGGCTGTCGGCAGAAGAATTGCAAACACTGTACGAAAAAGGAAGAGGCTCAAAATGTGCGAAGAAATGAAAACGGGGAAACCCGATTACTGCCAGACCTGCGGCGGTCGCTGGGTTGCGACGGTGAAAGAGTATGTGCAGCAGCTCAGTTACGGCGAAGTGAATGTGATCGTGCATGACGGCAAAGTGGTTCAGGTCGAGAAGACAGAAAAGCTGAGGTTTTAATGAACGCAAAATGGGCTGAGTTTATGGCGGATGGCGATGCCTATCTGAAGACTGCTCGCGGCGGACAGAAACGTCCCGGCGTGTTTACTCCGGAGATTCTCTATAACCTGCTGGCGATGGCAATTGAGAAGCACATTATGGCCGCGCTTATTTTTAAAGGCACGCTGGCGGACAATCATACGTTCACAGATATGATTCACTCCGCCCGGGAGCTTTGTCCGCTGGGCGATGCGCTGATTGAAAAACTGATCGCTCTCGAAAGCTATCAGGAAATCTGTCCGGTCTTCGACGGCTATAACCGCAAGGAATTTCCGACGGAAGAGGTTTCCGGAATGGTGGCCGCCGCTGAAGAAGTTCAGCTCTGGTCCAAACAGCTCATTGCCGCGTAGCTGAAAGGGGGCCTGATGTTAGAACGTCCGTTAGGGAAAATCACAGCGCTGCTGGCCGGGCTGGGTCTTGAGGTTACTTACGCGTACGACGACCTTGTTTTTGTGCAGGAGAGCGCCTTCATTCTGCAGTTCACCGAGGACTCAAAGCAGCTGAAACTGTTCATCCATACGGAGTGCGATCCAGCTGAAAGCAATAAAGTCGCCGCCGATATCGTGCTGACTTTAGATAAAGCCGGATTCACCGTCCTGCCCGTCGGCCGTTTTTTCCTGACCCCCAACGAAGACCAGACGCTGAATATTCGGTTTTTGTGAGAAGTGAAATAATTGTCAGATTGGTTCGTATGCCGCTGGAAGGCAGGGGGTAACGGCTGCAGATTTCGCGGTTCCAGGCTGGATGTAACATTTATTTCACTCTGTCGATCCGCCGCCTTCAAACTCTCCAACGGGTGAAAAATTTTCCGCTAAAAGTTTTTTCTCCTTCTATTCCAAGGTGTTGCACCGGCTTTTGTTCTTTGACTTCCGCCCTTTGATTGCTGTTGGCACACCTGGTGCATTAGAGAGGGCAACGAAGGAGGACGCTATGAAATATGTTGTTAAATATTGCGGTGACTATCGTGAAGCGGCCCGTCAGCTGGCTGAGCTGAAAGCCGCCCGCCGCGAACTGAGAGCTGCGCGCCGGGCAATCCGAAGCCGGGTCTAGAATCGGGCGAATTCCCAGTTGCGAAAACTGTATTTTCCGACCGGAACAACCGGAGGGTACTCAAATGAATATGAGGATGACTTCAGCTTTCCAAAGCAAGGTTCCCGTTGGAGAGAGCTGTGAAACGAAATGGTTGTGCAAGGGATTGGAGAAAGGTGTGCATCGCGGGGCTGATGATTGCAGGCGGTGCAGCGGCGAGAGGCGCGGCGGGCGATAGTCAGGCGTGGATGCAGGCCTGGGTATCGGGAGACATCACCGACCGGGTCGGAATCAAGCTGACGAGGGAAAACCGGTACAGGGATGCAGATGAGGATAAATATTATTACGGCTACACGGATATCTCCCTGCCGGTGAAGCTGAATCCGAACTGGTCGCTGACACCGGCGGTTCGCCAAATTACGACGCTGCGCGGCGGAGAGTGGCGGGAAGATCTGATGCCGCACGTCAGCCTGAACAACAAAACGACGTTCGGGCCGGTGACGATGAAAAACCGGATGCGGATGGTGAAGATGGATAAGGAGGCGACCGATGCCGATCCGGTTCAGTATCGCCACCGGCTGGATCTGATGCCGGCGAAAAGCTGGACGGACTGGAAGCTGACGCCGTATGTGGCGGAGGAGGTTTTTTATGACTTCGATGAATATCAGGTGAACAAGTGCCGCACGTATGCCGGGCTGACCTTCGCACCGGTTAAAAAGGTTTCCATGGATCTGTACGTGATGCGGGAAGACGCGAAGAAAGATGAGGAATGGAGCGACGTTCTGGTCTTCGGTCTGGCGAGCGGATTCAAATTCTGAAAGGAGGATGCATGAAAAACAGAATCATAAAGGCTGTCGCAGCGCTGCTGATGATCGCATCCTCCGTCTGTGCGGACAATCTGATTGTGCTGGCGGCTGCCAGCACAACCGAGGCGATGAGCGAAATCGGATCGATGTTTGCGCAGAAGAGCGGACACACGGTGCAGTTCAGTTTCGGTTCCGCCGGAGCGCTGGCCCGGCAGATTCAGAACGGCGCACCGGTGGATGTTTTTCTTTCCGCCAACGAGCAGTGGATGGATGCGCTGGAAAAAGACGGAAAGATCAATCCGGCAACACGCATTAATCTGCTGGCCAACCGGCTGGTACTGATTGCGCCGAAAGGCCGCAATATGACGCTTGATGAAAACTTTGCGGGGCGGCTGGCCGTTGGAGACATGAAGAGTGTTCCGGCGGGGATGTACGCGAAACAGATGTTGGAAAAGTACGGCTGGCTGGAAGCGCTCAAACCGCGGCTGGTGAGTTGCGATTCGGTACGCAATGTTCTCTTTTTCGTTGAGCGCGGCGAAACAGATGCCGGGATTGTTTACGCAACCGATGCAAAAATTTCGGATCGCGTAACCGTGGTGACGGTTTTTCCGGAAGAGAGCCATGACCCAATCCGCTATCCGGTTGCGGTCTGCACCGCTTCCGCGCATCCGGCTGCTGCCGGTGAGTTTCTGGCCTTTTTGCGGTCGGACGAAGCCCGCGCGGTTTTTGAAAAGCTCGGCTTCAGCGTTATCGCGGGAGACGCCGAATGAATCCGCTCAGCCCGGCAGAATGGACCGCGCTGCTGCTTTCCGCCAAGGTGGCCTTTGGCGCCGTGGCGGCGGTGGCGCTGCCCGGACTTTTGCTGGGCTGGCTGCTGGCCCGCAAAAACTTTCACGGCAAACTGCTGGTTGAAACGCTGGTTTATGCGCCGCTCGTCATACCGCCGGTGGTGACCGGTTATCTGCTTCTGGTGCTGTGCGGGCGCAACGGCCCGGTCGGCGGCTGGCTCGACCGTACGTTCGGCTGGCATCTGATTTTCACCTGGCAGGGGGCGGCGCTCGCTTCCGCCCTCATGGGGCTTCCGCTGATGGTACGGTCGGTGAGGCTCTCTATTGAACTTATTGACCGCCGTCTGGAAGAAGCGGCTTCGGTACTGGGCTATTCGCCGTGGCGCGTTTTTCTGTGCATCACGCTGCCGCTGGCGCGCTCCGGAATTATTGCCGGACTGCTGCTGGCGTTTGCCCGCAGTCTCGGCGAGTTCGGCGCGACGATTACCTTTGCCGGAAACATTCCGGGCGTGACGCAAACGCTGCCTCTGGCGATTTACTCGGCGCTGCAAATGCCCGGCGGCGAAAGCGCCGCCGCGCGGCTTTCCTTTCTTTCTCTTTTGCTCAGTCTGGCAGCGCTCGGATTTTCGGAATGGCTGGCGAAACGTAATAAATCCGGAAGGAGCGCTGATGCACCTCGCAGCTGATATCAGTTTCCGTCAGGGCGATTTTACACTGACCGCCAAACTGGATTGCTGGAACAATGCGCTGGGGATTTTCGGTCCGTCCGGTTGCGGGAAGAGTACGCTGATTCGCGCCATCGCCGGCCTGATCCGGCCTGATAGCGGGTATCTTGAGCTGAACGGCGATGTGCTTTTCGACAGCTCAACCGGCGAGTGGGTTCCGCCTCATCGGCGGGAAATCGGCGTGGTCTTTCAGGATGCGCGGCTTTTCCCGCATTGGTCAACCGGACAGAATTTGCGCGCCGGCTGTCAGGAACTGGAAGGTTCCGGAATGTTTTCGTTTAACTACATTGTGAAGTTGCTTGAGCTGCGTCCGCTACTGAAAAGATCCGTGAATGATTTGTCCGGCGGCGAGAAACAGCGCGTTGCACTGGGCCGCGCATTGCTGGCGCATCCGCGCCTGCTTTTGCTGGACGAACCGGTCAGCGGGCTGGATGCCGGGCTGAAGGAGCAGATTCTTCCGTTTCTGGCGCGGGTTCATCAGGAATTGCATCTGCCGTGCATCATGGTCAGCCACTATCTGCCGGAAATTCTGCAGCTGACCGACCGGCTTGTGCTGATGAAGAACGGGAAAATATGCGGGCAGGGAACTCTGGACGGGCTGGTGGCGCAGCGCGAAGCATTTGAAATGATGCGCCGGGCCGGGCTGATGAGTTCTGTTTCCTTGCAGGTGGAAGGGATCCCGGTTCGCGCCGGAATCCGTCCTGATGAAATCATGCTGGCGAACCATCCGGTTACGGGACTTTCAGCCCGCCACCGGAAGCAGGGGACGGTTGCGCGTTTAATCGATCACGGATCGACCGTGCTCTGTCTGATCGATACGGCAGAGGACCGGCTGATGGCTGACGTGACGCCTGCCGCGATTTGCGAGCTGAATCTGAAAGAGGGGTCAACAGTCTGGTGCTTTTTCAAGGCCGGGGCGCTGAATCATTTCGGGTAGAGCTCAAAACGATTTTAGTACTGCCGGAACTCAGCTGTATTCAGCGTGGATCCGGCAATTTTCTGCCGATCGGCCTGCCATAAACCGGATCTGCGGGCCCCGCCCTAAGTTTCGGCTTTACCTGTGTACGGCGGCTAAAACAGGGTTGAACTTGCACCGGTTCTTCTGAATACTCCCGCGCAATGGCTGAAGCATCTACAACTGCGCCGCGTCCGCTCTGCGTCGATCTCGACGGGACGCTGGTGAAAACCGATACCTTTGCACAGGCGCTTCTATTACTTATCCGTACACGGCCTGCCGCGCTCTTTTCCATTCCGGGCTGGGCCGCCGGCGGACTGGCCGCTTTCAAGCGGCGCATCGCGCAGGAAATACAGCTCGACCCCGCTGCGCTTCCGTACCATTCCGAACTGCTCGCTTTTCTGAAAAGCGAAAAAGCAAAAGGTTGCGAGCTGCTGCTGGTTACAGCTTCCGACGCGATTCCTGCCCGCGCGGTCGCCGCGCATCTCGGTCTTTTCTCTGATGTCATGGCCAGCGACGGGGTCATTAACCTTAAAGCCGCGCGTAAGCGCGACGCACTGGTCGCGCGCTTCGGCAATAAAGGTTTCGATTACGCCGGCAACGCCACCGACGACCTGGCCGTCTGGGAAGCCGCCGCCGGAATTATCGCCGTCAATCCCTGCGCGCCGGTACGTCGCGCGCTGAAGAACCGGTCGGCACAAATTTTTGAAAACCGTCCGTCGCGGCTGAAAGTCTGGCTGAAAGCTTTGCGCGTTCAGCAATGGGCCAAAAACATTCTCGTCTTTCTGCCGATGCTGCTGGCGCACGAGCTGACCACGCCGGCGCTTTACGTCAAAGCGGTACTGGCGTTTTTTGCCTTCAGTTTCGCGGCGTCGGCCATCTATGTCATCAACGACCTGATGGATCTGCACGCCGACCAGCATCATCCGCGCAAGCAGCGCCGGCCTTTCGCGGCGGGCAATCTGAGTCTGCTGGCCGCGGCCGCAGCCGTTCCGGTGCTGATTCTTTTATCACTGGCCACAGCGCAGCTGCTCCCAATGGAATTCACCGGCATCCTTTTTGTTTACCTGCTGATTACCACGCTCTACTCGTGGCGTCTCAAACAACTGGCGTTGCTGGATGTGCTGACGCTCGCGGGACTTTATACGGTCCGCATCCTCGCCGGTACAGCCGCCTACGGCGTCGCGACGTCCGGCTGGCTGCTCGGATTTTCCGCCGCCATCTTCCTCAGCCTGGCGCTGGTGAAGCGCTACGCCGAGCTGCGCGAAGCGCTGGCGGGGCCACCGGGGAAAATCGGCGCGCGCGGACGCGGCTATAACGCCCGGCATCTGCCGTGGCTGGTTCGCGCGGGAACGGCCAGCGGACTTTTTTCCGTCGTCATTCTGGCACTCTACATCACCAGCCCGAAAGTGCTGGAGTTCTATAACCGGCCCGCCGCGCTCTGGCTGCTCTGTCCGCTGCTATTCTACTGGATCGCCCGCGTCTGGCGCCTGGCCGTTCGCGGCGAACTTTCGGACGACCCGCTCGACTTTGCTGCGCGCGACCGGCAGACATGGATTATCGGTGCGCTCAGTGCAATCGTTTTACTTTTAGGAAGCATTCTATGAAACCGACTCTCGTTATTATGGCCGCCGGAATCGGCAGCCGCTACGGCGGACTCAAACAGATCGACCCCGTCGGCCCGTCCGGCGAAATCGTCCTCGACTATTCCGTCTATGACGCCATTCAGGCGGGGTTCGGAAAAGTCGTTTTCATCATCCGGCCGGATATCGAAGAAGCCTTCAAAGAAGTTGTCGGCCGCAAGCTCGACGGAAGAATCAAAGTCGAATACGTTTTTCAGTCGCTGGATAAACTTCCTGCCGGATGTTCTGTCCCGGAAGGCCGCACCAAACCGTGGGGCACCGGACAGGCGGTTCTTATGGCCGCGCCGGTTGTTCATGAGCCGTTCGCCGTCATCAACGCCGACGATTTTTACGGGCGCGAATCATTCCGTATCGTTGCGGACCGGCTGCGGAAAGCGGATGTGAACAGCACCGATTTCTGTATGGCTGGCTTCTATATTAAAAACACGCTCTCCGAACACGGCGGTGTCGCGCGCGGTTATTGCGATGTGCACAACGGAAAGCTCAGCCATATCGTCGAGCGCTTCAACATCGAGCGTAAGCCGGACGGAGTGATCCGCTACGACGGCGGAGAAATGGCCGACGACGACATGGTTTCCATGAACACCTGGGGCTTTACACCGAGCCTGTTTGATTTTCTGGAGCGCGGCTTCTCGGATTTTCTCGCGCACAAAGGATCAGAACTCAAAAGCGAATTCTACCTGCTGGAAGTTGTAGACAGCATGATCCAGCGCGGCATTGCGCAGGTCGATGTGCTGCCGACGAATGAAAAATGGATGGGCGTAACCTACGCGGACGACAAGCCGGAGGTCATGGCCGGTATCCGCGCGCTCATCAATGCCGGCGTCTATCCCGAAAATCTCTGGGCGTAAAGATCATTTCTCGCAGAGGTTTCAATAGGTGGAACGCGCCGTCCCGGCACGTTCAAGTTCTTATCTCTAAGCGCACCCGCAGAATTTAAAATACTCGCTGAGATACGGCATGCTGCCAGACTGGGGAACAACAGGAAGCGCTGTGCTGGACGTCAGGCGAATTCTGTTTATACTGAACCGGAAATTCCGGAGGATGCGTGCCTGATTTTTTACAGCCGAAAAAAGGATCGCGGTTAGAGCTGACCTATCTGCACGGCGGCGAAGCCGCCAGTCTGCCCGGCACTTCGCTCGGTCCGCGGGTGCTGGCGGATTTTGAGCTGGTTTACGCGATCGACGGCTGGATCACCTATCTTTCCGACGGCGTCAGTTATGCGGTTCCGCCCGGCGGGTTCATTTTCGGCCGGCCCGGTTTTCAGGAAACCTATTACTGGGATCCGCAGATTCCGACCCGGCACGCTTTCTTCCATTTCGGAATCGAATCGTATCCGCCGGACTGGCCCGCGCCGCTGGACTGGCCGAGGGTGCGGACGTCATTGAGCGCAGTCTGCGCGAGCCTGTTCCGCCACATTATCCAGCGCATCTACGAACACGATAACTGGCCGATCGAACGTCCGGAACGAAGCGACATCCGTTTTGTTGAAGCGCTGCTGGATGCATTTATAAAAGATCGCGGCGAAGAAACCGTTTCTTTTGAGCGCGACCGGCCGGAGCCGGTCCGCCGGGCGCTGATGCTGATGCGGAAGCTGGCCGAAGAAAATCCCGCCCATCCGCTCACACTGGCCGAAACAGCGGCGGAAGCGCATGTAACCGAAAAACATCTCTGCCGGCTTTTCCTCCGCAGTCTCGGACATTCTCCGCTGCAGACCTTCACGCTGCTGAAACTTCAGGCGGCCCGGCCGCTGCTGATCCGCACCAACCTGAGCATTAAGGAGATCGCCGAGCGGTGCGGCTTCGAGAATCAGTTCTATTTCTCCCGCCGGTTTTCGCAGGCCTACGGCTGTTCGCCGTCCGCATTCCGGACGCAGCTGAACAGCGGGAAGACGGTTCCGGTTACAACGATTCTTCCCGTTGATCTTATGCCGCGCAAATGCTGGTAGGCGAATTCCGTGTATGTTGGTGCCACCTGCGGCCATGGCCTTTCCCGCCATTGCGGCGTAGCTTTGCCGGGTATCAGCGATGCTCAAACCAGCGGAAAGATTCGAATATGCAGAAAGACCGGCGCGGCGGAATCTATGTGGTGCTGATTGCATTCGTGGCGGCTCTGGGCGGACTGCTGTTCGGTTATGATACGGCCGTAATTTCCGGTGCCGTCGGGTTTCTCGAAGAGTTCTTCAAGCTTACTCCGGCCATGACCGGATGGACGGTTTCCTGTGCCTTGATCGGATGCGTTGCCGGTGCGGCATTTACCGGCGTTTTATGCGACCGGCTTGGACGTAAAAAAACACTGCTGATCGCGGCCGTCTTCTATTTTATTTCCGCCGTCGGTTCTGCACTCCCCCGGTCGCTGACCGAATTCATCATTTTCCGTATCATCGGCGGACTGGGCGTAGGCGCGGCTTCGATGGCAGCTCCGTTGTATATCGCGGAAATCTCGCCGGCGCGTATCCGGGGGCGGATGGTTTCACTGAACCAGTTTGCCATCGTAACCGGAATTCTGGTGGTTTACTTCGTGAACTTCTTCATTGAGCGCTATGGTGCTTCCGTCAGCGACAGCTGGAATCTGAATTACGGCTGGCGCTGGATGTTCGGCTCCGGCGCTCTGCCGTCTCTGCTGTTTTTTCTGCTGCTGTTTACTGTTCCGGAAAGCCCGCGCTGGCTGGCCAAGGCCGGCCGTCTGGCGGAAGCCAAAGATATTCTGACGAAAATCGATGGCCCGGATCATGCCGAATCTGAGCTTTCTGCTATGACCGGAAATCTGGCGCTGGAGAACGGTTCACTTAAACAGCTCTTTGAGCCGGGAATGCGTCTGCTGCTCGTTATCGGCCTGACCCTTGCGACGCTGCAGCAGATTACCGGGATTAATGTCGTACTGTATTATGCACCGGAGATTTTTAAGGATATCGGATTTTCCATGGATACGGCCTTGTTGCAGACCATAGCTGTCGGCGCGGCTAATCTGATCTTTACGCTGATTGCCATCTGGACGGTGGACCGGTTCGGGCGTAAGCCGCTGATGATTATCGGTGCTGCCGGAATGGGAATTTCCCTGCTCGTGCTGGGAACCGGATTCTTCCTTCAGCAAAACGGGGCGTGGGCGCTGGTCTTTGTATTGGGATATGTCGCCTGTTTTTCGCTTTCGCTCGGCCCGGTGGTCTGGGTGATTCTATCGGAAATTTTTCCCATTCGTATTCGCGGACGCGCCATGGCGGTTGCCACCGTCATGCTCTGGATTGCCTGCTATCTCATCTCGCAGACCTTTCCGATGATGAACGATCATCCGGTACTGGTGGAAAAATTCCACCACGCTTTCCCGTTCTGGGTCTACGCTTTGTTCTGTGCCGTCACCATCTGGTTTGTGCTGAAGTTTGTACCGGAGACCAAAGGCCGGTCGCTGGAAGAAATTGAAAAAATGTGGATCAAATAAATATGACCTCGCGCGAAAAAACACTGAGAGCGTTGAACCATCAAAGCGGACCGGTGCCGGTGGACTTCGGCTCGACCGCTGTAACCGGAATGCACTGCACCTGTGTCGCGGCTCTGCGGAAGTATTACGGACTGGAGCAGCGCCCGGTAAAAATTCACGAACCGTATCAGATGCTCGGCCTGATCGAAGACGACCTGATCGAAGCTATCGGCGTAGATGTTGTCGGCATGGAACCGCTTTCCACCATGTTCGGATTTCCTGCCGCCGACTGGAAGGAGTGGCGGACGCCCTGGGGCCAGGATGTACTGGTGCCGGGGCTGTTTAACCTCACACAGAATGAAAAAGGACTTTATGTTTATCCGCAGGGCGACACCGCGGTTGCGCCGTGCGCCCACATGCCTGTCGGCGGATATTTCTTCGACAGCATTATCCGGCAGCCGGAAGTCGATGACGACAATCTGAATCCGGACGACAACCTCGAAGAGTTCGCGCTGCTTACAGATAAACAACTGGCCGCGCTCAAGGTCGCCGCTGAAAAAGCCGCGGCGACCGGCCGGGCGGTTGTCGGCGGCGGCGTTGGAACCGCGCTGGGAGATATCGCGCTTGTTCCGGCACCGTTTTTAAAGGCGCCGAAAGGTATCCGC
>JBGAJP010000028.1:0-31536 GCA_044224855.1 Pontiellaceae bacterium
CGGCGAAGGGGCTCGGTATCAGCAGTCTGGCAGGTACCTGTCTGAAGCTGCTCGGTTTTGTGCCGCCCGCCGACTACACACCTTCGATCATTGAGGTCGGCTGAAAAGGTTCGATGACTTGAAAACGGGAGCTTCCGGCTCGACGCCTGACGGGTCGAAACGGTAATTTGACGCCATGCATACGTCTTTTTTCAAATGTGCTTTGACGTTTTTATCGTTTTTTTTCTTTGTTGCTGTTTTTGAAGTTTCTGCGCGGAACGTTGAACTGACGGCGCAGGAGAAAGCCTGGCTGGCCGGGCACGGCGGGACGGTTCGGTTCGCCAGTACGGAGAATTATCCTCCTTTCGAATTTACCGGCGGGGTCAACGAATCACTGGGAATGGCGGTCGAGATCGGACGCTGGCTGGCCGGAGCGGCCGGGTTTCAGGCTGAGTTTTCTCACATGCCGCTCAAGGAGGCTCGCGAAGCGGTGCTGAACGGAAAGTATGACGTTGTTACCTGTCTGTTTTACAGTAAAGAGCGGGCGCAGGATTTCGGATTTACTCCGGTTGTCTTCAAGGTTCCGGCATCTATTTTCGTTCCGGCCTTCCGCACGGATATTAAGACACTCGACGATCTGAGAGGTAAGATCATTGCTGTGCCGGAGTGGGATTTCGCGGAAGAATTTATCCGCATGAAGGGAATCGACTGCCACTTCCTGCCGACACCCAGTTTCAAGCAGGCCGTTGAGGCTGTCGCGCTTAACAAGGCGGATGCCATTATTGGCGACGAACAGGTTGTCTACCATTACCTTTACCAGAACGGCTGGACAGAGAAGGTTAAAAAAACAGGGCATCCGCTTTATACAGGACAGTGCTGTATGGCCGTTGCGGCGGGTAATCAGGAGCTTCTCTCGATTCTGACAAAAGCGGTTAATGAGGCGCGTAACGAAGGAATAATCGAACGGATTGAACGGAAGTGGTCCGGGCTGGAATACACATCACTCGGGTTTCAGGTTTTCCGGTATATCCGCTACGTCGTTATCGGACTGGGCGTTCTGCTGGCAGCGGTGCTGCTGTTCTGGATATGGGATATCCGGCTTGCCCGGCGCGTGCTCGGGAAAACAGAACAGCTGCGCAACAGTGAAGAGCGGTTGCGCACGATTTTTCAAAATTCGCCCGATGCTATTTTCATTGAAGATGAACACGGAACGGTGCTGGATGCCAACCCCGTGGCTTGTGCGTTTCATAAACTGAACCGCAGCGAGCTGGTTGGTCAGAATATCTTTGATCTGGTTCCTGCCGGTCGTCGCGATGAGGCGAAACGCAATTTTTACAAATGGTTTACCGGTGAACTGAAGCGCCACGAAGGGCTTTCCCTCGACGGTGAAGGACGCGAGGTTCCCGTGGAAGTAATCGGCTCTCCGCTCCGCTTTGAAGGCAAAAGCGCTGTGCTGCTGCTGGTGCGCGATATGACCGAGCGCAAACAGGCCGAGCAGGCGCTCAAAGAGAGCGAGATGCGCTACCGCGGACTGATTGAAGCTCAAAGCAATTTTATCATCCGTATCGACACCGATGGCACCTACACATTCGTCAACGAAGCCTTCTGCCGGTTTGTCGGCCGCGCGCGCGGCGAACTGATCGGGCACGACTGCCGTTCCTATATTTATTATGACGACATCGCCGTTCCGGAACGGGCGATTGAATCGCTGGTCTCCTGCCGCGAGCGGGTGGTGACGGTGGAACACCGTATGCGTGCCCGTGCCCGCACCGCCTGGGTACAGTGGGAGAATATCGCTGTATTTGATGAGTCCGGTCGGGTTGTTGAAATTCAGAGTGTGGGTCATGACATTACCGAGCGCCGCCGGATTTATGAGGCACTGCAGGAGAGCGAAAAACGTCTCCGGTTTCTGTTTGAAGAAATTCCGCACATTGCTGTTCAGGGCTACAATGCTGCTCGCGAGGCCATTTTCTGGAACCGCGCCAGCGAAGAACTCTATAAGTACTCCAAAAAAGACGTCCTCGGTAAAAAAATCGAAGATCTGGTTCTGCCTCC
Source organism: Pontiellaceae bacterium (assembly GCA_044224855.1). Classification (GTDB taxonomy): domain Bacteria; phylum Verrucomicrobiota; class Kiritimatiellia; order Kiritimatiellales; family Tichowtungiaceae; genus Tichowtungia. Next base: position 2,035 of record JBGAJP010000028.1, read on the forward strand.
TGACCGCCGCGATGAAATGGTCAAAACATTTGATAACTGGGTTAAAACCGGCACGCCGATTTCTTCCGGAGAAACACTGAAGCACACCTCGGACGGCCGTTCCGTGGCGGTGTATTCCAGCCATCTGGCCACCCGCAACCCGCGCGGAGAATGGGAAATATATGTGATCGACGTCGATCTGTCCGAGCTCAAGCGCGCCAGCGAAGAGCTGGTGAAGGCCAAGGAATATGCCGAACGCGCCAGCCGCGCTAAGAGCGAATTTCTGGCTAACATGAGTCACGAAATCCGTACGCCGATGAACGGCGTTATGGGAATGACTCATCTGCTGCTCGAAACCGAACTGACCGCCGAGCAGCGTGACAGCATTCAGACCATCATGGAATCCACGCAGGAACTGATGCGCATCATTGATGAACTGCTCGATATTTCGCGCATCGAAGCCGGAGAGGTTCGTCTGCATCCCGAACCGTTTAATCCGCGCGAAACCACCGAAAAGGTGGTGCTGCTTTTCGCCGACCGCGCCGGACGCAAAGGAGTGGATCTTTCCATCGCCATTCACGACAGCGTTCCGAAACAGATGCTCGGCGATTCCGGACGTATCCGTCAGATTCTGATTAATCTGGTCGGCAACGCGCTCAAATTCACCCACGAAGGCCATATTCAGATACGGATGCAGGCTGAGCGGATCGAAAACGGCTGGAACCTGCTGGCCGATGTAAAAGATACCGGTATTGGAATGACGCCCGAACTGCAGGAACGCATCTTTGAAAAGTTCACGCAGGGCGACACCTCTTCCAAGCGGGAATACGGCGGTGCCGGCCTCGGACTGGCTATCACCCGCCAGCTGGTGCATTTAATGGGCGGCGAAATCACGGTCGCCAGCGAAGAGAATCGAGGCACCACCTTCCAGTTCAACCTCAAACTCGGTTGCGTCGAGACAGATAAACCTGCCGTGGAGACGCCGGCACCGGATTCGAATGAAAACGCGGTAGTTGATGCAGATATCCTGCTGGTCGAAGACAACCTGGTGAACCAGAAAGTGGCCACGGCCATGCTCAAAAAGATGGGCTGCCGCGTAATTATTGCGCCGAACGGAGCCCGGGCGCTTGAGCAGATTGCCCTGCGGAAATTCGACCTGATTTTCATGGACTGCCAGATGCCGGTCATGGACGGCTTCGAAGCGACCCGCGCCATCCGTCAGATGGTCGGCGACATTCGCGATATTCCTATTGTCGCGATGACGGCTCATGCGCTGAAAGAAGACCGGCAGCGCTGCCTGGACGTCGGCATGAACGATTATCTGGCCAAACCGGTCCACCGCGACTCGCTGTTTGCGGTCCTGAAAAAGTACTGCGGCTAGGCGCTTGATATTCCCGCGCCGCTCCGTATATTTCCACACTCACTTTGGAGAGGTGGCAGAGTGGTTTAATGCGCCGGTCTTGAAAACCGGAGAGCCGCAAGGTTCCGGGGGTTCGAATCCCTCCCTCTCCGCCATTCGGCTCGCTAATGGCAGGCCATTTATTCTGCGGGGCAGAAAACTCTTCCCATAAACAGCACCGTTCCGCTGGCATTGCGCCGGATCAGGAAAAGGAACGGATGGTCGGCGCGGAATACTTTCGGCGGCACGGGAACAGAAGTTGTGCGCATGATGATGCCGGTTGCGGCGGCAGCCTCGGTACCTTCTTCATCCACCTGTACGAATGCCTTGTGAATTACATCAGAGATAAACAGCGGTTGGGCGCTGATTCCTGAGAAGTCGGCCAGTGCCGGATTGAAGGCATCGGTCATACCCAGCGCGGCAAGAGTTTTCGCCATACTGTCGAACTGTGATTCGACCTTAAAGAGCGGCAGATGAACTTCGATTTCCTCTTTGCGCAAAGCGCCGGTCCAGTCCGTCAGCGCATCAGAAGAGAGTCTGGCCTCAATACAGGTGAGCCCGTCCTTTTCTTTCGGCAGGATAATCAGCATTGAAACTTCTTCGCCCTGATAGGGGAGTTCCAGGCATTGAAAACTTTCATTTTCCATATAGCTGAAACGCTCCGGCTTCATCGTCATCATCGGCATGTTGGTGCTGACCTCCGGCGTTATCCAGAACGGTTCATCCGCTGTTTTCCATTTTTCGAACGCGTGCAGCCAGTCGCCTTTAAAATAGATCGCATTGACCAGAATCAGGCGCGTGTCCGTTGTTACGGATCCCGGGGCCAGCAGGTCTTTGATCTTATCGCGGGTCTTTTCTTCAACCCAGCGATTGATGGTTCCGCGCTCAATTTCCGGCTGACCGGCAAAATCGGCCGGCCGGATTTCAGCGCCGTATTTTCCCTGCACGGCCGCTTCGAATTTTGCGAGGATTGGAAACTTCTTATCCACCCAGATCGCGTTGGCGCTTTCCAGCGTTATATTGGTTCCAGTATTCGGGAAAGCGGAAACTTCCGGTAGCAGCAGGCTCATTTGCCGGAGCGTATTGCCGGCCGCGCCTTCGCGCGTCATCGCCAGTGCGGACTCGATGCTGGCCGGCGAAAAGAACAGATTGCCCTCCACCGTGCGCAGTTGACCGTAGAGTTTAAACGCGAAGTCATCGCCATGCGCAGCCAGTGCCAGCATGGCGGTTAACAGAATTGCTTTTTTCATTTCAACTCTCCGTAGCGAGAACCGTTGCCAGTTTGCACGCTTCGAGGTAACGCGGAATCTCCACGTATTCGTTCAGATCGTGAGCGTGGAAATTGCCCGCGTCGAATGTGACCGTCGGAATTCCTTTTTCGTTTAGGATATTGGCGTCGAGGCCGGCATTGATGACTTCAATATCCGCTTCGCGGCCCGCCTGCGGTGCGGCGCGCAGGAAACGCTGAACGACCGGATCGCTTTTTTTAAGCCGGAAACTGCGGTAGTCGCTGGCGGTGAAGAACTCAACTGAACCGCATTCGCCGTGATTATTTTTTAATCCGCGCGCGGCCTTTTCAAACGCCGTTTTCCAGATCTTTGTAATCTTCCGGAGCGAAGCAGGATTATGGCTGCGGCACTCGCCGGTTACTTTCAGGAAATCCATTACCTGATTGTCCGCCTCGCCGCCGTTCATCGATCCGACGTTGGCGGTTCCGGCGCAGGAACCTTTCGAAATCCGGCCGAAGTATCCTTTTTCTTTCACTTCAGCAATGGCGCGCGCGGCAATGACGGCGGCGGAAACTCCGCCTTCCGGGTTGACGGCGGCGTGTGTGCTTTTGCCGTGAACTTCCGCAATCCAGCGAACTGCGCCCAGGGCGCCGATAACACCGTGACGGCGTCCGCTTCCGTCGAGGTTAAAGCACATCGCCGGATTGCCGCCTTCCGCCGGTTCAAACGCTTTCGCACCGTGCAGCCCGTTTTCTTCGCCGACGGTGAAGAGCAGGGTGATCGGCGGATGCGGCAGATTATTTTTCAGGACGGTTTCCACCATCGTTACGACGGCCGCCACAGAAGCGCGGTTATCGCCGCCAAGCCCTGTTTTTCCTTGCGGAATAATCCGGTTTCCTTTTTTGACCGGCACCGCGCCGCGGCAAAGCGGTACGGTGTCGAGATGCGCCGAAAACATAATGCGCGGGACTTTTACCGTGCCGGGAATTTTTACGACCAGATTGCCGATGGTGAAATCCTTCGACAGCCGCTTCAGGCTGACGTTTTCACGAATCCATTTCGGATCGCAGCCTGCCGCCAGCAGTTTCTGTTTTACCACTTTCGCTGCCGGTCCTTCGCCGCAGCTTGGCCCTTCGGCCGCGAGCAAATCCATCAGGTTCTGGACGGCTTGTTCTTTGTCGATTTTCCATTTCATAAATTCACTCCGCGCTCAATTTCGCCCTGCTTGCGCAGTTCGCGTTTAACAATTTTGCCTGCCGCGTTTTTCGGCAGCTCGTTCATAAAAATCACTTTTCTCGGTACCTCATGGCGGCCGAGATGCTGAAGGCAGAACGCCCGGATGTCACTTTCCAAGCAGTGGGAATCTGTCTTGAGCGCAATATACGCTACCGGCACTTCGCCGTGAAGCATGTGCGGCTCACCGATGACAGCCGCTTCGCGCACGGCTTCGTGTTTGTAGAGTACCTCTTCGACGACGCGCGGGTAAACGTTCATGCCGTTGACGATGACCATGTCTTTGATGCGGTCGACGATATAGAAATAGTGATCGTCATCTTCGGTGCCGAGGTCGCCGGTACGGAACCATTCGCCGAAAAACGACTTGGCTGTTTCTTCCGGCTGTTTCCAGTAGCCTTTCATGACGTTCGGGCCGCGCACGCAGATTTCGCCGACTGTGCCGTGCGGCAGTTCATTGCCGTGTTCGTCCGCGATTTTCATTTCAACGCCCGGAACCGCCGGACCGACCGACTGCGGTTTGCGCAGTCCTTCGATGGGATTGACGCAGGTGACGGGCGAACATTCAGTCGGGCCGTCGCCTTCGTAGATCAGCACGCCGAACCGTTTTTCGAACTGTTTCAGGACTTCCATGGGCATAGCAGCTCCGCCGGAGACACAGAAGCGCAGCCGCTGAATCTGCGCGGTATGTTTTTCCGGCAGACGCAGGAGCAGACTGTACATGCTGGGTACGCCAAGGAAGATAGTTGCACCGGTTTTTTCAATCAGATCGGCAGTCAGCGCCGGTTCGAACTTCGGTACGGGAACCAGCGAGCAGCCGTTGAGCAGGGGGATGACGATTCCGGCCATGGCGGCGAAGGCATGGAACATCGGCAGAACAACGATGAATCGCTCTTCGAGCGGCCTCGGCTTCAGCGCTTTGGTGGCGCAGAGTGCGTCGCTGACCAGATTGCGGTGCGTCAGCATCGCGCCCTTCGGATGGCCGGTCGTTCCGGAGGTATAAATAATGACGGCGACGGAGGAAGGATCGATTACCGATTTCAGATTGGCGACTTCAGATCGGAGAATTTGTTCACACCGGATATCCGCCGGATCAGACGGATTTTGTCCGACGCAGATAAAGCTGCCGATGTCTGGCAGACCGGCTCGAATGGCGGAAACCGACGGTGAGAAGTGATCGAAATAGACCAGTGTTTTGACTTCGGCGTCATTCAGGATGTAGGCCACTTCTTCGGGGTTCAGCAACAGATTGATCGGCACGACAGTGGCAGCGGCTTTCTGGATGCCGATGTAGAGCGCGACGAAGATGGAGCTGTTCAGGCCGTAGAGTCCGACGTGGTCGCCCGGCCGGATGCCGCGCGCCAGCAGTCCGGAAGCAATCCGGTCGGAAAGGGCGTCGAGTTCAGCGTAGGAAAGGGGCTGATACAGGTCGGCAACGGCCGGACGTTCAGCAAATTTTGCGGCGGCCTCTCGGAAATGTTCAGGAAACGAACGCGTTTTCATGGCGCACACGATAGCGAAGCGGTCATTGATGGACAATTTCCAAACCTTGGAAATTACGTTGTCTTGAGGGCTCCGGCGGGATATTTTCGGAGCCTTTGAAGGAGAAGCTTATGTCGATTACCGCATTGAGTCCGCTCGACGGGCGTTATGAATCTAAAGTTGCCGGGTTGCAGGATGCGTTTTCCGAATACGCACTGGTCCGTTGCCGCGTGCAGGTGGAAGTGCTTTGGCTGAAGGCGCTTTGTGCCGAGAAGGGTATTCCTGAATGCCGCGCGCTGACAAAAGCCGAAGCGGGACAGCTCGATGCCATTGTCGCCGGCTTTACTCCGGCCGAAGCGGAAAAGGTTAAGGCGATTGAGAAAACGACGAACCATGACGTCAAGGCGGTCGAATACTATTTGAAAGAAAAAATTGCCGGAACTTCGCTGGAAGAAATGAGCGAGTTTTTGCACTTTGCCTGCACTTCCGAAGATATCAACAACCTCTCTCACGCGCTGATGCTGAAACAGGGTCGTGAAATCCTCGCTGCCGAGCAAAACAAATTAATTACCGATCTGACCGCTAAAGCTAAGGCATGGAAAGCGGTTCCTCTGCTGGCCCGTACGCACGGGCAGACGGCTTCGCCGACGACCGTCGGCAAAGAGCTGGCGGTTTTTGCCAGCCGCCTGCGCCACGCGGCGGAAGTATTCCAGACGCTGGAAATCCGCGGGAAGCTCAACGGCGCGGTCGGCAACTACAACGCGCACCTTTCGGCTTATCCGGACGTGAACTGGCCTGCACTGGCTAAGAGTGTGATTGAGGGCGGGCTCGGTCTGGTACAGAATCCTTTCACGACGCAGATTGAGCCGCACGATTATATGGCCGAGCTGTTCGATGCGCTGGCGCGCTTCAATACCATTCTGCTCGACCTCGACCGCGACATCTGGACCTATATTTTCTTTGCCTGCTTTAAACAGAAAACCGTTAAAGGCGAAATCGGTTCCTCGACCATGCCGCACAAGGTCAATCCGATCGATTTTGAAAACTCGGAAGGCAATATCGGCCTTGCCAATGCGCTGCTGCGGCATATGTCGGAAAAGCTGCCGGTTTCGCGTCTTCAGCGCGATCTGACCGACTCAACGGTTCTACGTAACATGGGCGTCGCTTTCGGTTATGCGCTGCTGGCGTACAGCTCGACGCTCAAAGGCCTCGGCAAACTGGAGCTGAACGAAGCGAAGCTCGCTGCCGACCTCGACAATGCGTGGGAAGTGCTGGCCGAGCCGATCCAGACGGTGATGCGTAAAGCGGGTATTGAAAAGCCGTATGAAAAGCTGAAAGAGCTGACGCGAGGCAAAGCCATTACGGCGGAAGCGATCCGCACCTTCATTCAGGGGTTGGAAATTGATGCGGCGGATAAGGAACGTCTGCTCGCCATGACTCCAGCCAGCTATGTCGGACGTGCCGTGCAGATTGTGGAAGAACTCTAATGCGAAATGCTGAAACCAAGATTTTAACTTGCGGGCAGATGCTTGCCGAACGCTCGAAGCTGAAAGCGCAGGGCCGGAAGCTGGTTTTCACCAATGGCTGTTTCGATATTCTGCACGCCGGGCACGTGACCTATTTGGAGTTTGCCCGCGCACAGGGTGACTGCCTGGTTCTCGGATTGAACTCAGATGCATCCGTACGGCGCAATAAAGGCGATGACCGGCCGATCAATCATGAAGATGACCGGGCGCGTGTGATCGCTGCTCTGGAGTGCATCGACTACGTCGTACTGTTTGATGAAGACGAGCCAAAAGCGCTGGTCGAAAAGATAATCCCGGATGTGCTGGTGAAGGGCGCCGACTGGGCGCACTACGTCAGCGGGCGCGAAGCCGTCGAGGCTGCGGGCGGCAAGGTTGTTCTGGCTCAAATGGTTGCCGGCCGTTCCACGACCGGCACGATTGAAAAAGTTCTGAAGGTTTACGGAGAGAAACAATGAGCGTGAAATATATCGTTACCGGCGGAGCAGGCTTTATCGGCAGCAATATCGTTAAGGAACTCAACGCGCGCGGTGAAACCGACATTCTGGTGGTCGATGAGCTGGGCGAAGACGAAAAATGGAAAAACCTCGTCGGCCTGCAATACGAGGACTACATCGACAAAGACGATCTCTTCGACTATCTGGACGAGCTCACACTGGACGAAGTAAAGGCCGTCTATCACCTCGGCGCATGCAGCGCGACGACCGAGCTGGATGCCGACTATCTGGCCTACAACAACTATCACTACACCCGCGCGCTCTGCGAAAGCTGCCTGGATGCCGGTGTTCGCTTCGTCTATGCCTCCAGCGCGGCGACCTACGGCGACGGAACGATCGGCTATTCCGATGCTGATGAAATGACGCCAAAATACAAACCGCTCAACATGTACGGCTATTCCAAACATATGTTCGATCTCTGGGCGCTGAAGAGCGGCGCCAGCCGTGAAATCGCCGGCATGAAATATTTTAATGTCTATGGCCCCGGCGAAGCCCACAAGGGCGATATGCGCTCGGTTGTTCATAAATCCTACGGGCAGATTCTGAAAGACGGAGAAGTGAAGCTCTTTAAGTCGCACCGGCCCGGCTACAAGGATGGTGAACAGGTGCGCGACTTTGTGTATGTCAAAGACGCGGTAGCACAGACTCTCTGGTTCGGCGAACACAAAGAGGTGTCCGGTATTTTCAACTGCGGTACCGGCCAGACGCGTACATGGAAAGATCTGGTCAGCGCGGTATTTCTCGCTATGGGCCGAAAACCGAACATTCAGTTTATCGACATGCCGGAGCACCTGCGCGGGAAGTATCAATATCACACGCAGGCCGACCTCACCAAGCTGCGCGCCGCCGGTTATGACCGTCCGTTCACATCGCTCGAAGACGGAATTGCCGACTATGTGCAGAACTTCCTCATGAAAGAGGAATAACCGCAGTGAAACCGTCGATTCACGGACTTTTTCTTCCGGAGCTGGAAGTTTTCTGCAAAGAGCAGGGACAGCCGGTTTTCCGGGCCAAGCAGGTTTGGGGCTGGCTTTACGCCAAACGCATTTCATTGGCGGAAGAAATGAAGAACCTGCCCGCGCCGTTCCGCGCGAGGCTCGCGGACCAGTTCAGTTTTCACTGTCTGGAAAAACTCGAAACCAAAGGCGAGCCCGGCGAAACACGGAAATTGCTGCTGAAGCTGGAAGACGGCGAGTTGATTGAAACCGTTATTATTCCCGCGCCGCGCAGACAGACGAATACCGTTTGCGTTTCCAGTCAGGTCGGCTGCCGGTTCGGTTGCGCCTTCTGCGCCAGCGGCCAGAAGGGTGTTGTCCGTAATCTTACCGCCGGAGAAATCGTCGGCGAAGTGCTGGAAGTCGCCAAGCTTCTCGGCGGACGGCCCGATAACGTGGTTTTTATGGGAATCGGTGAACCGTTCGACAATTACGATGAAGTGCTGCGCGCGGTTCGCATTTTAAACCATCCGGACGGACTCGGTATCGGCGCACGGCGCATTACCATCAGCACCTGCGGCGTGGTGCCCGGCATTCAGCGGCTGGCCGAAGAAGGTTTGCAGGTAGAACTTTCCGTTTCTCTTCATGCGCCGGATTCAGAAACCCGTTCGCAGATCATGCCCGCAAATGAAAGCTGGCCGCTCGACGAGCTGATGGCCGCCTGTGCCGGCTACACCGCTAAAACCAACCGGATTATCACGTTTGAATATACGCTGATTAAAGACCTGAACGATTCTCCAGAGCAGGCGCGTCAGCTGGTGAAGCTGCTTGAAAAATTCTCCTGCCGCGTGAACCTGATTCCGCTTAGCCCGGTTGAAGAATTCGACGGCGAACGGCCGGATTCTGAAACGATGAAAATCTTTTTGGAGACGCTCGAGAAAGCTGGAATCAACACGACGTTTCGTGATTCCAAAGGCTCCGCGCTCAAAGCCGCCTGCGGCCAGCTCCGCGCCCGTCGGCTCTGATTGATCGAACTCTGAAAACAAAAAACCCTCTTCCGTGAGGAAAAGGGTGGTACAGGGTGGGTTTAAAGTCAGCTCACTTGGTCAGCGGGCAGACGCTGCCGGCACATCCGGCTTCTTTAACTGCTTTTTCAGCGCCGCAGGCGGCTTTTCCGGCTTCAGCTTTTGCCTTGCAGGCTGCACACGTACCGCCGGCTGCTTTACAGGCCGGACATGCGGCTGTCATTTTGCAACTTCCGTCTGTTGTGCAACAGGCATCTTTGACGGCACAGGCTTTGGCATCGGCGGGAGCTTTTGCGTCGGGGGTTTTCGACATGGCGAATACGGACCCGGCAAGAACACCAATTGTGAGCAGGACAACCAACTTCTTCATGTGAACCTCCATTTGTTACGAGAAATACTATTCTATTGCTTCCCTCTGGTCAAACCGTCCTGTACCTTCCTGAATTTTTTAAAAAAGTGAGAAAATTATTTGACGGGAGGTGGTATGTAGTGACATAAGATGGAGCCAAGAAGGGCGGAGTGGAGCATGAGTACAGTCGAGTCAATGGTTGAAGAGCTGTTTGTAGGGTCCTTCCATCACTCGCTGGATCCTAAGCGCAGGCTGATTATCCCGTCAGACTGGCGTTCAATGATGGGTGAAACACCCCGTTTATACGTTTTTCCGCATCCCGACCGTAAATGTCTCTACCTTTATACGCTGGCAGAAATGAACCGTCGTTTGCGGCAGTTGCGCGAAGCCGGAGGAGTGGATGCGCAAGGCGAACAGGCGGTGCGCGCGATGACGGCTGCGGCGGATGCTTTGACAGTGGATGCCCAAGGCCGTGTGCGTATTAAGGATGAATTGCTGGCTCACGTTGAGGTGAAGAGCAAGGTAGTGCTGGTCGGCACGCTGACGCGCATCGAACTCTGGAGTGAAGAACATTTTGACATGGCACTGCCCGCTGTTTCAGCGCTGGCGGAGACTGCTTTTTACGGAGGCTATTAGGATCGCAGGTATGAGTATGAACGGTATTGCAAAATATATGTATTTTTCGCGGGCGATTGACCTGACGCCCGAAAAAGACCGTTACCTCCGGCTTCCGGAAAGCGGGATGCAGCGCACGGTGCTGATGACGCCGAACCGGGCGGCGACGTTTTCGTCCGCCTGTTCGCGCCGGGTAATCGGAATGCGGCTGGCGTAATCGAGGAACTATGCATGTGCCGGTGATGTTGAATGAGACGTTGGATCTGCTGGTGACGAACAAGGCAGGTACTTACATCGACGGAACACTCGGACGGGGCGGGCATGCAGCGGAGATTTTGAAGAGGCTTTCACCGGAAGGACGGTTGATCGGACTGGATCGGGATTTGGAAGCGATCGAACAGACGAGAGAGATTTTAAAACCCTTCGGGGAGCGGGCGATACGGATACACGGAAATTTTGCGGATATGAAAGAGCTTTGCAGACAGATCGGCGTGACGGAGGTGGACGGGGTTCTCCTCGACCTCGGCGTCAGCTCGCCGCAGCTGAATGTCGCGGAGCGCGGGTTCAGTTTCGCCAAGGACGGTCCGCTGGATATGCGTATGGATCGTACGCAGGGCCGTTCGGCTACCGATTTAGTGAATGAGGATGATGAAGAAACGCTGGCCAATCTGATTTACCGTTTCGGTGAAGAGCGCGACTCCCGCCGGATTGCGCGGGCGATTGTGCTGGAACGTCAGCACGGCCGGATTGAGCGGACGCTCAAGCTGGCTGAAATCGTTGAACGGGCCAAGGGCGGGCGTCGCGGCTCCACTCATCCGGCCACGCAGACATTTCAGGCTCTGCGGATGGCAGTGAATGCCGAGCTGGAAAGTCTGGACGCCGGACTGGAATCCGGACTTTCGATGCTTCGCGACGGCGGGCGGATGACGGTGATTACATTTCACAGTCTGAATAATCCGCGCGCGCGTTCAGCCAAACTGCGCGCGGTTGAAAGGGAGAACGCAGCATGAAAAACAGACAGGGAGTTAGAAGTCGCAAAGCCCAGGTACGGATTCCGTTTCCGGTGGTACTTGCCAATATTCTGGTCTTTGTCGCCGTATTCGGACTCAGCTATGTCTGGCTGTGCGCCCGCTGCGATACGCTTGGACAGGAAATCAAGCGGCTGGAAACGGTGCAGCGTGAAACCCGCCGCCGCATGATCAACGAACAGGACCGCTGGTCGAACCTTCTGGCACCTGCCAATCTGGACCGCGCCCTCAAGCGCCACAAGCTGGCCATGCAGCTGCCGGATGAGCAGCAGATTGTTCGTGTCCGCAATAACGCGGGCTCTCCGTCTGCCGCTCTTGCTTATAATAAATAATGTCCCGATGGATCTCTATGGATGAAGGATAAAGGGAGAACGATATTAACATCCGTCGCGATCGCGACGGTTTTCACAGGGCTGGGTATTCGCCTGGCCTTTTTGCATTTACGGCCTTCGCCGGGGACTTTGGCGCGCATTGAAAGCGGACGTCATCTTGAAATGGAAACCCGCGGTCCGCGAGGACGCATACTTGACCGCAACGGCAACATGCTGGCCGTGGACATTGCCGCCAAGCATGTCTGCGCCGACCCGAAGTTCATTCTGCAATACGGTGACGTGAAGGCGGTTTACAGCGCACTGGCCAGCCAGTTCCCGGCGGATCGCGCCGAGCTCTGGAAAACATTGAATCAGCCTGACTCGCAATATGTGCGGGTTCAGAAGTTTGTGCGTGAAGAGGCCCTAGGGCCGTTGCGTACTATGAATCTGAAAGGTGTGATTTTTGAGGACGTGCCGATTCGCGATTATCCCAAAGGAGTGCTCGGCGCACATGTAATCGGCTATGCCAATTACGAAGGGGTCGGCAGCGCCGGTATTGAACAGCGCATGAACTCTTTACTGCAAGGCGTTTCCGGCCTGCGTATCAGCCAGAAGGACGGCCGCCGCCGCGAGATTTATCAGCTTCGTACCGTAGATATTGAACCGAAGCAGGGCGCGGATGTCTATCTGACGATTGATCAGCAGATTCAGTACTTTGCCGAAAAGGCGCTTGATAACCTGAATACGAAGTATCACCCCAAAGCTGCGTGGGCGATTGTGCAGAACGTACGCACCGGCGAAATTCTGGCGATGGCATCGCTGCCGACTTTTAATCTTAACCGTTTCAGTACAGCGCCTGCCGAGTGGATGCGCAACCGGGCCATCAACTACACCTATGAACCCGGGTCAACCATGAAGGCAATGATTGTTGCTTCGGCTCTCGACTGCGGCGCTGTACGTGCCAACGATATTTTCGACTGTGAAAACGGGGCGTGGTATTACGGTGGAGCCACACTCCATGACTCTCACGCCTGCGGCAGGCTGACGGTGGCTGACATCATTAAAAAATCGAGCAACATCGGCGCAGCTAAAGTCGCGCTTCAGATGGGTGACGCGAAGGTTTACAAGTGTCTGCGGGCTTTCGGTTTCGGTGAGAGAACCGGTCTTGAACTGCCCGGTGAAGATGCCGGGATCCTCTGGAAAACCAACCGCTGGTCAAAGATGAGTATTACTCGTATTGCAATGGGCCACGAAGTGCTCGTTACTTCCATGCAAATGCTTTCCGCCATCGGCGCGATTGCCAACGACGGCATCCGCCTGCGTCCGCTGATTATCCGTAAAGTAGTGAATACTAACGGTGAAACCATTCTTACGGCGCAGCCGGAAGTGCTTGGCCGGCCCATTCGTCCGGAAACGGCCAAGGAAATGCGCCGTCTAATGGCTCGAGTCACCCAGCCTGGCGGAACGGCTACAGCAGCTGCACTTCCGGGGTATCTGGTGGCGGGGAAAACCGGTACTGCGCAGAAAGTTAATCTGGAGCAGGGCGGCTATTATCATGATAAATTTATGGCTTCGTTTGTCGGATTCCTGCCGGTTGAAAACCCGGCGATCAGTATCATCGTTGTGGCGGACGAACCGCAGCAGGGCGGGTACTACGGCGGAACTGTGTGCGCCCCGTATTTTCGCGAAATCGCCGACCAGACGGTGCGCTATCTGCGCATACCGCCCGAAGGGTTTACCACCGAATATGTGACAGAGATTGATGGCGGCGGCTCCGGCGAAGACAATATTCAGGACTGAGGGAATCATGACGCTGAAAGAACTGCTGGACGGTATAGAAACAGTGGAAGTAACCGGTGATACTTCCGGCGAAATCACCGGCATTGTTTATGACTCGCGGCGGGCTGTGCCCGGATCGCTTTTTGTCGCGCTGCACGGCGAGAAGTCCGATGGCGCTGCGTATATCGAAGACGCCAGTCAGCGCGGCGCGGCGGCCGTTGTTTCGCAGTCGCCCTGCGCCTTCGGCGGAAACTTTCCCTGTATTCAGGTTGCCGACGCGCGGCTTGCGCTGGCACAGCTTGCGGCGGCATTTTACAAAAATCCCGCCACGCGCCTCTGCACGGTCGGCATTACCGGAACGAACGGTAAAACCACCGTCAGCTTCATGCTGCGCGAAATCTTCAAGGCGGCCGGACGGCGGCCCGGACTGCTCGGTACGGTGCGCTATGAAATCGGCGACCGTGTGATTCCGGCTTCCCGCACGACACCGGAATCTCTCGATCTTCAAGCCATGTTTGCACAGATGGAGCGCGCCGGATGCGACAGTGCTGTGATGGAGGTCTCTTCGCATGCGCTGGCTCAGCACCGCGTCGACGGTATTCTGTACGACGCCGCCGTCTTCACGAATCTCACCCAGGATCACCTCGACTACCACGGCACGCTCGAAGAATACTTCATCGTAAAATCCCGCCTTTTTAATCAGGTTCGGCAGTTCGCCATCATCAACTGCGACGATCCGTGGGGTAAGCGGCTGCTCGGTGAAAAGCAAGCGTTGAAGGGGTTGATGTCCTATGGATTCGAAGAGGGGGCGATCGTGCGCGGTCTCAATCCCGTCACGGATACAAACGGTTCGCGGATGCGCGTTCAAAGTCCGTGGGGCGAGACGGAAATCAATTTGCAACTGATCGGCCGGTTTAATCTGTACAACGCGCTGGCTGCCTTTGCCGCTGCCGCCGCGCTGGGAATTCCGTTGCCGACCATCGCCAAAGCGCTCTCCGAAATGCAATGTGTTCCCGGTCGTCTCGAAGCCGTTCCGAATACTAAGGGTAAACGGGTTTTTGTGGATTATGCGCACACCGACGACGCCTTGCGTAACGTGCTCGAAACCTTGCGTGAAATCACATCCGGAAAGCTTGTCGTCGTTTTCGGCTGCGGCGGCAACCGTGATAGAGGCAAACGACCGCTGATGGGAAAGGTCGCCGCGCGAATCGCCGATTACTCGATCATCACCAATGACAATCCGCGCAACGAAGTTCCTGAAAAAATCGCTGCGGAGATTGCTGCCGGATTCGACTCTGAACGGAAATATGAAATCGTCCTCGACCGGAAAGCCGCCATTGCGCGCGGCCTTGAGCTGGTCGGCAGGAAAGACATTCTGCTCGTCGCGGGCAAAGGGCATGAAACCTATCAGGAATTTAACGGCGCTATATTTCCGTTCGATGACCGCGAAGCTGTCCGGGAGGCTCTCTGATGGAAAAAATACAGTTCAGTGCAGCGGAATGCGCCGGCTGGGTTGCTGGAACCTGGAAGAATTCAGATAAAAACTTTCCGATCCTCGGCATTTCCCACGACACGCGCACCCTGAAACCGGGTGACGTCTATATTGCCATCAAAGGCACAACACACGACGGGCATGACTTTGTTCAGCAGGCGCTTGAAAAAGGGGCGGCGGGGCTGATTGTTGAGCGGGAGTTTCCTGCTTACGGAAACGTACCGCAGCTGATTGTTCCGGACGCGATGCAGGCGCTCTGGGCGCTGGCCGCCGGCGTCCGCCGCCACTGGGCGGGAACAGTTGTCGGCATCACCGGCAGCGTCGGAAAAACCACCGTCAAGGAACTGATTGCTTCGGTGCTGGCACAGAAGGGAACCGTTTGCAAAACGCCCGGCAACTGGAATAACGATGTCGGCCTGCCGCTCAGCATGCTGGCCGCCGACCGCAATGCGGATTTTTTTGTTTTTGAGCTCGGCATGAACCATCCCGGCGAAATCGGCAGGCTGGCCGGTCTGCTCCGTCCTGACTGGGCGGTTCTCACCGATATCGGGAAAGCACATATTGAATTTTTTGAGTCGCTGGAAAAGATTGCGGAGGAGAAAGCTTCACTGCTTGCCTATGCCGACAATGCGCTGCTTGACGAAACATCTGAGTGGTTCGATCTGTTCAAGGCGAAATGCAAAGGCCGGATCGTTACCTTCGGGGCTGAACCTTTTACGTTTACCGCGCCGCTGCCGGGTGAACATATGATCCGCAACTCGCGTCGCGCCGCGGCGCTCGGTCTGGCGCTGGGCCTTTCGCCGGAAGCGGTTCAGTCCGGCCTGTCCGCATTCCGGCCCGCGCCGATGCGCTGGGAACGGAGCATGCACAACGGGATTGTTTTTATTAACGACGCCTACAATGCCAATCCGCTTTCGATGCGCGCTTCGCTGACCACGTTCGCTGAAATGCCGTGTGAAGGCCGCCGGTTCGCGGTGCTCGGCGGCATGAGAGAACTGGGCGGGACGGCGGAAACCGAACACCGCGAGCTAGGACAGTTTGTGGACACCCTCAAGATCGACAGCGTACTTACCATCGGGGAGGCCGGAGCGCAGATTGCCTGTAATGGCATTACCGGCATCGATAAGCCGGCGGCCGTTGATTTTCTGCGCACTCATTTGCGTGCCGGCGATATGGTGCTTTTCAAAGCATCGCGCGGCGAGCGGCTCGAAACCATTCTTGAGGAATTGAAGACCAGAATTTAACCGGAGACGTATTATATGTTCTATTGGCTGTACCAGTTCAGTGAAGTCATCTCATCGCTGCGCATTTTCCGCTACATCACCTTTCGCGCCGTAATGGCCGCAGGGACCGCTTTTATTTTCAGTCTCATTATCGGTCCGTGGCTGATTGAAAAACTGCGCGCCATCAATTTCGGTGAACAGAAGACGGATGACCGGGTGGCCGGTCTGGCGCAGGATAAGCGGGCGAAAGTCGGTACGCCGTCGATGGGCGGGCTGATGATTATTTTCACTACAGTTGCCGCTACCGTACTGTGGGCTGAGCCGGGTAACTTTTTCATGCTCTGCGCGCTGACCACCTTCTGCTTTCTTGGCGTGCTCGGATTTATTGATGACTATGCCAAGATCAAAAAATCGAAAGGGCTTTCACCGCGTGCAAAACTTGCCGCTCAGGCCGGCTGGACAATCCTGCTGCTGGCGGCACTTTGCGCAAATCCGGAAACCTGTCTGCGCACTCAGCAGCTTATGGTTCCGTTTGTTAAATACCCGGTGATTTCATCCATGGGACTTTTCGGTACACTGGCCTTCATTTTCCTGGTACTGGTCGGTTCTTCGAACGCCGTGAATCTGACCGACGGACTCGACGGGCTGGCGATTGGCTGCACCAACTCGGCGGCAGCGGCCTATCTGGTGATGGCCTATGCAGCCGGTAACTTTGTATTTGCCGAATACCTGCAGGTCCCGTTTGTAAAAGGCGGCGGGGAGCTGGCCGTTTTCTGCGGCGCGCTGCTCGGCGCAGGCCTTGGTTTTCTCTGGTTCAACTGCCATCCGGCGCGCGTGTTTATGGGGGATACCGGCAGTCTGGCAATCGGCGGCGGCATTGCGGCGGTCGCCATTCTCATCAAGCAGGAGCTGGTGCTTGTCATTGTCGGCGGGGTTTTTGTAATGGAAGCCGCCAGTGTGCTGATTCAGCAGAGCTGGTTTAAGGTTACAAAAAGAATATACGGCGAAGGCCGGCGTGTTTTCCGCTGCGCACCGCTGCATCACCACTTTGAATTTATCGCCCGTGACCGCGCGGCAGCAGCCGGACGTTCTGTCGGTGCCGCTGAAAATATGATCACGATCCGTTTCTGGATCCTTTCTATCATCTTCGCCCTGATCGGCGTTGCGACGCTTAAAATCCGGTGACGTTCGAACGGGCCGTCCTTTCAAAAACGGTGCAAGTATTAGATAGACAGCGTGCGCGGCAGTTCTAATATCTGCCCCATGCATAAATACAGCAAAGCACTGGTTGTCGGTTGCGGACGCAGCGGACTTGCCGCCGAAGCGCTGTTACGCTCTGAAGGCGTGGCGGTAGTCAGTATTTGTCAGGAAATCACGCCGGATTACCGCTATGAAGACCTTCATTTTGATCCGGATGTAGCTGTTGTCAGTCCCGGTTTTTCACTTACGCACCCGTGGATAAAAGATTTAATTGCGCGCGGGATTCCGCTCCTTTCCGAGCTGGAGCTGGGCTGGTCGCGCCGCCACTGTCCGGTCATTGCCGTGACCGGCTCCAACGGCAAGAGCACGGTTGTTAAATGGATTGTCGATGCACTGGCGCAGGCCGGGCAGAAAGCAGTGCCGTGCGGAAACTACGGTTTTCCGGTTTGCGGCGCGGTGATGCTTCATGATGTGCCGGACTGGCTGGTGATCGAAGTCAGTTCTTTTCAGCTCGAAACGGTGCAGGAATTTCGTCCGGAGATCGGTCTGCTGCTCAATGTATTGCCGAATCACCTTGATCGCCACGGGAATATGGATGCCTACCGCGATCTCAAGCTCCGCCTGTTCGAAAATATGACGGAAACTGACACGGCTGTTGTTCCTTTTGAGCTGACCCCTGGTATTGGGAAGAAACTGCCGAAACCTTCAAAAACCTTTGGCGCGGAGCCGGCGGCGGATTTTCATTATCAGGATGGCCGGATCGGCGACATCAATCTCAGCGGCACCCGGTTTGCCAATGAAATCCTTGGAGTGGCAGGCGCAGCGGTGGCCGCTGTTTGCTCCGCCTGCGGCATTCCGCCGGCGGCGATAGAGGCCAGCGCACGGGTTTTTGAGCCGCTTCCGCACCGGACGGCACTGGTGGCGGAGATCGACGGGGTCAAGTATGTGGATGATTCCAAGGCCACCAACCTGGTTGCCATGTGCGCCGCTGTCAGAATGTGTTCAGGGAAAGTACACTTAATCGCTGGTGGACGGCCCAAAGAGACCGATTTCAGTTTGGCAAAAGATTTACTGGCGCAGCGGGTTTCGCATCTATATCTTATCGGGGAAGCATCGGGTATGATGCAGGCTGCGTGGGGAGACGCCGTCCGGTATAGTTCCTGTGGCACATTAGAAAAGGCTGTTATAGCCGCACAGAAGCAGGCGTTGCCGGGCGATACGGTTCTTCTTTCCCCTGCGTGTACCAGTTTTGATCAGTTTCGCGATTTTAACGAGCGCGGCGATTGTTTCGCCGCTGCCGTTCGTGGTCTGGTAGGTAATGATGCGAATGTATAAACGGGTAAGGTTAGTTGTGAAGGAGTTTCTCATGAAAGCGAAGGTTGTAGGGTTACCGATTCTGGCGATGCATATTATGGTGCTGGCCGGGTTTTCTTTGATGCAAGGTTGTAAAACGGCGAAAGTCGCCGACGTTCCGCAGGATCAGCCGGTAGTTCTTCCCGCCGACGATCTCTCAGGCGCTAAAGCACCTGTGCTTCCTCCGGTAAGTCTGCCGGTCCCGAGTACGAAATCCTACACGGTACAAAAGGGCGATACACTTTCTTCCATTGCTTCGGCACACGGCACCACTTGGAAAAAACTGGCCGAATGTAACAACCTTTCAAACCCCAATCAGTTGAAAGTAGGACAAGAGCTTCGCATTTCGGAATCAGCTGGAACTGCCACCTCATCTGTATCCGGCAAACACGCTGCTCCTGTTTCCAGCCGCCCGATACCCGGCTCGATTAAGCAGGGCTCCTCTTATGTTATTCAAAAAGGCGATTCTCTTTCGAGCATTGCCAAGCGCAGCGGGTTAACCGTCAGCGAAATCAAGACGGCCAACAGCCTTTCCAAGGACAATCTGGTTGTCGGAAAGAGCCTGACGATTCCTAAGAAAGGTGCAGCAAAAGCTTCTGTAGCAAAGGCCGCTCCGGCTAAAGCCGCCAATCCTGTGCCTGCCAAAACCGCTGCCGTCGTTGCTCCTGCAGCGCTGCCTGCTCCGGCTCCGCTGGCTGATGCCGCCGCCTCAACAGGGTCTGTTGCAGCTGTTGCGACTGATGCCGCCGCTCCGGCAGTTTCTGCTGCTCCGGCTGTTGCTCCTGCTGTTCCCGCCGCTGCTGCTCCGGTTGCCGCCGCTGCCAGCGCTCCGGTTTACGAACATGTACTTTATCCAGGTGAAACATTGGATGATGTTGCCCGCCAGTACGGCAGCTCACAACAGGAAATCATGAAGTTGAACAATATTACGGATGCTGCTTCCATCAAGCCCGGTACCAAACTGCTGGTTCCGATTCCGGAATAATGGTTCATGCCGTTGTAAAAAGGGACGCTTTTACCGGCGTCCCTTTTTTTGTTCTCATCACGAAAGCTTCATGAAATAGTTTAACTATGAAACGAACCATCTTTGTCCTGATTGGCGCAGTGCTCATTCTGGCTACCGTCGGTCTGGTTATGCTGTTCAGCGCCAGCATGGTGCGTGGCGACGCTCAGTACAATAACTCCGCCTATTTCGTGACCCGGCAGCTTTTCTGGATGGCTCTTTCTCTTATTGCCGGAATCGCCTGCAAGCGCATCGACTTGCGTTGGTTCCGGGTATCGGCCCTTCCGTTGGCCGGCATTTGTGTTTTATTGCTGGTGCTGGTTCGGATTCCAGGAATCGGTATCTACATTAACGGAAGCTGGCGCTGGCTCCGGTTCGGCCCGCTTACGATACAGCCGTCGGAGCTTGCAAAAATTGGAATCATTCTGGCTGTTGCATGGTGGATTTCCCGCCGTCGCCGATACATCCATACGTTTAAGCGAGGCCTGCTTCCGCCGGTCGCCGGACTCGGACTTTGCGCTCTGCTGTTAATGGCCGAACCGGATTTCGGCACCACGGTTCTGGTCGCTCTGGTTATCATCTCTCTGCTCTACATCGGCGGGGCCCGTCCACTTCACCTTTTTGGATTTGCAGGTGCCGGTGCCGTTGTTCTGGTGGTGCTGCTGGCGCATAATGAAAACCGTATGCGCCGAATTATGGCGTTTCTTGATCCGGAAAAATATGCACAGGGCGAAGCATGGCAGCTGATCAACGGCCTTAACGCATTTGCTTCCGGCGGTCCATACGGCGTTGGGCTTGGCAACAGTATTCAGAAATACCATTACCTTCCGGAGGCTCATACCGACTTTATTCTGCCGATTATCGGTGAGGAACTGGGCCTGATTGCCACGCTGGTTGTGCTGATTCTCTTCGTTGTCATTTTCTTCTGTGGCCTCCGGATTTCCGCGCGCGCTTCGGATGATTTCGGCCGGTTTACAGCGCTGGGAATCACGATGATGATTACATTCCAGGCGATGATTAATCTGGCTGTCGTCTCCGGCTCGATGCCGACGAAGGGGCTTGCGCTTCCTTTCATCAGCTATGGAGGATCGAGTTTGCTCGTTTCGTCGGCCATGGTTGGCCTGCTGATCAATGTGGCGCATACGGCGCTTGACCCGAAGGTTAAAACCCGCACGGCGCTGTTCAAAGACCGCCAGCACACGGCGTAAGACTATTTCCAGCGCAGCGTATGCACGGTGATTTCCGGCGGGCAGTTAAAACGAACTGCTACCGATGAGGTCCCTGCGCCGCGCGAGGTGTAGCCGGTCATCTCTTCAAAATGCCACAATCCGGCGTGGTAAGCGTGCGGACATTTGCTGTTGGTGAGCAGTGGCCGGCCGCCTGGCAGACAGATCTGGCCGGCATGGGTATGACCGCAAAGATAAAGGTTAATGCCGGCAAACGCGGCTTTACGGGAGATTTCAGGCGAGTGGGCCAGCAGGATTTTAAAACTGTCTTCTGGAACGCCTTCGAGCGCCTTGTCGAGATTGTCGGTTTCGTAGTAGTGCGGATCATCCACGCCGGCCAGCCAGATGGTTGAGTTGCCGCGTTCCAGCGAGACATGTTCATTGAGAAGCATGCGGATGCCGCCTTCTTCGAGCGCCGGAACCATTTCAATGGCATCGTGGTTGCCGAGGATCGCATAAGTTTCAGTTTTAATATGCCGTTGCAGATCAGCCATCCGGCGCGCGGGAGTTTCATAATCCTCGAATGTGCCTTCGCGGAAATCGCCTGTGATGACGCACACGTCATATTCCAGCGGTTCGACCAGCCCGATCAGGATGTCGATCAGCTCCGGATTCCCGTCAAAGTGCGTATCGCTGATATGCAGCAAACGGAAGCCGTCGAAGGCTTCCGGCAGATCGGCGCAGGGAATGTCCTGAAAATTAACCCGAACTGCCAGCGCGTTGCGGTGGCCGCGCCAGTAAAGTCCGATGGTTTTGAAAAAGTTCCGGATGATGCGGTGAAGCGTACGGATATGTTCAATATGGAACCAGACCTTACCATTGCCGAAAAGGCGGGCCACATGATGGGTCTGAATTTTCAACCGCTGCGCCAGCAACTGACGACCCAGCCGTTTTTCAAGCTGTTGATAGTCTACATCAGCCATTGAGATATCCTCATTGCGCGACTATATTCACTTACCAGTCGGCTTAAAAGATGAATACCGCCCGAAAAAAAGACGATAACCGCCGCCTCGACGGCCAGATTGAAAGGGTCGTTTTCCGTAACGAGGAAAACGGCTACGCCGTTCTGCGCGCCAAAGTGCGCGGACATAAAGACCTGGTCACAGTCGTCGGTACGGTTTCCAGTGCCAACCCCGGCGAGTGGCTGGCCGCCGACGGCGAATGGATCACCGACGCCCATTACGGTCAGCAGTTCAAAGCGGAGACGATGCGCATTTCCCAGCCGGACACACTCGACGGCATCAAAAAATTTCTCGGTTCCGGCATGATTCGCGGCATCGGCAAAGAATATGCCGAGCGGCTGGTCCAGGCTTTCGGGCGCGATGTTTTTGACGTGATTGAAAACTCATCGGCCAAACTGCTCAAGGTCGAAGGAATCGGGCCCGGCCGCCGCGCCAGCATCCGCGCGGCGTGGGCGGAGCAGAAGGGCATTCGCGAGATTATGAGCTTTCTCTTCAGTCACGGCGTGAGCACCGCGCGCGCCTTCCGGATTTATAAAGCCTACGGCGAGCGTTCCATCGAACTGATTCAACGCGATCCGTACTGTCTGGCGCGCGATATCCACGGCATCGGTTTTCTGATTGCTGACGGCATTGCGCAGAAGCTCGGCATTGCCAAAGATTCGGAACTGCGCGCCCGCGCCGGAATTGAATACCTTTTGCAGGAACTGACTACCAGCGGCCACTGTGCCGCGCCGCGCGGCGACCTGCAAAGCAAAACCGTTGAACTGCTCGACATTCCGCCGGAACAGATTGCCGGCGCGCTCGACTGGTTGATTAACGAAAAACGGCTCATTCTGGACGAAGACCGGCAGGGCCGTGCGCTGGTCTATTTACCGAAGCTTTACTTTGCCGAATGGGCCTTCGCTAAAAAGCTGACCGAGCTGAACTATGGCAAGCATCCCTGTCCAAAGATCGACTTTGAGAAGGCTCTGGAGTGGGTACAGAAGAAAACGAAAATTCAGCTGTCGGGAAACCAGTGCGAGGCGCTGCGCCTCGCGGTGCAGGCGAAAGTGATGGTTATCACCGGCGGACCCGGCGTAGGCAAAACCACGCTGGTGAATTCGATCATTCAGGTTCTGGCGGCTAAAAAGCTGATCGTCCTGCTTTGCGCTCCGACGGGACGTGCCGCCAAACGGCTGAGCGAAACGACGGGGCTGGAAGCAAAGACGATTCACCGCCTGCTCCAGTTTAATCCCGGAACAGGCGGCTTCCGCCATAACGAAGAGAATCCGCTCGAAGGCGACGTTTTCATTATCGACGAAGCCAGTATGATTGATCAGGTGCTGGCCCATCAGCTGTTGCAGGCGATTCCGCAGCGCGCGGCGGTGATTTTTGTCGGCGACTCCGACCAGCTTCCGTCCGTCGGGCCGGGCCGGGTACTTTGCGACATTATCGCTTCCGGCGCTGTGCCGGTCGTTGCGCTTACTGAAATTTTCCGGCAGGCCGCCGAAAGCCGGATTGTCACCGGCGCGCATCGGATCAATCACGGACAGCTGCCCGAATTTCCGGAAGAGGGCGATAAATCGTCCGATCTCTATTTTGTCGAAGCCGAAGAGGCGCAAAAAGTGATCGGCGTCATCAGTAAAATGGTCAGCGAATCGCTTCCGCAACGGCTCGGCTTTAATCCGATTGACGACATCCAGATTCTGACGCCGATGCAGCGCGGCGAACTCGGCGCGCGCAATCTCAATCAAGTGATGCAGGGGTTGCTGAATCCGACCGGACGCGAAATCGAACGCTTCGGGATGGTGTTCCGCGAAGGCGACCGCGTGATGCAGACGGAGAACGACTACGACAAAGAGGTTTTCAACGGAGACCTTGGCCGTATCGTGGCGATTGATGAAGAACAGCGTGAAGTAGTGGTAAAGATCGACGACCGCCGTGTGAAGTATGAATTCCGCGAACTGGATGAACTGGTACATGCCTACGCCGTCACCATTCATAAATCACAAGGCAGTGAATATCCCTGCGTGATTATCCCGGTACACACTCAGCACTTTGTCATGCTTCAGCGAAGCCTGCTTTACACCGCAGTCACCCGGGCCAAGAAATTCGCTGTATTAGTCGGAACGAAAAAGGCGATGGGACTGGCCGTCAGCCGCGCCGAATCCCGCGAACGTGTCACCACGCTCAAAGAACGGCTTCAGTCGCAGAAATAGGGAAAGTTTCGCGCAAAGACGCAAAGGCGCAGAGAGTTTCAAAACAATTCACAGTTACCCGCCCGCTTGGCGGCTCTGCGGCTTTGCGAGAGAAATACTTTCATCTTGCTGCCTGCTGCATGAAGAAGTTGGTTTTCTTCTCGTAGCCGATGGTGGTGCTTTCGTTGTGGCCGGGATAGACGGTGACGGCGTCGGGAAGCGCGGCCAGTTTTTTGAGCGACTGTGCAAGGGTTCGTCCGTCGCCGCCGGGCAGGTCGGTCCGGCCGCAGGTTCCTTTGAATAGAGTGTCGCCGGTGAAGATGACTTTTTCCTGCTCAAAGTAGTAGCAGACGCATCCTTTGGTGTGGCCGGGCGTTTCTAATGTCTGAAAACTCAGATCGGAAATTGTACAGTTTCCGGATGCTTCGGGGTGGATGAATTCGGCGGCGGGTTTTCCGGGAACGGGGTAGTAGGGCTGAATCTGGTTCTGCTGTCCGAAGGCCCATTTGTAATCTTCGGCATGGATATAAACCGGTGCAGGGCGGGTGGTATGCAGTTCATCCAAGGCGCAGAGGTGGTCGGCGTGGCCGTGGGTGAGCAGGTAAGCGGCGACGGAGAGTCCGTTTTCCCGGAGTGCCGCTTCGATGTCGGCGGCGTCATATCCGGGGTCGATGATAAGCGCCTGTTTTGCTTCTCCCCAGACAATGGCGCAGTTCACTTCAAAAGGGCCGACGGAAAGGATTTTGATATTCATGACGGCAGAAAGTATGGAACCGTGCGCTCCGGTGAAAGACAAAAGCTTCAATTATTGTGTGGAGAGGACTTCACGAACCTTTTCTGCCAGCTCGTTTCTGGTGAACGGTTTTTGCAGAAAATTCAGATGGTCGGCGAGGATTCCATGATTGGTGATAATGTCGGCTGTGTATCCGGACATGAAGAGCAGTTTGGTTTTTGGCATTTCGGCGGTTATTTTCTTCGATAGTTCAAGGCCGCTCATGCCCGGCATGACGACATCGGTGATCAGGAGATGGATTTCGTCTTTATGTGTGCCGGCAAGACGCAGTGCTTCTTCCGGGATGTGGCTGGCAAGAACGGTGTAGCCCAGTTCTTCAAGCTGCATCCGGCCGAGGGACAGTAAGGTCTCTTCGTCTTCAACGAACAGAATTGTTTCGGTTCCGCGCGGGACATCGGAACAAGGTGTGGGCTGCTTGCCGGCAACAGGACAGTCTGCATAACGCGGCAGATATATTTTGAAGGTGGTTCCTTGGCCGATTTCGCTGTAAACGTTGATGAATCCATTGTTCTGACGGACTATTCCGTACATGGTGGAGAGTCCCAGGCCGGAGCCTTGACCGATCGCCTTGGTTGTAAAAAACGGTTCAAAGATGCGGGCACAGGTTTCTTTGTCCATTCCGCATCCGGTATCACTTACAACCAGCAGGACATATTCTCCGGGAATAAAGCCGCTGTGTGTTTTGCAGTAGTCATCGTCAAACTCCGCCTTTCCGGTTTCTATGCTGATTTGCCCGGTTCCTGTAATTGCGTCGCGGGCATTAACAGTCAGGTTGGTCAAAATCTGGTTCAACTGTGACGGATCCATTTTAACCCGCAACGGATTATCGGACGGTATCCAGTGCAGGTCGATGTTTTCACCGATCAGCCGGCGCAGCATATTGATCGTGTTCGAGATGCTTATATTAATGTCCAATACTTCCGGGGCAATAGTCTGCTTCCTGGCAAACGCCAGCAGTTGACGCGTCAAATCTGATGAGCGCTGGGCAGCCTTTGATATTTCAGTTAAATTCCCGGCCTGAGGGCTTTCTGGAGCCGTCTGGTTCAACAGCAATTCGGTGCGGCCGAGGATGACCTGCAGCATGTTGTTAAAATCGTGCGCGACACCGCCGGCCAGCCGTCCGATCGCCTCCATTTTCTGAGACTGACGGAGCTGGGCTTCCAGTTCGTTATGTTCCCGTTCCGCCTGCTTGATTTCTACCAGCAGTCCGATGAGGCGGGCCGATGTATTCAGCCGGTCTTTGGCCATTTCGATAATGTAAGGAGGACGGGAATCGCAGGTGTTGGATTGATGCAGCAGCTCTTCATAATTCACATGATAAATTTCGGCCAGCTGTCTGAGCTTTTCAGGATCCCGAGGGGGATCGCCGTAGCCGAAGTTGATGGCACCGACAATTTTATTATTTGCAAAGATCGGGACGGCAAAGAGTCGTATTCCCCCGTGGCACTCGACGTCGGCCGGCTCGCCGGTAGCAATCGCTTTTTTTGCACACTCAGACCAGCAGGATTCATGGCAAAGCCACTTTCCGGATGCGAGGGC
Source organism: Pontiellaceae bacterium (assembly GCA_044224855.1). GTDB lineage: Bacteria > Verrucomicrobiota > Kiritimatiellia > Kiritimatiellales > Tichowtungiaceae > Tichowtungia. Next base: position 28,387 of record JBGAJP010000028.1, read on the forward strand.
GGCGGAATTGTCGGGGGTATTGCACAGTTTCCGTGACGCTTGATCCAGCATTCGACACCAGCCTGAGCCGAAATTTTCGAAGGCATAATCCCCGTTGATTTCATAGATGGCGGACGATGTGCCCAGCAGTCCCATATAATCGCCGGAAATTCGTTCAAGCATTTCCCGCCCGACGCTTTTGAGGATGAGCCCGTCATGATTTAATTCCGTCAGTTCTCCATAGGGCTGTCCGGACAGTTGGACATTTGTGTCCGCAGGCTTTTTTGTGAGCATCCACTCAATTTGTTTCAAGGCGTCTTCTGCTTTTTTCCGCGCGGTGATATCGCGGATAATGTGCACGGCCCCGGTCAGTTCGCCTTCGTCATCCATTAAAGGGTCTGCGGTGACTTCATACCAGCATGCTCCAATCTGCAGTTCGGTCCACTCCCGTTTTCTGGATTTCATCATTCTTGTGACGGGGCAGTCGGGAATTCGTTCCTGAGTTTTATGAATCGTATCCCAGCACTGTTTCCCGGCCAGTTCAGATTTCCCGTGTCCGGCGAAAACAGCCATGGCGCGGTTACAGCGTACAATTTTCTGATTTTTATCCAGCAGGCAGATCGCGTCATTTGCGGCGTCAAAGGTGGCTTCCCACTGCCGCTCAGCTTCACGTAAAGCATCTTCAGCGGTTTTCTTTTCGGTGATATCGGAGAGTATGCAATGAGTTTGTTTGAAACTTCCGTCAGGGTTGTGTCCAATGCGCCCGTCAAATTCGACAAACCGGCGGCTTCCATCTTTATGAATCATCCAGAATGCGGTTTGAATTTTTCCTTTGGCCTTGAAAACGGGGAATCTTTGACGGAACAGATCAACATATTCCGGAGCCAGAAAGTCTCCGAACCATTTGCCCTTAACCTCTTCATGTCGGTAGCCGAGTGTTTCCAGCCAGGCCTGATTCACTTCGAGTAAGCATCCGTTTTCATCCAGCGACTGATAGCCCAGCGGGGCCTGATTAAAAAGCGTGCGGAACCGGTCTTCACTTTCTCTTAGTAAATTTTCAGCGGCACGCTCTTTCGTCTGATCCCGGAAAACCAGCACGACGCCCGTAATCCGGCCGTCACGGCTGAGAATGGGCGCGGCACTGTCGGCGATGGGCCGCTCGGCTCCGTCTTTAGCGATCAGCAGGGTGTGATTAGCCAGGCCGATGACCTGTTCCGAAATTAAGACCAGTTGAACCGGATTCTCAATCGGTTCGCGGGTGTATTCGTTGATAATGCGAAAAACAGTTCCAAGCGGCTTTCCCCAGGCCGCCGCCTTTGGCCAGCCGGTCAGCTGTTCCGCCGCCGGATTCATCTGTCTTATCCTGCCTTTGGTGTCGGTGCTGATAACGGCATCGCCGAGGCTGTACAGGGTGGTTCGCAGTTCCTCTTTGCTTTGGCGGAGTTCATTCAGGAACCGGGTTCGCGCTTTTTGGTCTGAAAGGATTTTTCCGGCCAGAACTGTGGTCAGCGGGAAAGTCAACATGACCGGCCAACCGATTTTCTTCAATGTACTGAGTATCATTTCCGGGGGAAGTGCGAGAGTCATCAGCAGCATGGCGGCCTGAACAATCAGACCGAATATCCACAGCTGACCGGAGCTTATTTCCGCTTGCGTGCGATTCTGCCGGCGATAGAACAAAAATCCGATCAGTGCTGACGATGCGGCGACGAGGACTCCCATGCGCCAGCCGACACCGCCTTGAATAATCCGGCAGATAATGGCCATTGCTCCGGAAATACTGACGGAAACCGGGCCGAAAAACAGTCCGCATAGGCTGATCATTACGGAGCGTCCGTCAAAAATAAGTCCCGGCCCGATAACCATCGGATTCAGCATTCCGATGACGGTCACGCTGCCAAAGAGCAATCCTTGCAAGACAGGCTCGCTACGCCCGGCCCATCGCCTTCCGATGAAACCGGAAGCAACACTTAGGGTAACCAAAAGCGCCAGATTATGGATCAGGTCAATATACATCGAACCATTCTCCTGTATCAGAACTGCGCAAACAGTACTTGGGGTGTACGCACTACCGCTTAATGCGGTCGGAAGTCTAGGTTGGCAGGACAGAGGTGTCAAATTTGTAATACGGGTAAGGATAATGATGATTACAGATTCTTCGACGCATCCGGTCTGTATATCGCGGCCGTAAAGGCCGACTGGATGCTCATAATTTATGGGTTCGGTGGTTGACTTGCCGGAGTCATTTCCGCACCTTATGCAGAATTTTAACCGGATTCGATGACAGGTAACTTAACGGAGGATTGCAAAATGACTGTACCGACCAAAAACAAGAAGCTGCTCAGCTGGGTGGCGGAAGTGCAAAAAATGTGTACGCCTGACCGTGTGGTCTGGTGCGACGGCTCGAAAAAAGAATATGACAGCCTGATGGCCGAAATGGTCGCCAGCGGCATGGCAATCAAGCTGAATGAGAAGAAACGCCCGAACAGCTTTGCTTTCAATTCCGATGCGTCCGACGTGGCCCGCGTTGAAAACCGCACCTACATTGCTTCGGTGAAGCAGGAAGATGCAGGCCCGACAAACAACTGGATTGATCCGGTTGAGCTCAAGCAGACCATGACGAAACTCTATACCGGCTGTATGCAGGGCCGTACGATGTACGTCATTCCGTTCTCGATGGGCCCGATCGGTTCGCCGATCGCCAAGATCGGGGTTGAACTCACCGACAGCCCGTATGTGGTCGTCAATATGCACATTATGACCCGCGTCAGCACGAAGGTGCTCGAAGTTCTCGGCGACAACGGTGAATTCATTCCCTGTCTGCACTCGGTCGGCGCTCCGCTCAAACCGGGACAGAAAGACAGCCGTTGGCCGTGCGCTCCGATTGAGCAGAAATACATTGCCCACTTCCCGGAAGAAAATCTGATCTGGTCCTACGGTTCCGGTTACGGCGGAAACGCGCTGCTTGGCAAAAAATGTCTGGCTCTGCGTATTGCTTCGAACATGGCCCGTCACGAAGGCTGGATGGCGGAACACATGCTCATCCTGCGCTTTACCAACCCGCAGGGTAAGAAGTTCCATATCGCAGCGGCTTTCCCGTCCGCCTGCGGCAAAACCAATCTGGCAATGCTTCAGTCCACCGTTCCGGGCTGGAAGGTTGAAACCATTGGC
>JBGAJP010000094.1:0-4492 GCA_044224855.1 Pontiellaceae bacterium
CTGTTCTTTGGCATCTGGATCCTCCAGGGAATACTTTTTACCTTTCCATCGGCGGTAAAGAGTCCCTTTTCTATTGCGCCCACGTCCTTCATTCATATATTTTCCCCCTCGTAGCTAGTCTTGGTGGAGAAATTCCTATTTGATCCTGTTCTCAAATTTAAAAGATGGACAATTGAGGGACAAATTGCCAGCATAATTGGCGGACACTTTTTATTTTTAATGGTAAATCATTATAAATAAGCGATTTATATTAAATGCCTGGGTGGCGAAATAGGTAGACGCAAGGGACTTAAAATCCCTTGACCGAAAGGTCGTGCGGGTTCGAGTCCCGCCCCGGGCACCATTTGTTAAGGAACAGCGTATGGAACCCAGCAAACTGACCGCAAAAAAAGATGAACAGGCGCTGATCGCTGAACTGCTGAAGGCCGATCAGGAACACCTTTTTGCAGGCTGGGATGCGCCGGGCATCAACGATGAAGCTAAATCCGCTTTCCTGAAAAGCCTCGCACGCATCAACAATTCCTATCCCGGCGGGCTGACCGGCTACATTTCCAACGCCCGCAAACTGCTTGCCGAAGCCAAAGAAGGTAAAAACCCGTTTGAAGGTTTTGTGCCGCACCAGCCCGACAAGGTTGATTTGCCGCAGTTCAACGCCGAGTACGATCATTATGAAGCGTTGGGCAAAGCCCATTTCAGCAAAACCGCTGTGGTGCTTGTCGCCGGCGGACTCGGCGAACGGCTCGGCTATTCCGGTATCAAACTGGATATCCCGGTGGAAGTGACTGAAACCACTCCTTACCTCGCCCACTACGCCGCCTGCCTGAAAGCCATGGAAGCGCGGATGACGAAGCCGCAGCCCGTTCCGTTCATCATCATGGTTTCCGACGACACCGATGCAAAAACCCGCGCCTCGCTGGAAGCCAATAACTGGTTCGGACTGAAAAAAGAACAGGTGCATATTCTAAAACAGGAACTGGTTCCGGCGATCGCCGACAACAACGGCCGCCTCGCGCTGGCGGAAAAATATAAACTGGTTCTCAAGCCGCACGGCCACGGCGACATTCACATGCTGCTCTACACCACCGGACTCGCCGCCAAACTGGAAAAACAAGGTATCGAACACCTGCTCTTCATTCAGGACACCAACGGCCAGGTTTTCAACGCCATGCCCGCAGCAATCGGCGTTTCGGTCGAAAAAGGCTTCGACTTCAACTCGATCGCCGTCAACCGCATTCCCGGCGAAGCGTGCGGAGGCCTGACCAAACTGGTCGGCAACGGCAAAGAACTGACGATCAACGTCGAATACAACCAGCTCGATCCGCTGCTGCGCGCCACCGTCAGCCCCGCCGGCGACGTTCCGAACGAACAGGGATTCTCCATGTTCCCCGGCAACATCAACGTGCTGGTCATCCGGATGGCTTCGTACGTCAAAATTCTTGAGCGCACCTGCGGCATCATTGCCGAATTCGTCAATCCGAAGTACGCCGACGCGACCAAAACCACGTTCAAAAGCCCGACCCGCCTCGAAACGATGATGCAGGATCTGGCCAAACTCTTCGGCCCGGGCGAAAAAACCGGCGTCACCGTCTTCGACCGCCGCTGGTGTTTTTCCGCCAACAAAAACAACATCAAAGATGCCGCCGCCAAACACGCGGCGGGCGGACCGCCGGAATCCGGCGCAACGGCTGAATCCGACTTCTACCTCGCAGGCCGCATGAAACTCGCCGCCGCCGGAGTGAAAGTGGAAACAGCCAAAGAAGAACTGATTCTCGGTATCCCGTTCACGCCCGGACCGCGCGTTCTGCTGCGCCCGTCATTCGCCATGACGCTGGCTGAAGTCCGCGAAAAAATTAAAGGTGGATCGATTTCCGGCGACGCAACGCTCGTCCTCGACGGCAAAGATATCTCGCTTGAAAACGTTGAAGTCACGGCAGGTTCCGCGCTCGTCGTCAAAGCCGCCGACGGCGCAAAAGTGACAGCCAAAAATCTAAAGGTTGAAAACGACGGCTTCGAACTCGTCCCGCTCACCGCTGACGAACAGAACAGCGCCACCACACCAGAATACCTGCGCCTGCGCGGCTATCGTATGGTCAATCGCGGTGCGCACATCGCCGTGTTTAAAGAACCCGGCGATTACAGGCTTTAGGCCGTAGACTTTGTGCTTTATAACGACCAGTATCACTCTGAACCGACAGAGTATGTGCTCTGGTTGATATCCTTTTTGGATCTTTCCTCTGCATCGCTTAGAGCTTTTTTAGAGATCTCTTCTAAATTTTTGGCTGTACTGCGAAGGTCAACATTTACAGGGATAAAGGGATCTGTACGTGCTAGGCGTTCATTTGTTTCCGAATTATATATTTCGACTTGGCCATTTAGGTACTTTCCCTTGGCAAACAGCGCAGTATCACTTTGAGCATGCATAGGCTTAGGACTTGCATCATCATGAATACTGACGTGCTGTAATGGGTCAAAAACTAAGCGCCATTCACCAAAATCAAGCACTATAATCATTTGGATGATATCGTCATCAGAATGCAGGCGCATTATGAGAGACTTGTCATATTGTTGAATATGTACCACGTTAAGATTTTCATACGACTCAAACGGTTGATGATCTCGAAGTCGTACTGATAATCTGGGAACATCCACATCCCTCTCCTCACTAATTATGCCGCCTTTTTTAAGAGTTTCAGTTATGTCTTTTCCAAGAATTTTCTCAAAACCATCCAGCTCGTAAAGATGCAATTTGTGATAGGTCGATTTGCCGATGATTCCAAGTTCAGATTCTATAGCAATTGCAGCCAACTCCTTGATAACAGATAGGTCTTCACTTAATCGTTGGATGTCTTCAGGTTTATCAGGGTCAGCGACAGGATCATTAAATGCGTGAGCCACTGCACAACGTCCCTGAACATAGAGATATTCACCTAAATCCTCATGTAAATCCTGCAACTTAAGCAGACGTTTTGATGCACTGTAATCCTGGATTGAATTGATATTGCTATTTATCCACGCCTTCTGATCATTTCCTGTCCGAAACAATATATTCAAAACTTTGAAGAACCCCAAAAACGCATAAGGTGCGTTGTTTATACTTTGAGCTTCTCGAAACAATGCCAATGCGAGCAAAGAACGGTCATCTGTCGGTTCTGGTAGATAGTCTGCCTTGAATTTTGGAGCCACGAAGCGTGTATTCGCTACCCCAACACGAGAGGGCCCAGCGCTAGAGCCAACAGCGAATAACTCAGCTATTCCCTTTCCCTCTGCCCATGACAGAGCACTTAAAAACCTGCTTACTAATAACCTGCCAGCATTCATGTCTGAGCCAGCTGGGCATAGCAGTGAAACAGATTGTGAGTCCTCATCACTTTCTGGTTTTAGGATATACTTACATCCTAAGTATTCGATTTCAGTTTCTTCGGTTGGCCAACCAAATTTTGCCTCCACTGCTACGGTTAACCATTTCATAATCTTCTTATCCAACAGCTCATTAGGCAGAAACGGATTCTGCCTATCACAAGAATTCCGGTGTTAGACAGAATGGCCGTTCATCCCAAAACCCGAATGCAAGGATGTTTTAACAAGGAAGAGTTAAGAGAGCAACCGCCTTCAAGTGTCTCACGAAGCGGGCGGATCGGTAAACGGCTACAGTCGCGACAGATTATCTGCCGTTGAATTCACGGACAGCGTCGAGCATGGCGATGATATTTTCAACCGGAGTGCGCGCCTGAACATTATGGATGGCGTCGAAGACGAAGCCGCCTCCGGCCGAGAATATTTCACAGCGTTCAAGAACCTGACTGCGGACTTCTTCCGGCGTTCCAAACGGCAGAACGTGCTGAGTATCCACACCGCCGCCCCAGAAGGTCAGCCGGTCGCCGTATCGTTTTTTGAGCGTTTGCGGATCCATGCCGGATGCGGAGCACTGAACCGGATTAATGATGTCAAAGCCGGCATCGATAAAGCGGGTCATGAAGTTTTCAACTGCGCCGCAGGAGTGTTTGAAGGTTTTCCATTCCGTGTTGGCATGAATCCAGTCGTTCATTTTCCGGTAGAACGGAAGCCACAGTTCGTCAAAGGTGGACGGCGCGCAGAACGTTCCGCTTTGCGTGCCGAAATCGGTTCCGCACATGAAGATCACATCCATGAGGCTGCCGACCGTTGCGGATAGTTTTTCCAGATTGGCCAGCGCGATTTCGGTCTGACGGCTGAAGATTTCATGAACGTAGTCCTGCCGGATCGCGGTGGAGACATACCACTCATCGATGGCGCGGATGCCTTTCGGCGCTTTAAGGAACGGAGCCGGAACGAGCGCGATATCTCCCAGCGCGGTTCCGACACCGCCGCCGACCACCGCCCGGCCGGTCGCCGCGGCTTTTTCAGCGGCGACCCTGAGCGCGGCCAGCTGTTGATCGGTAAGCAGTGCGAACTCTTCGAGGTTGTCGTCCGGATTCAGATTGTCGTCATCGACTTCCGGCTGGCGGATAATGCT
>JBGAJP010000029.1:0-31314 GCA_044224855.1 Pontiellaceae bacterium
GGTCCGCAACTGCAGGCGATACGAAAAGTATCTAAGGAACTGTACGGGGATGAGCATGCGATCAAGGTGAGTCTGGCTAATATTGCCGGAGCCTCTCGTGACACAACAACGAATCCATCCCGGGATGAATGGTATGATGAACTCCTTAATACGATAGTGAGCGCGAATCTGGTTTATACGGATAATTCAGGTATTCAACGAACAATTTATAATGTGACCGGAGATTTACCGAACTATCAGATTGTCGGCAAGAAAGTGAAGGAACTCGTGGATTACATCGCGATTCATTATGCCCTTGCGCGTTATGATGATGAAGCCGGTTACGGGTATAATACACAAGCAAGACTGAATCATTACTACGACAGCTATGTCACCAATTCTTCTATGATACGCGGAGTGTGGAACACCGAAGAACACGGATGGGGTGGTAAAGGACCCGCGGATATTTTTCTTGCAGCGATGCGCTACATTGAATGGATTAGCGGTCGTCAGTTGACATCCGACCAAGCACGGTTGTGTTGGTGGGGAACGGGTGATGGTAATGATCCGGAAACAGGGATGGTCGGAGTTAAAATACTTGCAGAGTGGCTTCATGGAGTAGTCGGTACGACCGGAAATACATACATTTACCGTATTGGCACGCAGGCCAGCACAAATGCTTTGATTACTAAATTTTATATCTATGATAATAGCGTTGGCGCGTGTGATCGCATGCTGGTCGTCCTTCGACCGCTAACTCGGCAGAGCAAGCTCAGTATTAGAAACGTGACGATTGTCCGCCCCAGCTGGGTGCCGTCTTCCGGGTGGACCGCGGAGTTGTATGCTACATCTTGGGATACGTCATCAAGTGCCATAAAAAAAGTGGCATCGACTGCGGTAACAGCTGATACTAATGCATGGTGCTACTACTCAGGGAATCAGTTTATCTTTAAAGTCTATTCCTCGAATCAGGATCAAGACGGGCCTGTCGCTATTTTTATGAAGCGATAAGATGTGATCTTGCGATGTAACCGTTCCTGCTCCCTATAGAATGACTTTTCTAGACCGGGATCTGGTGCAGTTTGTTTTTATCGTAATGTTAGCCGCATCATTTTTGCATCTGTCATGTATTGCAGGCTCCCCTGGGCTCGTTACATCCAGTTGTCTGGGTCGATCTATCGCAATTTAAATTTTGCCGCTGGGGGAATGCTTAGGTCGGAAAAGTATGCTTATTGTGTCGGAAAAATCATATCAATCAGGCTAGTTTGATGGTACGTTCTGTACAACAGCGGAACGCCATGAAAAAAACCTCTTCACAGGAATCTTTGGATAGTCCGGTAAGGAAAGATGAGCCGTCGCTACTCGAAAGCATGATGCAGTTCATCAATGAAAGTACCTCGTTACAGATTAATTTCGAGGATCTGACCGGTGTGGCCCGGGATATTCCGGATCTGCGGTTGTCGCCGGCGTTCCGCATGCATATGTGCGCTTTTTGCAGGGTGGTTCAGCCGTCGATGCCGGCGGCGCATCTGGATTGTATCCGGAATAAAATGGCGGCGAATCGTCTAGCATTAAAAAAACGGTGCCAGTTTGCCGGGCAATGCCACCTTGGTGTGACCGATACGGTCAAGCCTTTGATTTACTGCGGACGGGTACTTGGCGTTTTTTATTACGGGTCATTCGTTTTGAAAGGAACAGAGAAGATCGGGTTACAGAAAATTAAACGATACTGTGCGAGACGGCATCTGGATCCTGAAACGTTGGTTAAACAATTCAAATTGTTGCCGCATATTGATGAACAGATGATGAAAGCTGCGGGAAAACGGCTCGACCTGATTTGCCGGATGGCCTTGCGTTTGGTTGAGGTTAGTGGAATTCCGCTGGACCGTTACCGGACGGAAATGGGCGCTAACTTTCTCAGGATGCATCGCGATATGCCGTTGCTGGTGATACAGGCAATGGATTATGTGCATAAAAATTATTCAGAAGCCATCCGGGTTTCGGATATCGCCGATCAGACCGGATGTAATCCGGACTATCTGAGCCGTGTATTTAAAGAGAGCGTAGGGTACGGGTTAAGTGAATATATTATGCGGGTCCGTATCGATCATGCCCGGCACTTGTTGCATGTGCCCCGTTACAGCATTTCGGAAATCGGGTTTCTGGTTGGATTTCAGGAACACAGTCATTTTGGCAAAGTGTTCAAGCGTTTCGTCGGTGAAACACCAAGCCGGTACAGAGAGATTCTGGACATCGACGATCATGCTGTCCCGCTGTCAGAAGAACGATTCACTCCAGAGCTTAGTTATTACAAAAAACGGTAAGAAGTCGAAATTAGAAGGAGATCAGGAATGATGAAATATAATGTAGTGACCATGATTATTGTATTATTCGGCGCAACGAGGGGCCTTTCAGCATCTGCGGATTCATTGATTGCATCAGACTCTTTTTATGCCGATGCGGCAGCCAATGCAGATAGCGGGGTTTATGCGGTCAATGAAGCCGTCACATCCAAAAAAAATGCGGCGGTTAAGGGCGGAGAAATTTCTGGATTTAAAAACAGTGAATGGAAAGGGAACTCTTCAATATATAAGCCGTTTGCTGCTGGATTGTCTTCTGCTCTGGTCACAGGAGCTGGCGGTTCGATTCGATATGAAGGCCGAGATAATGATGAGGAAATGCGTTTTGTCCGACGTTCAGTTGGAGATTATTCAAAAAGCACGACCTATTTTGTCAGCCTGCTGTTGCGCACAGAGGTCATAGATGCTGATGGTTTTTTCTATACCGGGTTTAACTCTTATGATCCGACGAATAATAACGCAAATGGTATTTTCTTTGGATTCTGCGGCAATAAAGAGTCAATGGAGCTAGTTGTGAGGCAAAGGCAGAAACTGACTGCCGGAGAATACGGCTTGGTGAATACGCCTTTGGGTGTAGCAGAAGTCAATAAGACCTACCACCTGGTGGCCCGTATTGATGTCAATGCAGAAGGATCGGGGGAACGGGTCAAGGTGTGGCTGAATCCGGTGTCAGCGGAAGATTCTCCTGTAATAGAATTTGATCCCAAGACTGTTTATTCCATGGCTCAACCGAATAGCTTTTCGGTGATGACTTTATTCGCCGGAAGCTTTGGTAAAACCGGGTCAAAAGGCGGTGGCGTTATTGTCGACGAGCTGCGGCTTGGCACATCGTGGGACGTTCTTTTTGGAAAATAATTCCAAGTCGGAATTGAACTCGATTCATATCGGAATCGAGTAAGCGGGCTTTTTGAGATTCGTATTATAGTGATGGTAGTTCAATAAAGAAAGGGAACTGGGTTATGAGGAAATATTATTCAAGAATGCTAGTGACGGTTGTGATGTGGGCCGTGGGATCGGCAGTGGTTTCTGCATCATTAATAGCCAGCGATTCATTTGTCACCTCTGGATCGGCTGATACAAATAACGGAATATATCAGGCTGGGCTGGGTATTTACTCAGTACCAAACAAATATGTTCAAGGCGGATCGATGGTCGGGTTTGAAGCATCCGACTGGGCTGGATCTTCTGGGATTCTCAAAGCGAATTCAACCGGGTTGACCTCGGGCGGAGCCACTTATGCAACAGGCGGATCGTTACGGTATGATGGAAAAGTTGACACAACAACCCGTGCTGTGCGGCATGCGCTGGATGCGTATACAGGGAGCAGCACCTATTATGTCAGTATGCTGATGAGCTCTGAGATTCTGGCAACAGTCGGTTCGGTGTATGGCGGTTTCAACTCAGGAACCGATGCCTATGTGGCTGATCCCGCCTACGGGATATTTTTTGGGTTTGCCGGAAATGGAACCGGAATGGATCTAGTGATTCGGCAGAGAGAATCCTTTGGAGGCGGCGTATTTGGGCTGACCAACACGGTTCTTGCTGCCGCTTCTGCTAATACGACCTATCAACTGGTGGCAAAAATTGACGTGAATGCGAACGGCAGTGAAGAGGCTGTTACCGTGTGGCTCAACCCGACAAGCATGTCGGACACGCCTGTTGCAACTTTTGGTACAGGAGCGGGAGTTTTCTCTATGCAAAACGACACTTCGATTTCTGTGATGTCTATGTCCGCTAATAACTTTGGCGGCGGGGTCAGCTTTGACGAAATGCGACTGGGAACCACTTGGGCTGATGTCGCCGTTCCGGAGCCGGCAACCATCGGGTTGCTGGGCATGGGAACAGTTTTGATTCTCTTCCTGCGTAAGCGTTGTCGGTCATAGCGCAATGGACATTGGGAAAAGTCCCGACCTGCAAACAGGGCGGGACTTTTTAATGGGCAGGTTAACAAGATTGATCGGTGGCTGATGAAAAATAAATATCAAATCACATATGCGGCCATTATGCTTTCATCTCTGCTGGGTGTTGCAACTTCTCCAGCAGCGGTTATAGCTTATGATCCATTTGAAGCCGGCGCGACTGCCGATGCTGCCAACGGAATATATCAGGCGGGGCTGGGGATTTATCAAACCGCAAATAAGGCGGTTAAAGGTGGATCAATTATCGGTTTTGGAACGTCTGATTGGACCGGCTCTTCGGGCATTATCAAGGTGGATTCAGCCGGATTGACTTCATCCGGAATCAATTATGCGCTGGGCGGGTGCGTTAAATATGACGGCAATGCGGATGCCACTGTTCGGGCGGTACGACGTTCGCTGAACAACTATACGGCGAATAACACATACTATGTCAGCATGCTTTTGCGTTCCGAAATTCTGGAAACAACCGGAGCGGCATATGCCGGATTTAATTCAGGAACCGACGCGTTTGTTGCGGATCCAGCATACGGAATATTTTTCGGATTTTCCGGCAACGGTGGCGGAATGGATTTGGTGGTGCGTCAAAGACTGCAGCTGGGTGCAGGAGTGTTTGGATTAACCAATACGGTTCTTTCTGTTGCGGCGGCAGATACGACCTATCATCTCGTGGCAAAAATTGATGTCAACGCCTCCGGAAGCGAAGAGGCGGTTACAATCTGGCTGAACCCGACCAGCGAGGGGAGCACGCCTGTATCGGTGTTCGGGACGGGAGGCAAAGCCTTTTCAATGAACAATACCGGGGCGATTACGGTGATGTCCATTTCTGCGCAGGCATTTGCAGGCGGAGTTCGTTTCGATGAAATGCGAATGGGGACAACATGGAGTGATGTGGTGGTTCCGACGGCCCCGAAGGCGACGCTTCGACTGATTACATTTTCAAATTGAATGGAGACCATGTGGATAAACCGGAACAGGAACTGAACAGTCTGATCGAGCGTTACCCGGCGCTGCATGTTTGCAGACCGGACATCTCCCGTGTCTTCGAGATTCTGGTGAACTGCTTTCAGGCCGGTGGCAAACTGTTGGTCTGCGGCAATGGCGGCAGCGCGGCTGTCGCAGAGAATATTGCAGGGGAATTATTAAAAGGGTTCATCAGCAAGCGCCCTCTTAGCGCCGCACATCGGGGGCAACTGGGAGCTGAAATGGCAGAACAACTGCAGGAAGCCTTGCCCGTGATTCCTTTGACCGGGTTTCTCTCTTTACGGACTGCATACGGCAATGATTGCGATCCTGCATGGGAGTATGCGCAGCTGGTTTATGCCTTGGGACGTCCAGGGGATGTGCTAATGGGAATCAGCACATCCGGGAATGCTGCAAATATTCTGCATGCAGCCGAGGTCGCGCAGAAGACGGGAATGGCGGTGATTGGATTGACCGGGCGGGATGGAGGCAAGCTGACGGAAAAGGCAGAGATTTGCATTCGGGTTCCGGAACAGAAGACCTATAAGGTGCAGGAGCTGCATCTGCCGGTTTACCATGCACTGTGCATTATGCTGGAAAACCGATTTTTTGGAACAGAACCCCTCACTGTGAAATGAAAGATGGATTTACTATGTGCCGAGGTGTATTGGTCGGGACATTGCTTATCGCTACCGGTGCGGCATGGGCGTCGGACCGGATCATCAGCGGAGAATTCGACAGTCAGGTGCTGGGTTGCAAAAAGGCATACTCACTGGTTCTCCCGGAGAAAATCGAAAAGGCTAAGACGATTCCGGTTTTGATCGTACTTCATGGATTAGGACGTAACGAACGCACGTTGATTGACGATCCGGTTACGCAGGAAATTCTGCTGAATGCACCCTTCGCCTGTCTGATGCCGGACGGTGATAGCAACTGGTACATCAACAGCCCGGCCACACCGGAAAACCGTTATGCAGACTATTTGGACGAAGTGATCACGCATGTTTCCAAGAAATATAATCTGAGTACGGATGCCGCTCATCGCGGGATTTGCGGATGGTCGATGGGCGGATATGGCGCGATGATGACCATACTGCATCGACCAGATGATTTCGCAGCCGTTGCCACTATAATCGGACTGCTGGACTACCCCCGCGACGATCTTCCGAAAGGGCAGAGCTTTAAAATTCCGGAGGAGACGTTCGGAACCGATCCGCAAGTGTGGAATACCGTGAATCCGATTTTTAAAACACAGGCACTTCAGGGGCATCCAGTTCTTATTATTGCAGGAGAACGAGCATTTGACTGGACGATGAATAAAAATTTTTTAGCGGAGTTAAAACGGCTTGGTATTGATCACGAATGGGTGGTTCTTTCACAAGGACACACCTTTGCTTCTGTTCAGGAAGGACTGCCCCTGGTGATTAATTTTATGAGAATGAACATTTCTGAATAGAGGGAAAAACAATGAAAAATTTCATAAAAAAAATGATGATGGTAGTTTTAATGGCAGGCGGGGTCTTTGCTGTATCGCCTCCGGAAATCGATGCAATTATGCAGAATGATCTGGTGCCGGAGACTATTTGGAATCTCTCATTCTATCTGGATGCACTTAACCGGTGGGGTTCAGCCGACTTTGATTTTTCGGAAGATCAGTCGGAAATCATTCAGCTTTATAAGGATTGGAACCGCGCGGGACAGGCTGCCGATGCCGACTGGTCGCGCCGTGCGCTGGAAGTATCGAACCGGTTTTTTTCCCGTCTGGAAGCCGGGGAAGAACAGGTGTTCAAGAATGCACGCGAATCGGGATCGCAACGGTTTCCGTACCGGTGCGGATTGTCGTTGGATAATGCACCCGGTGAAAAGTTGAGAGATTGCGCGTTGTTTGGCTTTCGCGTTGCCCGTCTCGGCACGCAATATCACTGGTCTCATAAAAAAACCTTGCGGGAACAGATCGAATTTGCCCGGCAGGAACTGGATAAATACGGCGCAGCCGGAATTAAAGTTGTTCTCCAGATAACTCCGGATCCGAAGGCACAAAATCCGGAAGATATGGCATTTAATCAGAAACTGTTGCCGACGTTGAATCGGAGTTTTTACCCGTATGGATGGAACTCCAGACGGAGGAGGGACTTCACAAACGATCAGTTTCAACAGTTTGCTCGTGAATTGGGATCTCACCCGGCTGTGCTGGAATTTAAGATGAGCAACGAACCGTTCTGGTCGACCAGTCTTGAGCGTGTGACCGGATTTGACCAAGCCACGGTCGGCTGTTCGTCCGAACGATGGCAGCAGGCGATTATTAGCCAGTACGGAACTTTTTCCAATTGGATGGCACGGTTTGATCCAGTCATTAAGCAACGTCAGTATTCTGCGACAACTGCAGACGTGATCCGCTGGAAATCAATTGATGACGTCGGAATTGCTGCTGAAAATATCCGTGGCCTGACATTTGTTGACTTTTTGAAAAAACAGTATGGCTCTCTGGCTGCATTGAACAATGCATGGTATGGGGTAGATACATCCCGATGGCTATCGGTCTGGGAAGAGGTTTTCCCTCCGGTTCCTGAAGAAGTTGCTGTGGGAGAAAAACCTGCGGAGTGGGGTGATGAGTGGGCTGATCTTCCAATCGATTTCGGGAAGAACTCCAAGTTGACCTCATGTCGCCCGAAGGCAGATGAGATAGCCATCTGGATGGACTGGGTCGCCTTTTTCCCGTACTGCATCAACAATGCGCTGCAGGATGGACGAGCTGCGATTAAAGAGGTGAATCCGGAGCTTCCTGCAACATGCAACTGTATCGGCGGTCATTTTTTGTCGGATTACCTTGGACTGGCACCGCTCGGACTGCGTCCATGGATATTGTCCGATGGGCTGGATAGTCTGGCCATTGATTTCTATCTCTTGGGATACATGCAGGCATATTTCCGTTCGATGAACTCTATTGCCGATGGTCGTCCGATCAATATCCATGAAGCCGGCGGGACATCCGGTTCTGGACCCCGCGGACTGGACATAGACCCCAAGAACACCACTTTTACGACGCTGTTTTCATTCGCNNNCTATGGTGCCGACTCTTTGTTGTTCTGGCGAAATGACCATACCATGGCCCCCGTGCTGATGCATGCGGCCGGACGGGCTGTGAAAGCCTTGGAAAATGAAGATTTGCAACAGAACAGCCTGCCGTTAACCGATGCTGTTGCCATGGTCTATTCCGGTACAAGCCTCCGCTACTTTTACGCAAAATGGGGGCACTCTTATCTTTATACGACGGCTATGCAGGCAGGTGTTGCAGCCGCAAATAAATTGCAGTGGCAATATAAGTTTTATGACGAACAAACCCTGGGAAATTCGATTCCGGAGGACATCCGGGTTCTTGTTGTGCCGGGAGCTGCGGCCGTTCCGGACGCATTCTTTCAGGCGGTCGTTGCATTTTTGAACAATGACGGAACTTTGATTACAACCGATGACTTCGGGAGGCTGGATGGCCACGGCAGACCACGGTCAGATGCTTTGGTAAAGCAGGTTCTGAAACACTCGAACACTCGGGTTACTAAACTGGCCGACTTGAAGAGCTGGCGCGACAAGGTTGTGGTTCGCAATGAGGATGCACGCTTCTGGAGCGGGATGAATGAACCCGATTGGCTGAAAGAGTGGGAGTCGGTGGTGGAAGAGAAGTCCCCGCGTACTGTCACCTATATTGACTCAACCGGTACGCGCGCCGGAGACCGTGTAGCCGCGGTTCGAAAGTCTCCTGCCGCCCTCTATATCTTTGTCGATCCTTGGGCTCGGAATATCAGCTTGAACATTCGCGGACGGTGGACGTCCGCTCAGGATTTTTACAACGGCGGTTTACTGTCGGTAAAACCTGACGACGATAGGTCGGTTTTGTCCGGAGTGAACGGCCCTGCCGTGATTTGCCTGCGAGCCGAGTAGATTTATAGAAAAAAAATAATCTGCGGATGGCGTGGCATGCCACACGGTCGGTTTTTGACGAATCGCAGCACGGAGTCATTCTATCCCCGAATCCACCGCTTGGACTATATTAACTGTATTCTTAAAAAAGGGGTTTTGCTTGAATATTTTGATTCCAGAAAAGGTCGTTCCAGTATTGGCGGAAGCGGATGTCGTTATATGCGGGGGCGGACCCGCTGGGATTGCGGCTGCGTGCAGCGCGGCGCGTCATGGTGCCGATGTGGTTTTACTCGAACGGATGCCGAGTCTCGGCGGAATGGCCACCAATGCGCTGGTCAATATCTGGCACACCAGCGACCGCGAGAAACAGGTAATTTTTGGAATGGTTCAGGAAGCGGTGGATCGCGGCGGACGATGGGTTCATCGCTATCCGGAATATCCCACGATTCCGGATACACACTGGTTTGAGCCGGAAGCGATGCGCATTGTTTTTCAGAAAATGCTGCGGGAATCCGGTGTGCGGGTTTTTTGTAATTTGATGTCGATTGAAACAGTACGCGAAGGCAACCGTTTGGTTGCAGTTCTTGTGGATACAAAAACCGGCCGCAAAGCGGTTAAGGGTAAACTGTTTATTGATGCTACGGGCGACGGCGACATTGCCGCCAACGCAGGGCTTCCCTTCAGTTTCGGGCGCGAAAGCGACGGTCTGGTGCAGGGTTGCACAATGGTTTTCTGTTTGAGGAATATCAATGCGTCCGTTGCGCATGCGACATCCCCTGAGAAAGTGGATGCAGTTATTGCGGAGATGAAACGGCTGAATCAGGAAGGACGGTTCCCGCCGTTCGGAGCAAAGGTGTCGCAAATGAATTTGCAGAAAGTGGCGCACGATCACTATCCGTTTAATATGAATCCGGTTCACGGCAATCCGCTGGATGAAGCCACGCTCACGAAGATGACGGAGCAGGGCCGGGAGCAGGCTTTTGCATATCTGGAATTCTGGCGCAACAATATGCCGGGCTATGAGAAGGCGGAAGTTGAACAGACGGCGGCCTGTCTCGGCGTTCGCGAAACACGTAGAATTTTAGGGCTGAAAACTCTGGATCGGCAGATGGTGGTTGACGCGGTGAAGCAGCCGGATGCGATTGGGCACGGATTCTGGCTGGTCGATGTTCACGATCCGAAAGGATCGGGGCAGACCACGTGGGAAGATCAGGATGCACGCGACTGCCCGCCGGTTGGAGACAGTTATCACATTCCGCTCGGCATGTGCCTGAACGACACTATTGAAAATCTTGCGGTAGCCGGACGTTGTGCCTCGTCAACCCATGATGGTCATGCATCTGTCCGCATCCAGACGCACTGTATGATTTTGGGGCAGGGCATCGGAACCGCTGCCGCACTGGCTCTCGGTCAAAACCAGCTGATTCGGAATGTTTCCCTGCCGGAACTTCAGAAAACACTGGTGGCCGACGGAGTGTATCTCAAGGATGTCCCGAAGGTAAAAAGTCCGTCAGAAGCTGCTGTAGCCGCCTGTATTTGATCCTACCCATTACTCCTCCTGTATCTAGCATTACAGGAGGAGTGTTGTCTGATCACGGCGCCGGTCAGATAACGACGCGCAAAGTGTCGGAAATGTAATAATTGATTTTCCGGTGACCCGCTAGAATTTAGAAACAGTATCCATTTAGAGATTTTGGAAACAAAGGAATCGATATGAGCAAAGCATCCAAGCTGCCGGTTATTCACGTTTTATCGTATACCCACTGGGATCGGGAATTCCGGTTTGATTTTGAAACCACCCGGTCGTGGCTGGTCATTTTGATGGACCGGCTGATTGAAATCATGGAGGCCGACCCGGAGTATAAACACTTCACCATGGACGGTCAGTTTGTGCTGATCGACGACTATCTGGAAATCCGCCCGGAGATGCGCGAACGGCTTCAAAAACTGGCTCGCGACGGCCGCCTTTCCACCGGACCATGGTATACGCTGCCGGACAGCTCCGCGATTCACGGCGAGGCGCTGGTTCGCAACCTGATGACCGGCCGCAAAATGGCGCAGGAATTCGGCGGCTCCATCGATATCGGTTACAACGTCTTTTCGTTCGGGCAGATTTCTCAGTTGCCGCAGCTCTATGCCGGGTTCGGAATCGACTTCATTATTTTCTACAAATACATGAATCCGTCGCGGACGAAGAACTCCGAGTTTATCTGGGAAGGGCCGGACGGAACGCGGACGTTGGCATCGCGGCTCGGCACGGAAGCCCGCTGGAACTATTTTATGATGGGGCATGTGCCGACGGTGTTCGGGCAGGATCCGGCGCACAAGGACTGGCAGTATCACTGGGGTAAAATGGGCAAAACATTCCATGTGGCTGAAGCGGATGATTATGCCGACTTCCATTTTGTCACCGAAGCACTTGGCGGCTTTGACCGGGAAAAAGTCCGGGAAGGATTTGAGCGCACGCTGAAGACGCTGAAGAGCACCGCTGCTCCCGAACACCTGCTTTTCTGGGACGGAATTGACTTCACGGAAGCCAATCCGGACACACCGGAAATCCTAGAAGCCGCCCGCGAGGCGTTTAAGGGCGAGTACGAAATCGTCCACAGCAGCCTGACAGAGTATGTTAACGGCATTAAACCGCTTTTGAAACAACGTGAGCTGGACACCGCCTATGGTGAAATGAAAGACGGCCCGGTTGGAGCGGTGCATACGGACGTCTGCTCCAGCCATCCGCAACTCAAAAAACTGAATAGCACGGTGGAAAACAAACTTTACCGCCAGGCCGAGCCGCTGGCGACGCTGGCCTGGCTGCAGGGCGCGGACTATCCGGCCTCGTACATCAACCGCGTTCAGAAAATCATGTTCACGACGCAGGCGCACGATTCGCTTCACGGCATCGGCCCGGGCAGCATGATTTCCGATCTGGAAAACCGTCACCGGCAGGGGGTTATCATTGCCGAGAACACGGCCAAAAAAGCGATGCAGGATCTCTGCCTGAAGATCGACACGCAGTCGGTCGGTTCCAGCGAGATTCTTCTGACGGTGTTCAATCCTGCGCCGTGGAAACGGTCGCAGGTGATGACTGCTGTGATTGACGTACCGCGCAAGGTACGGGTCGATCATCTGTACATCGAAACCGATCAGGGCGAGCGCGTATCGGTTCATGTGCTCGACCGCCGCGAAGAGCGTGCCGGGCTGTATCATCCGCGCGGACGCAACATGCCGATCTACGGCGAACGGTTTGAAGTGCTCTTCGAGGCAAAAGACATTCCCGGACTTGGCTACCGCACATTTGCAGTAACCTGGGACGAAAAACGCGAATACCCGTATCCGCACGAAGGGTTTGTCCATCCCTGTGTCTCCGCTTGTCCGCTGGCGACATCGCCGCGCACGGCCGAAAATGAACACGTCAAAGTTTCGCTGAACGGCGACGGAACATTTGAGCTGTTCGACAAGAAGACCGGCAAGGTCTACAGCAACCTTAACTCATTCATGGACAATGGCGAGATCGGCAACATCGATGTGCATATCGCGCCGGATCACGACACTGCCATTTCGTCGCTGGGCGGAACGGCGGAAGTCAGCCTTGAAGTGAGCAGCCATCTGATGGCGAAGTTTAATGTGAAACTGACGATGAGCGTGCCGCTGGAACTGGATACTGTAACCAACCGCCGCTCCGTGAAGCGGATCGACATCCCGATCAGCTACTCAATTACTCTGCGCAAGGACAGCCGTATGGTGGAGGTCGAGTGTACATTCGATAACCGTGCCAAAGATCACTTCCTGCGCGTAGTTTTCCCGTCGGGTCTCAAGGCCGAAAAGGTTCATGCCGGTGCACTGTTCGACACGCTGGAGTTTCCGGTAAAGCATGAGAGCGCCAACGACTGGGCGGCGACCGGACTAACCCGTCACCAGCAGCACCTGTTTATGAACATTCAGGACAAGACTGGCGGACTTGCCGTCTTGAATGACACGCTTCGCGAATTCGAAATCATCGATCCGGTAAACGGAGTGATTGCGCAGAGTCTGGTGCGTGGTGTGCCGCTGAAGATTCCGGTCGATAACCGGTTGTGGATGGAATATCCCGGCGACGACAGCGCGCAGTCGCTCGGATCGCTGACGTTGCGCTATGCGCTGCTTCCGCACGACGGCGCGTGGGACAAAGAAGGTATTCCGCAGCAGGCGCAGAATTTTGCGACGAAGATGCGAGTGATCCAGCTGGGTTCCCAGTCGGGTACCCTGCCTGCGGTGTTCAGCGGAGTCAGCCTGAATAATCCGCAGATCCAGTTCAGTTGCTTCAAGCGGTCTGAAGCGGGCGACATGGCCGTGCTGCGTCTGTTTAACCCCTGTTATCACGAAGAAAAAGTGACCGTGACATTCGGTCAGGAACTGGAGCGTGCCTGCCTGCTGAATCTGAATGAAGAGTTTCAGGAAGAAGTGGCGTTTGGCGGCAATCAGGTTTCGCTGACGATAACAAATAAAAAAGTGGTGACGCTGGGAATCAAAGCCATCGGCCAATAGGGAAGAAATTTAAACGTGAATACAACGATTGAAAGAAAAGCGATTGTCGGAACAGAAGCTGTAGATCGGCTTGCCCGATTGGCGAAAAAGGCGAAGATACTGGCGGTCGGCGACTGTGTGCTGGATGTGTACTGGGAAATGGCTGCGGAGCAGACTCCGGTGGCGGCGATTGAGCGCCAGCGGTTTGAGGTCGGGGCAATCTGCAATATTGCTCAAAACTTCAAAGCGCTTGGATTTGATGCCATTCAGCTGTGCAGCGTGGTTGGCGATGATCTGTGGGGCAGAGAACTGACCCGGGAGCTTCAGGATTCGATCGGGGCGCAAGAGGGGATTATGGTTCAATCAGAAGAATGGGCCACGCCGGTTCATTTAAGACGCTGCCGCAATGACGAGCCGGTGGACCGGCAGGATTTCGGTTTGAAAAACCGCGTATCCAAAGGAACTCAGGACCGGTTTATTCAGTCGATTGAGCGGGCGCTGCCGCAGGCGAATCTAGTGGTGGTGTATCAGAAATTTTCCAACGGCGTTTTGTCTTCGGAGGTTTTGTCACAGATCCAGAAGATGGCGCTTGCGAATCCGGATGTTCCGTTCGTGTTCAGTCTGAAGACCGCAGAGTTTACGAAACTGCAGGGATGTTTTCTTAAAGCAGATGCCTGTACGGCAGTGGAAATCGCCGGAATTGATAAAGAAGCCGATGGCCCGGTGACCTATAATCAAACCGTTTTGGCCGGAAATAAACTATTCAGCCTCAGCGGAAAACCGGTCATCATTTCTCTTGGAGCTCGGGGTGCGTTGCTTTTTGATGAACGTGGCTCGACCGAAGTTCCGTCAGTTCAGGTAATTGGCCGAACCGATTGTATGGGTTCCGGCGATGCGTTGTTGACTGGATTCTGCGCCGGACTGATCGGCGGACTTTCTCCTGAGGAGTCGCTTTATATAGGGGTGTTTTCCTCTTCGGTTTCTGTCCGGACACTGAACAGTGCTGGGTCACCGTCTATAGAGGAATTGCGGCAAGCGGTGGATGAACACGCGTTGATTTATCACCCCGGCCTGGCCGAAGATTCGCGGCTGGCACGGATTTTGGAGCATACGGAGTTTGAACTGGTGGAATCCTGTCTGCCTGATCGGCCGATCGAATATGCGATTTTTGACCATGATGGAACGATTTCCACATTGCGCCAAGGATGGGAAAACGTCATGGAGCCGGTCATGATGCACTGCATTCTCGGCGATGCGTACGCCTCTGTTGATGAGGCGATCTTCCGGAAAGTGAAAGGGCGCGTGCTGGAATTTATTGACCAGACGACCGGGATACAGACCCTGTTGCAGATGAAGGGACTGGTGAGCATGGTACGTGAGTTTGGATTTGTTCCGGAAGAGCAGGTACTGGATGAATTCGGATACAAAAAGATATATAATGACGGATTGATGGAAATGGTCCGGGGCCGTGTGGATAAACTGACGCGCGGAGAGCTGGATGTGGCCGACTTTACCGTCAAAAATGCGGTTCCGTTTCTGAAAGCGCTTCGTGCCGCCGGGGTCAGGCTTTATCTCGCTAGCGGAACGGATGAGGAAGACGTTATTCAAGAAGCGAAAGTGCTGGGGTATGCCGATCTGTTTAACGGCGGGATTTTCGGAGCCACACGGGATGTGACTCATGAGGCAAAGCGTGCTGTGCTGATTCGCATTCTCAATGAGATCGGCCCTCAGCAGGCCGGTCGGCTGGTGACGATGGGCGATGGTCCTGTTGAAATGCGCGAAACCCGTAAACGCGGCGGGTTTGCTGTCGGCTTGGCCAGCGATGAAATACAGCGGTTCGGGTGGAACCACTTAAAGCGAAGTCGGTTGATTCGTGCCGGAGCACATTTAATCGTTCCGGATTTTTCGCAGAAAGATGCGCTTTTGAATATTCTAATGGCGAAAAAATGACGGGAAGTCAAAGTGAGGGGGGGGCGAAAGGTACATGATGAAGAGATTTTTATTGTTCCCGGTTCTGTTGCTGACGGCCGTATTCCTTCATGCCGAGGAGGGGGGGCAGGCACTTGGGACTCCATACATTTACAAACGGGTGGGTGGAACAGAGCTGAAACTCTACATTACTCGTCCGGAGGCGACGCGTACGGATAAGCCCGGTTCCGCATTGGTTTTCTTTCATGGGGGCGGCTGGATGTCCGGGCATCCGCGCGTTTTTAATTCGCAGGCGGAATATCTCGCAGCCAGAGGGGTAACTTGTGTGCTTGTGGAATACCGGCTGCTCAAGGGAATGGATACTCCGGAATCCTGTATCCAGGATGCAAAGTCTGCCATGCGTTGGGTGCGTAGTCATGCAGCAGATATGGGGATTGATCCCGAGCGCATCGTTGCCGCAGGTAATTCTGCCGGCGGGCATTTGGCTGCTTGTACGGGGATAATTGAAGGGTTTAACGATCCCGCCGATGATTTGTCTGTATCTGCAAAACCTCATGCGATTATTTTATACAGTTCAGTTATTGATAACGGTCCTGACGGATACGGCTATAAACGGATAAAGGATCGCTATCCCGAATTTTCGCCTCTACAATATCCCCGGGTGTTCCCCGAGTACTGTTCCTTTTAGGATCGGAAGATAAGTTGGTCCCCGTATCTACCGGAAAATTGTTTTTAAGCAGAAGATGGATGAATCCGGGGCGCTTTGCGATCTGCACATTTACGAAGGGATGCCGCATAGCTTTTACGATAAGCGGTATGGCGGAGAAGAAGGTTATAAACTGGCACTTGACGCGACCGTTGAGTTTCTTTCGTCGCTTGGGTGGATTTCGAGAGGAGACAGATAATGACAATTATGGACTGGAGCGCGTTTTGTATACCATTGGTTTTAGTGCTGTTTATTGCGAAATACACGAAACGCTATTTGAAAAGTGTGGCCGATTATATGGCTGGAGGCCGATGCGCCGGCCGATATATGCTTTGTGTGGCCCGTGGCGAAATGGCCTCCGGTGCGGTGATGTTTGTCCTGTTTTTTGAAATTTTCAATCAGGCAGGATTCACCTATATCTGGTGGGGGTGGATGACATCACTGACTGCGCTTTTTGTGGCAATTACTGGTTTTGTGGCCTACCGCTATCGCGAAACCCGTGCGCTAACCTTAGCTCAGTTTTTTGAAATGCGGTATAATAAGACGTTTCGTATTTTTGTCGGCTGTCTCGGGTTTTTTGCCGGAGTCATGAATTTCGGAATCATTCCGGCAGTGGGAGCGCGTTTTTTTGTTTATTTTATTGGACTGCCGCCGGAGCTCTATCTGGCGGGGTTGCATATCCCGACCTTTATACCTCTGATGGCTCTGTTTATGGTCGTAACCATTTATCTGACACTTTCCGGCGGGCAGATTACAGTAATGGTAACGGATTGTGCTTCCGGTCTAATGGATCTGTGGATGTCCATGGTTATTGTGATTGCACTGGTTGGTATTTTCAGCTGGGCGGAAGTAAGTCAGGTTATGCTGGATCGTCCAGCCGGACAGTCGTTGATGAATCCTCTCAATTCAATGAAGCTGCGCGACTTTAACATCTGGTATGTGCTTATGGGTGTATGGAGCTCCATATACGGAACCATGGCCTGGCAGAACGCGAGTGCCTTTAATTCTGCCGCTCGCACGCCGCACGAGGCACGCATGGGAAGCATCCTCGGTCGCTGGCGTGAATATTCCCGTCTGTTGGTGATTACTGTGCTCTCCATGTCTGCGGTGACTTTTTTAAACCATCCGCATTACGCCGAACTGTCGGCACCGATCCATGAACTGGTCAGCCGGATTTCCAACCCGCAGATCCAGAAACAGATGCTGGTTCCTTCTGCACTAGGGGCGCTCCTGCCTATCGGTATTAAGGGGCTTTTGTGTGCAGTGGTTCTTGCCGGAATGTTCGGCGGCGATACAACGCATATTCATTCCTGGGGCAGTATGTTTGTTCAGGATGTTCTTCTCCCGTTGCGTAAAAAGCCGTTGTCGCCGAAACAGCATATTCGTTATTTGCGTCTGGCTATGGCCGGAGTCGGGCTGTTCGCTTTTCTGTTCGGATGTCTGTTCAATCAGACAGAATATGTTTCAATGTGGTTTTCAGTTACCATGGCGATTTATGTCGGCGGTGCCGGTGCAGCTATTATTGGCGGGCTTTACTGGAAAAAGGGAACCACCTCTGCCGCTTGGGCCGCGATGCTCACGGGATCTTTTCTGGCCGTCGGCGGAATAATTTCTCGCCAGATTTTTCCCGGCTTTCCCTTGAACGGCATTCAGATCTCTTTTTGTTCGTCCCTGATATCGATTGTAATTTACACAGTAGTCTCACTGCTTACTTGCCGGAAAGATTTCAACATGGATCGTTTGCTGCACCGCGGTGAATACGCGGTGGCAGAAGATCGTGTGGAGGTGCATCAAGAACAGAAACAGAAATTTCACTGGTCGAAGATTATCGGTATCACCGACAAGTTTTCCCGTATGGACCGTGTGATTGCCTTGGGGGTTTTCAGCTGGAGTATGATTTGGGTTCTGGTTATGCTGACCGGCACGATCTGGAATCTGATTTCCCCATGGTCCGATTCGGTTTGGTCTTATTTCTGGTGGTGTGCTGCAGTGGTTCTTCCTCTTTGTATCGGTATATTCACCACGGTGTGGTTTACCGGTGGTGTCTTTAAGGATATGCGATCATTTTTCTTTGCACTTCAGCATGAACGGGTGGATGAAGGCGATGACGGAACTGTTTCGCGTGATCGTGACTGATTAAAACGCAAAGGACGAAACATGGCTCGAAAACCAGAGATGGGTGGCCGGAAAAACATATTGTTCATCACCTGCGACCAGCTTCGGGCCGACACTCTCGGCTATAGCGGGAATTCAGTAATCCGCACACCAAATATCGATTCCATTGCAGCTCGCGGGTTGAACTTTAAAAAGATGTTCACCGCTTATCCTGTTTGCGCGCCGAATCGTGCTACGCTAGCCACCGGTCGCTATCCGTCGGTACACGGCCTGCGCTGGAATGGGATGATTCTTCCTGAACATGAAATCACTCTGATGGAGGTGTTGCGCCGCTCCGGTTATGCCACCGCTGGTGTCGGGAAAATGCATTTTGGTCCGCAGTGGCGCTTCGGCGGCGATTCTCGCTTTCTTCGCGATCCCGGTCCCGAAATGGCGATTAACCCTCAGCCGTCGCCCGATGAAATGCCGTGGTACGGGTTTGAAAGGGCATGGATCACTGAAGATAACCGGGTTGGGCCTTACGCGGATTATTTAAAAGAACAGGGGTATGATATCTGGGACGACCCTCACAGTTTCAGCTACCCGCAGCATCAAACAGTTCGTTCGGCCTATCCGGTTGCGCATCATCAAACCACCTGGATTGCTGATCGCAGTATCGATTTTTTACGAGAGCAGACGGACGACCGTCCGTTCTTTCTTTGGACGTCGTTTGTAGCGCCGCATCATCCGTTTGTCGTTCCGGCCCCGTACGACACTATGTATTCACCCGAAGACATGCCGCTCCCGAACTTTGATCCGGACGAACCCAAAAAATGGCCGGAAGCCTATTACAACAAATACACACGCACTGAAGGCAGTCACGAAGCGATTGGCATGAGCCGGTTGTCCAATGCCGATTGGCAGCGCATCCGGTCCTATTACTATGGAAGCATCACGCAAATTGATGACCAGATCGGTCGCATCCTGAAAACGCTGGAAGAAAAAGGGATGTTGAGAAATACCATCATAGTATTCAGTTCTGATCACGGAGAAATGCTGGGAGACCATCATCTGGTATTCAAAGGAACCACCTTTGATGAAGTCACTCGGGTTCCCTTCCTTGTCGCAGTTCCCGGTGGGCAGGAATCTGAGTGCGAAGGCCTGTGCTGCAGCATCGACGTTATGCCGACACTACTCGACTTGGTTGGGGTGGGGATACCAGGCGGAGTACAAGGTGAGTCGCTTACTCCCTGTTTGAATAATCCGGCTCGCAGACTGCGCGAAGAGATTTTGATTGAAAAAGATGGAGGCAAAAGGGCTCTGCGTACCGAGAACGCTCTTCTCAGCTGGCACGGTATAAAGCAACGCGGTGAGCTGTATGATCTCAAAAAAGATCCGCATGCGGTTAATAATCTGTGGGACAAACCAGAGGTCGCCGACCTGCAAAAAAATTTAACTGATCGACTGATTCACCAGATGGCATTGAACACCGATCCATTACCGGTTCGCACCGGATTTTGCTGATAATGTTTTCCCTGTCGGGGGTTTGAAATTGAATGTGTCGCTTAAAGGAAAATTTCCGTCTGCCACGGAAATTGGTCTACGGCATCCCGTCCATCTTTCTGGTCGGCCCGCCCAACGCTTCCGAAGAAAAACAAAAAGAATATCAGGCGGTTGCTGAGCAGATCCTCTCCAACGGACGTGGCTTCTTGCCGCACGACAGCGACATCAAATTTGTCACCGGGGGCGGGGGACACCCGCCGTTTCACGAACTGATCAAATATCTCGATGAACAAATCACCATCACCGGCACTGGCGGTATTCTAACTATGCTCGCCGAATCCGGTACCGGTACTCTTGCAGGGAAAGCCCATCAGGACACCTTTTTGCAAATTGCCAAAGCCGACGCCATCACGCTGGCGGGGGTTTTGCAGAACGCCATTGATGTGCCGTTGCTGGCTGAATACTTCCCCGGGCAGCCCGCGCTGGCCTACTTTGAATTTTCGCCCGGACTCACCCACGCCACCAGTCAGGTCGTGCAGGACGCACTCGACCTCAAGGCCGCCGGGCTCGAAATCGATCCCGCCGAACTTTCCGAAAAAACCGGCTACACCCTGACAAAATCACCCGGTATTTCGGCGAGGCAATGATGCGTCCGAAACGTCCGATCTGTCCGGCACCGTTTGATTCCTCGCCTTTTGGTGATGAATCTAATCCTCAACCGCAATTTTGAACTTCCCGAAGATGGCTGGTATCAGATCGCTCCGCTGGGCGAATTTCCCCATACCGCAGCCGGAATTATTCAAGTCATTGACGCTGCCGCCTGCACCGCGATGGTGGCCTCGTTTGATTTTCAGAAAAAATCTTCAGAAATTTTTCCGGGTCTGCTCATCGACTTTGATCACTTCTCTCTCGACGCTGAAAAACGCTCCGAGGCTGCTGGCTGGATTACCGATTTGAAATTTGTCGCGCCTTCTTCCGGCAACAGTCATTCTGGGTTATTCGCCCTCATCCGCTGGTCTGACATCGGCGAAGCCTCAGTCAAAGGTGGGCGCTACCGCTTTCTTTCGCCCGTCTGGGCCAAGGCAGACTGCGAGGATCTTGGCGACGGGCATTTTCGTCCTGTCCGCCTTTTGAATGCCGCCGTTACCAATGACCCGAATTTGAAAGGCATTCTGCCGCTCTCCAATCGGGCTCCGTTTGATTTTACCCCTTTGGGTAAGAACGCCTCTGTAGCCCAGGAGAAAAATATGAAACCGATTGTCGATGCTCTGCTCAACAAACTGAATCTGCCCGCCGATACCGCGCAGGATGCAGTTCTTGCCGCCATTGAAAACATGGCCGCCCCGGATGAGGTCGCCGCGCTTACCAATCGCGCCGAGACCGCTGAAACCGAACTGTCCGGTTTGAAAAATGCACAGCTCGAAGCGGACGCCGATGCCTTCCTCGAAGCCAACTCCGCCCTCATCGAAAACCGCGATCAGGTTCGTGCCCAGTTCATTGAAAACCGCACTCTGACGGAAGCGGTCTTCAAAAACCTCAAAGCCCCCAAACCGGTTGCTACGCCGCTCGCAGATACCCGCCGTCCGCTCCACAACCGCGATTCAAAGGTTGCGGCGACGCAGAACCGCGACGCCTCCGCCTCTGAATCAAAAGCAGTCAAAATCCGCAACCGTGCGTCAGAGATCATGAAGAGCGAACACGTTGTCTATACCGAGGCTTTCCGCCGCGCCGAGCAGGAACTCAGCGCTTAACCCTTACGATTTCAGGTTTCAAGTTTCACATTTCAAGTTTCACGTTTCAAAAAGGAGTTCACCATGTCCCGTCTACAGTCCATCAGTTCCAGCCCCATGCTTCGCCAGTTCGCGCAAGGTGCCGCGCAAAGCGCCATCATGCCTGTTGCTGACTTTATTGCCCCGACCATTGAAGTCCCGACGTCAACTGGACGATTCAAAAAGTACACCGAGAAACACCGCTTCCATATTCCGAAGACGCTCCGGACGCTGGGAGGCCGGGCGTCCGAACTGCGCTTTGAAGTGACCGACGCCACGTTCAACTGCGAGCCGCATGCTCTCGATTATCCCGTGGACAATCTCGAACAGCTCGAAGCCGACGGGCTCGAAAATATGATCAGGGAAGGGGCGGTTGCCGTCGCTGAAGTCGCGGCACTGGCTCATGAAAAAACCGTCATTGATTTGGCGGTCGAGGCCATCGGCCCCGGCACCGGAGCGGTTTGGAACGATGCTGCCGATCCGGTTGCCGACATTGACGATACCATTCTGGATGTTATCAAAGCCTGCAAATATGGCTCGCTGATGAACATCGGTGTGCTGTTTGGTGCAAGTGCCTGGAACATCTTCAAGAATCAGGCCAAAGTCCGTGGCCGCTTTGTGGTCGGTTCCGGTGCAAAGAGCGGAGTAGGGCTGGCGGTTCCGACTCAGGCCAATGCCGGCGAGATGTTTGTCGGTTCGCCCGAAGTCCGCACCAGCTACATGGTTTTTGATGATGCCGCCGAAGGCGTTGCCGAGGATGTCAAATTCCTGCTGGACAGCACCGTGCTGGTTTTTGCCCGCAAAGCCCAGCCGACCCGGCGCGATCCGAGTTTCATGAAGACCTTTCGCCTGATGAACCGCTTTATGGTGCCCGGTTCCTACATGCGCGACGACGGACGTGTCGAAGTCGCTAAGTTCGACTGGTCCGAAGATGTGCAGGTTTCCAACTCTGCCGCTGCCAAACGCATCAATGTTTCCGCCGCTGCCGCTTCCGAAGGGTAATCCTGTTCCGCCCGGCTAATCCCGGGCGGTTTCTTTCTTCGTTTCCGTTCAATCAGCAATCGGCAATCGTAAATCAGAACTCCCATGTGGCCCATCCTCACAGTTTCTTACCTCGAATCGGTGATGAGCCCCACGCTCTATGCCGCCTATCTGCAATGGCTCACCGACAACCCCGGCAAATCCGGGCGGCTTTCTGCGCTGATCCTGCAAATCGCGACCGAATTCCGGAGCGCCCTGCGGGCCAACGGAACGCCGGTTCCGTCCGGCAGCGAAACCGCAGTTCCGTCCGCCTGCCTGCGCCATGCGCAGACCATCATTCTCTATGAACTCAAACGGAAAATCGGACTCACCTTTACGGAAGGTGAAAACAATATGGCACTTCGTTCCGATATGTTCCTGCGCAATGTCTGGACTGGAAACATTCCGCTCAGCCGGGATACCGGCGGACTTTCCCCTTCCTACGTCGCACAAGCCGCTCCCATCGAAGACCCCTGATTCAAAGGAGCCAATCAATGAAAACTTATCATTCCCATACGCCCATACTCATTTACGCCGCCGCTCTGTTGTTCGCTTTTTGCGCAAGCAGCAGCGCGGGCGGCTTCTCCACCGTCCATTCCCTCAACTCCGGCATGGTCTCCATCACCAACACGCAGAAACGATCCTCCTGGGTGCCCGTTGCTTTGCTCTTCCGGTTTGCCGCCCCGGCATCCGGCGCGATTACCGTCGAACGTCGCACCGGCGGGAATACCTTTCTTTTAACGGGGTGTATGCTTTCCAATAACCTGCACGCCGTCTGGGTGCCCGAAGCGGACATTCCCTTTAACGAAAACGACGCTTTGAACATCACCAGCACCATCACCAACGGCACCGTCGAAATCATCCGAAAGGGCGACCAATGAAAAAAATCTTCTCGGCTATTTCAAGTTTCAGGGTTCAGGCTTCAAGTTTCCTGTTGCTGCTCGCAATTTGCACCGCAAATGCTCGGGCACAACAATGGATCATCGACGGCCAACGCGTTCAATTATTGGAAATTCATGTTTCCGACCCGCAGGCGTTCTACACCGATGGTTCCCGCGAGATGACCGCACCCATAAAGTTTTCCCAAAGTCATACGGCAACCAATGGTGCTCTTCAAATTTACGCGACGGATAGTGAAGAACATCTTGGCTATTTTAAAACACTAAGTTTTCAGGACGGGCTTCAGTTTTCAGCGGTGCGCAGCGCGATGCTGTTTTTCGGGCAGAACCCGAGTGATGGTTTGCTGATCGGTCCCAGCCAAATCATGCAAACCGGATACGGATTCAGTCTGGACTTTGAAGCGGGCTCCTTGGGTGGAAGCTGGCAGATTTCGGGGAATCCTTCGACGGCTTTGGGCATTGTCAATAAAGGCTATGCCGACGGACGCTACCTGTTACGCACAAGCGGCATCACCACGAACCGTGTCATTCAGGCCGGCAACACCCTGGTTATTTCCAACGGACTCATCACCGCCATCATTCCTTGAGGGTAGGGCTATGAAATCGGAAATCGACAATCGGAAGTCGGAAATGTGCGGCAGCTCGCTGCCGGACGGCTGCCAGCAGCGCTTTGACCATATCGACGAAAGGCTCGAAGCCATCCACGCACAAGCCAGCAAAACGAATGGCCGTGTCACCAAACTTGAGAAATGGAGTCTGGTTCTCTTAACCGCACTTGTGGTGTTTCTCACCACAAACCCTGATGGACTGCTTCAGATGCTCAAAGCAGTCGTTTCCTGCTTTTGATCTCTACGTTTGATTTTCCCTCTTACGGTAAGGAGGAGTTGTTATGTTACAGACTATGCTTATCAAGCTCGGGCTGTCTCTGTTTAAGTTACTGCCCTTGGAACAAATCGTTGCCAAAGTGCTCACCGCCGCCATCCAGCGCATCATGCTGTCCAAAAAGACGGCCGCGCAGATCGCGCAAGTCCGCAAAACAGTCATTCACTTGACCGAACTGGTGGCGCTCATTGATCCGATGCTGGCCGACAAAGCCGTCACCGGTGACGAAGCCAAGGAAATGTTTGACGCGGTCAACCAGACCCGGCTGGAGATTTTAAATCTCTGGGCCGACGGCGAACCCGCCAAACACCTTGAAGCTCAGTTGCCGAGGTAGGGCGCGTCTCTCCGAGATCGCCGCAGGATGGTCAGGAATTTTCCTGCCCATCCTTTTTTTGCGCTACGCCGCCAGACTTTCGGCGATTTTCAACATTTCTTTAACGAGTTCTTCTTTGCTGAGCCCTTCGGCTTTTTCCGCCAGCTCCAACAGTGTATCGCGCGGCGTGATCTTTTTTTGTCCGTCGCCGGTGAGCATGTGCGGCATAGCCGTTTCCAAAGCCGTCTTGAAAGCGTCGCGTCCGGGTCGGAAATAGTGTTTCAACACCACGTCCACCGTCGAGTGGCCGGTAACACGACGCACCAGTTCCATTGGTACACCTGCTGTCAGTGCCATCGTAATCCACGTTGTGCGCAGGGAGTGGAAATCCTTTACGCTGGCCTTCTGGCTGGCATCGTCTCGTTCAACCAACGTATCGGTAATGCCAGCGGATTTCAGCGCCTTTTGAAAACGCCATGAAATACCGTGGATGTTCGTTTTGTACATCTCTGCCGCTTGCGGAAAGCAATACATACCATTGCGCGGAAGCTTTTCCAGCTCGGCACGCAGCAGAGGAAAGAGCGGGATTTCCGCCAGTTCACCGGTCTTGGAGGTTTTCACAGAGATGAAGCCTTGATCCAGATCAACGGATTCCCATTTGAGCATACAGCAATCCCCGCGCCGCATGGCCGTGCACATTCCAGTCAAAACCACAGGACGGATCAATTCATCGCAATGTTCCAGAATGGCGTTAAGCTCTGCCGGCGTGAAAGGCTGTCTGTGTATTGTGTTTTGTTCTCGATAGGGAATGCCGTTAAACGGATTTGTAACAATACCTGCCTGAGTGCCGAGTTGCCCATAAAGATTGCGCAACAGCGATAACTTTACGTTGTAGCTTGCCCCTGACATTCGCTTTTCGTCCAGATCATGCATCCAGGCCAGCGCCATCTTGCAGGTGATTTGCGACATGACTTTTGCCTGCGGGTAGGCACCCTCGATAAACTCACGGAACTGTCGAAGATTGGCTTTTTGATTGCGTACCTGTTGGGCGGAACGTTTCCGTTTTTCCGGCAACAGCAACCAATGTTCTTCCATATCGGTAAGTGGAACTTGGGCGATTTCCTCACCACCTTTAATCTCGTAAAGCTCCTGCAGATGATGCGCGGCGGTCTTTCGGCTCTGCGCTTCCGTGATTAGGTCTTTCAGCTTTGCGGCGGCTAGTGTGCGAGAGCATTCAAATAGGGTGTTGCCCGGATGATGTAGATTTTTCGGTACTGAGCCCTTTACCTCAACTCCGAGGTTCACAAACCGGCGCTTCCCGTTGATCGTATAGCGGCCATACCACCACTTCGAACGAAGTTGCTCATCTTTGCCTCTTCTTAATTCCAGTCCCATGATTCATCTTCCTGTTAAACGCATTGCGTTGTTATGTAACAAGGCGGGAAATCAAACGGGGCAAAACCACACTTTTGCCACACTTCCCGCGAATCAGAGAAATCCCTGAAAATAAAAAATCCCCAAGGCATTGAATACCAAGGAGATGGATGGTCGGAGTGGCGAGATTTGAACTCGCGGCCTCTTGCACCCCAAGCAAGCGCTCTAGCCAGGCTGAGCTACACCCCGTAAAGCGCAAGAAGCTATCACGCACCCTATAGGCGGTCAACGCGAGACTTGCCTGAAAGAATGATTTTCCGGTATCGGCAGTAAAGACTGCTATTTTCCAATGATTGGAAGGCTGGTGCGGAGGCCAGGGTCTCCGCATTTCTGCGTGATGAACGGAAGATCCTGTAATGCATTTTCCCATGGATTGAAGGCAAGCGGGCCGAAGCCGCTGCCCAGTCCGGGGGCCTGACGCAAGCCTTGATTGAGATAGGACTTGGCGACGATGATGCTGTCGAGCGGGCCGTAACCCAGCGCGCGGGCCGTGGCAATTGCCGTCGATAGAACACAGCCGGTTCCATGCGAGTGTTTGGTGTCGATTCGCGGACTTGAGAGCCAGGCATGGTTTTTGCCATCGCTCCAGTAGTCGCAGGAAAGTTCCATGTCATGCGAGCCGTGTCCGCCTTTGATCAGCACTTCTTTAACGCCGGTCGTGAGCGCTTTCTGAGCGGCAGCTTCGATGTCGGCCGGTGTGGTAATTTCCATGCCGAGCAGATGTTCGGCTTCCGGGATGTTAGGCGTGATCAGATTAACAACCGGAAAAAGTTTTTCGGTGAGCAGTTTCCATGCGGAGGCTTCGAGCAGAAAATGCGCCGTTGGATGAAATCAGAACCGATCACAGACGGTGAAGGGCGATTTGGCCGTTTTGAAAGCTGCGACCATTTCCAAGGTAGCAGCGCTTCCAAGCATACCAAGCTTTACGGCAGACGGCGGAAGATCCGCCTTGAGCGCTTCAAGCTGGGCGGAAAGCATATCCGGTGCGACCAATTCAAGGCGGCCTGTACCGATGGTATTCTGGGCGGCCGCGCCGTAATGGCCGAACAGTCGTGTGCGCCAAGCAGATTGATGACTTTTTATATCAGCCTGAACACCGGCACCGCTGCCGGAATCCGAGCCCGCTACTGTCCAGACGATCGGTTTCTTGATCATGGTGCTTTTTCTCCGGTTGCGGCCGGCGGCGGATTGCTCATGCCGGCGGCTTTTTCGTTGAACTGGTAGATCGTCTCACCCGGGTGGGCAAAACCGATTTCATGGGCGATCTGCTGCACAAAATATTTATCAGTGCTGAACCGTTCCTGCTTGAGGCGCAGTTCTTTGATGGCTTCTTCCTTGGCGCGGATGTCCGCGTCCAGGGCGTTCTTCGTTTCCTGATAGCTGCGGAACTGAGTCATCTTGGGCAAAAAGGCGAAAACAACACCGGTCAACGCGAGTCCAATCGCGGCAATCGCGGCAGAGCGGTAAATTTTATTCCAGTACTTTTGAGGACTCACGGCGCGCAGTATAGGGGGATCAGGATAAATTATGAAATATGAAATACGAAATTCTGGAGGATGGCTTCGTTACAAAAAAACACCCCGGGAAATCCCGGGGTGCCTTTTATTGCGGCCGCTGAAACTTAGCAGCCGTAGCGGGCTTCGGTTCCCAGCATTTCTTCGATGCGCAGCAGCTGGTTGTATTTGCTGATACGGTCGGAGCGGCTGAGCGAGCCGGTCTTGATTTGGCCGGCGTTCGTTGCAACAGCGATATCAGCAATCGTGTTGTCTTCGGTTTCGCCGGAACGGTGTGAAACAACCGCGGTGTAACCTGCTTTGTGCGCCATTTCGATCGCGTCGAGTGTTTCGGTGAGCGTGCCGATCTGGTTGACCTTGATCAGAATCGAGTTGGCACAACCGGTCTTGATACCTTTTGAGAGGTATTGGACGTTGGTTACGAACAGATCGTCGCCGACCAGCTGGCACTTGCCGCCGAGCAGGTCTGTGAGAATTTTCCAGCCTTTCCAGTCGTTCTGATCCATACCGTCTTCGATGGAGTCGATCGGGTATTTAGCGGCCAGTTCAGCAAGGTATTCGGCCTGCTGTGCAGGAGTGCGCTTCGCGCCGCCTTTGCCTTCGAACTTGGAATAGTCGTATTTGCCGTCTTTGAAGAACTCGGAAGCGGCGCAGTCGAGGCCGATCATCACATCTTTGCCCGGCTTGTAACCGGCGTCTTTGATTGCCTGCATAATGCTGTCCAGCGCTTCTTCGGTTCCGCCGGAGAACGTCGGAGCGAAGCCGCCTTCGTCACCGACCGCAGTGCTCAGACCTTTTTTCTTCAGAATCGCTTTCAGCGCGTGGAATACTTCAGCGCCGCAGCGCAGACCTTCACTGAAACACTTCGCGCCGACAGGGCGGATCATGAATTCCTGGAAGGCAATCGGAGCATCGGAGTGCGAGCCGCCGTTGATGATGTTCATCATCGGAACCGGCAGGACTTTGGCGTTGGTGCCGCCGATGTAACGGAAGAGAGGAATGTTCAGGTAGTCAGCCGCGGCGCGGGCGACTGCCAGCGAAACGCCGAGGATGGCGTTGGCGCCGAGGCTGCTCTTGGTCTTGGTGCCGTCGAGGTCGATCATGAAACGGTCAACGCCGACCTGGTCGAGCGCGTCCATGCCGATGATGGCCGGAGCGATTTTTTCGTTCACATTGGCAACGGCCTTCTGTACGCCTTTGCCGAGGTAACGCTTCTTGTTGCCGTCGCGCAGTTCGAGAGCTTCGTTTTCGCCGGTTGAGGCACCTGACGGAACGGCCGCACGGCCCATCACGCCGGATTCGAGAACTACATCCACTTCAATCGTCGGGTTGCCGCGTGAATCGAGAATTTCACGGGCCATTACTTCTACAATCGCTGACATTTACTGCTCCTTGGTTTAAGGGTTGAAACTCCCTGAAAAATGAGCCCGGAATATAAAGACCCGGCTGGTGTCCGGCAACATAAAACTCGGCCGAAAACGGCTTTCTGATCCTGTTTTTTGAAATGGTTCTGGTAGGATCCGAATATGCAGTGGCCGGAGAATATAAGGAAGAAGTTGAGGGAGCTGCCGGACGCGCCGGGCGTTTATCTGATGCGCGGACGGACGGGCGGCATTATCTATGTCGGCAAGGCGGCATCGCTTCACAAGCGGGTTCAGAGCTATTTCCGCGAAAGCACCTATCATAAAGCCGAGCCAAAGCTGCGCGGACTGATCCGTTCAATCACCGATTTCGATGTGCTGGTGCTCCGGACAGAGGCCGAGGCGGTGCTGACTGAAGGCAATCTGATCAAGGAATACAAGCCGCGCTACAACACCCTGTTCAAAGACGACAAGCGGTTTCCGCTTCTCCGGGTTGATTTGCGTAAACCGTTTCCGAAGTTTGAACTCTGCCGGATTGATAAAAACGACGGCGCGCTTTATTTCGGTCCGTACACCTCGGGGCTGGCGGCACGCGCTGCGCTGGAATTTGTCGAGCGCCGTTTCGGTATTCGGCAATGCCGTCCGGAACAGCCGGACGCGGAAACTTATAAGCACTGCCACAACGACATCATCCGTCAGTGCGCCGCGCCGTGCATCGGCAAAGTGACGCCGGACGAATACATGGAACGTGTACAGGCAGCCTGTGCTTTTTTGCGCGGCGAGCGGCCGGAGTTTATCAAAGAGGTGCGCGCACAAATGGAAGCCGCCGCTGAAAAGCACCGGTTTGAAGAAGCCGCCGCGCTGCGCGATATGATGTTTCTGCTGACCCGCGCGGTGAAGGAACGGGCGCTGGTGCGTAAAACCGGCAAAATGCTGTTAGATGAATCCGGTGCGGGTATTAAAGATCTCGGCGAAGCACTGGGGCTCGCGAAACCGCCGCAAGTGATCGAGTGTTTCGATATTTCCAACATTTCCGGAACCTACGCGGTTGCGAGCATGGTGGCGGCGGTGGACGGAGTACCTTCGCCGCAGCGCTACCGCCGCTTCCGCATCAAGACCGTCGAGGGCAGCGACGACCCGCGCATGATGGCCGAGGCGGTGCGTCGCCGCTACGGACGGCTCAAAGAAGAGCAGGGGACGATGCCCGACCTGCTGGTGGTGGACGGCGGAATTACGCAGTTGCGCGCCGCCCGCACGGCGCTGGCGGAAATCGGTGTTGAACTTCCCAGTGTCGGACTGGCAAAGCAGTTCGAGGAAATTGTCCGCGATGATCAGCCTGGCCTGCGCCTGCCGCGCGACTCTAAAGCGTTGAGGGTGATAACCGGCCTGCGCGACGAGGCGCACCGGTTCGCTATTTCCTATCACCGGAAGCTGCGTGCGCAGCGCATTCGCGAGTCAGCGCTCGACGAAATCCCGACTATCGGGAAGAAGAAAAAGGAGCTCCTGCTGAAGCATTTCGGTTCGTTTGAACGGTTGCGTAAAGCGAGTCTGCAGGAACTGCTCGCGGCTCCCGGAGTCGGGCCGGCAACGGCCGCACTCATCCATGAGCGACTCAATCTTGGATAATAAAAATTTCTTTAAAATAAGTATTGTTTTCGAATTTCCGCACTGTAAGGTCTCCGCCTGCAAAAAAAAAGGAGCCGCTTGCCTACAGGCAGGAATTCGCGTGAAAAACAAATGTCAGGTGCTTTGTCTGTTACTGGGAGTATTTATTGCTTCCAGTCATGCAGGCATCGTGAACGGCTCAATTGACAGTCCATCCATGTATGATGCGAATAGCATCAATGTTTCATCGGATCTGGATCAAGGGTGGCACGCCCGCTCGGTCTCGCTTTATGACCTTTCAGAAAATGACATCTGGTCAACCGGACTGATTAACCAGCCTGGATACTGGTTCGGGCAGATATTCACGGACAATCACGCCACGTACGGCGACGTGATGCTTGAGTTTAATGTGACCTATATGGGAGCGAATATACGGTCGGCTATGTTCCAGTATGCAATCTACGGAACGGATTCAACGAATGCTTCAACAACCGCTTTTGCTCTTAATACAGATTCAAACCCCGCCGGATCGGCGTGGGCGCTGGTCAACAGCGGGGCTGTTTCTACTGCGGAAGAAGGCCTTTATCAAACGAATATGACTTTCAGCGGCGATGCGTACCAGTACCTGGCGGTCCGGTTCCGGTTTACC
>JBGAJP010000030.1:0-30398 GCA_044224855.1 Pontiellaceae bacterium
CGGAGCGTCTGGCGGCCTGCGCCAACATTCTGGATGGAGTTACGTCGATCTTCCACTGGGAAGGAAAGCTCTGTCATGAAAATGAGGCAGTGCTGTTTCTGAAGACGGAAGAAGAAAGAACGGAAGCGCTAACCGCACGGATCAGACAACTTCACTCTTACGAGTGTCCATGCATTACCGTTCTGCCGGTTGAAGGCGGCAACCCGGCCTTCCTGCAATGGGTAAAAGAGGAAACTTCGTCAAACCGGTGAGTGTCTAGCTCCTCGGCAGTTCGACGATGGACAGCCAGAAGTTTTCAATGATTTTAACCACTTCAATGAAACGGTTCAGGTCGATCGGTTTGCGGACGTAGCAGTTGGCGTGCATGTCATAGGATTTCGCGACATCATCTTCGGCGTCGGAAGTGGTAAGAATCACCACAGGAATGGCACGCAGTTTTTCATCGGTTTTAATCTCTGCCAGAACTTCGCGACCGTCTTTTTTCGGCAGATTAAGATCCAGAAGGATCAAGTCGGGCCGCGGCGTGTTTTCATAGCCTTTCATGCGCCGGAGAAATTGCATCGCTTCAACACCGTCTTTGGCCACATGCAGGTTATTGCGGATTTTATTTTCCTTAAGCGCCTCCTGCGTAAGACGAACATCACCGGGATTATCTTCAACCAGCAGGATTTCAATTGCTCTGTATACGGCCATGACGGTCTTTCTCCTTTTTCGGAAGGGTAAACCAGAACGTACTCCCCTTTCCGGCCTCAGACTCTACACCGGTCTCGCCCCCATGTCTCTCAATAATTCGCTTACAAACGGCCAAACCGATTCCGGTGCCGGGGTAGTCCGCACGGCTGTGCAGCCGTTTGAAAATTTTAAAAATCTTATCCTGATGTTCCGGCTCAATACCAATACCGTTATCGCGAACAGAAATCTTCCAATACCCGGAACTTTCTTCAGCGAAGATGTGAACCTCAGGCGGAGCTTCACCTCTGAATTTGAGCGCGTTGCTGATGAGGTTTTGAAAAATCTGACCCAGCTGGACGGCATCGCCCAGGATCTCGGGCAGGGAATCGGATGTAATCCGGGCATCGGTCTCAACAATAAGCCTTTCAATATCGTGCAATG
Source organism: Pontiellaceae bacterium (assembly GCA_044224855.1). Classification (GTDB taxonomy): domain Bacteria; phylum Verrucomicrobiota; class Kiritimatiellia; order Kiritimatiellales; family Tichowtungiaceae; genus Tichowtungia. Next base: position 1,114 of record JBGAJP010000030.1, read on the forward strand.
CCTGTTTCAAGACGCCATTCAAATCAACGGAATCAAACGGCTTCTTGCGGGATTGAAGCCGGGAATATTCCAGCAGCGAATCGATCAGCTGCTGCATACGAACCGCACCGTCGACGGCGTAATGGATAAAATCGCAGGCGTCCTGATCAAGTTTATCTTTGTAGCGCCGCTCGATAAGCTGAACGTAGTTGGCGATCATGCGCAGCGGCTCCTGCAGGTCATGCGAAGCAATGTAGGCAAACTGCTCCAGATCACGGTTGGAGGCCCGCAACTGTTCCATTGTTGCAGCCAGCTGCTGCTCAGCCTTTTTGCGCAACGTAATATCCATGCCGTAAATATTAACCAGTCCTTCATCGGTAAGCGGAGCAAGTGCCAACGTGTAGGTGGTTTCCCCGCAATCCACCTCCTGCTGGGACACGTTCCCGGACATCAGCAGTTCAGCAAACGAAACACTGAAATTGTCCGGCAGAATTTTCCCGTCGCGCTGTTTTAAATTCAGCAGGAGAGTCCGGCTGGATTCGTTGGCGTAAAGTACACTGCCGTCTGCAGAAAGACGTAAAACCGGGTTGGGATTCTGTTCCGGAAATTTAGCGAGCCGGTTCAGCTCGATATTGAGTTCTTCCTGCTGTTTAAGCGCCTGCTCTGCAGTCGCCTGAAACCGGTCGATTTCGCCCCCCACAAAACGGGATATCCACGTAGCCAGCATGCCAACGAATACGGTCATCGCAACGATCAGCAGCGCCGACAGGAGTGCCGGATTTACTCCTGCAATTTTTTCAGCGAAAAGCACCGTCAATCCGCCGGCAATGACAGCGGTCACGGCAAGCGGAAGAATAAACCGGAGCAGATAGCAGCGCGTAGAAGTACCCATCAGAATATTCAGCGGAAAGACTGTCTTTCCGACAGCTCCGAACAGCGCGAGGCTCAACATTATAAGTCCCAGAGCGGAGGTCAAAGCGATAGGCACCGTAATGCCGCGACCGTACAAAAGCGGATGTCCGTAGAGATACGCCAGACCGGCTGTAAACCCGACCAGAAATGTCAGCCCGCCCAGCCAGCCGGCCGCGCGCGAAAAAGCGTCATAACGCAACGTGTTCCGGTTTCGCCACACAAGCAGAATCACCGAGAATCCCGACAGAAAAACGCCGAGCCCTGTGAGCGGCGACATCCGTCCGATCGGCACGCCGTTCAGATGCCCGGCAAGAGGAACCAGAACATCCTCAAAAGTAAGGTCGGTTCCTGTAAAATATTCCAGAGCTTCCAATCCTCCGAACAAGGTAACGATTAGTGCTGTCATGAAAGAAAAAATGAGCCCTGATTTCGACGGGGAGCGGAGCGTTATGTAAAGAAGGGTCAGTGCGAGAAAAATAAAACTTACCGCCGTCGAGGGTGCCATCGGAATATAGTTTCCGCCTATGCTTCCAAGAATCCGCATTCCGGGCAGATACCCCAGCAATCCCATCACAGCAATAAGGAGTGTTCCGCAGATTCCTGGGAAAAAAGCTCTTTTGCAAACACTGCGGGAATAAATCATTTTATCTTCCTTACCACGGATACTCACAGCGTTTGGCCGCCGGGGGCGCTGAGTTGTACTAATGCTCTATACAATTGCTGAGCCCGAATCGGCCGATCGATAAACGCATCAAAAAGCTTTTTGGTGTCATCTCCGGCCGGCTGGTGCCAGTTCGATACGCCGATCCACGGAATATCACGGCACATTCCGTGCAATTGAGTAAGCCGCTTTGAAAGCTCTTCCATATCCAGATTGCACAAAACCGCATCTGGAGCAGGATTGCCGGCCAGACACTCTGCGAATTTATCCGGACTTTCTGCATAGATGGGTATAATCCCGCAACGCTCCAGCAGATACTCAACCGCGCGAAGATCAGACGGATTATTATCCCACACACAAATATGCCGGCCATGCCACGAAGCCCGTATTACAGCTTCATCAATCAGATTGCCCGAAGCAGCATGATCCAGGATATAAAAACGGAACAGTGACCCCTGATTCTCACGGCTCTCGACATGAATTGCGCCGCCCATCATTTCGACCAGACTCTTCGAAATCGACAATCCAAGTCCGGTCCCGCCGTGTTCCCGGGTTGCCGAGGCATCGGCCTGATAGAACGGTTCGAAAATCCGTTTCGCGGTTTCTTCCGCCATTCCCGGCCCGCTGTCCTCCACGGAAAATTCAACATACTGGCTGCCGGCGGGTGTCACACGTCCGCGCACCATAAGGCGGACAAACCCGTTTTCGGTAAACTTCAAAGCATTATTGAGCAGGTTTACCAGCACCTGCTGCAACCGGACGGCATCGCCGGTGACCGTTTCCGGAACGTCGGCATCCACAGAGCCCGTAAGAGTCAGCTTTTTTACCTCTGCAAAAGAAGAAAGCAACGCCAGAGATTTTTCGACAATCTCCCGGACTTTGAAACTCTCTCTCCGGACATCAAGCCGTCCCATTTCGATTTTTGAAAAATCCAGCAGGTCAGAAATGAGCATCAGCAGCGATTCTCCGCTGACACCGATCGTCTGAACATAGTCGCGCTGCTCGTCATCGAGCGAAGAATCTCCAAGCAGTTCTGTAAGCCCGATAATTGCATTAAGCGGCGTACGCAGTTCGTGGCTCATATTGGCCATGAACTGCGTTTTGGCGCGGTTGGATTCTTCGGCGGCAATACGGGCACGGCTGACAGCCGCTTCGGCGTTTTTCTGTTCGGTAATATCGGCAAAAATCGTCGCAAACTGCCCTTTGACAGGCGAATAGGCTGAAATGGAATAGCTCCGATCGAGCGCACCGGAAAAATCTTCCAGCATCACCGGTACTCCTGTCAGCGCCACCTTTCCGAAGATTTCGATCCAGCGGGATTCCGTGGCAGGAAGAACCTCTTTGACTGTTCGCCCGACAATATTATCAGCCTTCAGGCCGGTCAGGGCTTCAAACGCCGCATTGATCTGCAAGAAACGGTAATCGCACGGAACTCCGTTTCCATCACAAATGATTTCATGCAGCGCAAACCCTGACTGCATGGATTCAAATAACTGCCGGTAGCGGGTTTCACTGGCTTTAAGTGCAAGCTCCGCTTCGCGTTTAGCTGTGATATCGGCATGCATCCCCATCATACGGATCGGCTTCCCGGTATCGTCGCGTTCCACTGAACTTCCGCGAGCCCAGACCCAGATGTACATCCCATCCTTACGTCGCAGACGAAACTCCATACTGTAAAGTTCAGCTGCTCCGCAAAGGTACGCCCGGATCGCCTCTTCAACCGCCGGCCTGTCATCGGAATGAAGCGCCTGTTGAAACCAGCTGTAACTCAGAGGAAATTCATCCGGTTCGTAACCGAGCATGCGGTAGCCTTGAGGACTATATCGCAACAGGTCGTGCTCGATATCCCAGTCCCACAGTCCGTCATTCATCGCGGCAATTACATTGCGGAGATTCCGATCACTTTGCTGAACAGCATTCTCAGCCTTTTTCCGTACTGTGATGTTTTCATGGGCGATGGCAGCCAGGCGGGAACCCTCACCCTGAAACGGCGTGACCCGTCCGCAAAACCAGAACGAACCCGCTTCCGTTTCGCAGGGATATTCCATTTCAAAAAGTTCATCTTGCCCGTTCAGCACAGCACGCAAACCTGCTGCGAACCGCCCGGCTTCGTCCGCATGCGCTCCCCGGGCGGCATCACAGACTGTCAGATAATTTGCGCCGACCCCCGCACTGCACAACAGATGGTTCTTTTCTGCAAACTGTTCCCATGAGCGGTTGACCGCAAGAATCATCCCTTTTTCGTCCACAATCGCGATATGAGCTGAAAGTGCGTCCAGCGTGTTGCGAGCAAGAGCTTCCGCCCGCTTCCGGCGGGTAATGTCGTGTGAAACATGGATCGCGCCGATCAGCCGTCCCGCTTCATAAATCGGCGAGACACTGATATTAAACCAGCCGCCCATATGCTCTTCGTAAATCTCGGCAGAGTGAGCCTTGCGGTCTTTCATCATCGCCGTGTGCGGACAGCCACTGACCGGACACTTAGAACCGTGAAAGTATTCAAAACATTTTTTACCGGTCAGTTCGGCTGCGGGTATTCCCAGCCGGTCAGCCATGGCTTTATTCACGCGGATAATGCGGTGATCTGCATCAGAAATCGAAACGAGATCGGGAATGGCATCGAATGTCTTTTCCCACATGGCGTAGGTCTGATCGGCTCCGTCTTTCGCAGACGGCTTATGGAGCAGACTCAGAAGACTCATATCGCTCTGCCGTTGCGTTGCCTTTTCAAGCTCCTCTTTTGCCGTTACCAGCTGTGCAGCAGCTGTCCGATGAGCCACTTCACTAACCTTTCCGGACTGCGACAGCTGACGGACTGTTTCCGCAATCTGCTCAAACTCCGACGATTTATCGAAAAAGAAATCGGCACCTGATTCGAGGCATTTGCGGCGGTATTGCGCGTATGGATAATTGGTCATAATGATGACCGTTGTATCCGGCTTTTGTTTTTTGATTTCATTCAGAGCCTTGATACCGCCACCGCCGGGCATACGGATATCCAGTACAGCGACATCCGGCTCAAAGGTATTCATCTGCCGGAGCGCATCCGGTGTATCCACAGCCTCGAACACTTTTACATGATGAAGGCGCGAAAGCCGGTCAACCAGCCGTTCGCGAATCGGTTGCGAATCATCTGCAATCAGCACCTTCATAGCCGCAGGAGAATACCCTTAATATATATAATAAAAACGTCGGGTTTGAGCTGTTTTTTATGTAAGGAGAAGCCTTACTTTATATTGGCAGTGTTCCTTCAATCCGGGTTCCTTTGCCCGGAGTACTTTCAATATGCAGTTCCCCGCCAAGAGCTTCGATGCGTTCGCGTATACCCAGCAACCCGAAAGAGGCCGGTTTTTTTTCTGCGACAGCAGGCATACCGCACCCGTTATCCACTACAGCAAACTGAATTTGATTCAGGTTGCGGCGCAGAGAAACTTCAACCTGCGAAGCACAGGCATGCCGAGCCACATTGGAAAGCGCCTCCTGAACAAGCCGGAATAATGCTGTCCGCTTTTCGGCATTCAATTCCGTCACGCCTAGCACCTTCAATTCACACGGTACGCCGTTATATTCCGACCAATCCTTCACCATTTCCTCGAGTGCGCTCCCAAGTCCGATGTCATCCAGTGACCCCGGCCGCAACTGCCTGCAGAGCAAATGGATTCGACGGATGCCGTCGTTCAACAGCCGGTGCATTTCACCGGATAGAGATTTAACCTCCGGGTTGCCGGCGGCAGAGGATTCGAGCGCACCTAAATCAATTTTAAATGCTGTCAGCATCTGCCCCAAGTGATCATGCAAGTCGTCGGCCAGGCTGCTGCGTTCGGCTTCAAGTATCTGATCGGTATGCTGCGCAAGCCGGCGGTAACGCACTTCGCTTTGATGCAGCGCCTCTTCGGCCTGTTTCCGGAGTTCAATTTCCTGGCGGGCCAGACTGAGTTCTTCGCGAACTTCCGCCACTTCCTTGAGAATGGCCAGAACCGGGCGGTTTTCCAGCGCGTACCCCGGCTTGCGGCTCTGCCATTTCAGGTAGATATAGAGAAACGGACTGGCAAACACGGAAATCGCCAGCCGGCTGTAAAGAGTTCCTTCCATGATGCTGAAATATCCGGACGTTCCTGAAAACGCGCCTGTAGAAAACAGGATGACATCCAGCCACATGACCCCCAACAGCGTTAAAAAGCTCCGGAACCAGATATTTTTCCGGATCAACGGACTGCCGAAAATTTCCCACGCCATTGCCAGGAAAATAAGATCCAGAACAGTCGCAACAACCGAAGCGATATTGACGCGCAGGCTGGGCAGCGGCACATAACCCAGCGGAGCAGCATTCAAAATCTCCATTTGCAGATGCAAAACTGCCGCGATCAACGGCGCGAGGGCAGAAACTCCAGCCACTGTAAGAATGGCAATACGCGTGGCGCGCGGCCCGTCAAAAACATAGACCACAAAGACTCCCAGCAGGAGAGACGTGTAGAACACGGTGGAGCCGACCATAAAAGTCAGGCCCGCTACCTCGATCTGTACGCCGGCGTCAGTTACCCATGACATTACCGCAGTAATCCCGCCCAGCATTGTATAAAACGGAGCCGATCCGAACCGGTGCCGCATGGCATGCGCTCCCAGCACAAGCAGATAAATCGCCATTGATTCAAAAACAAGTATCACTAAATCCTGATTCATCGACACCTCATATGTTTCGCACCGTCATTCGGCACCCAGCAAAGGAATCGTTGCGTCAATCCGTGTTCCCCGGCCCGCAGTACTTTCAACGTGCAGATCCCCTTTGAGAGCCTCAATACGTTCACGCATACCAAGCAGCCCGAAAGACGCCGGCTTCAGCTCGGCATCCAAATCCATACCGCAACCGTTATCACCGATCGAAAAATTAAGTATGCTCCCGTCGGAAACCAGATGGATTTCAACTCTGGAAGAGCGTGCATGCCGCGACACATTCGTAAGCGCCTCCTGTACAATACGGAAAACAGCGGTCTTGATATCATCGGAAAGCATCTCTTCATCCAAATCTACATGCAAATCGCATGCCACCTTATTGCGCTGTTTCCAGTCGTCCACCAACCCGGCAAGCGCTTCTTCAAGCCCCAGATCGTCGAGTGCCCCAGGGCGCAAACGGCGGCAGAGCGAATGAACACTGTGAATTCCGCTACCTAGCAACTGCTGCATATCCGCCATTTTCTGCCCGATGCCAGGCTCGCAGGTGCAGTGATCCATCAAGATCGACAAATCGATTTTCAATGCGGTAAAAATCTGTCCAATATCGTCATGCAGTTCGCGCGAAAGACGTTTACGCTCTTCTTCGCGGACTGTTTCCAGATGCTGCGCCAGTTGACGGATGCGCTCTTCCGCCTGCTTGCGATCCGTGATGTCACGCCCGACACTTTGAGTTTCGATAAGCCGACCTGCGGCATCGAAAAAGGCATGGTTAATAAACTGCATCCAATGGACTTTCCCGCTGCCGGAAATAACGCGGTTTTCGACATCCACGACGGAATTGGACGAAGATAAAAGCTTCAGCCGGTCTTCAATTATCGGCACATCCTCAGGCACAACTAACGGATGCCATTTCCCGCCAAGCAGCTCGTCCCGTGTTTTGCCGAAAAACCGACAATAAACTTCATTCACGAACGTAATTGTACCATCAGCTCTGAACCGGCAGACAATCTCTGTCAGATCATTTACAACAGCACGATAACGTTCCTCAGCCTCCTGCAGAGCGTGTTCAGTCTGCTTACGGCTGGTAATGTCACGACTGGAGCAGATCAGCTCTTGCGGCTCACCAAAATCGTTGCGCAGCAGTTTCGCCGAAGTGGACAACCAGATATACCGACCGTTACGCGTGAGGAACCGAGATTCAAAATCATTTACCAGACCGCTTTCAAACAAGCAGTTCTTTGCACCTTCAAGTCCGGCGCGGTCTTCAGGATGAACCAGCGCATATATATCTGTTCCAAAAAACTCCTCCGGCGCATACCCCAAAACCGTCGTGATCGAAGGTGAGGCATATACCGCTTTTCCGGCGGCAGAGAAAACGGTGATCACGTCCTGGATATTTTCAGCCAGAAGCCGATAGCGGGCCTCGCTGGCACGAAGCTTCTTTTCAAGCTGTGTGTGCCGGACTGCTTCATCAACACGGGAAAGCAGATGATCGGGGCTCTCGCCTTTCTGAATATAGTCAAAGAGCTGCAAACGGACAGCACTCATCGCCGAAGGCAGTGAGGCAAAGCCTGTCAAAAGAATCACCGGAACATCCGGTTGCAGTGCATGAAGCTGTTCGACAAGAATCAGTTCTTCGTTGCCGGGCATTTTATAATCGAGAACAAACACATCAAAAGGCTGCTCAACCGCGGCCGCAAGAACTTCATCGCCGCAAGACGCACTGGTTACGTTATACCCGCGGCGTTCAAATAAACTGCTGATGGTTTTGCGGTAGGTATCGTGATCGTCCGCCAGAAGAATCCGGCATACGTTCTCTGCATCAGCTTCTGATGTCATCCCATATCTCCTTGGGCCGGCAGGAAAGCCGGCAAAATAATTTTTACGCAGGTTCCCGCACCCGTGACTGACCGGACCGTCACAGAACCCCCGAGGACATCCAGGGTCCGCCGGACGATTGCCAATCCCAGACCGATACCGACGCTCTCTGCACCGCCTTGCCGGAACGTGGTGAACGGTTCAAACAGGTGCGGCAGAAACTCCGGGGGAATGCCCGGACCGTCATCTTCAATTTCGATAAAAACTCCGCCCTCGCCCACCGTCCCGGTGCGCAGCGTTAATATGCCGTCCATCGACATCGCCGCGATACTGTTTTTGACCGGATTGATCAGTGTGAGCATAACCGCTCCGGGAGGAAGCATAACTGAAGGAACGGTTCGGGCGCGTTCATCCCGTAATTGAATGCGGCGATCCCGCATGGAAGAACGAACCAGTACGAGTGTGTTATCAAGCAGCGCATTGACATTGAGCTTCTCACACTCCTGGGACGCCGGTTCGTGAAAGCGGCACATCTGCTCAACCATGTTCGCCATGTGGGACAGAGCCCGCGAGGCCATTTCGGCGAATTCATAATGCGGATTAGCCGGTGACATATCTTCGCGTATCAGGCTGAAGGCGTTGCGTGCAACCGTTAACGGCGTGCTGATTTCATGAGCCATTCCGACCGCCAGTTCGCCCATCATCGACAGTCTCTGCATCTGGAGTTTCCGGCGTTCTCCGGACAACTGTTCATCTACCGGTACGCTTGACTGTTTTCCGGAAACGGTTTTTACATCCGACTCTGTTCCCTGCCCGGATTTTTCCCGCAACATACAATATATCTGTTCAGCACCAGCGGTTCTGCTGCGTGAATACACGGCGTTCATTTCAACATTCAGAAGAACGCCGTCATTCCGGCGCAACTCCAGTATCACATCAACCTCTGAGCCGGCCGTTTTCAGCCCGGCCAGACACTCCTGAAAATGCTGCCGCCCCGTCCGGGTAAGAAGCTCACTGAACGGTCGCCCTGCCGCCGAGTCGCGTGTAAATCCGGTCAGGCGGAGCCAGGCAGGATTCACTTCGATGATTTTTCCTTCATTATCCAGCGCCTGATAAGGAAGCGGAGCCTGTTCAAAAAGAAGCCGGAATTTACGCTCCCGCCGTTCCAACTCCTCCTGCAGATGCATTTGAGCCGACACATCGTTATAAACCGCCACTACTTCACCGCTGAAGCGGCGGTAAACGAAATTATCGCGCCAGCCTGAGATACGATGGTCCTGATAATAGTGCAACGGGAAATTTTCGGGCTGACCCGTCTTCCAGACACGTCGCAACACATCCGGAAGGCCAAACTCTTCGATGCCGGGAAAAACCTCCGCCAGACGTCGCCCTGACACATGCTGCCGCGCAATTTTTTCAATTCGCTCGGCGGCCGGATTGATGTCACGGATAATAAAATCGCGCCCTTTATCGACCGCCTCATAGACAGCAACGCCGCTGGTGATTTTTTCAAAAAGCTCGCCAAACGAAGCGTCCTCCGGCTCAGTCGTCGCAGAACCGGTCCGGCGAATAAGAGGCCCGATTGAAAACAACCCTGCCACCAGTAGCAGGGAAATCACAAACGCAATGACTTCAGCATAGAGGTCCGGCAGATGAGCAACGGCTCCGCTCAGCAAATGGAAGATGACAACGACCCGGCGTACCGCCATCAGCAGCAGCGCAGAAGAAATCATGACCCATGAAAAATTATTGCGCGCAGGCTGTATCAGACGCAGTGCAAGAAAAGCTGCATAGAACTGCAAAATAACCGACACCGTAAGCATCAGCAGCAAAGCAACCTGTTGGAAATCACTCATTTACACCCCATAGGCCGGTGAGATTACCCGAGGCTGCGGGCAGTCGCAAGCCGTTTCAAATGAAGGTGTAAAAGCCTATGAAGGCTGAGGGAGACTTTGTTCGCGGATAAAACTTGTCGCATGGTATAGCAGTTCGCCGCCATCGGTCAGCCCCAGCTTTCCGCGAATACGTTCACGATAGGTTTCAATCGTCTTCACGCTTACCTTGAGCTTGTCTGCAATCCGCTTTGGCACGTGTCCATGTCCGGTCAGGCAGAACACTTCAAATTCCCGATGCGAAAGCCGGTCGAATGGAGATTCAATTTTCTGACCTCTTGAACCCGAACTGATACAAATCTTTTTACGGAGCACCGGACTCAAGTAGATGCCGCCCCCGGCGATTGCCCGTATGGCCTCCAGCAGATTATCCCTGGGTTCATCGGCGGAAATATATCCGGCCGCTCCGGCGCATATCGCCCGTTCAGCATATAAATGATCATGGTGCAGATAAGAAAATGCCAGCAGCCCGGCGGATGGAAACTGCCGGTGAATAAACTGCAGCAGTGCCATGCCGCTGCAATTCCGCATGGAAATGTTGAGGATAATTACTGCCGGAAGAAATTGCTCCGCCTGCTTCAGGGCATCCTCCGCGCTTGCAGATTCAAAAACCGTCAGACCGGAGATTTTCCGCAACCCCTCCGCAAAAAATGTTCTGCAGAGATGAAAATCATCCACCAACAGCACTTTTTTCATACTGTCCATAACGATCCAACCCCCTCTATTCGGCTTCGCTCGAACGGACAATAAAAACAGACGTCGTAAATTAAAAGGTAAAAAAGAATTAATAATTTTAAATGCAAATGAGTCCTTATTGTTACTCATTCATTCAGGGTAAGGATCTCCGTAACAATCGGATAGTGATCAAAAACAGCACGATAGACAAAAAACCACATCACTTCAGGGATGACGGCAATGTACACAGGTCACTTTTCACATCCGTAATAAAGTGTGAATAATGTCCAGTCCATGGTTTCCCTGCATGCAAAATCTTTAACTCAAATTTTCCAAAAACGACAAAACCAAGAGTATTTCCAGTCTGGTCAACCGGTCATCCTTGAAATCAGCCGCCAAAGGTTTCGTCGTAATCCGCCTGAGCCGCTAAAATAACCTTCTTGGCCTGATCAGCGCCGTAGATTTCGACAACCTGCACATCGGCTGAGCCGCCAGCAGGCTGCTTGTAGGTTTCGAAATAGTGCCAAAGCCGGTCACGCAAAACCTTCCGAACCTGGTCAACACTGTCAACATGCGCCCAGAACTGGTCTTCGTGCAGAACGGCAATAATTTTATCGTCCGCTTCGCCGTGATCAATCATCTGTACACCGCCGATTACGCGGGCATGCAGGATCACTTCGCCACGGTTAATCGGACGCTCAGTGATCACACAGATATCCAGCGGGTCGCCGTCGCCGCGAAGCGATGAGGGCGAGAGTTTCTGCACTCTTGAACCGCAATAGGTATGGGGAATAAATCCGTAAAGAGTCGGCGGCATTGATGAGGTCAGCTGCGGACGGTCAACCAGCAGATAGCCGGTGGTTTTATCCACTTCGTATTTCACCGCGTCGAACGGTGTCATTTCAATATAGGCATTGACGACGTCAGGGGCCTGTTCACCAATATCCAGCCCGTGCCACGGATGGGGGCGCCAACGATAGAATGTTTGCGGGAAACTCATGGCCGACACCTTGGTAAATTCGCCGTTTTTTGGCGAGCAGTATGTGAATTATTTATCTGCCCAGCGCGGAGAAAAAACTCTGAGCCGCTTACGGATGTGTGTTTCATGCAGAAATTCGAAGGTTCCAATCATGATAAAAAGGTAACCCATCAGTTCGGTGCATTCCTCAACGACCCGCTTTGCCTCATTTGCAATACGTCGGTCGTCGAGCAACTCCCGCCAGAAGTCTCCCGCGCCGAAAAGCCGTGAAAAAACCAAAACAATCAATCCGCCGGTCAGCATAATTCCGAATGAAGGCTGACGGGTCAGATGAAGCGCCGAAAGATAAAAAGCTCTTTTTTTGCGGAACGCCACCCCGGCAGCGGCGGCAATCAGGAGTCCGGAAATCAGCTTCCATACATGCCGCCCCATACTTTCGTCTATGATTTTGTCCCATTCCCGTGCAATCGTGGCCGTCAGTAGAAAAATCATCGCAACCAGCACCGCCCGGCGGTCTTTATCCAACACGCCGGACCGCCACAAAACCGCAATCGAGACCACTAACAATAAAACCTGCACCCATTCAATCAGGCCGTTTTCACCGTAAAAACTCAACTCATGCTCCCAGTGAGCCCCTTGGTGCATAAGGATGGTTATTCCGGCCACTAGCACAGCATAGGCCGATATCCGCACAGCCAGACTCCTAAACACCTTTAACACTGTTCTTTCCATCTCCCTCTCCGTTTAACGGCGGGCAAAGTTACAGAACGCGGGCAATTTGACAAGATACATTCAAAAATCCGGATTTTTTACTGCCTGTCCGGAATCCATCCATTACGATCCAAACCATGAAAATTCTCTTTGCGGGCGATATGGTCGGTAGCGCAGGCCGTCAGATTTTTCAGCGGATCACCGAACGGCTCCGCGCGGAAAACCGGATTGACCTTGTCATCGCCAACGCCGAAAACGCCGCTGGCGGGCGCGGCCCGTCGCCGGAAATTGTTGAAGCTCTTTTTGCCGCCGGAGCCGCCGCGCTGACACTCGGTGACCACGCCTGGGACGATAAAAACCTCGCCACCCTGCTTGGCACCGAACCGCGCCTGGTCCGCCCGGCGAACTTCCCTCCATCCGCCGCCGGCCGCGGCATGACCACCATCGAAACGGATGAAGGCTCAATCTGCATCATTTCGTTAATCGGCCGCGTTTTCATGGATCCGGCCGACTGCCCGTTCAGCACCGCCGACCGGCTGATCGGCATGGCGAAGGCCAAAACAATCCTGATCGATTTCCACGCAGAGGCGACGTCGGAAAAAATCGCGCTAGGTCGCTACCTCGACGGCCGCATCACCGCTCTGGTCGGCACGCATACGCACGTCCAGACCTCAGACGAGGCCATTCTGCCGAAAGGCACGGCCTATATCACCGACCTCGGCATGACCGGCCCGAAGGATTCCGTCATCGGCCGTGAGGTCGAGCCGGTGGTTCAGCGCTTCATCACCGGCATGCCGCAGAAGTTTGACACGTCGGACAAAGATCCGGCGCTCGAAGGCGTCATTCTGGATGTCGATGTTAAAACCGGCAAAGCCCGCAGCATTGAGCGGATCAGAGAACGGAACTGATGGAAGAGAAGCGGAAAATCTACAGCGTTGCCGAATTGAACCGTACGGCGCGCTTTACGCTCGAAAACGGGATCGGCGAGGTCTGGGTCGAAGGCGAAATCTCGCGGCTGACACGCCACGCCAGCGGCCATTGGTATTTTACGCTGAAAGATGCCGATGCTTCCGTTTCCTGCGCCATGTTTAAACAGAACAACGCCTTCGCAACGTTTGCACCAAAGGACGGCCTTCAGGTGCGCGTCCTCGGTCAAGCCAGCCTTTATGAGCCGCGCGGAAGCTACCAGCTCATCATCCGTAAAATCGAGGAAGCAGGCAAAGGCTCGCTTCAGGAACAGTTTGAAAAACTGAAGGCCAAGCTCGCCGCAGAAGGACTTTTCGATGCCGACCGCAAAAAGCCGCTGCCGCTTCTGCCGCAGAAGATCGGCGTGGTGACATCCCCTACCGGCGCGGCAATCCGCGACATTATCAACGTACTGACTCGCCGCTTTCCGAATATTGAAATCCTGCTCGCGCCGGTCACCGTACAAGGCGAAGGCGCGGCGGAGAAAATTTCCGCGGCGATTGAATACATCAACACCCGCGACGACATTGACCTGCTGATCGTCGGGCGCGGCGGAGGAAGTCTGGAAGACCTGTGGGCGTTCAATGAAGAAGTTGTCGCCCGCGCCATTGCCGCTTCGCGGATTCCGGTCATCTCGGCGGTCGGACACGAAATCGACTTTACGATCAGTGACTTTGTCGCCGACGTGCGCGCGCCAACGCCTTCGGCGGCGGCTGAACTGGCGGTTCCGGTAAAAACCGAACTGGAAAATCAAATTACCCGCTTTGCCGCCCGCCTCGGCGGTTCGTTGCAAAATCAGGTTCATATTCTGCGCGAACGGATTCCGGGTTTCCGCCAAACGATGAGTCATGCGCTGACGGACGGCCTCCGGCAACGGCAGCAAAAGGTAGATGAAACCGGCCGGATTCTCGCAGAGTGCCTGAAAAATGCAGTGACCATTCAGAAACAGCGCCTGCCGGGCCTGCAGCAGACGATGACACACCGGCTAGAAAGCGCGGTGGCAGAACGTAAGCAGAATCTGCGGCGGCTCGAAGTTCAGTTGCGCGCGTTAAGTCCGCTGGCCGTGCTCGACCGCGGTTACAGCCTGACACAGACAGCCGACGGCAAAGTCGTACGCGATACCGCTCAGCTCAAAAAAGGCGATGTCATAAAGACCCGCGTTGCAAAAGGAACTGTCATTTCAGAAGTCAAAGAGAAGGAGGCATGATTATGGCCGAAAAAACTGTCGATTTTGAAAAATCCCTTGAGCGGCTTGAAGCCATTGTTGAAGAGATGGAAAGCGGAGATCTCTCGCTTGAACAGATGATCAAGCATTTTGAGGAAGGCTCAAAGCTGGTGACTCTCTGTTCAACCAAACTAAACGAAGTAGAGCAAAAGATTGAGAAACTAGTGAAAAAAGGCGGCGCATTAACCGCAGAGCCTTTCAAACCGGAGGAATAAAAAAAGGTTTCCGGATTCCGGAAACCTTTTCCACCTAATCATGGGAACAGCTTCTACATGCCGGGTCCGGAGATGTAGCTCTGCAGGTTTTTGATTACAAACTCTTTTTCCTGCACCATATATTTGACAATGTCGCCAATTGAAACGATTCCGGCAACCCGGCCCCCGTCAAGCACCGGCAAATGACGAATGCGTTTTTCGGTCATTATCTCCATGCAGCTCTCAAGCGTCGTGTCGGCTTTAACCGTAGTGAGATGGGTGGACATGATTTCGCTGACTTTGACCCCTTTGCCGCATTTGTCTTTCAGATAGATTTTGCGGATAAAATCGCGTTCGGAAAAAATACCGACCAACGTGTTGCCGTCCATGACAAGCGCAGTACCCGCAGATTTTTCAGCCATTTTTTTGATGGCATCGCGGACTTCGGTGTCGGGAGATACAGAAATGAGTTCTTTTCCTTTTTTCTCAAGCAGTTTACCGACATTAGCCATGTGATGATCCTTTCTGTTGAAGTCGCTGTCTACGCGCTAACTATACCGGGGTCTCCGCCCAGCGGCAAGCCCCATACAACGTTTTAGACTACAATACACCGCTGGACGCCAGCACCTTCATCAGGGATTCTTTATCCGCCGCACTCATTTCACAGAGCGGCAGGCGGTAAACTTCTTCGATTTTTCCCATCATAGCCAAGGCGGCTTTGACAGGAATCGGATTGGTATCGATAAACATCGCATCGAAAAGTTTTACATACTGGTTATGCAACAGCTGGGCGGCATCCCAGTTGCCTCCCAGCGCGGTATGGATGAGTGAAGCCACCACATCCGGTACCACATTCGAGGCCACGCTGATTACGCCAATCGCGCCGTCGCGCATCATCGGCAGCGCTAACGCGTCGTCGCCGGAAAGCACTTCGAGATCGCAGACATCCAGCGTCTGCTTCACACGTTCCACTTTGCCGCCCGCTTCTTTGACCGCCACTATGTTCGGATGCATAGCCAGCCGTGCGATTGTTTCGATTGCGATTTCGCGACTGGTTCGACCGGGAACATTGTAAAGCACAACCGGCAGGCCGATATCAGCCACCATCGAAAAATGGCGATAGAGCCCTTCCTGGTTGGGCTTATTATAATAAGGCGTCACTTGCAGCGTAGCGTCCACCCCGAACTCCTTGGCAAGTTTTGTCAGCTCAACGGCCTCGGCCGTGGAGTTGGCGCCCGTTCCGGCAATGACCAGCGCACGGCGATGAACCGCCCTGACGGTTTCTTCAATGACCTTCATATGCTCATCATTATTGAGCGTAGGTGATTCGCCGGTTGTCCCGACCGGCACAATGCCGTCGATTCCGTTTTCGATCTGAAACTCGATCAGCTGACGGTACCTGACATAGTCTACCGATCCGTCTTTATTAAACGGGGTGACGATCGCTGTATGGGCTCCTTGCAACATGGTGTTCTCCTTAGGTGCGAAACTATGCCCTAGACCTCGAACTTATTCAAACCCGCAAAATCAAGGGTGGCAAAATAATCCTGAACCGTTTCGGCACGCCGGATCTGCACGACCTCGCCGTTTTCGCGCAGCAACAGTTCGGCTGAACGCAGTTTGCCGTTGTAGTTGAAGCCCATGGCATGACCGTGAGCGCCGGCGTCATGAATGACCACCAGATCACCGATTTCAACCGGCGGAAGAGCGCGGTTAATGGCAAACTTGTCGTTATTTTCACACAGCGAACCGGTTACGTCACAAACGAAATTATGCGGCAGGTTCTCTTTACCCGGCACGGTAATGTGGTGATAAGCTCCGTAAAGCGCCGGACGCATCAGGTTGGCCATGCAGGCATCGAGTCCGATATACTGTTTGTAGGTATTCTTTTTGTGCAACACACGGCTGACCAGCCATCCGTACGGACCGGTTACCATCCGTCCGCATTCCATGCGAACATCGAGCGGGCCGAGCCCTGCTTTTTCAATTTTCTCGGCGTAGAGCTTGCGGATGCCCTCGCCAACCACTTCAAATCAACCTTCCGGGATTTTGTAAGTTTGAAATACCGATGCCTCCGCCGATGTTGATGAATTCAAATCGAATTCCCAGCTCCAGCGGAAAGTTCGCCGACCAAATCAAACAGCAGATGCGCCGTTTCTATGAAATACGTTGCTTCTAATTCATTCGAAGCCACCATCGTGTGCAACCCGAACCGCTTCACTCCCTTGTCGCGCAAAATGCGGTAGCCTTCAAAAAGCTGCTCGCGGGTGAATCCGTACTTAGCCTCTTCAGGATGGCCGATGATTGCGTTTCCACCCTTGAGCGGCCCGGGATTGTAGCGGAAACAAACCAGTTGCGGCAGTCCCGTGCATTGTTCAAGGAATTCAATGTGACTGATATCGTCGAGATTAACAATCGCACCGAGTTGCACAGCCATCGCATATTCGCTGGCGGGGGTATCGTTTGATGTGAAAATGATTTCCTCGTCCGAAAGGCCAACCGACTCGGCCAGGAGCAGCTCCGGCAGCGACGAACAGTCCGCGCCAAAGCCCTCGCCTTTGAGAATTTTCATCAGATACGGATTGGGCGTGGCTTTAACGGCAAAATATTCCTTGAACCCAGAGTTCCACGCAAAAGCGGCCTTTAGCGCTCGGGCATTGGCCCGAATTGCGGCTTCGTCATAGAGATGAAACGGCGTCGGAAACTTTTTTGTCAGAGATTCAAGCTGGTCGCGATTCAAGGGATATGTTTTCTGAAGCATTATCTTCTCCGGTTTTAAAATAACAGGCAAACAGAACCGGATTTCTCTGCTGTTTGAAAGCCGGTTCTATAATAAAAAACCCTGCCAGACAAAATCCGGCAGGGCTTTAAAAAAACAGACGGCTTATTCTGCTTTTTTTTCGATTGAGCAACAACCTGTTCGTAACAGGCTACTATTTCTTTGCAGTGGCTTCAGCTCCGGTCAAAACGCCATCCTTGTCAGCATCTCTTGTGATAAACGCCGCTTCGGAAGCCGCCTGATCAAACGCCTTGCCTTGCTGCTGAGCATATTTTGCACGCGCGGCAAAGAATTCTTCAATCGTCACCTTCCCATCGGAATCCGTATCGGCAGGACTGGCTTTTTCAGCGAACGACTGAGCCGAAACAAGCGCCAAACCCATTACCATACCGTAAAATAAACGCTTCATAGACCGAACTCCTTTCATTTACCAATTTTTACTAACTGATTTACAACGTAATAAATACGTTTTTAGTAATTAAAATACACCGGATATTAAATTTTTCAATTCAAAAATATACACAGGATATCCGCTAGGTTGTGTTAACTCTATTTGCATAAGCGGTATGCTGCCGGCAAGCAACTCACACAGGGGTAATACGACCGGATTACCGACTGCTTCCCGACGCAACGGGGCAATGCTTCATTGGATAATCTCAACGCCATCAAAGCCGTTTTATATATTCTGAAAAACGGCTGTAAGTGGCCGCGGCCGTCTGGACTAGCTATCCAGCTTCTTTTTGAGCATGGCGATAACGGCAGGCGGATTGGCTTTGCCTTTGCTCTGTTTCATGACATAGCCCATGAGCGAGTTGATGGAAGCCGGATTGCCCGCCTTATAATCCGCAACAGCCTTAGCATTTCCGGCGATGGCTTCTTCGGCCCATTTTTCAAGCGCGCTGTCGTCGTTGACCTGCGCCAGGCCTTTGGCTTCAACAATCGCTTTCGGATCGCCGCCTTCGGCGAAGAGAATCCCGATCAAATCATTCGCGGCGTTGGAGCTGATGCTTCCGCCGCCAACCAGATCGGCGACCTGCGCGAGCGTTTCCGGCGTCAGCTTGCTTTCAACAACATTAACACCCTTCTCCGTCACGAGGCTGGCGACTTTGCCCATCATGTAGTTTGAAACCAGCTTGTACTGTTTCGTTTTGTGACAGGCGGCGTCGAAAAAGTCGGAGATGTGTTTTTCGGCCGTAAGAACTTTGGCGTCGTAGTCGGGCAGTCCGAGTTCGCGGACGTAGCGTGCGCGCCGCTGAACCGGCAGTTCCGGCAATTCGGATTTCCATTTCGCGATCTGCGCGGCGGAGATTTCGACGGGAAGCAGGTCGGGCTCTGGGAAGTAGCGGTAATCGTGGGCGTCTTCTTTGGTGCGCTGGGAAAAAGTTTCGCCGCGTTTCGGAGTCGTAGCCGCGCGTTTCCTGAACAACCTTGCCGCCGTTTTCGATCAGTTCAATCTGGCGCTCTATTTCATAGTTGATGGCTTCAACGATGAAGCTGGGCGAGTTCATGTTTTTGATTTCAACCTTCGCGCCGAGCTTTTCCTGTCCGACCGGACGAACGCTGACGTTGACGTCGGAGCGCATGTGTCCTTTTTCGAGGTCGCAGTCAGAAATCCCGCCGTATTCCATAATGAGCTTCAGCGCCTGAATATAAGCGAAAGCGTCGTCGGCCGAGTGCATGCAGGGCGTGGAAACGATTTCCATCAGCGCGGTGCCGGCGCGGTTGTAGTCGATCAGGCTGCCGCTGGCGGCATGCGTATTCTTGGCGGCGTTTTCTTCCTGATGAATGCGCTCGAGCGTAAAGGTTTTCAGCTCGCCGTTCACTTCCGTCACGATCTGTCCGCCAAGGCAGAGCGGCCGGTCGGCCTGCGTGATCTGGTAGTTTTTGGACATGTCGGGATAAAAATAGTTTTTCCGGTCCCACTTGGAGTGCGGGTTGATTTCGCAGCCGAGCAGAAGTCCGGCCTTACAACAGAGTTCGATGGCTTTGGCATTGAGAACCGGAAGCGCGCCGGGGTAGCCAAGACAGACCGGGCAAACGTTGGTATTCGGCGCCGCACCGTACTCGTGCTTACAGCCGCAGAACATCTTGGTCTGCGTCTTCTGCATTACATGGGTTTCAAGCCCGATACACGCTTCGTATTTCATAGGCGGGCAAGTATCCATATTTCGCATTTCAATTCAAGCGGGGATACCGCTGCCGCTGCCTGTTTGAAAAAATGCAATCGCCGAAGGCTCAATCCTCATAAAAGTTAGCGGCAGGCAGGTGCCGGTACCAGAAGAAGTATAGTCCGGCCCAGCCGAAAATGCACAGCCCAGCGGCCCACGCGAAGCCGCTCCAGTTATGGATAACCAATAGCATCGGCGCCAGGAACAGGCAGGTCTGCCACAGCAGAGCGAACGGAACGGAGATCAGGTCGCCTCTGTGTTCTTTGGTCATCTTCCGCTGTTCCGCTTCCGGCAGTTCCCGCTTGAGATGGCCCCACACGCCGAACGGACGGGTTTTCATGTAAAACTTCCGGAGGGTTTCAGGATCGGTCGGACTGGTCAGCAGAGTGCCGGCAATCGAACCGATCAGCCCGATTCCCAACGTGAAGACGAATTGAAAGATTTCATTGATATCCGGCGCAACAGCCCGTTGAACCAGAGCTGCAACTAGCCCGATGATTGAGCCGATCGCATAACCGCTGCCGTTAAAGCGCCACCAGTAAAGCCGCAGGAACATCGGCACCAGAAAGGCCGCGCCGAGCCCCATGGACAGCCAGCCCCAGACGTCATTGATGCTCTTAAGCGTCACAGAAAACAGAAATCCGCAAACCACCAGCACGGCTACGCTGATCCAGCTGGCAAAAATCAGTTCGCGAGTTGAGGCTTTCGGCCGGACCCATTTCTTATAAAAGTCATTCACCATCATTCCGGTGGCCAGATTGACCGTACTTCCGAAGGTGGAAAGAGCGGCGGCAATCAGCGCGATCACCAGAATACCGCGCATGCCTTTAGCGACCACCAGCAGCAGTACCGCCGGCAGAACTTTCTCCGGATTAACAGTGCCTTCGTAACTGAGCATGTTCATTTTTTCAACCCATTGATCAGCACCGAGAGAGGCTTTCAGTCCGGCAATCAACTCAGGAGAATATCGTTCCGGTGAGTTGGCAAGCCCGGCAATTAAAGCGCCCCACTCCGGTTTTGAAACGCCGGGATACTGCGCATGAATCTGTTCCCCGGCACGAGCCAACGCGGTTGAATCGGGAAACAGTCCGTTCACCAGATAAAGACCCAGGACGGCGATTCCAATCATCAGCGGCCAGCGGAAAGCCATCAGGCTGGTCCACAGCAGCGAAAGCAGTCCGCATTCGCGGTCATTGCGGGCGCCGAAGTAGCGCGGGTCGGCGCCGCAGCCGATACCGGAAAATATGTTCCGAAGCAGATAAAAAGACATAAACAGAATCAGGTGCCGGTAAACTTCATATCCCTTGGGCATATGGGCGATCCATTTTGGCAACCCGCTGACCCAGTCCGGATTCTGCGTAACCTGCATGGCAATCGCGGAAATTTCGGTCGAACTGCCGACCAGCATGAACGCTTTGACCGTGATATAAATAACCGCCGCCATAATGATCGAAACCTGGAACATGTCGGTGAACACCACGCCGTAAAAGCCCGAAATCATGTTGTACATGGAGGCCAGAATCAGCAGAACGATGGCGCACTGCATGGGAGTAAACGGCAGAAACATGGAAAGAAACGAGCCGGCGCCGATAATCAGATAGGCCAGCATTCCGATGGTCGTGACAACCGTGGCAAAGACGCTCATCTGCTGAGAAAACCGGCCGCCCCAGGTATCGCCGAAACGGAAGATATTCCATTCAGCGCCGGTCAGACAGCCGGAGCGCCGGTGCCATTTACCGGTCCAGAGCATCATGAATGCCAGGATCAGCACTGCACCGCCGCGGAATTCAATAAACAGTCCCTGCGGCCCCATCAAAAAAAGAAAAGAAGTAATAATCGCGGTACCGGTGAGATCGAGAAAGTTGGCCATACCGGAAACGCCCATCGCCCACCAGGGAATACTCCGCCCGCCGACGATATAGTTATCTAGACTGCGGGAAGCCAGCCGCTTGAAGTACAATCCCATTCCGATCAGCACCAGCACATAAATCGCCATGAACGTGTAATCCAGCAGGCCGAAATACTTTAATGTCGTCATAGTTTCTCCATTTTCACAAAGCGTCAATTTTATATATCTATTTATATAAACTACATTTTATTCATCTGCACGACTGAATTTAAAATATACGCCACCCTGCCGGAAACGGTGCGATCAGAGTGTCGGTTTGCGCGTATGCCAGTCCGTGGTCTGTTCATAAGCGTGACCGACTTTGAGAATATTTGCCTCTTTGAACGAGTCGCCGAGAATCTGAAGTCCGATCGGCAGACCGCTTGAGGAAAATCCGCACGGGACGCTCAATCCGCAGATGCCCGCGAGATTGACCGGCGTGGTCAAAATATCGTCGAGGTACATTTTAAGCGGATCGCTGGTTTTTTCACCGATCCGGTAGGCTGGCGTCGGCGTGACCGGTGCCAGAATGGCGTCGCACTGTTTAAACGCTTCGGTGAAGTCGTTGCGGATTAGCGTACGGACTTTCTGGGCGCGCAGGTAATAGGCGTCGTAGTAGCCGCTGGAAAGAACGTAGGTGCCGAGAATGATGCGGCGTTTAACTTCCGGACCGAAACCGGCAGCGCGGGTTTTACCGTAAAGTTCAATCGGGTCGGCACCGTCTTTACGCAGTCCGTAACGGATACCATCGAAACGCGCGAGATTGGCGGAAGCCTCGGCAGTAGCGATGATGTAATAGACCGCGATCGCATACTTTGAGTGCGGCAGGCTGACCTCGACAATTTCCGCGCCGAGCTTTTTGCAGTGTTCGACCGCGTCACGAACCGTCTTCTCGACCTCCGGATCCATGCCGTCGACGAAATATTCCTTCGGCAGACCGAGCTTCATGCCCTTCAAATTGTGGTCGTCAGTCAGGTCTTTCGCGAAGTCCGGGACTTTCACATCGATGGAAGTGGAATCCATTTCATCTTTGCCAGCCATTGCTTCCAGCAGAATGGCGGAATCCTTGACCGTCTTGGTGATCGGCCCGATCTGGTCAAGCGATGAAGCAAAGGCGGTCAGCCCGTAGCGCGAAATCATGCCGTAGGTCGGTTTCAGGCCGACGCATCCGCAAAAGGCGGCCGGCTGGCGGATCGAACCGCCGGTATCGGAACCGAGCGTGGCAATTGCCTCATCCGCGGCAATACTGGCGGCAGAGCCGCCGGAGGAACCGCCGGGCACGTGATCGGTATTCCACGGATTGCGCGTCTTTTTGAAAGCCGAACTTTCGGTACTCGAACCCATGGCGAACTCGTCCATGTTGACGCGGCCAAGAAAAACCGCGCCCGCTTGGCGCAGTTTGGCGATAGCAGTGGCGTCGTACGGCGCGATATAGCCTTCAAGAATTTTCGACGAACAGGTACACGGCTGACCTTTGACGTTCAGCAGGTCTTTGATCGCCAGCGGTATGCCGAGCAGAGAACCTTTTTTACCGGAAGCACGCGCTTTATCGGCGGCTTCAGCCTGCGCCAGCGCGGCGGCGCGGTCGATGGTCAGGTAAGCGCCGATCTTCGCGTCGCGCGCATCAATTGCGGCCAATACATCGTTGACGATTTCGACGGAGGTGCATTTTCCCTGCTCCAGCAGCGCGGAAAGTTCAGAAATGGTTTTAGTGTTCAGTCCGGCCATGGTTATTCCATTATTTTAGGGACAAGAATCTGCCCGTCGCGCGCGGCGGGGGCGTTAGCGATGACAGCATCATGGTCGAGAGAGACGCGCGATGTATCGTCGCGTAAAACATTAACCAGCGCCATGGCGTGGGCCGTCGGCTCGACCGTTGAAACGTCGAGCTCGCCAAGCTGCTCGACGTATTTGAGCACCTGATCGAGCTGTCCCTGGAACAGCTCCGCCTCCCCGGAGGCGAGGTGAATCCGCGCCAGGTGCGCGATATAGGAAACATCCATATGAGTTGCGTCGGCCATGCTTTTCTCCAAATGAGGCCAAACTATAGACAGGCCGTCGGAACGGTACAAGCGGACACTTTTCCAAACCCCCGAAAATTCGGTTGTAAAAGTTTTAAACCTTGGAACAATGACAGCCTTACCAAAGGAAATCCTTATGAACAAAAACTCGAAGCAATTTCTCGCCGATATGATCAACGCCATCAGCCCGTCCGGCTACGAACACTGCGCAGCCGCCGTCTGGAAGGCTTACGCCAAACCGTTCGCCGACACGGTTGAAACCGATGTCCACGGCAATTCGCACGCCGTGATCAACAAAGGCGGCAAGGTCAAAGTCATGCTGGCCGGGCACTACGACGAAATCGGCTTCCTGATTTCAAATATCGACGATAAAGGATTCCTCTGGATCGCCCCGATCGGCGGCTGGGATCCGCAGATTGCGCAGGGCCAGCGGGTCGATATTATCGGCAACGGCGGCAAAGTCGTACGCGGCGCCGTCGGCAAGATCGCCATTCACCTGCAGGAGCCGGAACAGCGTAAAAAGGTTGCCGAAATCAAAGACCTATGGGTCGATATCGGCGCGAAAAACAAAAAAGACGCCGAACGGCTGGTCAGCATCGGCGACCCGCTGGTCATCCAGTACGGATTTGAGGAACTGGAAAACGACCGCGCCGTCGGCCGCGCCTTTGATGACCGCGCCGGCGCCTTCGCTATTCTGGAGGCGGGCCGCCTGCTGGCTAAAATGAGTACGCAGTGCGAAGTTCATGTCGTCGCGACCGTTCAGGAGGAAATCGGACTGCGCGGCGCGCGCACGGCGGCGTTCGGCATTGAGCCGCAAGTCGGCATTGCCGTTGACGTCACCTTCGCCACCGACCATCCAAACCTCGGCAGCGTGGTAAATCAGGAAGGCCGAGTTGAGCTCGACGGCGGACCGGTGATTACCCGCGGCCCGAACATTAATCACAAACTGTTCGACCTGATCATCGAAACGGCAAAAACGGAAGAAATTCCGGTACAGATTGTCGCGGAGGCGCGCGGCACCGGAACCGACGCCAACGCCATCCAGCTTAACCGCGCCGGTGTCGCCACGGCGCTGATCAGCATTCCGCTGCGCTACATGCACAGCCCGTGCGAACTGCTCAGCCTCAACGATCTGGAAGCGGTTTCGAAGTTGCTGGCGGCCGTTGTCAAAAAGATTACTCCTCGCATCGGTTTCATCCCGTTCTAAAATGAGTACGCCCGACACCTTGCGCATTTTTCCCGATCAGTGGCTGAATCCGGTCGATTTTGCCGCCTGCTTTGAACATCCGGAGCGGCCGTTTGAAATCGATCTCGGCTGCGGCAAAGGCCGCTTTCTTCTGGCCCGCGCGCGCAAGTTTCCGGAAACCAACTTCCTTGGAATCGACCGGCAGCTCGGACGGATTCGCCGTATTGACCGCAAAGCGCTGCGGGCGGGATTGTTTAACCTCCGCGCCCTGCGGCTGGACGGCTATTACACCGTCACCTATCTCGTCCCGCCGCAAAGCGTGGACACCTACTACATCTTTTATCCCGACCCGTGGCCAAAGGGAAAGCATCACCACAACCGCATCTTTAATGAGCTGTTCATGGATGCCATCGCCCGCACGCTCAAGCCTGGCGGAAAAATCCACGCCTCGACCGACCATCTGCCCTACTTCGCGGAGATTTACAAACTGATCAAAGCCGACACACGGTTTGAGGAAACCGAAACCTTCGTCCCTGCCGAAGACGAAGTATCCGACTTCGAACTGATCTTCTCCCATAAAACGCCCGGCCGCTGCTCATTCATCCGGAAGTAAGCCGCCTTTATTCTTCCAGACGTCCGAAAAATCCGGTTATGCTCGCGACATGAACTGGGGCTGTTTATCCTTCTTGATTCTGTTTCCGGCCGGGATTTTCATCTGGGCCGCCGGAGAAAGACGCCGCCGGGCCGCCCTGCCGCCGGAAGAACTCAAGAACCTGGAAGCCGACGAAGATTTCGGCTCTATTGCTGCAAAGCTGGAGTGCATTTTTTGTCACTCGAAAAACTGTGTCCGAACCCGGAATAAAACCTACTACACCGGAGATCCTCGAAATATTCTTTCTCCGGAGAACTTTCCAAAAAACTACTGGCGAGTCACCGACCATCCAGCTGCTATTCCGGTCGCGATGACAATAAGGGAAATGAGCAAGCACGAAGACTATATTCACGCCCATTGCATGAACTGCGGCAACGACTGGGAAATGTTCCCGCCGAAAGAAAAAAATAATCAGTAATGAGGCGGCCGCTCATGGCCGCCGATGGTATTGGGCTCTGAGACAGCAAATCCTTGGTATCCCAAGGCAAGATGATCTGCCGGAGGAGGGACTCGAACCCTCACGGTTTGCACCGCTGGATTTTGAGTCCAGTGCGTCTACCAATTCCGCCACTCCGGCTTCGTGAGAAGCGGTGAAGATAGAAAAAGCCCCTGCCTTTTGCAAGCAGGGGCTTTCGATCCAAGCCTATTTTCTTACTGAGCGGTCACTTCGTCATAAAAACGCAAGAACTGGTTTTTATCAGCACTTTCGCGCAAACGCATCGCTTCGCGCGGATGTTGATTCATCTGTCCGGCGACCATATACGGAATGCTGTAGCCCCAGTCGATCTGGTCGCGTAGCGGCAGAGTCAGTTTTTCAACTGCCTCAATGATCGGACGTTGTTTGAACTTCGGATTACGCAGAAAGCCCAGCAGCAGCTCAGTCGGACAGTTACCCGCGCCGCGACCGAGTCCGTCGATCGTTGAGTCGAGCATTGTGGCTCCGTGGATGGCGGCGAAGATTGTATTCGCATAGGCCATTTGCTGATTGTTGTGCGCATGAATACCAACCTGCTTGCCCGCTCCCATCGCGGCGAGGTAGCGGCGCATAAGGTCGTCAATCTGTTCGAAATAGAGTGAGCCGAAGCTGTCAACCAGGTAGACCATATCGGTTTCGCTCCTGCCAATCAGTTCAAGCCCTTTATTCAACTCATACTCGGGCACAGTGGATATCGCCATCAGGTTGACAGAGGTTTCATATCCCTTGGCTTTAGCGTCTTTAACCATATCTAATGCGGCCGGAATCTGGTGGATGTAGCAGGCAACGCGCACGAGATCGATCAGGCTTTTATCGCGGGGAATGATGTCGCTCTCGTTCGTACGACCGACATCGGCCATCACACTGAACTTAAGTCCTTTTTCGACGCCGTCAAAAAAGCGGTTCAGATCATCTTCGTCACATGATTTCCACAATCCGTATTCTTCCGGGCTGAAAAGTTTTTTATCCGCTTTGTAGCCGATTTCCATATAGTCCACGCCAGCGGCGACCAAAGCTTTATGGACTCCAAAAACAAATTCATCACTGAAGCGGTGATCGTTCATCAATCCACCATCACGAATGGTGCAGTCGAGCACTTTCAACTGCGGCCAGTAATCAACCCACCCTGCACTTTTATCCTGCTGTTTCGTCATTTTCTTCTCCTTTAAATTCTCTCCATTTTTCACGGCTTGTATCTTTTCAAACATCCGTCTACGTGCCTCATCGCAATCAGCGGTTTGAAGCGATTCAGAGTATTGAACGCCATCAATCTTCTGCCGCCAGTAGTAGATGCCACCGCGTAATTTCAGATTTTTGATCCCTGTACCTTCAAACGTAATCATAACGCATCACCAATATGAACATATTTAAATTTTTATGATGCGCATATGATGCGCTTTTGACTTCAAATATCAACCTTACATTCCAAATTGTTTGAATCAAAATCGTCATTACACCATCATCCGGCGTTCAAATGTCACATGGAGGTTTAAATGGCGCATATCACCGTTCCGGAAGCTGAAAAACTGCTTGATCAGGAAATCAAAGTTTTAGACCACGGATTTGTCCGTCTGGTTGACTACATGGGCGGCGACACCCGGCTCGTCCAGACAGCACGCGTCTCCTACGGCGAGGGCACAAAAACCATCCGACAGGATGCCGGGCTTATCGACTACCTCCTGCGGCACGAACATACATCACCGTTCGAACACGTCGTTTTTGAGCTCCACTGTAAAATGCCGATCTTTGTCGCCCGCCAATGGATCCGCCACCGTACCGCGCGCCTCAATGAAATTTCAGGCCGCTACAGTGTAATGAAAGATGAGTTTTATCTTCCGCCCCGCAGCCAGATCAGTCTGCAAAGTACCGACAATAAACAGGGCCGCAATCCGGATGCCGTGCCGACTGAACTGCAAGACAAAGTACTCGAACTGCTCAAAAAGGATCAGTCGGCAAGCTACGCGAACTACAGCGAAATCCTGAACGACGGCATCGCCCGCGAACTGGCACGCATCAACCTGCCGCTCTCCATGTACACCGAGTGGTACTGGCAAATGGATCTCAAAAACATGCTGCACTTTTTAAAACTGCGCATGGACAGCCACGCCCAGTGGGAAATCCAGGAATATGCCCGGGCCATAGCGAAAATTGTCAAAGCGGTCTGTCCGCTGGCCTATGAATCATTTGAACGGCATATCCTGCGCGGCGCAAAATTCTCCAGTGATGAAATCGCCGCCATTAACGCGCTGATTGCCGGGAAACCGAATCCGCTCACAGACCGCCGCCTTGCGGAATTCGAAGATAAACTTCGCGGGAATCTTTCTCTTTTTGAAAAGAAAGCCGAGTAGTCTCCGGACATCTGGAAACTACGCGGTAAGATTCATGTGCGCGCGGTAGTATGCGAGTTCCGCAGCGGAAGCAACGATATCATAGCAGGCGTCGTGCTGACGCATCCGGCGCAGGTCGGCTTCCGGAAAATACTGTTTGATCGTTTTCGGATCGTCTTTTTTAAATTCTTCTCCGTCTGTCAGATCAAGCCATTGGATTTTGAGTGCGGAAACATCCAGCA
Organism: Pontiellaceae bacterium; assembly: GCA_044224855.1. GTDB lineage: Bacteria > Verrucomicrobiota > Kiritimatiellia > Kiritimatiellales > Tichowtungiaceae > Tichowtungia. The sequence continues at coordinate 29,535 of JBGAJP010000030.1, forward strand.
GGCGGTAATGAAGACGCCCAGTGAAGACCGGAAAGAACTTTCGGGAAAGCATCCAGTCCGTATGAACACTGTTACCGGCCATCAGCGGTCTCTTCTGAACCGTCTTGTTCGGTGTGCCGCACCAGCGGTCAACAAAGGCCGTCAGCTTTGCGTCCACTTCTTCAACCGGCACAGCCGTATGAGACCGGCATTTTTTAATCAACTCCGGGATGTTTTTCTCCACCCACGGACTGAGATGAACATTATCAGGCAGACGGATATGAAAATTCAAATCCTCGTCCGGCGGTGTGATGCGCTTGAGGTCTTTATCCGTCAGCATAACGGCAACCTGAAGCAAATGTGCCTCGTCGAGTTCGAGCGAGCTGAACTCGGTATCGAACCAGACGTAGGCTGATGACGATTTCCGGGTCATTTCTTTTTCGCTTTGATGATATCAAAGGTATCCGAAGCGATGACCTTTTCTTCATCGGTATGAATAACAAGCGCCTTAACTTTGGAAATTTTTGATGTGATAATCGTTTTATTGGCTTTGTTAGCGCGCTTGTCGATTTTGAGGCCGAGAAAACCGAAGTTTTCCAGAACCTTTTCACGAACGATGGCAACATTTTCGCCGATTCCCGCCGTAAAAACGATTGCATTAACACCGTTCATGGCGGCGGCGTATGCGCCGATGTATTTCTGAATGGCATAAACGAAAATACCAAGCGCTTCGACACATCCTTCATAACCTTTTTCGCAACCTTCAAGCACATCGCGCATGTCGCGCTTGCCGCAGAGACCAAGCAACCCGCCCTGCTTATTCATCATCGCGCTGACCTGCTCACCGCTGAGCCCCTGGGTTTCCATAATGTGCAGAGGGATATA
>JBGAJP010000031.1:0-30839 GCA_044224855.1 Pontiellaceae bacterium
TTCTTAAATTTAACTCAATAGCGGGAAGGCGAGTGTGACGAGAGCGCCGGTTCCGGCTGTATTGTTAGCCAGAATCAGCGACCCGCCGTGCGCCTCAACGATGTTTTTGGTGATAAAGAGACCAAGCCCCATTCCGCCGGATTCGCCTTTGGTGGTGTAGTATTTGGTCTGCAGGTCGGCGATTTTTTCCGGAGGGAAGCCTCCGCCGTTATCTTCCACTTCAACCAGCGCGCGGCGTCCGTCCGTCCGCCAGCAGACGTTGAGAATACCGCCGCCGGAGGCGGGCAGGGCTTCGAGTGCGTTGCCGACGATATTCTGGATTGAGCGGAAGAGCTGTACGTTATCGCCCTCTATGATGCAATCAGCCGGGCCTTTGATGAGATTCACCTGTGCGGATTTCCCCGCAGCGAGAGCTTGCGCATTAACAGCAACTTCGGATACGAGGTCGCCCAGCGCGATTTTTTTGATGGAAGAATCCGCCCGCTTGGAACGTTCACGCCAGAGCGTGAGCATATCGCGGCAGCGGGAGACGCTTTTCTCGATCTGTTCAAGATAGTTAACGTTCAGTTCCTTACCTTGGACTTTTTTATCTTTGATGTCTTTGATGAGGATTTGAACGTAACCGTTAATGACACTTAGGGGGTTGCCTAAATCGTGGACGAATTCGGATGATTCTTCGCCGAGAGACGCCAGTTTTTCTTTGACGTTAAGCTGCTCTTGAAGCTGTGTTGTCAATGCTTCAAGGTGTTCCGTGGCGGCGATCCGCTTCCGGTTGATCTTGGTGCGCCGGACATAGCCGGCGACGACTTCGCGAATTTCGTCTGTATCGAAAGGTTTTTTGAGATAGTCGGTCGCGCCGTGACGGATGGCTTCCTGTGCAGTTTCAAGCGATCCGAAGCCTGTGAGCATGATAATGGAGACCTGCTGGTCGATGGCGCGGATTTCCTTGAGACCTTGAATGCCGGTTTTGCCGGGCATCTTAATGTCCATGATGATGGTGTCCGGCGGATTCTTTTTGAGTTCTGCGACACCCTTGTCCACTGAATCCATGCAGGTTACATCGTAAGTGTCCTTGAAGAGAAAGCGCAGGCTTTCTCTCGGGCCAAGTTCATCATCAATTACAAGTAACCGGTCTTTAGCCATGATTTTTCCTAGAATTTGTAACCGTACGAGAGGCTGAGCAGGTGAACATTGTAGTCGTATTTTCCATCCGGACTTGCTGACGAACCGCTAATGTTACGTCCGTCAAACAAACCGTAGGCGTAACCTACATCAATGGCGTGATGTTCGATTTCGTATCCGAGACCAAACGAGATAACCCCTTGGTCTTCGTCCGGTCCGAGTGTGCCGTAGTTCTTATCGGGCGTGGGGTTTTTGAGATACATATATCCCGAACGTAATGTCCATTGCGGCTTGAAGTTCCATGACAAGCCGCCACCAGCCGTCCAGGTGTCTTTTAAATCTTGAGGGTAGGGGTTTGAGCCAAACAATGAGTCATTGATCGTTAAAGTTTTGTATTGCGAAAACTCAAGCCACTCGCCGTTGATCTCGGCACGCAAGGTGTCGGTAAGTTCGATCCCGTAAGCCAAACCGATAATGGTCGGATATTCGATGGCGGCATCAACATCACTTTTCATGTCGATAGGCCCAGAAAGTTCATTGTCGCCTTCATATTTTATTCTGAATGGAGACCGGTAAGTGGCTGTCAGCCGTTGTTTTTCAGTCATTTTCCAGGTTGCGGAGCAGTTCCAGCCAACTGCTGTGCCATCTGCGTTCAGTTTTGATTCTGTGCCTGCCGGCAGGCCCATGAATGTAGAGTAAGGGGGCGTGAAAATAGTTTTCTGCTCCACTCTGCCATAGTAGATGTCAGGACCGACGCCAACCGAAAGGAAGTCGGTTATTCTCATGGCAAAGTTCGGGGTAAAGTCTACAACGGACATGCTCCCCGCGTACGAGTAGTTATTTTGTGCAAAATAGCTGGAGTCATTCCATGCAACGGATCGTCCAAAAGGAACATAGGTGGCAAGACCAGCCGCATATTTTCCCTCTTTAAACGGAATGGCAGCGGAAAAGCCGGGGATAGCAAAGAAAGGATTTTCGGTGTTGTCCGATGTTGCCGCGCTGTTGAATTCCGTGCGTCCGTAACCGAATGTGGCATTGTACTGAACCATCGGCTGTTTCAGATCCACGAGATTGGCCGAATTGTGAATCGTTGCATTTGCGTCGTCAGCAAAAGCCCGGTGTCCGCCGATTGCTCCAATAGCACGTGCGCCTTCCGGCGAATTACGGAATCCTTCCGCGAATAGAACCGATGATGCAATTAGGGTGGTGATAAAGACTATAGTTGGGGCAGGTGCAAGAAGAGATTTGCTGATCATGCTTTTAATGTCTCCAATTCTTCAATTTATTTTATAAGACCCATCAAATCAACAGCTACAAGTTGTGACAGTCTAGTTTCCGGCGGTCGGTTTTTCCATATAAAAAAGTATTAATGTACAAAGTTGACTGGGCGGATTTATTGCCGCGACTAATATGTTGCTGTTCAGAATTAAACGGACGCGAAAGCGCACGCATCTGCCGGAAGTCATCCGGATTTTTCTCTGATTTCTACCATTGGTATTTCTTAGTAATCTTAAGTGTACAAATCTGTACACCTTTATTATTCTCCGCTGGACATTTCTGAACACCCCTAAGTGCCTTTAATTTGGAGTTAACGTGGAATCAAATAATAGGGTCGTTGTCACTGGTCTTGGCGTAATTGCTCCTAATGGTATCGGACTGGATGCCTATTGGGACTCTCTAGTTAATTGTAAAAGCGGAATTGGCCCGATTACTCTCTTCGATTCGACTGGGTTGCGTTGTCAAATTGCTGGGGAGGTGCGAGGGTTTAACCCTCATGATTACATGGATCCTGGGCTTAAGCCGGAAAGACGCATGTCGCGAGCCTCGCAATTTGCTATTGCAGCAGCACAAATGGCTTTTCAGGATGCAGACTTTAATTATAAAACTGCCAGCCGAATTCCTGTTGTAATAGGGGTTAGTACCACGGCAATGGATTTGCGTGCTCAGCCTTCCCGCCCTTGGTCTGCGGTGGCGGGAGTTCCTCATGCTGTTGGTAGCGCGGTCGCGTATACTTTGGGTTTTTCGGCAGAATTAACAACGGTTTCTGATGGTTGTGCTTCCGGGTTAGACGCAATTGCTGTGGCTGCGCGTAAAGTCAGTCGGGGGCAGTTTGACATTGCACTTGCGGGTGGCTCTGACAGCTCTATGGAGCGTTATTCTTTTGAGTGTTTTGATAAATCTCATAAAATTTCCATTCGGAATACCGAGCCGCACCGAGCCAGTCGTCCTTTTGATCGTGAACGAGATGGCGGTGTTGTGGCCGAAGGTGCTGGTATTGTGGTGTTGGAAAATCTCAATCATGCATTGGCGAGAGGAGCGGTTCCGTATGCTGAAATAGTTGGATATGGAAATGCCGCGGACGCTTCTTGCTCAGATGAAGGATCGGGTATGCAGGATGCCATGAATCTAGCGTTGCTCAACGCATCGCTATATCCGGCGGATATTGATGTGATAAATGCGCATGCCCCGAGCGATGCTCGTATGGATGTTGTGGAAATTAATGCAATCAAGAAGGTTTTTGGAGCTCACGCGTACAAAATGCCGGTAACATCTATAAAAGGGGTCACCGGCAACGCGCTTGGTGCTGGATGTGCACATCAATTTGTTTCGGCTGCATTATCAATGAAGTATTCGTTTGTTATCCCAACAGCCAATTTAGATGTGTCAGACCCTTTATGTGATTTAGATCATGTGCCATTGGTCGGGCGAAGGCAGGAGTTACGACATTGCATGATTGATACTCATGGATTTGGACGAGGAAACAGTGCATTAATAATCAAAAAATACATTTCCTATGTCCCTTAATCTTTTCCAGATTGTTACCACTACTGCGTTGTTAATCAATGTGGTGTTGGGTATTTTGGTTTTCCGCATCAATCCGATGCGCCGGTCAAATCAGTACTTTCTTTGGACTTCGATCGCGTTTGATTTCTGGATGGCATGTTTGCTTATAGGATCACAGGAAACTAGCTCCGATTATTTGATGTTTTGGATGCGTTATGCAGGGGTTGCCGCATCCCTACTTCCATTCACATTTGATCTGCTTCGCCTAGCTATTGCCAAGCCTCATGTTTCTATAAGCGAAGTTTGCAGAGAGATGTGGGTGTGGGGAGTGCTTATTGTTATTGTTATTTTTACCTGTTTTAGTCCGGTCTTTGTGATGGGGGTAGATTTTGGCCCTGATGGATTTGCGCAACCCCGATATGGCTATGCGCAGTGGGTCTATGCTGGCTATTGGCTGATTGCGCTGGGGGTGCTTTCATTTCGGTGCATCCATGATTTTCAACGTTTACAGGGAGTTGCTCGCACAGAGTTGCAATTCGTCCTCCTCGCCTCTACGGTTAGTATTATTGTCGGGGTTTCGCTTGCACAAATCATTCCGTTGTTAACTTCCTATAGAGGGTGGATACAGTTTACGCCGCTTTGTGTGGTGCTCTTGGATGGGATTATAGCATATGGTATCGCAACCAAGCGGATTATGGCGGTTCCTGTTGTTTTGCAGCGTTCGTTGTCGTACGCCTTACTGATTGGTTATCTAACGGTTTTGTATGCCGCAGTGGAGTATGCCGTAATACAAATCGGTACGTTTTTGTTTGTCGACTTGGAATATTTTTCACATTTGGCGGCGGCAGTTGCATGCGCGCTTTCTGTCGCACCAGCAAACGGCTGGATGCAAAGGGTTTCTAACCTTCTTTTTATAAATGCTGACACTGTTGATATTGATAAGGTCGTTCAGCGTGCAAGCCATATGTTGCAGTCTGTTGCAACGATAGACTGTCTTTGCAAGGAGTTTTCTGAACTCATATGCAAGTCCTTTGGAACCAGTGAGGCATTCATTCTTCTAAAATCGAATAATCAGTATGTGCAAGTTTCCCCTCAAGTTTTTGGTAGTTCGGATACTTACAAGCTGTCAACGAAAGCTTCCGTGTCTGAAATTTTGCTTAAAAATGGGCAGCCCGTTGTTAAGGATATGTTGGCCCGTCTTTCGCCTAGAGATATTCCGCCGTTTGCTTGGGATGAAATGGAAAAACTTGATGCTGACGTGATGATTGGAATTATTTCCAAAAAAGAACTTGAGGGAATTGTTTTACTGAAACGGAAAATATCCGGAAGAATCTATGATGAAACGGAGCAACATGCTTTGCAGCTGCTTTGCGACCAGCTTGCTGTGGCTTTGGAAAACGCCAGCCTCTATACCACCGTGCAGAACAGTAAGATCTATAACGAAATCCTTCTTGATTCGCTTACCAGCGGCATCGTGGCGGTTAATTCCGACCGCATGGTGACGGTGTTTAATCAGCGGGCGCAAAAGCTGACTGGGCTTCCTGAATCCGCAGTGGTTGATAAGGCCATGACGGTGTTGCCTCCCGCCTTGATTGAAGGCCTGGAAACCATTCTGAATACAAAGGCCGGGTTCCGTGATAAGGATATGTTTATCACGATCGGGGATGAAGAAATCCCGGTTCGTGTCAGCGGATCCATGTTCCGCAGTCACACCGGAAAGTTACTGGGTGCACTGTTGGTGTTTAACGACATGACGGTGCTTAAGAAGATGGAAGAACAGATCCGTCGCACCGATCGTCTTTCAAGCATTGGAACGCTTTCTGCCGGAATGGCGCATGAAATCAAAAATCCTCTTGTGACGATCAAAACATTCACGCAACTTTTGCCGCAGCAGCATAACGATCCGGAATTTCGGCATACCTTTTTCGATCTGGTCGGGCAGGAAGTTAAGCGCATTGATACTATCGTTAACCGTCTGCTCAACTTCGCCCGTCCTGCCAAAGCCGCGCTCAGGCCGGTTTCGCTGCATGAAATCGTTGAGAATTCACTGCGGCTGGCTGAGCAGCAACTTGCCCAGCATGAAATTATTCTGGAGCGGCATCTGGATGCCAAGCGACATATTATCGAGGCCGATGCTGAACAGTTAAATCAAACCTTCATCAACTTTTTCCTCAACGCCACACACGCCATGGATAAAGGAGGGACGTTGACTGTGCGCACGACGGTGATCAGGCATTCGCAGGATATACCGCTGGTTACCGGAGAGCAGAACGGTGATAGTATCCGGGTGGATATTCAGGACACCGGCTGCGGCATCGCACCGGAGGATTTAAACAAAATTTTCGATCCGTTTTTCACTACCAAAGAAGACGGCGTCGGCCTAGGTCTGTCCGTGTCGCACGGAATTATTCAGGAGCACAACGGCACAATTGATGTAGAAAGCGAAAAAGGGAAAGGCACTGTTTTTCATGTGCAGTTTCCTCTATTAAATCCGCAGGAGAAAAAAGACGAATGAGCACACCGCCTGTCAGCATCATGTACACGCAGGACGGCGTACTGCTTCAGCGCATACGCGGCTACCTCCACTCGCGTTCAACGGTACGCCATATCAGCGATCCGTCTGAACTGGAGCTTCTTCTTCGTCAGCATCACGACACATTGCTTTTTATGGATTTGCGTGCCGCCGACTGCATGACGGCCCTTCCTGAACTAATTAAAGAATTTCCGGATGTTGTCATCGTCGCATTGGGTGCCGTCCGGTCCGATCCCGGCCTGAAGGCCGCGTCCGCCGGCGTCTATGCCATCGAATCCGGCGAAGTCGACCGTTTGCGGTTGCAGACGCTGTTTGACCAGGCTCAAGCCCACCTTCGGCTTCAGCAGGAAAACCGCTTGCTCAAAGAAGGCTTGCAGCGCGCCGCTGCACCGGCGGCGCCTTCGCGCGAGAACATTGCGCCGTCGCTTTACCATTTTTCCAGCGCCTTCCGCCGGTTCGATAATATCGGCATCATGCTCGAAAGCATTGTTGAAGGAGTTGCCAGCTGCGCGCGCGTTTCGCGTGTGGCCGTATTCTCTATTACGCCGTCTGAGCTTTACCGCTTTCGCGCCGGCATCAAATGTATGGAAGAAACCCGCACACTCGAATTCAAAAAGACGCATCCGTTTGTTCAGTGGCTTCAGATACATGCGCACAGCATTTCGCGCTCCATGCTTCGCCACATTGATTCCATGGAAGAACGCCTGTTGCTTGAAAAAACGCTCGATCTGACAGGAACCGAGGCTATTCTGCCGCTTTTCGGACGGGAACGTCTCATCGGCTGGCTTTGCGTAGGGCGGTCGTCTTCCGGCGCTCCGTTTGAACAGCGGGACATTGAAGAATTGACGCTGCTGGCGGAACAGGTTTCAGTCACCATCGAAAACTCTTTGTTGCATGAAAGTATCGCCATTCAGAAAGCGCTGGCCGAAAACCTTCTGCAGGCTATTCCTGTTGGCATCATCGCCGCCGGAGCTGACGGAATGATACGCTGGTTCAACAGCGGAGCCGAAACGCTGCTTAATCTGACAGCCGATGACATGATCGGACGTCCAATTGAACGTCTTTCCAGCTATATTGCTTCACTGCTCAATCGCTGTATGGCCGGAGAAAAGGCCGTCGGGCCGGTCGAGTGGACCGAGCCGTTGACCCGCCGCGGACTTTCCATCCAGATCCGCCGTCTTCAGCAAAACGGACAATGCATGGGAGCCATGGCGGTGCTCAATGATCTGACGGAAGAGCGGATTCTGCGCGAAAAGCAGAATAATCTTGAGCGCGCCACATTCTGGAATGAGCTGGCAACAGCGATTTCGCATGACGTGCGCAATCCTCTTGTCGCCATCAGTACGTTTTCACAGCTTCTTCCGGAGCGTTATAATGACGAGGAGTTCCGCACCCAGTTCCGCGATCTCACTACGCAGGAAGTGGGGCGGCTCAACGGCATGATCGATCAGCTCGATGAATATGCCAACCCGCCGAAGCTCGAATTCGCACCGGTGAATGCCGGCGAGCTGTTCGAAATGGCTTTATATAAAGCACGTAACGGCGATGCAGTTTCAAGAGATGTCGGCGTTGAAGTGGAGTCCGGACTTCCGTCCATCGAAGGCGATATTGATGTTCTCGCCGACTCCATCGCCCGCCTGCTTCATAATGCCTTTACAGCTGTCGAAGGAGTCACGCAGCCTCGCGTATCGCTCAAAGCCTTTGCGGGTAAAATCGGTACAGGGCGTTCCGCTGTCATCATTGAAGTTCGCGATAACGGGGCCGGTATTCCCGCCGAGCTGCGCGAGAAGGTTTTCTCGCCGTTCTGCACTACCAAAGCGCGCGGAGTAGGGTTGGGACTTCCCATCGTTCGCCGCACCATGATCGACCACGGCGGGCTGGTAACTATCGACAGCGGCGAAGCCGGCACGGTCATCCGCCTTTCACTGCCTGCTGTAGATAACGGGGAAGGGGCCGGCGCATGAAAAAACTCCTGATTGTAGACGACGATCCCCATCTGCTTGAGTCCTTACGTGTTGTTTTCAGCGGGCTCTACGAAGTCAGTACAGCGACCTCTGCCGAAGAAGCCGCCGTCCAGCTGGAGCAGCAGAAAATCGATGTCATGCTGCTTGACGTTGTTTTGCCCGGCCTGAACGGGGTTGACTTTTTGCGTATTGTACGGGAAGTCCGCCCGAATTTACCGGTTGTCATGATCAGCGGGGCGTCCTCCATCCGGCCCGTCATGAAAGCGCTCGAGCTCGGTGCATCCGACTTTATTCGCAAGCCGTTTGATATTGATGAACTGCGTCTGGTTGTCGCCCGCGCACTGCACCTGAGCGACCTGCGGAATCAGGTCGCCGGGCTGGAACGCGAGCTGGCCCGTCGGCCATTCGTCGCCGAACCGGACGGACGTCCGATGAAAAAGGTTCTTGAGGACTTTGAACGCACCCTTATTGAAAAAGCGCTTGAACGAGCCGGTGGCGTTCAAACCCGCGCCGCACAGGTACTTGGAACCACCCGCCGCATTCTGCGTTACCGTATCCTGAAACTGAAAATCCCTGCCGGCAATCAGCCGGTCTGATGAGAAAAAATCCCTTTTCTTTTTTACGGTTCTATGCATAATCCGCCGCTTAATTTTCCTAAGGAGTGAGAGCATGTACGACGTATCCGAACTGAAAAAAGGACTGAAAATCGAAATTGATGGCGCTCCTTGCATCGTCACTGACTTCCAGTTCTCCAAACCCGGCAAAGGTCAGGCGATCTACCGTTGCAAAATCAAAAACCTCGCCACTGGCAGCACCTTTGAGAAAAGCTACCGTTCCGGCGATAAAGTGGACAAGGACAACTTGGAATCCCGCAATTTCACTTTCTCCTACCACAACGGCGATGATTTCGTTTTTTCCGACAACGACACCTTTGAAGAAATCCACCTGACGGCTGAGCAGCTTGGCAAAAACCAGTACTTCATCGTCGAAGAGATGGAAGTGGATATTCTTTTCCATAAGGACAAGGCCCTCGACATCAGCCTGCCGACCTTCATCGAAAAAGTTATCACCGAAACCGAGCCGGGCGCCCGCGGAAACACCGCAAGCAGCAACGTTCTGAAGCCGTACCGCATCGACAACGTCTATGAATTCTCGGTTCCGATATTCATCAACGTAGGCGACGTCGTTCGTATCGACACCCGCACCGGTGAATATTCCGACCGCGTTTCCAAAAAATGATGACTTCGATTGAAAAGTTGAAAGCACGCGACGCCCTGATGCAAAGCATCCGGGCGTTTTTCATTCCGAAGGGTTTATCGAAGTCGAAACCCCGATCCGGATGAAAACACCGTGCATGGAGCTGCACATCGACGCTGAGCCGTCCGGCGACCGCTGGTTGCGCACTTCACCTGAGCTGTACCATAAAAAACTGCTGGCGCAGGGTGCGGAAAAAATCTTCGAGATCGGAAAATGCTTCCGTCACGGCGAGCGCGGCGATCGGCATCACCCGGAATACACCATGCTCGAATGGTACCGCGCGGGTGGCGATTACAACGTCATGCTGGCAGACGTTCAGGCGCTGATTTCAAAACCGTTTGAAATCCGGACCGTTGCTGAAGTTTACGAAAAATTTGCGGGCTGGAACCCAGTCGAAAGCTTTAACGCCGACCGCTTTGACTTCGATATGGTTGAAAAAATTGAGCCGAACCTGCCGAAAGACAAGGCCGTTATTCTGAAGGATTATCCCGCCGAATGCTGCGCGCTGGCGCGGCTTAAGCCGAAAAATCCGAAAGTTGCCGAACGCTGGGAGCTTTATCTCGGCGGTATCGAAGTCGCCAACGCCTACAGCGAGCTGACCGATCCGGCCGAACAGCGCGCCCGCTTCGAAAGGTGGGGCGCTCAGCGCAAAGCTCTCGGCAAAACCGTCTATCCGATCGACGAGGAATTTATTCAATGTCTGGAAACGATGCCGCCGTCCGGCGGCTGCGCGCTTGGCATCGACCGCCTTCTTATGGCGCTGACCGGAACCACCAGCCTCGACGATATTCTGCCGTTTCGCGACTGATAGGAATGCGAGGTTGCGTTCCTGGTGGTTTATGTAATCATATCTGTGCCTCAAACAACGGGGGTGACTGGTTTCGACGTTTAAGTTGAAGCTTCAGTGGCGTGTCGAGGATGTCGGTTGGCCTCGTTAAACCTCCGGCAAAAACAATAAGTGCCAACGAACAGTACGCACTCGCAGCCTAATTAAAGGCTCGACGTCTTCCCCCTGACACCTGCTGAGGGGATGAAGACGACGACAGCAGGATAGTTCCAAAGCCGGGCATACGGGTTGCGGAGCGAAACCTAACAGGATGCTGGCGTTCGTGATAGCCCTGTCTGCTGACAGTCACGAAGGCGAGACCTTAAAGGCAGACTACACACGTAGAAGCTGTTGTGACGCTTGGGCGGACGGGGGTTCGATTCCCCCCACCTCCACCATTTTGAATATCCCATCGCCCGATCTCAGAGAATCGGAGTCATGAGGCTGGCAAGGTTTTCGAGCAGGCGGTATCGCGTCGGCCGGTTTTGCCAATCAGTGAGCAGGACTTCATCGCTGGCGTTGATGTCTTCGTGGATGATGCATTTCATGACGTCGACAAAGCCGGCGCTGTAAACGGCCATGCATGTTTCGTAGTTGAGATGAAGGCTTCGAACGTCGAGATTGGCTGTGCCGACGAGTGCGAATTCTCCATCTACAATCAATGCTTTAGAGTGCATGAAGGGTGGGCGGCGTTCGAATATCCGTACGCCGGCCAGCAGAAGTTCTTCGTAGAGGGCGCGACTGGCATAGCCGGCGTAGCGGTGATTATTTTCCTTCGGAACCACCAGTTGTACATCCACGCCCCGCAACGCGGCGGAACGCAGTGCGCGCAGAATATCCGCTGGCGGCACGAAGTACGGCGTGACAGCGAGGATTTTCTTTTGCGCAAGGACGATGCTGTTGAAGAAGCTTTCAATGGCGACATCTTCGACGGTGGATGGACCGCTGCTGATAAGGCGGCCGGTGATGTTTCCGGCCGGTTCGGTATGAGGAAAATATTCTTCGGTCAGCAGTTCTCCCGGAGATTCTTCGGTGATGAAATACCAGTCACGCAGGAAAGAGTATTGCAGTTCCTGCACAATCGGACCTTCAGCTTCGAAGTGATAATCGCGAATGGGCGGTTTGCCCGGGCGGGTAATGTGGTCATCCAGCAGGTTGATTCCTCCGAAAAACCCGATTTTCCCGTCAACGACCAGTGTTTTCCGGTGGTTACGCAGGTTGATCTGAAACTGGCGTTTCAGCAGATTGGCCTGGGTCCAGCCGGCGACCTTGAAATTCGGCGTTTTGCAGGCTTTCCGGAAAAGTCCGCCGAACAAGGCCTGTGTAGAACCGAACCGGTCGTACAGCAGGCGCACTTGCACACCTTCAGCAGCTTTGGCAGCAAGTGCGGACATGAATTCGCGGCTGATCCGATCGTTGCCGATGATGTAGCTTTGGAGATGTATATGCTGCTTTGCGTTGCGGATGGCGTCCAGCATGCGAGGGTAGGCTTCATCGCCGTCCACCAGCGGAGTAAGACGGTTTCCGGAGAGCGCGGGATGGTCTGGAATGAGAGCGTCGAGTGTCCGGTTGAATTCGCGCTGAAATTCGTTTTCGGCGGGTGCGCCGGTCAGATGATGCCAATAAGCGCGCGGAGCCGCTTCGCGGGTGCTTTTGCGGGTTTTCAGCAGATGTTCATCCGTAAGGAATTTTAGATAGCCGCGGTCGTCGACGCGGTCGATGCCAAAGCTGAGGTAGAAGAGAGCCCCGATGACCGGGACAGACCATGTGATGAATATCCAGAGAAGGGTGGAGCTGGCGTTACGGCGGCGCTGAAGGCAGTGAAAGGTGACGAGCATAAAGGCGGTCAGATGGAATATCCATCCGGCCACCCACAGAATGTGCTGGCTTAGGTGCATGACGATCTCAGCTGTTCAGAGCTTCCCGGATTGCCTGCTCGTAAAGGTGCGGTTCCAGCAGGAAGGAGTCGTGGCCTTTGTCGGAATGCACGGTGACGTGTTTGACAGGGACCTGACCTTCTTCGAGTTTCTTCCGGTAGTATTCCTGCTCTTCAGGATAGAAACAATAGTCATCGTCAATGGTGAAAATCGTGTAACGCTGATTGCGGCAGTTCTCGAAAAGCGTGGCGTAATCCGGCGCGCCGGTATCGTGCAGCAGGTGATAGTCCGACCATGCGGCAATCAGTTGCAGGTAGGTGTTGGCATCAAAGCGGCGCACCAGTTTGCGGCCCTGATGCAGGATGTACGACTCAAGCGGCGTGCGGACTTTGTACCACGAGAATTCGTCGTATTCCTGCTCCCAGCGGTTCTGGGCCCGCTCTTCGATGAAGTCGAGCGAAACAAAGGTTTTGTGCGAGATCATCCGCGCCAGCGCGAGGCCGCGTACCGGCGGTTCGCCATCATAGTAATCGCCGTTACAGAAGTGCGGGTCATTTTCGATCGCCAGAATCTGCTCAATATTGTGGGCGCGGATCAGCGTGGTCGGCTCGATCCCGCAGGCGATGGCAATCAGGCGGTCTGTAATTTGCGGGTAGCGCGCCGCCAGGTTGGCCAGCAGCATTCCGCCGAGTGACGCGCCGATGACAGCGTGCAATTTTTCAATACCGAGATGTTTCAGCAGAGGAAGCTGGGAGTCGACGATATCGCTGAAATGGATGCGCGGGAATTTCCCCCCGTACGGTTTTCCGGTTGCCGGATTGATCGAAGCGGGGCCTGTGGAGCCGTAACAGCCGCCGAAATAATTGATGCAGATGACGAAAAAGCGGTTGGTATCAACGACTTTGTCCGGTCCGAGATAATCATTCCACCAGCCGTTCTGGCACTCCGCGTTCCACCGTTCGCCGACACCAGGCACGGCGGGATTCAAGCCCGCAGCGTGCTGCGAACCGGAAAGCGCATGAAACAGCAGAATGGCGTTGTCGCGCTTTTCGTTGAGCTCACCGTAGGCTTCGTAAGCCAGCGTAACCGGGCCGAAGCGGACTCCGCTTTTCAGCGTCAGCGTATCGTAGGTGAAAAACTGGGTTTCAACGGTTTTCATGTAAATGAAGAAATAAAGGAATAAAGGAAGTTGGGCGAACCCAATCTTCCATTATTCCAATATTCCGATGCTCCGTTTATTTCAGTGCTTGCTTGAGGTCGGCGAGGATGTCGTCGATGTGCTCAAGGCCGACCGAGAGACGGATCAGGCCGGGTGTAATGCCGCCTTCCTCCTGCTGTTCGGACGTGAGCTGCGAGTGCGTCGTGGTTGCCGGATGAATCGCCAGACTTTTCGCGTCGCCGACGTTGGCGAGGTGCGAGAAGAGCTGAAGCTTTTCAATGAACTTCTTGCCGGCCGCTTCGCCGCCTTTGACTTCGAAGACCACCGTTGCGCCGAAACCGTTCTTGAACAGCTTTTGCGCGATCTTGTGTGACGGATGGCTTTCGAGCCCAGGGAAACGAACCCATTCAACTTCGGCCTGTTTCTCAAGGAATTTTGCGACATCCAGTGCGTTTTCGCTATGGCGCTCCATGCGCAGCGCGAGGGTTTCAATTCCCTGCAGGAACTGCCACGCGTTGTCAGGCGAAAGACACGCGCCGAGATTGCGCAGCGGCACCAGCCTCATCCGCAGGATATACGCCAGCGGTGCCAGTGACGGCGGCAGGTCGTGCGCATAGCGGACGCCGTGATAGCTTTCGTCCGGCTCGGAGAGCAGGGGATGCTTGCCTGTTGCCCAGTTGAACTTACCGGAATCCACGACGATACCGCCGATACCGTTGCCGTGTCCGCCCAGCCACTTGGTGAGCGAATGTACGACGATATCTGCACCGTGTTCAATCGGACGCAACAGGTGCGGCGTGGTGAACGTGCTGTCCACGATCAGCGGCAGGCCGTGAGCATGCGCAATTTTCGCGATGGCTTCGATGTCCGCCACGTCAAGCGAAGGATTGCCGATGGTCTCGGTGTAGAGCGCTTTCGTCTTGGCTGTGATCGCCTTGGCGAAGTTCTGCGGATCGGACGGATCGACAAACTTCACCTTGATGCCGAGCTGCGGCAGGATGTTGTTGAACTGCGTGTACGTTCCGCCGTAGAGGTTGCTCGACGATACGATCTCATCACCTGCTTGTGCCAGGTTGATGATGCTGTAGAAGATCGCCGCCGTGCCGGATGCTACTGCGAGAGCGCCTGCGCCGCCTTCAAGTGCGGCGACGCGCTGTTCGAGCACATCGTTCGTCGGGTTCATCAGCCGTGAGTAAATATTGCCCAGCTCTTTCAAGCCGAACAGGTTCGCGGCGTGCTCAGTGTCCCGGAAGACGTAAGCACTGGTTCTGTAAACTGGAACCGCACAGCTGCCTGTGGAGTCCGGGGTGTAGCCGGCATGTAGTGCCAGCGTTTCTGTTTTCTTACTCATTTCTGTCCCTCTCTTTACTTTTGTAGTCAGTTAGAGAGGGCGGAGGTGAGATGCGGTTGACCGTCAACTTTCCCCTTGCGGGGCGCATCGCCTTTTGCAAGGCCGTGGCACCTTTTGTTGTCAGGTTGCCGGGCGTTTACCTCACGCCTCTCTGAATGCATGAAGCGCAAGATACGCTTTTCGTTTTGGCTGTCAAATAAAAATCTGACGAAAAGCATAAGGATTCACGGGATTGCGTTTTCGGCCAGTATTTCCAGTGATTATAAAAATGGATGAAACATCTCCAATGTTAGAAACAATACGGAAAAACTTTCAATATTTGACGGCCTTTCTTCCGGGATGTACTCTGCGAATCAGAGGCGGGCGGACAGCATTTTAGTTCGTCCAAAAAAAGAGGTCCGCCTGTGATAATAGGATTCCGGAGCCGGATCGAACCGTGAGGAGTCGGGATGAGACTTAAAACGAAACTGCTCGTGCTTTTCGCCTCAACGTCGGTTGTCATCGTGTTCGCTTTCGGAGGCATCATTTACAACAGACTTTGGAATGAGCGGTTGATACTGATTCAGGAAAGTATTTCTCAGCAGCTTCAGAATTTCGATTTCTCGGTAAAAAACTTCTTCTCCGAAGTGGAAGGATCGGTCAGTGCTCTGGCGGACAATGAGAGGGTGCGTTTCAGAGATGACAGTCAATTCACCAGCTTTCTGCAAGCCGATGAAAAGACCTTCAAATACAACAGTACTGAGATTGAAAAGCAGATCATTGGGGTTTTTAACACCTACCGGCTCACGCACCGGTATGTGAACTCGGTTTATATGGGAAGAGAGAACGGCTCTTTTATCCGTTCCCATCCTCGTGAACATTCCACCATCTACGATCCCCGTGAACGGCCCTGGTATATTCTGGCGAAGGCCAATCCCGGAATAGTGATGAAGACCGATGCCTATCCTTCGCTGACGACCAGCGACATCAATATTGGTGTGGTCAAGGCGTTGTCGGACGGGAGCGGGACGGTTTACGGTGTGGTCGGGATTGACGTTACGCTGGTCAACCTGACGAGCTATATTCTCCACTTCAAGGTTCACCCGGACGGGAAGATATTCCTGTTAGACCCTAACGGCATGATTCTGGCCGGTCATGAAAACGGGTTGCAGGGCAAGATGATCAAAGAGTATTCACCGGAGCTTTCAGCAATGCTGATGAAGGGCAACGCAGGGATCTTGCCTTTGAACATCCGGGGGCGGAAGAATTTTATTTTTTACCAGAAATCCGCCGAACAGGATTGGAAAATCGCTGTCATTGTCAGTGCAGCGGATATTGAAGGGCAAATCCGGGGCTCTGTTCTCGGAATGGTGCTCAGTCTTTCTGCCGGTCTGGCGCTGCTGAGTTTGCTTACGCTCGCGGGTCTCAATCTGTTTGTCATTCGGCATTTGAAAAAACTTACCCGGGAAACGGATGCGATTGCGCAGACCGGAAATCTAGAGCGGCGTATTGACATCACCTCCCGTGACGAAATCGGTGATTTGGCCGACTCCTTCAATAAAATGATCGGCACATTGATTCGCGAAAACGACGAGCGCAGAGAGGCCAAGAAGGCGCTGCACGAGAGTGAACGGAAATACCGCGAACTCGTAGAACACGCCAACAGCATCATTCTGCGCTGGAATTCCGAGGGCCGGATCACCTTCCTCAACGAGTTTGGACAGCGGTTTTTCGGTTACTCTACCGGGGAGATCATCGGTCGTAACATTATAGGCACAATCGTCCCTGCGACCGAGACGGACGGGCGCGACCTGTGCCAGCTCATGGATCAGATTTGTGCCGATCCGATTGCCTTCGAA
Source organism: Pontiellaceae bacterium (assembly GCA_044224855.1). Taxonomy (GTDB): domain Bacteria; phylum Verrucomicrobiota; class Kiritimatiellia; order Kiritimatiellales; family Tichowtungiaceae; genus Tichowtungia. Next base: position 16,712 of record JBGAJP010000031.1, read on the forward strand.
CAGAATATCAATGAGAACATGCGCCGCAACGGGGAGCGTGTCTGGATTTCCTGGACCAACAAGATTGTGCGGGATTCCCAGGGCCATATGGCTGAAATCTTCAGTATCGGCACGGATATCACGGAGCGCAAGCGGGCAGAAGAGGCGATCCGGGAGTTGAACGCCAATCTGGAACAGCGTGTGGCCGAGCGCACGGCGGAACTGGCGGCGCGGAACACGGATCTCGAACGGTTCAACCGGTTGTTTGTGGATCGCGAACTGCGGATGAAGGAGCTTAAACAGCGGATTAAAGAACTCGAAGGACGGAGCCCCTGCGACCATGAAAACAGTTAACCGAATCTGCTGGGGAAACGCCGGTTTGGCAGCGGCCTATGCGATCACAGCCAGGCTGGGTCTGCTACTGGCGTTTCCGGAAACCAACGCCACTTCGGTATGGCTTCCCACCGGTCTGGCGCTGGGGGCGGTTCTGCGCTGGGGTCACCGTCTTTGGCCGGGCATTGCGCTGGGAGCCTTTTTGGCGAATCTACACATCTTATCAGGTCTAGGCTGGTCGCTCCCTGTGGCGCTGGCGGCATCGGGCGGCACGGCGGCGGGTAACACGCTGGAGGCGCTGATCGGCGCGTATCTGATTCGACGCTTCGCGGGGGTATCCAATCCGTTCGGACGGAGCCATCATGTATTTCTGTTCGTGGCGTGCGGTGCGTTTGTATCCACTGCGGTCAGCGCAACCGTGGGAACGGCAACCTTCTGCCTGAGCACGGCCCATTGGGCCGACTGGTGGAACATCTGGCTGACCTGGTGGCTGGGCGACGTAGTGGGCGCGCTGGTTGTGGTTCCTCTGTTAGTCACCTGGCAGCCGTTTGACCTGGCTGCGGTGAAAAAGCGCCGGGCAGCAGAGACACTGCTGCTGGTGGCGGGGATTTTTGCCGTTTCATGGGTTGTCTTCGCCTGCGACTATCCCATGAACTTCCTGCTGGTGCTGATTCTGATGGTGGCCGTCTTTCGTCTGGGGCAGTTCGGCTCCGCCGCTGTGGTGTTTATTCTCTGCATTGTGTTCACATTCAGCATTGCGCGCGGCCTCGGCACCTTTGCGGGTCTGGCACAGCAGGGAGCATTGCTGCTGAATCAGGGCTTCATTGGTGTTGTTGCCATTGCGACGATGGTGCTGGCGGCCATTCTCAAAGAGCGGAAGGTCGCGGACGAAAAGCTGCGGGCGAGCGAGCAGCAGAACCGTCTGATCATGGAGAATCTGGCCGATCTGGTGGCGGTGCTCGATCTGGACGGCCGCCGCCTCTATTGCAGTCCTTCTTACGGTACGATTCTCGGCGACCCCGGGAAGCTGCGGGGGTCGTCGTTCTTCGCGCAAATTTATCCGGAGGACGAAGTTCGGGTGCGGGCAGCTTTCCAGGATACGGTTCGCACCGGCACGGGGCACCGCTTGGAATATCGCATGGTTGATCGGCGCGGCTGGCCGCGCCGGATCGAATCGCAAGGCAGCGTCATCCGGGACGCCAGCGGCCAGGTTGCCCAGGTGGTGGTGGTTTCCCGCGACATTACCGAGCGGCGGCAGGCGGAAGAAGAAGTCCGCCGGCTGCATGAAGAATCACAGCGTCACGCAGAGCAGCTTGAGTGCCGCGTGGCCGAACGCACGGCCGAATTGCAGGACACTCAGAGCGCACTCATGAACATGGTCGAGGATCTGCATGAAAAAACGCACGAACTGGCTGTGGCCAAGAGTCACGCCGAGGAATCCGACCGCTTGAAATCCGCCTTTCTGGCTACTATGTCGCATGAGTTGCGCACGCCGCTCAACTCGATCATCGGTTTTACCGGAATCATTCTCCAGGGGCTGGCCGGGCCGTTGAATACCGAGCAGCGTAAGCAGCTGGAAATTGTGCGCGACAGCGCACGGCACCTGCTGGCACTGATCAACGACGTGCTTGATATTTCCAAGATCGAAGCCGGACAGCTGGAAGTACACAGCGAACCGTTTGACCTGCGCGCCTCAATTGGAAAAGTCATTGGCATCGTGAAGCCGATGGCGGAACATAAAAATCTGGCCTTGCGCGTGGAGCTGTCGCCGGAGATCGGTACGTTGGAAAGCGATCCGCGCCGGGTTGAGCAGGTGCTGCTGAACCTCATCAACAACGCTATTAAATTTACCGAGCGGGGCTCCGTCACGCTGACGGCAGAAATTGCGCCGGACACGATTCGTCTTTCAGTCGCCGATACCGGCATCGGCATCAAGCCGGAGGATTTCGGTACGCTGTTCAAGCCGTTCCGGCAGATTGATACCGGTCTGTCGCGTCAGCACGAAGGTACCGGATTGGGGCTGGCCATTTGCCGCAGGCTGGCGGAACTGCTTGGCGGAGAAATCCACGCGGCCAGTGAGTGGGGCAAGGGAAGCGTCTTTACGCTCATACTGCCCGTGAAAGGACAGGGAAAGTTATGAAAAAAAATATTCTGCTTATCGAAGACAACGAACAGAACCGCTATCTCGCCACATTTCTTCTCGAGACGCGCGATTATAAAATTGTTCCTGCCGCGGACGGACCTTCGGGCGTCGAACTCGCCGGCCGTATTCTGCCGCAGTTAATTCTGCTCGATATTCAGCTTCCGGGGATGGACGGCTACGCCGTCGCCCGCGAACTGCGGAAAAACCCGGCGCTTAAGAACACTCCAATCGTGGCGGTGACTTCTTACGCCATGACGGGAGACCGGGAAAAAACGATTGAGGCCGGCTGTAACGGCTATATAGAAAAGCCGATCAATCCGGAGACGTTCGTGGATGAAGTTGAGCTTTATATGGAAAATGCAGGGAAAGAGCGCCGCCCATGAATACCCGCCGGATTCTGATTGTGGATGACAAAGAGGAGAACCTCTACTTTCTGCAGGCTCTGCTGAAAGGTAGCGGTTACGAAGTGGACGCGGCACACCACGGCATTGAGGCGCTGGAGTTGGCCCGGCAGAACCTGCCGGATCTGATTATTGCTGATATCCTGATGCCGGTGATGGACGGATTCGCCCTGTGCCGTGAATGGAAAAAAGACGAACGCTTGAAGCAGATTCCTTTTGTTTTCTATACCGCCACCTACACCGATGAACGGGACCGTGAATTTGCGCTCGGTCTTGGCGCGGAGCGGTTCATCGTTAAACCGGCGGAGCCGGATGTGTTAATGGGGATCATTCAGGAAACCATTCAGCAGGCCGGGAAGCCGCCCGCCGCGCAGGGAGTCCCGGACGCAGACGAAGTGCTCCGGTCTTCAGTTGAATTGCCCGGCGAAGAATCCATCTATCTGAAACAATACAATCAGACGCTCATTCGCAAGCTGGAAGCCAAGATGGAGCAACTGGAGCGGGCCAATCGCGAACTGGAGCTGGATATCGCCTCACGCAAGCAGATGGAAGAGGCCTTGCGGGACAGTGAAATCCGGTTTCGCTCTCTGGTTGAGTCTGCTCCGGAAGGAATTTTTGTTCAAAGTGAAGGCCGGTTTATATTTCTGAATCCAGCCATGATTAAACTTTTTGGTGCCGCGCGGGCTGAAGACCTGCTTGAAACGGACCTGATGGAACGGGTCGCTCCGGAATACCGCGAAATTGTCCGCGAACGCGTTCGGTTGCAGCGCGAAACTGGTCAGCCGGCCCCGTTGATGAATCAGGAATATCTGCGCCTTGACGGCTCACGGATTATCGTCGAAACCACTGCGGTACCGGTTCGATTTGAAGACTGCGATGCATATCTGGTTTTTGTCCGTGATGTTACCGAGCGCAAGAGGGCGGAGGAAGAACAGGAAACGCTGCGGGCACAGTTGAACCAGTTGCAAAAAATGGAATCCATAGGCCGGCTGGCGGGCGGCGTGGCTCACGACTTCAACAATATGCTGGGCGTGATCCTCGGCTACACTGAAATGGCGATGGAAAAGATGGATCCAGCACAGCCGCTTTTTGCCAACCTGCAGGAAATCCATAAAGTTGCCAGGCGCTCGGCTGACCTTACCCGGCAGCTGCTGGCCTTTGCCCGTAAACAGACTGTCGCCCCTAAGGTACTTGATCTGAACGAGACTGTGGAAGGAATGCTGAATATGCTGCGGCGGCTCATTGGCGAGGATGTCGATTTAGTCTGGATGCCGGGAAAGAAGCTGCAGAAGGTCAAAGTAGATCCTGCCCAGATCGATCAGATTCTGGCGAACCTCTGCGTTAACGCCCGGGATGCCATCAGTGGCGTCGGGAGACTTTCTATCGAAACGAGCAATGTCTCTTTTGATGATGCTTATTGCGCCACCCGCGCGGAGTTTGTTCCCGGAGATTATGTCCAGCTTGTCGTAAGCGACAACGGTTCCGGGATGGACAGGACGACACTTAAGCAGATCTTTGAACCGTTCTTCACTACCAAGGGCGTTGGAAAGGGAACCGGCCTTGGCCTGGCCACCGTGTACGGTATTGTTCGGCAGAACTTCGGTTTTATTAACGTGTACAGTGAACCCGGGAAGGGAACTTCATTTAAAATATTTCTGCCGCAGCACAAAGGTGAGGCCGTGAAGTTTAATGCACAAGCTCCGGCGGCACCGGTTGCGGCGGGGAACGAAACCGTTCTGCTGGTTGAGGATGACCCGGCGCTTCTGGAACTGAGCCGGATGATGCTGGAAACTCTGAGATACCGGGTGCTGTCGGCAGGCTCGCCGCACGAAGCACTCGAATTGGTTGAAAACTATCAGGGAGAGATAGATCTGTTGCTGACTGATGTCGTTATGCCCGAGATGAACGGGCGGGACTTGGCCAGGCATTTGCTTTCGCTTCACCCGCACCTTAAGTGCTTATACACGTCCGGTTATACAGCCGATGTCATTGCTCATCACGGTATTTTGGAAGAAGGTATCCAATTCATCCAGAAGCCGTTTTCCACAAATGATCTGGCCTGTAAAGTCAGGGAAGCGCTTGATAATCAGAATTCAGTTCGTTGCACCTGACTATTTCATCCAAAGCCGGTTCAGGCGGTTACCTCACGCCTCTCTGAATGCATGAAATGCAAGATACGTTTTTTGTTTTAGCTGTCAAATAAAAATCTGACGAAAAGCATAAGGATTCATGGAATTACATTTAAGCCTGTGTTTACAGGGTTCTAAAAAATAAACGAAACATTTCAAAAAAAGCGAAAAAGCGGGTAGAGTACGCGGCACGTGCAGAGTTTTTTGCGGAATGTATTAAAGAGATGGTATGAAAAAACAAAACAGAAAGCGGCTAAGTGTCGCAGTGTTATTTGCAGAATTATTGGTCGTTGGGCCGGCATCTGCTCAAGAACTGGCCATCACGTCGTTTAAGAATGGCTATGTGTCCTGGAACAATGTTGACTCTAATCTCTACTATACAGTCGAGTACAGACCCAACCTGTCTGAAACCAATCTGGCGTGGGATGGTTCTCATCGCGTCTCTCAGGATGTAAAATCTACAAACGCTGTTATCTCTGTTCCGATAGGTATGTTTTATCGTGTGGTGGGCAGTGCGAGTCCGTTGCATTATTCTGCGGTGGTTCCGAAAACAGGGCAAACGAATTTGTATCAAACGGGCGATGACGGGACATATCAAAAGGGTGTGGCGTGGCCGAATCCCCGGTTCACTGTTCAAGCCGACACCAACTGCGTTCTGGATAATCTGACCGGGCTGATTTGGGCGCGGAACGCGAATCTGGGAGGGTCAATGATTTGGTCCAATGCAATTGTCTACTGCGAGAATCTGAACTATGGAGGACAAACTGACTGGCGTTTACCGAACTTGCGCGAACTGTTGAGTCTGGCAGACGATGGCCAGTATAATCCCCCACTGCCGATGGGGCACCCGTTTGCCGGTGTGAAGCCCAACGCCTACTGGTCGGGTACGTCCTACGCAAACATCACAAATTCGGCGTGGTACGTGAGTATGCTTGATGGCAGCGTTCGCGCCTTGGATAAGTTCAGCGGCAACTACGTGTGGCCGGTGCGCGGCGGACAATGAGGACGAGAATGAGGAGGGCTGAATGATAAATCAAGAATGCTGCTCTCCTTCCTTACTCGTTTTTGCCTTTTATCGTCCAATGTTTGGGAAACGGTAAACATAGACAGCGAACGCAGAGCCTTGACCGCTGGAAGCGACAAAAACTGCGCGGAAATATTCCAATCTCTGGAAAAAGCAGATAGCGTATTTCTCCTATGTGCAGATTTTTCATCACACTTCTTGTTTTGCTGTCCGGATTTCTGCCGGTCCGGGCGGATACGGATCGCCTGCTGAATTCGCTCAATCCCGCGGGCTATATCAGCGATTTTGCTAATGTGATGAATCCTTCCGATTGCGCCGCAGTGGAGAGTACCTTGGCCGAGCTGGAACAGAAAACCGGCGTGCAGGTGGCGGTCGTTACGCTGAAATCTCTTGAAGGCGGGCAGCTTGACGATTTCGCCAACCGGCTTTTTGCGCGCTGGGGAATCGGGCAGAAAGGAAAAGATAACGGGATTCTTCTTCTCGGCGCAACTCAGGAAGGGCGTGGTAACCGTCTGCGGATTGAGGTGGGCTACGGACTCGAGGGGATACTTCCTGATGCAGCGGCAGGTCGGATTCTCGACACGGTTGTGGTTCCGGGCTGGAGTCAGGGACTGTATGGAACCGCGATCGCTAACGGAGCTTTTGCTCTCGCGCAACGAATTGCTGCCGACCGGGGCGTCGAACTAACCGGCATTCAGAATCAGAAACGCGCCGTCAATTCGCAACCGCAGGAGCGAAAGGGTGGCGGGTTATTCAGCTGATCTTTTTATAGTTATAATCATCGCTGTAATTCGTCATCCGTGGCTGTTGCTTCTGTTTATGGGCGGTGGAGGCGGGCGCAGCGGCGGTGGTTTCGGCGGAGGCGAGTTCAGAGCTGGCGGTTTCGGTGGAGGTATGTCAGGCGGCGGTACGTCCACGCTAATGGCAGAGCAGGGAGTGTTTTAGGGAAAAGATGAATCCGGAGCAGTTCACTGAAAAACTGAAAACCGTCTGCGGCGACAATCTGCAAGCCGTGGTGCTTTACGGTTCTGCGGCAGCGGGCGATTACGCTGCGAAAGGCTCAGACTATAATCTGCTGGTTGCGCTGAACGATCTTTCTCCGTCGGTGCTGCGGGAGCTGTCGAAACCGGTTGCGGCCTGGGAACGGGCCGGCAATCCGCCGCCGCTGATATTTACGCGTAAACGGCTGGCGGAAGCTGCCGACGTTTTTCCGATTGAACTGCTTGATATGCGTGATGCCCGCCGCGTTCTGTTCGGTGAGGATGTCATCGCGGCGATTGAGCCCGGCACGGCTAATCTGCGGTTGCAGGTGGAACGCGAACTGCGCTCCGCGGTGATCCAGCTTTGCCGCAGTTATCTTTCCGTCAGCGGAAATCCGCGGAGGCTGACGGCTTTGTTGACCGGTTCGCTTTCCGGAGTACTGACACTTTTCCGCGCCGCGTTGCGTCTCTATGAAAATCCGGTTCCGGCAGAAAAGTTTCTGGCGTTGGAAAAACTCAACGGGCATATTCCGGTGAAGCTCGAAAGCTTCCGGCAGATTCAGGCTCTGAAAGCCGGTACGCTGAAAATAAAAAATGTAGACGCCGGACGGCTCTTCGAAGAGTATCTGACTTCGATTGAAGCGGTTGTCGATGCGGTTGACCGAATTTAGAAACGGAGGATGGAAATGAAGAAGACATGGATTGTACTCGGAATCATTTTGCTGGTGGTTGTGATAATCGGCGGTTCGGCCATCGGATCAAAAAACCGTTTTGTTTCTCAGGATGAAGCGGTGACGGCCCAGTGGGCCAACGTCGAAACCGTTCTTCAGCGCCGCTTTGATCTGATCCCGAATCTGATCAGCACGGTTAAAGGCTATGCCGCACATGAAAAAGGACTTCTGACTGAAGTCACCCGCCTGCGCAGCCAGTGGGGTCTGGCCTCCACGCCGGATGAAAAGATAAAGGCTGCCGGAGAAATGCAGGGCGCGCTCAGCCGCCTGCTGCTGGTGGCGGAAAACTATCCGGAACTGAAAGCCAACCAGAATTTTATGGCGTTGCAGGACGAGCTGTCCGGAACGGAAAACCGTATTTCAGTGGAACGCCGCCGCTATAACGAGATGGTACAAGCCTACAATACATCAATCCGCCGGTTCCCCGGATCGGTCTGGGCCGGACTGTTCGGCTTTGAGCGGCGTACGCCGTTTGAGTCCGCGGCGGAAGCGTCTGTCGTTCCGCGCGTTGAGTTCTAGTGCCGGTGTATTCCATCGGCTGGAAGGGCGTTTCCCTGCTCCCAAATCGCTTGGAAACCGAGGCTTCGCTCTTGCCAAGGCGGAGGGGCTTCCGTACTCTCTGGCGGATATGAATTTAAAACAAAACCGCGCTTCTATCGCTGGCTTTCTGGCCGTCTTCACGTTTCTTACCGTGACCGGCTGTTCGACGGCCCGGCCGTATCAGGAAACCCGCAGCGGTAACTATTTTTATCTGAATCCTTTCAGCTATAAACCTGCGACGGCAGAAGAGCACTGGAAGTATGCCGAGTCGCTGAAGGGAAAAGGCCATATCCGGAGCGCACGGAAGCAATTCGAAATTTTCGTGAAGCGCTGGCCGGAAGATGTCCACGCGGCGGCGGCCAAACAGGCGGTGGCGGAAATTTACTCTGAAAAGGGCAAAAACAAAAAGGCGTTCACCGCCTACGAAGAACTGATTCAGCAGTATTACACCAGCATTACGAATTATAACTCTGTCCTCGACCGGCAATACACCCTTGCCGAAAAAGAGATGAACCGTAAACGGATGCGCTGGCTGTTCGGCGGCTACCGCGCTCCCGAGCGTGCGGTGCCGTTATTCGAATCGATCATCAAAAACGCTCCGCAATGGGAACGTGCGCCTGAGATGCAGTACATGATCGGGCAGGCGTATCAGAAAAATAACGATCAGGAACTGGCTGTTGTCGCCTACGCAACAACCGAATACCGCTATCCGAACAGCCCCTACGCTGAAAAAGCCGCTGTTGCAAAAATCGGCAGCTTCAAAGAGCTGGTTGATTCCACGCCGTACAGCGTCGATATCCGTGAACAGGCGCAACTTTCGGCCAGCCTGTTTCCTGAGCTCTACACCAACTCGCAGCACATCGCTGAAGTACATGACTTCGGTGTCAAACTGCACACGCTTTCAGCAGAACACAACTATGAGGTTGGTCGTTTTTACGAGCGCGTTCCTCGCCCGCCGCAGACGAATTCCGCCGCGATTTATTACAACAAGGTGATCAATAAATTCGGCGACACTGAATATGCTGCGAAATCGGCCGAACGCCTGCGCGTGCTTTTCCCGAACGGCGAAGCCCGGCTGGCCGACGGTACGAAAGCACCGATTGTTGCGGTGGCTGATACAACCGGTGAGTCCGGCGGCGGCGAACCCGCTGCTGCAGCCGGTGGAGTGGCAATTACTGTAGCCGCAGCCGGCGGCGAAGCGGCTGCCCCGACTGCGGTTAGCGGACCCGGCAGTGTGCATGTCGATACAAAACCTCTTCCCGAACGCACGACGGATGATCCCGGCGCCGTTGAAGTCACGGCGGACCGGATGGAGTATTCCGGCAAGCTGCTGATTGGCGACGGTAACGTTGCCGTGCAGCAGGCGGGCACCAGCCTGCAGGCGGATCATGTGACGGTGAATTCAGAGACCGGCGAAATCAAGGCCAGCGGGAATATCCGGATGGTTCGTGAAGGCAGCTATTGGGAAGGCCAGGAACTGGTTTACAACTACAAAACCCATGTCGGAAACTTCGGCAACTCAGCCATGTATTTTGAGCCGGCCTACATTACTGCTGAAACCACTGAGCGCGTTTCGACCAATGAGTTTCTCATGAAAAATGTCACGATGACCACCTGTTCCGGTGATAAGCCTACGGTCTATGCAAAAGCCAAGGAGCTTCGGGTTCTTGACGAACACAAACCCAGCGGTGTTTTTATCAAGGCGAAGAGTGTCACATTCTATGTCGGACCGGTTCCTGTCTTCTATACGCCGGTCTGGCAGCGCCATCTCGGTTACCGCGTGTTCACCTTCACGGTTGGTGCCGGCGGACGTATGGGGGCCTTTATTCTGGGTCGCGCCGAACTGCACCCGACCGACTGGCTTACTGCGAATACGCATTTTGATGCTTATTCCAGCAGGGGTCTTGGTATCGGGCAGGATTTCGCCTGGGAAACCCCGCGAGGCGGCGGCGGCATTGAGACATATTATATCAATGACAGCGATCCTTACGACCGCCACGACAAGGCACCCGAAATCAGGAAACTGATTGATTCTCAGCGGTATCGCGTGAAATTGACTGACCGTGAAAAAATTGATGAGCAGACTTATTTTGCCACCAAACTCAACTGGCTGAGCGATCCGGATATTGTTGAGGACTTTTTCAACGACGAGTTCCGGCACGAAGCCAATCCGGAAAATTACGCGGTTGTACAGCGTTCCGCCGATGACTATGCCGCCAGCCTGCGCATCGACCGCCGCATGAACGATTTTTACACCACGGTCGACCGTGTTCCTGAGATGACGTATGACTGGTACCGTTCGCGGCTTGGCGATTCACCGTTCTATTTTGAGAGCGAAAATAACGTCGCTTTCCTTGAGAAGCTCTACGCCGAAACCAACCTGCCGTCGGTGTTCAGAGATGATAATTACCGCAGTGCCCGGTTTGATACCTATGACCGCATTTTCCTGCCGCTGCGCTTTAAGGAGTTTTTCAATGTAATTCCTCGCGCCGGTTATCGCGGTACCTGGTACAGCGAGACGGCTGAAGGGGCCAGTGCCGACTATCGCAATATTTTGGAGCTGGGTACATTGACATCCTTCAAGGCCTATAAGCCGATTACGGAAAAGAGCGGATTCTTCGGTAACGGACTGCGCCATGTGGTCGAGCCGTACGCCGACTACAGCTGGAGACCCGAACCCAGTATGACTCCGACAAACCTTTTCCAGTTCGATTCCGTTGACGCACTCGATAAACAGAACGAAGTCCGCTTTGGCGCCCGCAATCTCCTGCAAACTAAGCGCGGCCTCAAACGGGTATCCAATTTTGTCGATAGCGATATTTACACCACCGGACGTTTTGAGACGCCTGAGGGTCAAAAGAGCTTCAGCAATCTTGTGGCAGATACCGAACTGAGTCTGACCGATAATTTCTTTATCCAGTCAGATATCGAATACAACTGGTACACCCATGACGTGAATCCGGCCAATGCCCGACTCAAATTCGTTACTGACGACAAGAGCGAGTACAGCATGGAATACCGCTATCTGGCCGGTACTCGCTCGCTTATAACACCGCGCGCTAAACTTTTCCCGAACGATGACTGGTCCTATGAATTCTCGGTCAGTTATGACGAGAAATTCAACGAGTGGTATGAGCGCAAGATACTTGTTAACCACAAGTTCGACTGCGTCGGTATGGGTGTTGGTTTTAGAATAGATGAAGACGACCAGACACAATTCTGGGTTCAGTTCTGGCTGACGGCCTTCCCGAAGAGCCCGCTTAAACTGTAATAGAAGGAGCCTGTGACATCTGGACATCCAAAATGGATGTCCAGATGTCTTTTGTTTTACTTAAGGTGCCGGTCGAAAAATGCAGCGACCTTATTCGCCATTTCCGGTGCCGCAAAAGCAGGGCCGCCGTGCCCGGACCCCGGCAGAATAATCAGTTCGGTTTCCACGCCTGCCGCGCGCAGTGCTGAATCCATCCGGCGGCTTTGGTCAAGCCATACGGTGCGATCCTGATCGCCGTGAACAATCAGAAAGGGCGGGTCGTCCGATGTCGCGTGAGTTACCGGACTGGCCGCCTTTGCAACTTCCGGTTTTTTGTCCGGCGTTCCGCCCAGCAGTGCGGCTTCCGGAGAGTCTTCTCGCGACTGCAGTTTGATATCCGGGCCTGCGTCCTCTGCCAGGAAGTCAGAGGGACCGTAATAATCGCAAACCGCCTGCACGCGGCTGGAAACCTTCAGGTTCCCGCCTGTATCGAAAGTGGTTAGATCGCCGCTGGTTCCGAGCAATGCGGCCAGATGACCGCCGGCGGAAGAACCCCACGCTCCGAACCGGTCAGGATTCAGGTTGTATTCGCCGGCATGGGCTCGCAGCCAGCGCACAGCCGCTTTACAGTCTTGAATCTGCGCTGGAAAGGCGGCCTCTCCGGTCAGACGGTAATTAATACTTGCTACCGCATAGCCGCGCTCTGTGAATCCAAGCCGGAGCGGAAGGCAGTTTTCCTTTGATCCGTTTTTCCACCCGCCGCCGTGAATCCAGATGATTAACGGCGCCGGCTTTTTGGCGCTTGCCGGCAAATAGAGGTTGAGCATTTGGGAGCTGTTTCCGATTTCGGTATACGGAATGTTTTTCTGCGCCCAGGTGTTGAGGACGGTGAGGAACAGAGAAAAGACGCAAACCTTTGTGATTTTCATGCGGAACCCTCCGGATAGAACGGAAGATGCCTTTGGATCGGACGTATTACAAGGAGAGGAATTGAAAGAATGGCTCCGGCGGCTGGGCTCGAACAAGCAACCAAGTGATTAACAGTCGCTTTACCGAAATTAAAAAACGCTATATAAATAGAGTTTTGTGCGCTTGTAATGGCATTTATTTGGCATATATTTGGAAAATAGCTTGTTTTTCGTCTCGCAGTGTTCTTTAGTTTTCCCGACCTATCAGGAGGCAAAACTATGGCGGAAATCAAAGGGACACTTGAGCGGCGCAAAACCTCAAAGTGGTGGTATGGGGCATACCAGATAGACGGCAAGCGCAAGGCGGTAAATCTGCGTGTCGAGGTGCGGGGGATACCGCCCACTCCTGAGCAGGAGCATGGGAGCGTCCACTTCGAGAAATCCCGCAGCGAGGCCGAAGCGGCCATGCAGGCGCATCTGCAAGCGGTAAACGGGAACCGCAAGACCGAAGACTTTGCCCAAGCCGTTCACGAAGCCCGTACAGGCCGCCGGGTGGACGCATACCTATTGGAAGACCTGCCGCGCCTTTGGCTCGAAAAACCAAGGAACAAACCCGCTGGCAAAACGCACACTCTCAAAAGCATAAACTATCTCGAAGGGTTTAAGACGTGGTGCGCTGGGCATTTTCCCCAAACAACCAAGCTGGATCATATTTCCCCGGATATTGCCCGTGCCTTTCTGGACTGGCATGAGCAACGCGGCATTACACCCAGAACATGGAATTTTATCCTTGGAACAATGAAGACCGCCTGCCGCCGGGGCAGGTGCCGTGCCTTCGATGAAATCCCGCAGAGGCCGCTGGAAACCGTTCACCGTATTCCGTTCACACCCGACGAGCTGGCGGACGTACTGGATGCCGCCCAGTTCGACGATCTGATTTACCCGCTTGTGGTAACTGCCGCCTGTACGGCCATGCGCAAAGGGGACTGCTGCCGCTTGCGCTGGAAGGATGTTGATTTGGCAGGTGGATACATTACGGTCAAAACCTCCAAGACGGGACGGACGGTGGACATCCCGCTTGCCGACCTCCTGCGCCGGGAGATCGAAAAGCAGACGGGCCGCAAATCGGAGTATGTTTTCCCGAAGCTCGCCAAACAATACGCCGCTAATGACGTTTTACTGACCAACCGGTTCAAGGCCGTTCTCGCCCGCGCCGGATTCCATGACGGCAAAGCACCGCCCGCCGAGCTTGCGCCCTTCGATCCGCAGGAGTTGACCGACAAGGCCGAAACCTATTTCACCGGCATCCCCACCGACCAGAAACGCGACAAAGCCCGCGCCGTGTTCACTCATTACGTCGCCGGGAAACCGCTTTGCCGATCCGCCGCACTCACGGGCGTATCCAAAGCCACAGCATCCGCTTATCTGAACGAGATCGAGACAGAAACGGGCATTGCCTTCATTCGGGGAAAGAAACGTCCCTCAAAGGTCGCCTTGCTTCCGAGCAGAGGCAAAGTCCGCATCGAGCGGGAAACCGGCATCAAGCGGGCATCGGTGCGGGATTTTCACGCATTGCGGACAACATGGATCACGCTTGCGCTCATGTCGGGGATGCCGCTGGAACTGGTGCAGACCGTCACCGGACACGCAACCGCCGAGATTGTCATGCAGCATTATTTCAAGCCGCAGCGCGAACAGCTCAAAGCCGCC
>JBGAJP010000032.1:0-29687 GCA_044224855.1 Pontiellaceae bacterium
ACGAATTGAAATCAATCTCGTCGCAGAGAATCAGCAGTTCGCGGACATCGGCTTCGCTGTAAGCCGCGGCAAAAGCGTGAACCTCGCCGTCGAACTCTTCGCGTCCAAGACGCGCTTCCCACGGCGAACTGGCGCAAACGCCGTCGAGCGTTTTGCGCAGCAGCGGAAACGTACTCCACATCGCAAAGCCTTTGAGCGCCAGCAGGATTTTACAGCCGGTGCGCTTTTTTACCAAAGCGAACGTGTCGAGGTTACGCTGAAGCCTGGCTTCATCGACAACAAAACTGGGAGTTGGAACCGTTTGAAAATTCATGCGGCGGTTTTAGCGTCAGGGCATATTGATTGCACGTCAAATCGTGTGTACTCCTGATTCTGTAGCCGAGGCCGGTGGCCTCGGAATACGGCGAGCCCAACGGGCTCACCCACAGAAAAGAAAAACCGGCAATGCCGGTCAGGCGTGGCGGTAGGTGATGCGGCCCTTGGTCAGGTCGTAGGTGGAGATTTCGACCGTTACCTTGTCGCCGGTGGAAATGCGGATAAAGTTTTTGCGGATTTTGCCGGAGACGTGCGCCAGCACCATATGTCCGTTATCAAACTTTACGCGGTACATGGTGCCGGGAAGAACCTCGGTTACCGTCCCGTCCAACGAAATTAAACTGTCATCCTGCTTCGCCATACAGTCTCCTGACATCAAATTTTGAGAGGCTGTATATTCTTTCCCCGATATCGAAAACAAGTGGAAAAAACGAGGAGTTGGAGTGAAAGAACAGAAAATAAAACATTCCCGGGTTGTCGGTACTGAACCGCCGCGCTACGCTCCTGACATTGGTAACTTGACCCGTTAAAGACTGAAGTGAGGCTAATAATACTGTTCGACAATAAAATGAAATATCTATATCGCATTACTACGATAATATTAATCCTTGGTCTATTGTCAGGTTGTGTCGGGATTTCACCCTATAGAAAACAGATTTGGCTCATGTTTGTTCACTTTGGAGGTTATGAGGACTACCCTTTAGGTGAAAATAAATATCAGGTAGTTTATGCGTCAGGTCACGCTGCATTCAGAAGCGAAACAAAGGTTTTTGAGTTCGCTTTAATACGCGCTTCAGAACTTACTTTAGATAAAGGGTTCTCTCACTTCATTATCTTGGATGAGTATAAAGACGAATATCACGCCGTTCTCGAAGTTCAGTTAACTAACGAGACCGCAGACAAAATGCTAGACGCAGAGACTACGCTTATAAAGTACAAGACAAAATACGGATTTAGGAAAGTCGAACCAATCAAGTGAGCTTACGAGCTACGCTCGACGCTCCTTTCAAACGTTTAGCCTAATTCCATTTTTTTCAACCACCGCTTCGGCGATATTGAGGCCGTCGATGCCGGCGTCGTTAGAATTGAACAAAAACTTTACAGCGGCTGGATGGTGTCGATCAGCAGGCTGACATCATCGGGCGTGACGCGGAAAAATCCTTCATCCACTTCGAAGCAGACCGGCTCAGCGCCGGTTTTTTCGATGCGGACGGTTCCGCGGACGACGCGGGCCAGCACCGGGATGTGTCCCTGATACACCTGCATTTCGCCCATCTCGGCCGGGATGGTAACGGCCAGAGCGGTTCCGTCGTAGGCGACTTCTTTCGGCGTGATGACTTTAACCCGCAGCAGTGCAGCCATGATCAGACCCCTTCGATCGCTTCCGCGATGCCGCCCTTCATATAGAAATTGGATTCCGGCACCGCATCGTGCCGGCCTTCCAGAATTTCCTTAAATCCGCGCACGGTTTCCTCGATGGTAACCTGCCGGCCCTGCTGGCCGGTGAAGACTTCAGCAACCGTGAACGGCTGGCTCAAGAACTTCTGAATGCGGCGGGCGCGGTTGACAATGACTTTGTCTTCATTGGACAGCTCGTCGATCCCCAGAATGGCGATAATGTCCTGAAGCTCTTTGTAACGCTGGAGGACAGCCTGAACGCCGCGCGCCGTGTTGTAATGTTCTTCGCCGACGATTTCGGGAGAAAGCGCCCGCGAGTTGGAGGCCAGCGGATCGACAGCCGGAAAAATCCCCTGCGATGCCAGCGAGCGTTCCAGCACGATGGTGGCGTCCAGGTGGGCGAACGTCGTGGCCGGCGCCGGGTCGGTCAAGTCGTCGGCAGGCACATAAACGGCCTGGAACGATGTGATCGATCCGGAGCGCGTGGAGGTGATGCGTTCCTGCAGGTCGCCCATTTCCGTGGAAAGCGTAGGCTGGTAACCGACCGCGCTGGGCGTCCGGCCAAGCAGGGCCGATACTTCAGCGCCGGCCTGCGAGAAGCGGAAGATGTTGTCGATGAAGAGCAGCACATCCTGGAATTTTTCATCGCGGAAATATTCGGCCACCGTCAGAGCGGTCAGCGCCACGCGCATACGGGCGCCCGGCGGCTCGTTCATCTGTCCGTAAACCAAAGCTACTTTTGATTTTTCGAGATCGGCCTGATTGATAACGCCGGCAGTGGACATTTCCTGATAGAGGTCGTTGCCTTCACGCGAACGTTCGCCGACACCGGCAAAAACCGAATAACCGCCGTGCTGTTTGGCGATATTGTTGATCAGTTCCATGATGACAACGGTCTTGCCGACGCCTGCACCGCCGAACGCGCCGACTTTACCGCCCTTCAAAAAGGGACAGATCAGGTCGATTACTTTAATACCGGTCGTCAGCAATTCCGGCTTGGTGGTCTGTTCGGTCAGCGCCGGCGGACGGCGGTGAATCGGCAGCCGTTTTTCCGCTCTGACTTCGCCGCGTTCGTCAACCGGGTCGCCGGTGACATTCATCATGCGGCCCATGACGCCCTGCCCGACCGGAACCGTAATCGGCGAGCCGGTGGTTTTAACCACCGTTCCGCGCTGAAGCCCTTCCGCCGCGCCCATGGCGATCGTGCGCACCCAGTGTCCGCCGACGTGCTGCTGCACTTCCAGAACCAGCTTGCGCACCTTGCCGTCGGCTTCCGTCTGCTCCACGATCAGCGCTTCATAAATTCCCGGAAGATCGGCGGCGTTTTCAAACTCGACGTCCACCACCGGCCCGATTACCTGTACAATTTTCCCCTGCTTCATTTCCCGCCTCGTTTCCTGCAATTGCTGCGTTTTAAATTCTGCGATCAGTCTGCTCCGGACGCACTGCCTATTTCCAGAAGCTCCTTCGTGATGGACGCCTGCCGCAGGTTGTTATGAACCAGCTGCAGATTGTTATTTATATCTCTGGCATTATCCGTCGCCTGTTTCATCGACACCATGCGCGCGCTGTGTTCGCTGGCACGGACTTCGCGCATAATCTGCAGCAGCTGATAGTCCAGACTGCGCAGCAGAAGGGATTCATAGACCGTATTCACATCCGGTTCGAAATCGAATTCCCCGATGTCTTTGACGCTCTTCTGCGCTTCCGCAATTTTCGTGCGCTTCAGCGCTTCAGGCATCTGATCGAAAAATTCCTGTTCCTGGCCTACCGGCAGAAAGTTCCATGTCAGGGGAATCTGTTTAAAAGTTGAGACATAGTCGCTGAAAACAATATCCGCGCTGTCGATTTCGTCATCCAGAAAAAGCTGGGCGACAAACCGGCAGACCATGCGGGCTTCAGAAAGTTTCGGCTGATCGCTGTAGTCGAAGTCCACGATCAGCAGACGGCCGGTTTTCTGTACGAACTGCGCCGCTTTGGCACCGAGGGTCACAAACAGCGTGGTATCCCGGTTATACTTGGTAACTTCGCGGAAAATATTTGTGTTCAGCGAACCGCACAGCCCGCGATCCGTGCCGACCAGAATGATCAACTTACGGTCGCCGTCCCGTCTTTCCATCAGTCCGTGCTGATACATGCCGACATAATGCGTCACCTGAGTCAGAATATCGTTCAGCATATCGGCGTAGGGAATGCCGAACGTCGCCGCATGCTGGGCGCGCTTCATTTTTGAAATCGACACCATCTGCATGGCCTTGGTGATTTTGGCCATAGAGCGGATCGACTTAATGCGCTGCCGTATGTCTCGTAAATTTGCCATGACTGTCCGTTAGACCAGGCTTTGATATTCAGCAACAACCTCTTCGAGGCTTTTCTTGATTTCCGGCGTCAGCTTTTTCTGCTGCCCGATTTCCTGCAGCAGCTCCTTGTACCGCATCCGGACAAATTCGAGGAACTTTGCGCGGACTTCGCGCGTTTTTTCAACCGGTACACTGTTAAAAAAGCCATGCTGAGCCGCCCACAGCTGAACAACTTCCTCTTCCACCGGAAAGGGACTGTACTGGATCTGCTTAAACAGTTCGGTAATACGTTTGCCGTGTTCGATCAGCGCAACGGTCTTGGCATCCAGATCGGAACCGAACTGGGCAAATTCTTTCATTTCATAATACTGCGCCAGCTCCAGCTTCACCTTCCCCGCGACTTCTTTCATCGCCTTGGTCTGCGCGGCGGAACCGACGCGCGACACGGAAATCCCGACCGACATCGCCGGGCGGATACCCTGATGGAACAGATCGCTTTCCAGATAAATCTGGCCGTCCGTGATGGAAATCACATTGGTCGGAATGTAGGCGGAAACGTCGCCGGTCTGCGTTTCAATGATCGGCAGCGAAGTCAGCGTACCGCCGCCGCACGTTTTCGACATGCAGGCCGAGCGTTCCAGCAGGCGGCTGTGCAGATAAAAAATGTCGCCCGGATACGCTTCGCGGCCGGAAGGACGGCGCAGAACCAGAGACATCTGCCGGTAAGCCACCGCGTGTTTGGAGAGATCGTCATAAACCACCAGCGCATCCATGCCGTGATCCATAAACCATTCACCGATGGCTGTCCCGCTGAACGGCGCCAGATACTGCATCGCCGCCGAATCGGATGCCGTGGCCGCCACGATGACGGTATATTTCAGTGCGCCGCGTTCTTCCAGCGCACGCACGACCTGCGCCACACTCGACTGCCGCTGCCCGATCGCCACGTAAACCGAGAATACAGGATGAACCTTGGTATCAACCGCAATCTCAGCTTCGCGGTTCAGGCGCGCCTGGTTGATGATCGTGTCGATCGCAATGGTGGTCTTGCCGGTTGAGCGGTCGCCGATAATCAATTCGCGCTGTCCGCGGCCGATCGGAATGACTGCATCAATAGCAAGAATACCGGTCTGCAACGGCGCAGCAACCGACTGCCGGCCGATAATGCCGGGAGCCGGACGCTCCACCGGATTCATTTCCGTGGTCTCAATCGGGCCCTTGCCGTCCAGCGGACGTCCGAGCGGATCGATGACGCGGCCAAGCATGGCGCGCCCGCAGGGAATTTCGAGCAACCGGCCGGTGGAGCGCACGATCTGACCCTCACGCACCGTTTCAGCGTTACTCAGCACTACCGCACCGACACTGTTCTCTTCAAGATTCAGAGCAAGGCCGGTGATGCCGTTGCCGAAATCGATCATTTCGTTCAGCCGGACTTTGCGCAGTCCCTCGATCCGGGCCACGCCGTCGCCGACTTCCATGACTTTGCCTGTTTCTTCGCAATGCGCCTCGGGATGAAACTGCGCAATAGTCTGTTCGATGTCCGCCACGATAGATTGCATAGTATGTTAACCAGCCTTTCCGTCCGAAAAATTCAATTTTTTAAAAGCTCGTCTTTCAATATTTCCAGTTGCCGGACAACCGTCATATCTGTCACCTGATAACCTTTTTCCACCCGCAATCCGCCGATAACAGACGGGTCAACGGAGAAACTGACTCCGGCCTGAGCCGACCCTGTTCCTCGAAACATCCCGGCCAGCTGTTCCTGCTGCTGAGTTGAGAGCCGGTCGGCGCTGACCACGCCGACCTGGTTTGCGCGGATATAAACTTCCAGCCGCTGCGCAAAGCATCTCAGCACCGCTTCAGCACCGCGCCCTTCGTACTGCCGCACCGTCCGTACCGCCTCCCGGATGCGATCCGCATCGGGAGCGCCGTTCAGGCAAACGGACTGCCAAAGAAGGCGGGCATTGCGGCTGTGCTGACGGGTGAGTTTCATAACCGTTTAGTCCTGCACCGGCGCGGCGACTTCTTTAATAGCGGCCTGCAACAGCCGGTCCCGGTCGGCGGCGGTGAGATTCAATTGAGCCAGCTTTGCGGTAAGATTGACAACCATTGTTGCGATTTCGCCTTTGAGCTCTGTTTTGAGGCGCGCCTGATCCAGACGGGCATCTTCACGCGCTTTGGCCAGCATTTCATTACCCAGCAGTTCGCACCGGATTTTTTCCTGATTCAGCAGTTCAGCTACATTGGCCTTAGCCTCGGAAACAACCCGGTCCGCCTGCTCCTGAGCTTTATGCAGTACGTCTTTGCGTGCCTCTTCAGCAGCCTGAAGTTCACAGCGGATCCGCTCGCTGTTGGCGGCGGCTTCTTCAACTTCTTTCTGCCGGTCGGCCACTGTTTTCATCACGGTCTTGAACACAAATTTATTCAAAATCCACGCGATGATCAGAAACGCAATTACCTGCGAAGTAAAGTCGTACCAGTTGACGCCGAATTTCGGAAACGGGTTTTCGATGACCGCCAGCAACGGCATCGCCACCGCTCCCTCAAACAACCCGTTTCCAGTCTGCACAAACAATGTACTCATAGTGCTCCGTCGCCCTTGCGGCCTATTTCAGGAAAATGGCGTAGAACACACAGGCTTCAGCAAAGGCAATCGCCAGAATCGCCTGCACCATGACTTTGGTGCTCGCGCCGGGATTCCGACCGACCGCCGTTACAGCGCCGAAACCGATAATGCCCACGCCAATGGCAGCACCTGCTGCCGCGATACCGATATGCATTGATGGATCCATCTTCTATCTCCTTTTCGCTTAATGCTCTTCTTCGCCTTCATGACTGCAAATCAACATGACAAAAACAGCAGAAAGCAGCATGAAAACCAGTGCCTGGATAAGTCCGACCAGCACCTCCATCAGATAAAACGGAACCGGCAGCAGCCAGCCGAGTGCGGGGATCTTGTGCAGCATGGTTTCCAGCATGACTTCTCCGGCGAAAATATTGCCGTACAGACGCAGTGCCAGCGAAAAAGGCCGGATGATGATCGAGAAAATTTCCAAAAAACCGACGGCCAGAAACACCACCGCCATCACAAAATGCATGATGCCTGTCGATCCGCCTTTGGGCGCGAAAATGTGCTTCACTATGCCGACCGGTCCATTTTCCTTCCATGCCCAGATAAACCAGAAAAAGAAAAACAGCGCACCCAGCGCCAGCGTGGTATTGAGATCGGCGTTAACCCCGCGGAACAGCGGCTGCGTCACCTTGAACATATGCTCCGTTGAATGTCCCCAGCCGATGCTTCCAATACCGGGAAACAGCCCCAGCCAGTTGGAACAGAGAATAAAAATGAAAAAAGAGCCCAGCAGCCAGAAGGTTTTCTGTGCCAGCTTTTCTCCCATAATATCAGCCAGAAAGCCGTGCAGAAAAATTACCAGCGCTTCGATCGTACCGGTAAACAGAGTATGGCGCCCAGCCAGCACCTGCTGACGAAACCGCACCGAAACCACAATCAGAAGGGCTGCGGCCAGCCAGCCGGTAATCATCGAATTCGTAACCGGCACGCCGGCAACGCTGAAAATTTCGAGCGCTTGGACCGACAGATGTTCGCCGCCCTCTGCTTCGGACAAAATTTCGGTAGAGACAGAAGGCTCGATGCCGGAAGCATCCGCAAACAACAAATCCGTAGCGCCGGACAGAAATGTAAATACCAGCACACACATCCAGCGGCCCACCGGTTTCAAACCGTTCGTGAGAGGCCGGATGGATGATTTTGCCTTCATGGTATTAAATACCCGTATCCGTCATAAGTTTAAAGACGGTGTCCGAGTCCTTGGCAGCCAGAATTCTTTTACGATTGGTTTCGGACTGCAAAAGCCGGCCGATCTCAGCCAGACAGCGCACGTGAGGACCGGTCTGCGCCGCTGAAGAAAGAATCAAAATAATAATTTTCGAGGGCTGGCCGTCGGCACTTTTAAAATCAATGCCCTTCTGCTTCAATCCGACTGCCACCATCAGCCGGTCAATCGAAGCGGATTTCCCGTGGGGAACAGCAATGCCGTTTTCGAGACTGGTGCTCATTTTCCGCTCGCGTTCCATCACCACGCCAATCGTTTCTTCCGGATTGCGCAAACGATGCTTGGCATGGATCAGTCCAACCAGTTCGCGAATGGCTTCGTCCCGACCGGACGAGGCCAGCTCCAGCTTGATACAAGCCGGATCGAGACCGCTCTTTAAAATCTCATTAGCCATATCCACCCTCTCGGGGAAAGCGTTTTTTACACAGCAAAACCCTTAGTCAAGAACCGGTATTTCCGCCTCGAAAAAATAAAAAACCAGAGTGGGTTTATACGAACAGTTCTTGCGCGTCAAGTTGGTTTTAATTTTTTACGCAATAATTGCTTCGGCTATGCGCAAACCATCGACGCCGGAACTGACAATACCGCCGGCATAGCCCGCGCCTTCGGCCTTCGCCGCAGGGACCGAGTTCATGCACCGTATCGGATTAAACATCTGCGCCTTTCTTATTTACCAAACACCGGTATTGATGATAAAAATCCTCCAGTTAAGGGTGTTTTAAAAAGCAAGTCACTCAAATCAGGAGAGTATGCTGTGAAAAGTTCTATAAAATTTTCGATCATCACCTTAATTTTCGTTGCCGGCACACTGAATGTCTTCGCAGCGTGGAAAACGGAAACCTGTCCGGACGGCCGGGCTGTTGCGATCGCCCCGAACGGAACCGGATGCTGCGGCACAGACGGCAGAACGGTCTCAATTCCGGCAGGATGGAGTAAGAAGCAAGGCCCGGATGGACGGCTTGTTGCAGTGCCCCCAAAAGGAGTAGCGATACAGGGAAAAAATCAGCGGATAGCCGCCGTGCCGAATGAATGGAGCTATGTAATAGGTTCCGACGGACATGCTGTGGCTGTCCCGCCCGGTGGAACGGCGGTTGAAGGCCCCGATGGCAGGCAGGTTGCCATTCCGCAAGGCTGGACAAAAGTTGAAGGCAGAAACGGGCGAATCGTTGCTGTTCCTCCCGAAGGAGCAACGCTTACAGGTCCAGATGAACGCACAATTACAAAACCGAAAGGCTGGGTCGCCATTGTCGGTAATGATGGCCGTGCGGTAGCAATCCCTCCGGACGGGGAATACTTCATGGGACATGATCAGCGTGCAGTAGCGCTTCCGCCGGACAACTTCGATCTAAACGATTACATTACTCTTTATTGCATTCTGGGAGTCCAAGCTGAATAACCTGTTTTTCGAAAACCATAAAAAGGGGACGATATGAAAGTGCAAACTAAACTGCTTCTGACATTAGCTGTATTAACCGCATTTCCTTTATTCTCTGCACTAAGCGCAGACAGCACCGGAAAAAACGTTGAGATAACTGTCTCCGTCGGCAATGGCGACAGTGACAATCCAATGATTGTTCTCTGGCTGGAAGATGATGCCGGTGAATTCATCCAGACTTTGCATATGTTCTCCAAACGGAAAATCCATTACGACAAACTGAAGGGCTGGGAACCTAAATCAAAACGGGTTGAAGATCCCGCCGCGGTTGACGCGGTGAGCGGCGCAACTGTCGGATGGAATCAAAGCAGCACAATCAGCATCCCGGCGCAAATCGGCTCCATCAATCTTCTAAGCGGCAGATATATCCTGTGCATCGAATCCCGAACACATTTTGGAGAAAACTACCGGAGCTTGAAAATTCCCCTGCCGGAAGACTTTACCGGCAGCGTGTTTGAAAACGTCGGTTGTATAAAGTTAATTGACGTCAAAGTTAAAAATCAGACGAATTAACTTCGCCGGGAATCATCAGACTGAAGTAATCGCTTCGGCTATGCGCAAACCATCGACGCCGGAGCTGACAATACCGCCGGCATAGCCCGCGCCTTCGCCGCAGGGATAGAGTCCGCGAACTGATGATTGTCCGTTTTCGCCGCGCACAACACGCACCGGACTGGAGCTGCGCGTTTCGGAAGCGTAGAGCAGCGCTTCATCCAAAACCACACCGTGCATACTACTCAGCATTTTCGGCACGGCGCTGCGCAGCGTGTGTTCGACAAACTCCGGAAGCAGTCCGCGCAACTGCGCCGGACGGGCCCGCGTGCAGGAACGGCCTGTCGGCAGCTCTGACGGTGACGCACCTTCCAGAAAATCCATCAGCCGTTGGGCGGGCAGACTGTAATCCGATCCGCCTGCCGCGAAAGCTGCCGCCTCCATTTTCCGTTGAAACTCAATTCCGGCCAGCACCGGATTTGAAAACGCTGAGAAATCGGACGGCATAACGGGAACCAGAAAGGCGGCGTTGCCGAACGGCTTGTCGCGCTTCGATAAGCTCATGCCGTTGGTGGTCATCAGACCTGCCGACGAAGCGCAGGAAATAACGAGTCCGCCGGGGCACATACAAAATGAGTAACAGGCGCGGGCATTTTCTTCTTCGCGGCGCGTCAGCCGGAAGCTGGCCTTTCCGAGCGAAGGGAAACTGCCGCCCCACTGCGCGGTATCGATGCGGTGCTGGGGAATTTCCAGCCGCACACCGACAGCAAACGGCTTGGTTTCCAGCGGTACGCCCTGCGCTGCCAGCATTTCGTAAATGTCGCGTGCGCTGTGGCCGGTCGCCAGCACACAGCAGTCGGTGCGAAACTGTTCACCGGAAATCACCGCGCCGTGTACCGCGCTGTTTTCGATTTCGAGCCGCTCGAGCCGCGCGCCGAAACGCACTTCGCCGCCGAGTTCAATGATCCGGTTGCGCAGTGCCGGAACCAGTTCCTCGAGCACATCGCTGCCGATATGCGGTTCGGCGTCGATCAGAATATCGGGCGACGCGCCGCAAGTGACCAGAGCTTCAAGAAAGCGGCGCACACGCGGCCGGTCTTTACTGCGCGACGTCAGCTTGCCGTCGGAAAAAAGTCCTGCGCCGCCTTCACCGTAGAGCACGTTGCTTTCGACATCCAGTATTCCGCTTCCCCAGAACGATTCGACCCGTTTGGCGCGCGGTGCGGCGGCTTCGCCGCGGTCGATCAAAAGCGGTTTCAGTCCGGCTTCCGCTAGACCGAGCGCCGCCATCAGCCCGGCGGGACCGGCGCCAACGACGAGCGGTCGCGGGCCGCTGTAGTTTTTTATGACCGCCGGTTCCGGAAAAACCATTGCAACGGCCGGATCCACGTCGCGCAGTCCGGCGGGAAGTTTTCCGGCGAACTCAACTTCGATCGCAACCGTCATGCGGGGCGACCGTCCTCGAGCGTCAATGGAGCGGCGAATCGTTTTCAATCCGCTCAAGGCCGACGGATTGCAGCGAAGCGTTTTGGCGGCGGCTTTAAGAAGCTGATCCGGCGTGTAGTCCGGCGGCAGATCGAGTTGGTTAATACGTAATTTCATAGGAATTTTCTTTAATTCAAAACTGAAAGGTATATGAGGGACGCTTTGTTTTGCGACCAAAAAGGAGTTCCATGCATGCGCGTTTGATTCCGCAGGTTTTCACCTGCTACCGTTCGGGCTATTCGCTGAAGCATTTCGCCAACGATCTGATTGCCGGGCTGATTACCGGTATCGTTGCACTTCCGCTGGCAATCGCTTTCGGTATCGCTTCCGGCGTAACGCCTGAACAGGGCCTCTATACCGCCATCATCGCAGGATTTATCATTTCCTTTTTCAGCGGCAGCCAGGTTCAGATCGGCGGACCGACCGGCGCGTTTATCGTAATCGTCTATGGAATCGTTCAGCAGTACGGCATGGCCGGACTGACGGTCGCTACGCTGATGGCGGGCGTTATGCTGGTGCTGATGGGCGTCTGCCGCCTCGGCTCGGTTCTAAAATATCTGCCCTATCCGCTCATCATCGGCTTCACGACCGGCATTGCGGTCATCATTGCTGTCACGCAGATTCCCGCCTTTCTGGGTATGAAGCTGGAAAAATTCCCAGGCGAATTTACCGGCAAGATCGAGGCCATCGGAACTCATCTTCATCTGATTGATCCGCTCTCCGCCGAGCTCGGACTGCTGGCTCTGCTGATTATGATTATCTGGCCGCGTGTCACCCGCCGCGTCCCCGGTTCGCTGATCGCGATTCTTGTCACAACCCTGCTGGTCACTCTGCTGAAACTTCCGGTCGAAACCATCGGCAGCCGTTTCGGTGCCGTAGCGAACCATCTGCCCGTGTTTACTTTTCCTTCGGTCAATCTTGAGCTGATGCGCGGACTTTTCCAACCCGCGCTTACCATTGCCTTGCTGGCCGCGATTGAATCGCTTCTGTCCGCTGTGGTTGCGGACGGAATGACCGGACAGAAGCACCGATCCAACATGGAACTGGTCGCGCAGGGTATCGCAAATATCGCCTCGCCGCTTTTCGGCGGCATCCCCGCCACCGGAGCAATCGCCCGCACGGCCACCAACATTAAAAACGGCGGCACGACCCCTCTGGCCGGAATTGTTCACGCGATCACGCTGCTGCTGATCCTGCTTTTCTTCGGCCGCTATGCCGCGCTTATTCCCATGAGTGTTCTGGCCGCCGTCCTGCTGATTGTCGCTTACAACATGAGCGAGCTGCATTTCTTTGTAAAACTCTTCCGCAGCCCGCGCAGCGATATCCTCGTTCTGCTGACCGTCTTTCTGCTGACGGTTTTCGCCGACCTAACCGTCGCCATCCAGACCGGCGTGGTGCTCTCCGCCCTGCTCTTTATGCGCCGCATGGAGACTGTGACAAACGCCGGCATTATCAACCTTGATGATGAAACCGTTGATAAAAACGATCCAAACGCCCTGACTCGCTTCAACGTGCCGAAGGGTGTCGAGGTTTTCGAAATCGACGGGCCGTTCTTCTTCGGAGCCGCCAGCAAGTTCCAGGACGAGATCGGCAAAATCCGTATGCCGAAGGTTCTGATTCTGCGTATGCGGAACGTTCCGGCCATTGATGCCACCGGCCTGAAGGCGCTGGAAGGAGTCGTCACGGCGGCGCAACGCGACGGCACCACACTGCTGATCTCCGGCATTCACAAACAACCCGTTGAAGCGATGAAGAAAGCACAGCTGATCGACAAAATCGGCCACGCCAATATACATAAAAATATTGCCCACGCACTCGACCATGCACGCCGCATTCTTGAGAAAAAATAACTGACTCGTCTTTTAACACCGCAAAGAGAAAGTTCTATGAGCACAGACCCCATGACCATCAAAGACAATACCGCCAATCCCGCTCCGCTCGGACTGCTGGCCTTCGGCATGACAACCGTTCTGCTGAATCTCCATAACACCGGGCTTTATGAGCTTAATGCGATGATCCTCGCCATGGGCATTTTCTACGGAGGAACCGCTCAGGTGATTGCCGGCATCATGGAATGGAAAAAGAACAATACCTTCGGAACAACGGCCTTCACGTCCTACGGCTTTTTCTGGCTGACGCTTGTTGCGCTGATTGTTCTTCCGAAGCTCGGCCTGGCTGCGCCCGCTTCAAGCATGGCCATGGCCTGCTTTCTGGCTCTGTGGGGATTTTTCACCCTGCTGATGTTTATCGGAACGCTGAAACTTTCCAAAGCCCTGCAGGTTGTATTCGGGACTCTGGTTGTGCTGTTCGTTTTGCTGGCTGTCGGCGACGCTGCGGAAAATGCGCTGCTCAAACAAATTGCGGGTTATGAAGGTCTGATTTGCGGTTTCTCAGCGATCTATGCCGGTATCGCGCAGGTTCTCAATGAAGTGTACGGGAAAACCGTCCTGCCGCTCGGCGCGCTTAACGCCGGGAAAGAAACCCACTGAACGCGGGTTTTTCCTCCAGAGACCAAAGTTCGATTGGAATCCAGGCAAGCTGCATATAGGCGCGGTCGTTCTTCTGCCCGAAAGCAAAAAGACCGCAGAGAAAGTAGTAAGCAGTCAGCCGGTTATACTTCGGCCGGCTGAGAAGAGACGGCGGCGGCCAGAAATAGCAGTTGCCCATCTCATCCTGTTTCACTCCGTCCAGAGAAGTTGAGATGGTGCACAGCGATTCCGGAAACATGACGTTCGGGCAGCCGGGCATCGGCCGCCCTTCGGAGACCGGCATCAGGCTGGACTCATATGCCACAAGCGGAATAATGCCGGCCCGCATGAACCGCTCATACGCAAGGCAGTCTCCTTTGGAGTAGTCATAGACTTCGGCATCGCCGGCCATAAAAAGGCCGGTCATAAACGGAAGGATCGTGGTTCCCCAGCAATCCATTTTAATACACAGATTGCGTCCGCCCTTCTGCTTATCCGAAGCCCAGAAGGAACGTTCCTGATACGGCCCGAACGGAATTTTCCATGAAAACCCGCGGCTTAGCTTAGCATTGTAGCCGCTGTAGGCTCCGCGTTCAAACGACAGTGTCACATCGCTGGTCTCGGCTTCCACCCGGATTTGATCCATTTTCTGAGGAGCTGCGACCGGCAGATAAGCCTCCCACTCCTCCCGGGTTCCTGATCCATTGCCTTCCAGCTGATAAAAATTACAGCAGCCGCAAAGGATGAGCAGCAGCGGAAAACAGGCCGAACGCAAAATCAGTTTATATGAGTTCATCGGTGCGGCTTGTATGCGATCTCAAGCGGGAAGTCAACTGCCGGACAGAGAGATATCCGGAATGTATCAGCTTCCTGCAGATTAAACCTGCATTGTGCAAAAAATGGTATGACAAACAGCTGTTTTATGTGTATATACACTCAAATATGAGTTCAAAAATTTTACCCGGCCATAAAGACCCCGTTTTGGATATCGCACGCGAATGCCTTGGATTTAATGTGCGCAAGACCGCCCGGATACTCGCCAGAGCCTATGATAAAGCTTTTCTCTCCTGCGAACTGAAGAGCACACAATTTCCGATCCTCGTCGTCTTGCATACAAAGGGACAGACCTTCATCCGGGAACTGGCGAAACTGCTTGATCTTGACCGTACAACGCTGACCCGCAACCTTGTGCCACTCGTCCGGCGGGGGTTGATACAGGTCGAAGAGGGAACGGATCGCCGCACCCAGACCGTCACACTGACCGAATCCGGTGAAGCGCTTCTTCAGCAGGCCCTGCCCCGCTGGCAGAAACTGCAAGCACGGCTGATTTCAGCGGTGGGTCGCGAACACACCGTGCAACTTCTTGACGGTCTGCAGGAGCTGAGTGATGCGGCCAGCAAATGACATTTTTTATAGTTTTATGTGTATATGCACTGATTATCGCAAACCAACAGGCGATCGAACCGCCGAAGAGGAGAACCCGCATGATTACCCAGCAGAATAAACCCGTAAGTTCAGCCGGTTTTACCGGTTCATCTTCGCAGGATGCACTCGACAGCCGATGGCTGAAGGAACTTGCCGAAAAATGCGGTGCGGACGATGCCGGAATCGTGAATATAGAAAGGGAGACTTTGCGGACTGAAGCAGAGGGCCTCGGCTCACTTCTGGACGGAGCGAAGTCGGTCGTTTCCATCGCGGTTCGCCTTAATCGCGACACGCTGCGAAGCCCTTGGATGGGCGCAGTTAACAGCGAGTCAGGATTCGCCAATAAAGCAGTTGACGATGCCGCGTCAAAACTAAGCCGCCATCTGTGCACACTGGGGATTCGCAGCGTTGCTGTTCACGCAGCGTTCCCGATGGATATGCAAAAGTGGCCGGGAAAGATGTGGCCGGTCTCGCATAAGACACTGGCGGAAGAGGCCGGGCTGGGCCGCATAGGCCACAACCGGCTGCTTATTCACCCGCGATTCGGAGCGTCGGTTATGCTGAGCGCCGTTGTGCTGAACAGGCCGGTATCGGAGTATGATACGCCGCTGCCTGAGAGTCCGTGCAACGGATGCAAACTGTGTGTCGCCGCCTGCCCGACCGGTTCGATACGGGCCGACGGCTCCTTCAGCTTCGTTAACTGCGCCACGCATAATTACAGGTATCGGCTGGGCGGGTTCTGTGACTGGATTGAAAACGTGGTCGAGAGCAGCGACCGGTTCGATTACCGGAAACGCGTTCAGGATCCGGAAACGATGTCCATGTGGCAGGCTCTGGCTTACGGTAATAATTACACCTGTCTCAACTGCCTCGCGGTGTGTCCTGCCGGGGAGGAACTCGCCAGTACAGAAAACAGGGAAACCGGACGGCTTAAAGGTGCAGCACTCGCCCGCCTTTTAAAAAATCGCGGCGGCAGCATATATGTAATCAAAGGCTCCGACGCAGAGAATTACGCCGAAAAACAATTCCCGCCCGAACGCATCCGGCGGGTAAGAAGCGGGACGAGGCCCTCCAGCGCACGAGGGTTTATTGAGGCTCTGCCCTTGGTCTTCCAGCCCGGTCAATCCGAAGGTCTGAACGCCGTCTATCACTTCGATTTCACCGGCGAGGATCATTTTCAAGCCACGGTTATCATCCGCAACCGGAACTTGACCGTTGCTCAGGGACTGCAAGAAACCCCGGATCTGTCTTTAACTGCCGACGGCTCTGTCTGGGTGGCTTTCCTGAATGGCGAAATCAATCGAGTTGCGGCCCTTTTACGGCGGCGAATTTGCATCAAGGGATCGCCGTCCCTGCTCAAAAGGTTCGCGCGATGCTTTCCGGGCTGAACACCCTCAGGTGCAAACACGAATAGAACCGCTCTCCCGTTGTTTTTTAAGGCCTCGTCCAGTAAACTCCGGCACATGAAAAGGCTTCTGTTTTTAAGCATCCTGCTTATTCATTCCGCCGTCAGCGGCATTGAAAAAGGCGCCTCCCGCGAAACCGTTCTTGCAGAACTGGGCGAACCGCAAGGCTCCATGCAACGCGGCGGAAAAGAAATCCTGATATTCGGAACCGGCACCGTCACCATCCAGAACGGTGCGGTCATCGCCGCAGATCTCTCACAGGAATATGCGAAGAAAGCCGAAGAACGCGCGTTAAAAGCCAAAGCAATCCGGGCGGCAAAACAGGTTGATCTGGAAAAGCAGAAGCTGCTCTACCCTGAAGATCATGTGATACAGATCGGATGCAGCTACAGCAAAACCGAAAACCGGGAAACTCTGCCGGAGTTCATCCGCCCGTCCGCAGGAACGTACCAGTATGATATTTACATTCCACAGGGCTACCATGAATCAGACCGGCGCTATAGATGCCTCTTTCTGGAAGCTCCGGCTCTCTGGGACAGCGTGAAAGAACGCGTTCGCAAAGAAAAATGGCTCGTCGTCATCCTGCACGACGCCACAGGCCAACAGATCGGGAAAATGATGAACGGAAACTTCCTCGCCGCTTATGACGACGCGGTCGAACGGTTCCGGATCTCTAAAGAATACATCTTCATTGCCGGCAGAGTTCCGGCGGCGATCTTTGCCTCCATGCGCCCCGTCGCAGGCATTATTCTTCAGGAACCTGACTTTACCGGTTTTGAAAAAGCCGGTTTTCAGCCCGACTTTCTCCGGAAAAATCCAAACCTGCGCGCCTACGTGCTGCTCGGAAACAAAGATCGCGCCAACGTCGATTATCAGGCTCAATTCATCATCGCCCGGATCCCGAAACATTTTATCGGAGTTTATGAAGGCAGCACTGCTGTCCTGCCGCAAACCTTTGCCGACCAGGCTATTGACTGGCTGAAAAAAGAATATGACCTGCCGTAAACAACCGGAGATAGAAATGAAAAAAATACTACTGCCTGTAATTCTGATGCTTCTCGCCGGATGCGACTATGAAGTCCCGCTAAGTCAAACCGCGACATCCGCTGCAAATCCGGCGCTGGCCGGAACATGGACCGGACAGTCCTCCGAAGGAAAAACCGCCGCACTGGAAATCAAAACCTCCGGAACCGACTATACCGCCACCTATACGGAAGACGGCAGATCGATCGTTTTAAAAGGTTTCGCCGTCAGCGCCGCCGGGCTGAATCTGATTCAGCTGGAGTTGCAAAATGCGGACAATCAGAACAAATATCTTTTCGTGAAATACGAACTGACACCCGAAGGTCTTTCGGTTTATCGCCTAAATTCAGAAGTCGTTTCCGCCAAATGCAAAACAACGGAAGAGCTCCTTGGCGACATCACTGTCCATAAGCAGAATCCGCTTCTGTTCAACGAACCGCTGAAATTCACCAAATCAGTTCAGCAGTGATTGCGCAGCGAGATACCCGGTTGTCCAGGCAGCTTGCAGATTGAATCCGCCGGTCAGCGCATCGATATCCAGCACTTCGCCGGCGAAATAAAGTCCCGGCTGAAGCCGGCTTTCCATCGTCTGAAAATTCACCTCTTTTAACCGGATGCCGCCGCAGGTGACAAACTCCTCGCGATGAGGATTCCTGCCGGAGACCGGCAGAACAAACCCGTTTACCTGCGCCGCGATATGCCGCAGCGCCTTGACCGGACATGCGCCCCACTCTTTCGTTTCGTCGACACCGGCACGGGCGACAAGCAGTTTCCAGAGTCTGGATGAAAGACCGACCGGCGACCACGTTCCGACCTGCTTGCGAGGTGAAGCGGCGCGGAATTTTTCCAAGGTCTGAAAGACCTGTTCTTCGCTCTGCGCCGGAAGCCAGCTGATCTTCATGTCAAAGTGATACTTCGTCTCCGCCAACGTCCGCGCGCCGAACGATGAAAGCCGTAAAACCGCCGGGCCGCTCACACCGCTGTGCGTAATCAGCAGCGCGCCTTCCGCCTTCAGCCCCGGTGCGCTGACACGGACATCTTCGACCACAATTCCTGCCAGCGCGGTAAACTCCTTGTCGGATGTCTTAAAGGTGAAAAGTGACGGCAGGCACGGCTCAATTGTATGACCAAGTCCTTCGACAAACGCGCCGCCGCCCGTCGCCACCAGAAGTTTCTTACACGCAAGCTGTTCTCCGTTCGCCAGCTTGACGTTGAATCCGCCGTCGAACTTCCAGACTGTGGATACTTCGGCGTTCGTTCGGATATCCGCTCCGCTTTTCAGTAACGCGTTAATCACATCTTCGGCTGTATCGGACTGAGGAAAAAGACAACCATCGTCGAGCGTCACCAGCGGAACGCCGCGCGATTCAAACCACTCAATCGTTTCCGCCGGGCCAAAGCGGTGAAACGGACCGATCAGCTCCTGTCCGCCGCGCGGATAGTTTTTTACGAACTCGCGGATATCGGAACATTGATGAGTCAGATTGCAACGCCCGCCGCCGGAAACGCGCACCTTCGCCAGCGGTTTCGCGCCTTTTTCCAGCACAATCACCTTCAGCTCCGGCGCTTCTTCGGCCAGCACCGCCGCCGCAAATATGCCCGCCGCGCCGCCGCCGATTATGATTATGTCTGAGGAAATCATTTTGCTTAACGGCCGTGAAACAGCCGGTTGGTATAGTCTTTCAGCGTATGGCCGTGCCGCTCAACGTGCCGCTCTGCCGACGGTACAAAAACAAACTGTATCGCCACCCAGACAATGATCGCCAGCAGCAGTATAGTCAAACAGCCCAGCGGTTGTTGCAGAAACCTTCTCATGGCATGACCGTATCACGGAAACGGTTCCGTTGCACGTTAACTTACAAACAGCAGACCTGCATGCTCTGCCGCATAAAAAACGCCCCGGAGTCCGGGGCGTTTGCGTTTTGAGTTTTCCGGAGCTTAGCCGAGATCAATAACCGCCTGCTCGACCACTTTCCACGGAAGGCCGCAGAGGTTGAGCTGCTCCATAAACGGATCAGGATTCATCTGTTCCATGTTGAAGACGCCCTCGCCCTTCCAGGTGCCGGTCATCAGCATCATGGCACCGATCATGGCGGGTACGCCGGTGGTGTAGGAAATGGCCTGTGACTGCACTTCGCGATAGCATTCCTGATGGTCGCAAATGTTGTAAATGGTGACGGTTTTCTTTTCGCCGTTCTTCACGCCGGTCACCTGGCAGCCGATCCACGTTTTGCCTTTGGTGCGCGGTCCAAGGCTGGCGGGATCCGGCAGCAGCGCCTTAAGGAACTGAATCGGAACAATCTTTTGTCCGTTGAATTCCACTTCGTCGATGCGGGTCATGCCGACATTGCCGAGCGCTTCGAGGTGCTTGAGATAGCTGTCGCCGAAGCTCATCCAGAAGCGGGCGCGCTGGAGATGAGGAATGTGTTTAGCCAGCGACTCCAGCTCTTCATGGTACATCAGATAAATGTTGGGGTTACCGATGTTTTCCGGAACTTTGAATGGATGCTTCACGGAAAGCGGTGCGGTTTCCTTCCATTCGCCTTTTTCCCAGTAACGGCCTTTAGCGGTCACTTCACGGATATTGATTTCCGGGTTGAAGTTGGTGGCGAAAGGATAGCCGTGGTCGCCGGCGTTGACGTCGATGATGTCAATGGTATGAATTTCATCGAGATAATGCTTCTGGATATAAGTGCAGAAAATGCTGGTGACGCCGGGGTCAAACCCTGAGCCGAGCAACGCCATGATGCCAGCCTTTTTAAAGCGTTCCTGATAGGCCCACTGCCAGCTGTATTCAAACTTGGCGGTATCTTCCGGCTCATAGTTGGCAGTATCGAGATAATTAACGCCGGTTTCAAGGCAGGCGTCCATGATGTGCAGATCCTGATACGGCAGAGCGACGTTGAGAACGAGGTCGGGTTTTTCTTTTTTGATCAACGCGACGAGTTCCGGCACATTGTCGGCATTGACCTGCGCGGTTTTGATCGGACGCTTTAACTGTGCGGCAATGGCGTCGCACTTCGATTTGGTGCGGCTGGCCAGTACGATTTCGCTGAACACTTCCGGATGCTGTGCGCATTTATGAACCACTACACCGCTGACTCCGCCGGCACCAATAATCAGAACTTTTCCCATCTCGATCCTTTTTCCAGAAGTTAGTTTTCCCGCTCAAAATAGGTGTAACCGCGCAGGCCGTTTTCGTAGGCATCCATGACGGCGCGCCGTTCTTTAGCTGACATCAGCCCGGATTTAACTGCGTTTTCAGACATCTCACGAACCCGCCGGACCATTTCCTTCGGCTCATATTCCACGTAGCTGAGAACGTCGGCAACGGAGTCGCCTTCGATTTCGCGGGCGTAATGAACCTGTCCGTCGGCGTCGATGCGGACGCTGACGACATTTGTGTCGCCGAGCAGATTATGCAGATCACCGAGGGTTTCCTGATAGGCTCCGACAAGGAAGACACCGAGAATATAATCTTCATTGTCTTTGAGCGTATGCAGCGGAAGCGTTTGTTTGACGTCGCGCTGATCGATAAAGCGGTCGATCTTGCCGTCGCAGTCGCAGGTGATATCGGCCAGGATCGCATCCTGTGTCGGTTTTTCGGTGAGCCGGTGAATCGGCATAATCGGGAAGAGCTGATCAATCGCCCACGAGTCCGGCAGCGACTGGAAAAGGCTGAAGTTGCCGTAATAGACATCCGCCAAAGCGCTGTTAAGGTGTTCGAATTCGTCGGGCACATAACGCATGCCGCGAATCAGCCCGGCGATGCGGGTGAGAATATGCCAGAAAATCTGCCCGGACAGAGCGCGGTCGCGCAGCGTGAAATCGCCGCGCTTGAAGAGCTCGTGAATTTCATCACGGTAGTAAATGGCGTCGTGGTAACACTCCTGCACGTTTTTGGCCGTAAGTGCATCGTATGCACCCATCAGATTGACCAGCAGTTCGTGGGAATCTTCGGGAAGCTTTTCGGGCAGTGCGTGGGTTTCAAAACGGCTGACATCCAGCACATTGAAAAGCAGGATCGAATAATAGGCCACGGTGGCGCGACCCGATTCGGTGACGATATCCGGATGAGGCGTATTGGTTTCATCCAGAATGCTCATCACTTCTTCAATGACGGCAGAGCAGTATTCAGCGGTTGTGTAGTTGCAGCTGCTGGTGAAGTTAGTGTGAGAACCGTCGTAATCGACGGCCAGACCGCCGCCGAGGTCGAGCACGCCCATCGCAGCACCTTCATTAACCAGTCCGGTGTAAATGCGGCAGCCCTCTTTAACCGCTTCGCGGATGTCGCGGATATTGGGAATCTGCGAGCCGAGGTGATAGTGAAGGAGCTTCAGACAATCAAGCATCTCTTCCTTACGGAGGCGGTCAATCACATCAATCACCTGTGCGGTGTTGAGGCCAAATACGCTGCGCTCTCCGCCGGATTCCGTCCAGTGGCCGCTGGCCTGTGTGGAAAGTTTCATACGGATACCGAGAATCGGTTTCACACCAAGCACTTTGGAGCGGTCAAGAATCAGCTCCAGCTCGGAAGGCATTTCGATCACGAATACGCAACGGATGCCCATTTTGAGAGCATAGAGACCGAGATCAATGAATTCTTCGTCTTTGTAGCCGTTGCAGATCAAATAGGCTTCGGGATCCTGCAGGAAGGACATCGCGGCAATCAGCTCGGCTTTACTGCCCGCTTCCAGTCCGTGATGGTAGCGCACGCCGAAACTGCAAATCTCCTCAACCACCTGCTGCTGCTGGTTGACCTTAATCGGATAAACGCCGCGATAAACGCCGCGATAGTTGTATTCGGAAATCGCCTTGGAGAAGCTTTCGTGGAGCCGTTTAATACGTGCATCAAGAATATCACTGAGGCGTACCAGTACCGGCAGATCAAAGCCGCGCTCCTGAATTCCCTTGGCCACGTCATACAGACTGACAGAAGCGCCGCCGGGGCCGTCCGGGTGAACCGCCACCTCGCCTTTTTCCGAGACACTGAAATAACCGGCGCCCCAGCTATCGACGCCGTAAAGCTCCGTTGACTGAATGGAAGACCACTTACCGTTTTCTGTCACTCTCGTTCTCCTCGGATTAAAAAGCGGGGACGTTTTACGTCCTGCGCCCCCCGTTGGAAAGCGCATTTTTCCAAACAGGGGCGAAATTATCAGGAAGACAAGTTTCCTTCAGATTCATTCGGAGCCAAATGCCCTTAAAACCGCTCAGACAAGCAGCCGGGAAAGCACCGCGGCAACCGCCTCTTTTTTGACCGGCTTGGAAATGTATTCATCCATTCCCGATTCAATGCATTTTTCGCGGTCGCCGGTCATGGCGTGGGCGGTCATGGCAATAATGGGAAGTTTTTCAAAAGAACCGCCGAGCTTGCGGATTTCGCGGGCGGCGGTGTAGCCGTCCATGACCGGCATCTGGCAATCGAGCATGACCGCATCAAATGTTTCGGTTTGAAGTTTTTCGAGTGCCAGCAGGCCGTTTTCGACAACCTCTACTTCGATTCCAAAGCTGGTCAGTATCTTGCGGGCAACCAGCTGGTTGACCTGATTATCTTCGGCCAGCAGAACGCGTGCTTTGATCTGCTGTCGCGATGTAACAGCATGGTCGCGTTCCACATCACATTCGTTCGACAGCGGCATGGTAACCACAAAGTAAAAGGTGGAGCCGGCCCCCGGTTCGCTGTGTACTCCGATCCGCCCTCCCATGATTTCAATCAGCTGTTTAGAGATCGAAAGCCCGAGCCCGGTACCGCCGAACTTCCGCGTGGTTGAAAGGTCTGCCTGCGTAAATTTTTCGAAAACGACTTTCTGCTGTTCCGGCGTAATACCGATTCCCGTATCGCGCACACTGATTTGCAAAGTCACCGCCGTTACCGACTGAGCGATTTTTTTAACATCCACAAAAACGCCGCCCTGTTCTGTGAATTTGATGGCGTTGCCGACCAGATTGGTGAGCACCTGCCGGATACGGACCTCGTCGCCGAGCAGACAGGACGGCACGTCTTCCGGATAACGGAACTCCAGCTTAAGCCCCTTGGAAAGAGCATCGGGCATAAAAATCTTCCGCACTGTCTCAATGACATACTGGAAAGAAAACGCGCGTTTTTCCAGCTCCAGACGGCCGGCTTCGATCTTGGAAAAATCGAGAATGTCGTTAAGGATCGTCAGCAGAGACTGGGCTGAAGACTGAATGGTTTCTGCGGCATGCTTCTGGTCATCCTCAAGCTCCGTTTCCAGCAGAATATCTGTCATACCGATAACGCCGTTCATCGGCGTACGCAGCTCATGGCTCATATTGGCGAGAAACTCGCTCTTGGCGCGGTTGGCAACCTCAGCGGCTTCTTTGGCCTCCAGCAGATCCCGCGTACGCTCTTCAACCCGCTGCTCCAAACGCGCCTTGGAGCGGTCGAGATCGCCGATCAGCTTCTTCAGCGACTGCCGCATAGCGTCCATCTGCTGGGCCAGCCCGCCGATTTCGTTCAATCGGCTCACCGGCACCTCTTTTTCAAGATGTCCGTGCGCAATCTCCTCGGCCGCGGCGGAAAGCTCCTGAACCGGCACAAAGATCAGCCGGTGAGTCAGCAGAAAAGTGGAAATTGAAAGACTGATGACCACCAGCATGGTAATCACAATAATGATGAGAACCTGCTGCCCCAGTTCTTCCCAGACGTTCCGGTTGGACGCCACCAGCCGGATCTCCGCCTCCTTTCCGCCCTGAAGCCGGATCATGGTTGTACCCTGCATATAGCGGCTTTCCGCCACTTGATCGCGATGAACCACCCAGCCGAAGCCGTAAATCACCTTGTTGATCTGAAGCTCCGGTTTTTCCGGATCGCCGACCGTCAGCCCGGCAAAAATAATGTCACGGTCGTTGAGCAGAGATTGCAGAAAATGGCCGATTGCCGCCTCGTCCCGTTCGGCAACCGGATCCTCCAGCGCGATTTTGGTAAGCGAAAGCTTCTGCTCCATATTGCGCTGGATCTCGCTTTCGACCGCGGTCTTTCCCTGCGCAATCAGTACGCCCGCAACGGTAAAGAGAACAATACTCACCACAATGGTCAGTACAGCCGGCAGTACAAACGCCAGACTGCGGAAAAAAGATGTCGC
The DNA here is from genome assembly GCA_044224855.1 of Pontiellaceae bacterium. GTDB lineage: Bacteria > Verrucomicrobiota > Kiritimatiellia > Kiritimatiellales > Tichowtungiaceae > Tichowtungia. Next base: position 24,711 of record JBGAJP010000032.1, read on the forward strand.
GGGCAATTTCATGTTTCTTCGGCGGAGAATAGCCATGCCGGGCCCAAAAAACAACCGGCTAGCCCCTTTTTCTATTGTCCGCCCCGCCCGCCGTGCTACATTGTGCGCCTTTCAAAACGGAGAACCCTATGGCAGCAAAGAAAAGCGCATACGCACAGGCCGGCGTCGATATCGACGTCATGATGAACTCTCTTCAGCGGATTAAAAAAGACGTCAAATCCACCAGCACCAAAGGCGTCATGAGCGAAATCGGCTCCTTCGGCGGACTCTTCCAGTCACCTGGTAAGGAATTCCTGCTCGTCGCCAGCGCCGACGGCGTCGGAACAAAACTTAAAGTCGCCCACATGGCCGGCAAACACACTACCGTCGGGCAGGATCTCGTCAACCACTGCGTCAACGACATTCTCGTGCAGGGTGCCACCCCGCTCTTCTTCCTCGACTACCTCGGTACTGCCGCTCTTAAAGGCAAAGTGTTCGAAGATGTTATTTCCGGCTTCTGCAAAGCCTGCCGCGAAAACGGCTGCGCCCTGCTCGGCGGCGAAACCGCCGAAATGCCCGGCCTCTACCCGCCGGGCGAATACGACCTCGTCGGCACCATCGTCGGACAGGTTGAGAAGAAAAAACTCATCACCGGAAAAACCATCCGCAAAGGCGACGTCATCATCGGCCTGCCCTCCACCGGATTGCAGACCAACGGCTACTCACTGGCCCGCAAAGTCATCTTCGAAAAAGCCGGCAAAAAGCTGAGCGACCTCGTTCCCGGCACTAAAGTCTCCTTCGAAAAAACCCTGCTTGCCATTCATAAAAGCTACCTTAAGCCGATCGTTGCGCTGATGAACAAAGTTCAGGTGCGCGGCATGGCACACATCACCGGCGGCGGACTGGTAGACAACGTCCCGCGCGTCCTGCCGAAAACCGTCGACGCCGTCTTTGACCGCTCGACCTGGAAAACGCCCGCCATCTACGAATTCATCGAAAAAGAAGGCGGCGTTGATCACGAAGAAATGTACCGCGTCTTTAACATGGGGATCGGCTTTGTTCTCTTCGTCCGCCCGGACGACGCGAACACCGCACTGGCAGCCATCCGGAAAACCGGCGAAAAGGCCATCATCATCGGACGCGTTGAAAAAGGCACCGGAATCTCGCGCCTGATCAACTAGTTTCCGGTATCCGGAAAAAGAAAAGGCCGCCCGTCCGGGCGGCCTTTATATTTTCCAGTCGGTGACAAGATCTTCCGGCTGGCCTTTGTCGGCGCGGACGAGAAGCCAGCGCACCGTGCCGAACACAACGAATGGAATGATCATGGCATACGTCATCAGGCGGATGAAGCTGAAGTAATAAAACGGGTCAGGAATCGCGGCGTAAAGATTCCAGAAGATCAGCAGGCAGCAGAACCAGACGGTTGTAAAATTTGGAAGTGCATCGCCGGAGCGCATCCATTTCAAGCCGGGTGAACGTTTTCTGGAAAACGGGGAAAACAGGTTGGACCCCATATAGCCCAGCTGGTCTTCGATGATATGAATCGCATAGGCGCTGAAAACGACGGCCCCCGCCTGCCAGCTCCAAAGTGACACCGCGCCCGCCAACAGCGCGCCAACGGCGAATGAGTGCGACCAGTTGCGGTGCCACGGCAGAAACTCGATTTCGACTGCGCCGCTTTCGATGCGCTTAAACAGGAAACTCGGCCCGTCAAAAATATCGACGGTATAAACCGGCTCATAGCTTTGCCGGACCGCAGCCGAAAATTTTGCGACTGCCACCGGACGGGATTCGCCCCGCGTATCCGGCTGCGGCATCTGCCCCGTGCTGACAACCGGGCCAAACTGCATACGCACCTCGCCCGTATCGGAATCGATCCGGACGCGGTACTGCCGCCAGTTATCGGCGCTCAGCTGGATCGTGGAAAGTTTTACGCGCACCGGCCTGCCGGTTGCGGCGGCTTCAGTAATCGCGGCGGCAATGGCATCGGCCACCGGCTGAGGATCAAGTTTGTCGGGATGCGGGTAAACGTAAATTTCGTGATGATAGAAGTAGCGGTAGAATTTGAAATCAATCGTATCAGGCAGAATGCCCGCGACAGCGCCGAGAATGAAAAAAGCGGGATTGCCGTTCTGCGCGGCCTCAACCGCCCACGGGTAGAACGAGGCCGCGGCAACTCCGGAAATAAAATGGGCTATACCCTTCATTTTAAAAGCCCCAGAAAAGCGGCGACCGGTTCGCCGATACCGGACATGTTGCAGGCCATGGGCAGCAGCAGCACGCCGAGACAGTTCAGCCGGCGCGATCCGAACAGTACCGGAATAAGCCCAATTCCCGTGCTGACAGTCATGATAAAAAGTCCCGGCCTGCCGGTGATTGAAAAGACAAGTGCAACGATGATGCCGAGCGAGAAGACCGAAATGTGGCGGTAGTCCACTTTCCCCATCAGCTTGAGCGTCCACTTGGTGAGCGGCGACAGGAGCAGAAAAGAAACAGCGCCGGAAAGCGCAATGGAGCCGAGCGCGAGGTAATAGTCGCCCCAGGTATGCGGCGTGTAGAGCCCTTTGATGATCCATGCGCCGCCGCCGCGCGTGAGATAAAGCCCCGGCACAAAAAAGAGCATGAGCGAACCGGTGTAATAGACGACCTTGGAAACGCCCTGCGACATCATGAAGACACGCTCGTCGCGCTGCGCCGTGGCGTGCCCGGCGAGCAGTCCGCCGATACCGCCGGTGACCACCGGAAAGAAAGCGGCAAAGCCGCCGCCGATACCGCCCGCGATGCCGCTGCGCAGAAGCAGGTCACCGTTAATGTTGAGCGTGTCACGCACGTACTGCTTCGGGACTTCCGTTCCGCTGATGGCGTTAAGCAGACACCAAGGGACGGCGAAAAGGCCGACAAACGCAGGCATGATGTTCTGAAAAGCATCCTCAGCAGAAACCGGCGGACGGTAAAGCAGCAGGAATCCGAGCAGTCCGGAAAGGAAAAAAGTAAGCAGGCCCGCGCCGAGTGTTGACCAGGCGGCAAAAAATTTCCGCCAGCCTGCCGGCCCCCAGTTACCGTTCTTCGGCCATTCGGTCATCAGCATAAACGTGATGATGACCCATAGAATCCAGTGCATGTGCGGGTTGAGCACATAGCGGACGACAGGCAGAAACTTCGGCGCGAACGGGCCGATCAGAAAAACGAGCAAGAAGAGTCCGGCAAGGCTGCCTGCGCCGATTATCATGGTACCTTCGTAGCCGCGCCCGGTCATCAGGTATTTCTGACCGGGCAACACAGTAAAGATCGCGCTTTCATCCGGCGCTCCGAGCAGGACGGAAGGAATGGTGTTGAGTACCGACCAGCCGGTGACGAGGCCGAGCATGAAAGGAATGTAGATTTCCGGCATAGCGGCAATACCGCTTCCTTGCAGAGAATAGAGAAACAACGCCGCAAGTCCCATAACATTGTAAATATGCAGCCCCGGAAGGATGGCAAGGAAACAAGCCAGAACGGTTCCGGCCAGCACCGATGCAACCGCCGCAGTAAAGATCATTTCCCGGACTCCGTAACACGGAGATCATCAGCCGTCCGGACTTTGAGCTGCACCGTATCCTTATAAACATCCACCCGCCCGCGAACACTGAGTCGTTTTCCGGGCAGCGGAAGCTGGTTCTCCAAATCACGGAAAACATCTTCCCAGAAAACCGCCGCCAGTTCTGCACCGTTTTCTTCGAGTATCAGAGTGTACGGCGCCTTAGAACCGGGGCCTGGCACATCAATGGATTTGAGAATGCCGGAAACAGCGATCTGTTCCCCTCTATGCGCGGCGGTAACATCGGCCAGCCGAACGTGAGCCGCCGCAACCGGCGCGATGGCACGCTTACGGTTCAGAACGAGCTGATCCGCCGATTGCAGGCGCAGTCTGGGTTCCTGATCGGCGCTGATGCTGAGACTGCCGGCCACTTCAATCCGGTCTCCGCGTCGCGGAAGTTTGCCGGCGGCTTCAAGTGCTTCGGACTGCGCTTTGCCGCCCATGATAGCAATTTCTCCGCTGCCGTCTTTCAAGTCAAACATGATACCTCCAGACTGAAAAACATAGGCGTCGCGCACAACTTCGCCTGAGATACGGACATAGGCGAAGTTCATGGTCGGTGTGATATCACCAATCCGGACAAACGGCAGGTCGCGGTTTACCGCGAACAGATAGAGCAGGATCAGTCCGGCGACCGCCAGCACCAGCGCAGTGTACTGAAGAGCGCGTATTTTAAGAGGCCGCTTAACCTGAGATCCGCAAGCCGGATAAATTTCACTTTTGCTGGCCGAACTGTTCATTGCCTTCCTCCTGTCAGAAGGGAGGACAAAATCATTTCCCCGTCCGGATTTCCAGAACTTGTTTTCTTTTTAAAAGAAATAGTTCGGCGGCAGCAATTCAGCAGCCCGTCTTAAAACGCGCCGAAGAAAATGGTGCTGAAGGTGGTAACCGGCGAAGTTTCGCGCATATCGTCAATTGCTGCGCGCAGTTCGCCGAGCAATTTCTGAGCTTCGGTATAAATCTGATCGTCGTTGACCAGCTTGCCGAGCGTTCCTTCGCCCGAACCGACTTTATCCGTGATTGTGCGCAGGTTCGCCATCGTGGTGCTGAGATCCTGATAAAGCTGTTCGTCTTTAGACAGCAGTTTGCCCAGCGTGCCTTCGCCGTTCGCCAGCCGCCCGCTGACATCTTTCAAATTCGACATAGTTGATTGCAGGTCGGTATAAACCGTCTCGTCATTAATCAGCTTACCGATGGTTCCCTGCCCTTTAGCCAGCTTATCGCTGACATCACGCAAATTGGCCAACGATTCCTGCAGGTTGTTATAAACCGCATCGTCGTGAATCAGTTTGCCGAGCGTTCCTTTACCCGCAGCAACCTGATCAGTCATTTCCCGAAGGCCCGCTACAGCGGCACCCAGTTCTTCAAGGATGTCTGTCGGGGTTGTACCGGCAATCACTGTGCCTTCCGGAACCGGCAGT
>JBGAJP010000095.1:0-4332 GCA_044224855.1 Pontiellaceae bacterium
CTGTCATTTCCGCAACCGAATCCTCGACGCGCGCTTCGAGCAGTACGAAATCCTCGTCGGTTAACTGAAACGGTGCCACCAGACCTTCGTTGAGATATTCGACGTAAAGAAAAGTATCTTCCGGTTTCGCGCGGAATTTTTCGCGCGCCCAGAGCGCGTAAAGCCCCAGCTGTTCGCGGTGCGATTCTTTGACTTTGCCCGCCTTCCAGTCGTGAATGTGAAACTGTCCGCCGATGCGGTAGGCGTAGTCGGGAATGACATACATCTTCACGCTCTTGAATTCGATGTTCTCCGGGTCGCCGCCCTGATCCGGCGTTTTCACCGGCAGTTCCTGTTCGCGGGTAACGGCTCCGATTCTCGGAAGAACTTTATCGATGAAATTAACGATGCAGTTTTTAATCTGGCCGCTCATCTGCTCGGCGACCGCCTTTTCGTCGCCCATCACGCCGTAATAATGTTCGCGCAGGCAGCAGAACTTTTTCGGATCGTTCTTCCATTCGCCGCGTTTTGATTCCGTCCATTTCTGGCGCAGGAAAGGGCGGGCGACGGTTTCGAACGCTTCTTCGGCGGTGATCGGGTTGCCCGCCTGATGCTGGCGCAGGACTCGCATAACCGAGTTTTCCGCCGCCTGGCCCATCAGTCCCCAGCGGTTATCCATCTTATTGAGCTGGTAGGCCTTTTTCGTTTCCGGCGCGACGTTCTTATCCCAGCCGCCCCACATGCCGTACTTGCTCCAGTAACGCCGCCGGCGGCATTCGTCGAAATCGGCCGCCGCGCTGAACGACCACGAAAAGGTATTTTCCAGTTTTCCCATATGCGGGAATCTAACCGCGAATGAACGCTAATGCACGCCAATGGAATCAGGAATTTTGAGCATATCGAGAATGGACGCTCAGAAACTCCCAGATCGTTAAGCTGGTATCCAGATCCGCGCTGAGCCTCCACGAATGTTTGCCGCCTTCGATCCAGCGGGATTGAACTTCAACGCCGGTTTTTTCATTCATCCAGCGCGTGGACCCGGTTTGTGAACAGCCGTTATGTTCGGCCCAAAGCCGGACGGTTTCATCGACCGACAGGAACGGCCCTATCTTAGAACCGCCGGAACCGAAGAATTGATCATTACTTCCGGTCAGCAGCAGAACCGAAACAGGCGGCGCGGACGCGATCTGGTTTCGCAGGACGGCGGGGAGCGTGGCGCCGATACAGGCGATAGCGGCCAGTCGCGATTCAGGGCATATGGCGAGAACCTGACACAGTGCGCCGCCATTGGAAAATCCGCAGGCGTAGATGCGGCTGGAATCAACGGAATACTCTTTGCCCAGTGCATTCAGGATGGCATCAACAAAAGCGGGTTCATCAGCGTTGCCGGTAGCTTCGATTTCATCCGGTTGTCCGGCATTCCACCGTCCGCCTAGCCCGTCGGGTGCGGCCAGCAGAAAGCCTTCGCGATCCGCCAGCGTGCGGAATTTTTTAATCATGGAAACGCCGGTTCCTTCCGCGCCGTGGAAAGCCAGCAGAAGCGGAGCGGGATGTGCGGCGTTAAGCGCAGCGGGAACGTACACGGGACATTTCCGTTCGCGGCCGTCAATGGTCAGTTCCAGCGTGCGTGTAACAAGGTTTTCCATAGTGGTTCCGGTCACTTGTGGCTGACCGGGTGGAACTTGATGCGGTGCGGTTTGTCGGCTTCGTCGCCAAGCAGGCGGCGACGCTGTTCGTGGTAGGCTTCATAGTTGCCTTCGAACCAGGTGACTTTGCTGTCGCCTTCAAATGCCAGAATATGCGTCGCGATGCGGTCGAGGAACCAGCGGTCATGGCTGACGACGACGGCGCAGCCGCCGAAGCTGAGCAGCGCCTCTTCGAGTGCGCGCAGGGTGGTGACGTCAAGGTCGTTGGTCGGTTCGTCGAGCAGCAGCAGGTTGCCGGCGCGCTGGAGCAGTTTGGCCAGATGGACGCGATTGCGCTCACCGCCGGAGAGAATGCCGACTTTTTTCTGCTGTTCTGCGCCCTTGAAGTTGAACTTGCCGCAGTAGGCGCGGCCGTTCATGCGCTTGCCGCCGAGGTCGAGCCATTCGTTGCCGCGGCAGATTTCTTCGTAGATGGTTTTGTCGGGGTCGAGCGAGTCGCGCGACTGGTCAACGTAGGAAATGGTTACGGTCGGGCCGACGGAGAGTTTTCCATCGGTCGGCTGTTCCTGTCCGGTAATCATCCGGAAGAGAGTCGTTTTCCCTGCGCCGTTGGCACCGATGATGCCGACGATACCGCCGGGCGGCAGGTCGAAGCAGACGTTTTCAAAAATGACGCGCTCGCCATAGTTTTTTGTGAGGTTTTCGCCGCGCACGACGAGATTGCCGAGCCGTTCGCCGGATGGAATCTGGATTTCGACGCTGTCTTCGCGCGTGTCGATTTCCTGTTTGGCGAGCTGCTCGTAGTTCTGGATGCGGGCGCGGCTCTTGGCTCGGCGTCCGGACGGGTTGGTACGGATCCATTCAAGTTCGCGTGCCAGCAGTTTTGTGCGGGAGGCAGCCTGTTTGCTTTGCGTTTCGAGTATGGCCTGTTTCTGGGACAGCCACGCTTCGTAGTTGCCCTTGTAGGGGAAGGCGCGCCCGCCGTCGAGTTCGAGAATCCATTCGGTGACGTTGTTGAGGAAGTAGCGGTCGTGGGTGATGACGACCAGCGTACCGGTATAGCGTTTCAGATATTCTTCGAGCCACGCGACGGACTCGGCGTCGAGGTGGTTGGTCGGTTCGTCGAGCAGCAGCACGTCAGGATTGGAAATCAGCAGGCGGCAGAGAGCAACGCGGCGTTTTTCACCGCCGGAGAGCTTTTCGACGGAGCTGTCGCCGGGCGGCAGGCGCAGCGAATCCATTGCCATTTCCACCTGATTATCCAGATTCCAGAGGTCCTGCGTGTCGATCTTGTCCTGCAGCAGAGCCACTTCTTCGTTCAGTTTTTCAGATTCTTCGGCCGAAACATCTCCGGCCAGCAGTTCCCAGATTTCATCGTAGCGGTCGAGAATCGCCTGCGAAGCGGCGACGCCTTCCATGACGTTGCCCATGACGGTTTTCGAATTGTCGAGCTGTGGTTCCTGCGCGAGGTAGCCGATGCGCGCCCGCTTGGCGATCTGCACCTGACCCATGTATTCGGTATCCACACCCGCCATAATGCGCAGGAGCGACGACTTACCGGAGCCGTTGCCGCCGATGACGCCGATTTTCGCGCCGAAGAAAAAGGCGAGGGTGACATCGTCGAGCACGGTTTTCTTGTCGTGCTGTTTGGTCAGGTTCTGCAAATTGTAAACATATTCGCCGGCCATAAAACTGTCCTTTCAAACGATAGAAGAGGGGAGAGAATGTAGAGAAATTTCCCGGCGAATCCACCTTAAATAATCACGAATTCCCGGAGTCTAATTCAAGCGGACACCGATCCGGTAAAATCCTCTTTGTTCCGCGCTGTGCACCGTATCGGTAAAAACATTCTGTGTCACATTGCTGTTCAGCAGAGTGAATCCGTTCAGCAGATTGGAACTCCAATAAACACTGTAAACTCGTCCGGAAACCGTATTCCACCGGAAAGTACCGGTTCGTGCGTCGCCGCCAGCAATGCCGAACCGGGCCTGCGGATCGGTCGGATCCAGGCCGGCAATATAAGCTTCGTAGAGCGTATTAATACCGTTGGCGGCGATATTCGTTGCGGCAGGCGCGATGCCTCCGAAATAGATATCTTCCCACCAGTCGGGCAGACCGTCGCTGTCACTGTCTCTGGGGGTATTGCTCAGGTCGATGTAGTCAAACGCCAGGTTGTAACCGCTGCTGGCCGGGTTTTTTCCGGTGACGGTGAATTTGACTTTCTTATATCCGGACGTTGAAACATTAACGGTTCCCAGATTTGCAGTGACATAGCCGGATGTCGCGGAATAACAGTCAACGGTTGATCCGAAATTATACCCTTCAAGTGATGCCTGAAAAACCCCGTAAGAAGGAGCCGTTTGGTATCTGACCCATACGTTGTAAGCGCCGGGATCAGGAACATATAGTTTATACTGAATATAGTCATTTTCCGTGTTGGCAGTCAGCAGACTTCCATATCCGCCCGAAAGTTCGGTGTCAGCGATAACCGTGTATGAATCATTGGTGGACACGGTAATGATCTCATCTTCCGCTTCGTATACATCGCTCTGAGCAAGCCGGATGTAGTCCAGTGCCAGATTATAATCGCTGCTGGCTGTATTTTTACCGACCACCGTGAATTTGAAGTTTTTATCCCCGACGATACTTATGTTAACGGATCCCAGCTGGACGGTTTCATATCCGTCACCGGCCGCATAACAGTCAA
>JBGAJP010000033.1:0-25000 GCA_044224855.1 Pontiellaceae bacterium
GATCTACCTCCAGCAGAAGTCAGATCTGCCCAACCAAATGGAAGCAGACGGATTCCCCTGCTACTACCTTTTCGAAAAAAGTCAGAAAGTCCGGCTGATTCCGGCGGTCCGCAAACTGCTCCGGATTCTTAAAGCCGAACAGGCCGACCTCATTCACGCCCATAACCGTGATTGCATCGTCTGCGCCGCTTGGGCCGCCCTGTTCCTGCCGGAGATTAAAGTGCTGGCACATGTCCACAGCTTCAATCTGGTTCGAAAACTAAAACGGAAACTCTTTTACCGCCTGCTCGGATGGCGGATTGACTGCATGGCGGGCTGCTCAGAATCCGTAACCAACCACCTCAAGACTCGCGTAAAGGGCATTGCTCCGGAAAAATTCACCACCATTCCCAACTCTATTAACGTTAAGCGGTACAGCACTCCGACCGTTGATAAACAGTCCATCCGTTCAGAGTGGAATTTTACACCGGATCACTTTGTCTTCCTGGGACTGGGCCGCCTTGCGGAAGAAAAGGGATTTGATTATCTGATCCGCGCCTTCAAGCCTGTTCACGATAAATATCCGAACGCCCGGTTGGTCATCGCCGGAGAAGGCCCGGCGCGAAGACAGCTGACGGAACTCACCCGATCGATGAACCTACAGTCCGCTGTTTTTCTGGCCGGCTTCCGTAAAGACGCAGTCAATCTACTGCATGCCGCCGACTGTTTTGTACTCTCATCGCTAAAAGAGCCCTTCGGCTTGGTCGTTCTGGAAGCCATTGCCGCAAAGTGTCCGGTCATTGCCACCGACTGCGGCGGAGTGAAAGAAATACTCTCTTCTCCGGACTACGGCACCCTCATTCCGAAAGCGAACGAAAAAGCACTTACACAAACCCTGCTTGCGGTTATGGAAACTCCGCCGGAACTGTTGAAAAAACAAGCTGAAGCCGCACTTGCGGTTTTTGATCGATTTTCTCATCATACGGCTGTTTTTGCCACCGAACAGCTTTATAAGAGGATACTGATCTGAATGCCCCACATTACCCACATCAGCCGAATGGACACGATGGGCGGCATTGAACGTCTTCTGCAGGCCGTCATCAACCATCCCGACCAGGATTTTTCCCATGCACTGTTTCTGACCGGCCGAAAAATTCATCCGGCACTTCGCCCTGATGATTCTTCAATCCCAATCCGCTACAGCCGTTATGCCGGAGGGATTTATATCCCCCGACCGCTCCGGCGACACTGTAGAGATCGGGCACTTTCCGCACTCAATCCAAATATAATCTCATTCTGGGGATACCCGACAACCGATCATGACCAGATGAAACTGCCATCCATGGCGCAACTGGTCTATCAAGAACACGGGTCCTGCTGGGATATGGAAGCAACGCTTAGTCGGAAACAATTTCTAAACCGAATGAGCGGTATTACCTGTTGCTCGTTTGCTGCACGACGCATGCTTGAGTTGAGCTGGGACTGTCAGGCACCGATAACCGTCGTGAAAAACCCGGTTCCGCCACATGCATTGCCGCCATCTGCACAACCGAAGACCCTATCCCTGAATCGCCCCTTAATCATTGGCACAGCCGGACGTCTTGTTCCATACAAAGCAACTGTGCTTGGGTTTTTCGTCCTGAAAAGCCTTCTCGATGCAGGACTAAACTGTCGCCTGAGAATCGCAGGAACCGGCACTTTGTTTTCCGAACTGAAACAAAAAGCCAGCGAACTGAATATTCAGCCCCACATTGACTTCGAAGTTGAAGTTGCAAACATGCCTTCTTTCTACCAGGGAATCGATATTTTCCTGCTGCCCTCAATAAGAGAACCTCTGGGACTCGTTGCCGTTGAAGCAATGGCTTCAGGCTGCCCGGTTATTGCTACCTCAGTAGATGGTATTCCTGAAGCGATCATAGATGGACAAACTGGATTCTGCATTCAGCCGGATATGACAATAAAAGATTATTTGACATTAGTCGGTCAGGAATTCGGCGGAAAATTTCCCGAGGCCGTCTATGACCCGCCGACCGACCAGTTACGTTCCCCGCTAGCAACAAACCCGAATAAACTGGCAAATGCAGTGCAAAAATTAATCACAGATCCTGTGCTCTATGGAATGATGAGCCGCAATGCTCTTGAAGTCAGCCGCCGCGACTTCTCCTTTAACAGTTACTACTCTGCGCTAAAAACCGCATTGCTTCATGATTCATGACCGTATGAAAACAATCTGTATTCTTATTCCATATTTTGGAAAATGGCCGGAATGGTTTGCGTTATTTCTGCATTCCTGCCGATTTAATCCTTCGGTTAATTGGCAGTTTTTCACGGATTGCGGGATACCGTCTGATGCACCGTCGAATGTCAGTTTTTTTGGAATCAGCTACTTGGATTATCAGCAAATGGTGTCCAATAAGCTGCACATCCGTTTCACCGGGAGTCCTTATAAGTTATGTGATTTAAAACCGGCGCTGGGATGCATTCATCGCGACATAATTGCAACCTATGATTACTTTGGACTCGGAGATATTGATGTAATTTACGGCAATCTGCGCAGATTCATAACGTCAGAGATGCTTTCCAAACATCTAATCGCTACCCATCCCGACCGTGTTTCCGGACACTTCTGTCTGTTGAAAAATACAGACGAAATGCGCAATATGTTCCGCAAAATACCGAACTGGAAAAAACTGCTCGAAAACCCGGAACATCGCGGAGTTGACGAATCTCAGTTTACTAAACTGTTCATTCGCCACCGCAAGCACCCGGAGTGGCTGAAACGGTTTTCTCCGCGCTACCGGGCCTGCGTCTTTAAAGAACAGTACAGTACCGTCATGAGCCACAAACACCCGTGGATTGACGGAACCATGCAGTATCCTGAAATTTGGGAATGGAACCGGGGAGCCCTGTTGGCGGGCGGACGCGAAATGATGTATTTGCATTTCATGAACTGGAAGTCGGGACGCTGGCATAACCGCGATGGCTCATCCGGATCGGCTCCGTGGGAAAAACTCGACCGGCTGGTTCAGTTCAATGACCCGGCCCCAGAACGATTCCAGATTGATTACCTGCGGGGATTCACCACTTAACCTTGAAGTTTTTTATAGATAATCTGCGCCAGCTCAAAATCCTCTTCGTAATCAATATCCACAACCGTCGTATCCGTGACAAAAAGATAGGGATTAACGCCTATGTGATATTGAAACTTTTTAACTGTCACCCGTTTAAGAATGAAAAGGCTCCACAGCACGGTGTACAGCGGCGGAAGCTTCTGTGACACCTTATGCCAGTAGCCGAAGGCGTAATTGACCGGATTCGCCCGCTCATCCAGCAAGTGCCCTTTGAACCGCTTAACAGCAACCAGCGAGTCATGCTGATCGCGCACTTTTTCCCATTCCTTCAAAGCGCGGGTGAAATCATTAAACAGCGGCGACGTAACCTGTATCCACAAAATATCATCATCGCCAGGAATCGGATCGGTCAGCGCCTTAACCAGGTCAGGCTGGTAAATCTCGTTTCCGCAGAGAGACTGATCGCGCAGCATGAAATTAAAACCGTATTTTGCGCACAGATCCTTCACAACCGGATTTTCAGATGAGATGTAGACATTCTCCGGCTTTTCGAAAGCGAGAATCTGCTCCGCCTTGATATCATACAGCGATTTGTCGCCGTAAAACGGGCGGATATTTTTGTTTTTGACGCGGGTCGAACAGGTCTGCAACGGAATAATGATTTTCAACTTTTCACCTCTTTCGCCAAAGCCAGCGCTTCTTGCAACGTGATTTTCGGAATAACGGACGACGGCAATGTACTGTGTTCCGACAGGTTATAGATAGAAAAATTTTCCTCGGCGGAAGCCGAACGTGCGATTTCGAACGGCGCCCGGATTTCCGGTTCATAATACCGCAAAAAATCAGGCTTCCCGTTGGATGTCTTGGCATAACAATGCGCCTTGCCGGTACCTCCCAGATCCATTCCGAGAATAAATACCGGATCATTTCCAAGCCAATGGGCCAGCTGAACTCCGAGATACGCCACCGTTCGTCCGAAGAAAAAGCCCCGCCCGGCATCGCAGCTGAACCCCATAATTCCCCGCCGCTTGCGGTTATCCGGGTACGCTTCCGACATATAAACACCCGCCGGAGCGGCGGCAGGATTCACCGGCCAGCCGGACGCGGAAAGCGGCTGATCGTATTTATTATCAATCGGTTCAATCAGAAAAATATTCCCCTTAAGCAAAAGCGCTGGATTCCTCTCGCATATCCGCGACAGACCTGTGTGCGAAAAAAAACAATTTGCGCCCGACTGCACGGACTTCTCTATGAACTCAAAACAGTTTTCGAAGATTCGGACATCCGGTATCAGCACATGATCCGGTGTCATCCCGTTTTCAAGAAACAGATTAATCGCGCCGTTAAACGAAATGGTCTGATGTCCACGAAGCTCTTTCAGATCAACTTCTTTCATCGAAGGCCCGGTCGCGACCAGAAAACACGGCCCCCTGCCCGTTCCCTTGACCGACTGCATGTTACGGACAAACCCGACTTCTTTCTTCTTCCAGAAGACCCGGTGACCGTCCGGAGTCCGTTGCATCGAAAACGCCGGATGACATTCAGCCAGATGCGCCCAGTCAGCTCCCAACCGTTTCGCGCGGCGACGCACAATCAGCTGATGAATTTTCCGCTTCAGCTTATACATCCGCTTTCCCTTCCGGTCCGGCCGTCTGCGTATATTTTGAAGGATTATCTTTTATCATCCTGTTCAGACTGTCGCACCAGCCGGAAATTTCGGTTTCACCGCCAAGATAAGCGGTAAGAAATTCTCTCCGGATATCTTCCGGAACTGCAGACACAGATCGCTCGTTCAGGTGGTGCAGATTACGCAACCGTTTCTGCCGGGTAACGGCCACTGAAAAGCGGGCATCTTCGTAATCCAGAAGGAGAAATACATATCCGCCCGGCACCGGCTGGATCAACAGATTGCGCAGCGAAAGATCCTTATGCGTTACTCCTGCATCGTGCATCCAGCCGATAAAGCGTCCGAGCGCTTCTGCAACCTCCGCCGACGATCCGTTTCGTTCAATCCAGTAATCCAAACGTTCATGCTCAGCCAGATCGGTAATCAGAAAAGCCCATCCGCTTGAGGGATCAACGGTATAACCCAGCATCGCCGGACAATTCACCCCGCGCCGCGCAAGTTCCATCCCGTGGTTAAATGCACGACGGGCTTTTGAAAATCCGATCCGGTTGCGCCATTTCACAAACCAGCGCATATCATAAAAAACTTTGACGCAGCAGTTCCGTCCCTCGGCAGTTACAACAGCTACGCCGGCGCGTCCGCCCCGGTTCAGCGTCCGGAATTCCGGAGTATCAACGGCCGGCCAGTTGCCATTTGCTTTCCGGCAGGTCGACAAAACCGACCGCGCAACAGCTTCTACAAATATCCGGTCTTCTGCTCTGGAGGCAATTATCCTCACTTTGCAGCTCCTTTCCGCGCCGCCGAGCTCTGCCGCCGCCGGGCAACCTGATTTAAAACATACCGCTCAACAGCAGAACGCCAAAGCCCGATGCGGGGATAACCTTCCGCGTAGCCGTTCCAAAAATACTGCCAGCTGTCTTCGGGAACATAGTCAGCCGCATGCATGAGCTGAATGAGATTCCGCATCCGGTACCAGTAAATCCGCCCGGTCAGAGCCGACGTCCGGTCGTTATCAATCAGGACAAACTTCAAGCCGCTTTCCGCAAACTGAACCAGCACGTTGCCCCACTGATAGTCGCCGTGAGCCACCCTCTTCCGGTGCATTGTCCCGGTAAACCGTCCGAACTGACGCAGGAACTCTTCCGCCGGAATCCGCGTTTCCGAACCGGCAGCAATCCGGCGGTAAACTGTCGGCGCATTTCCATCGGCAGCGATGCCTTCGTAAACGCAAAAAATCCGTGAACCTTTGCGTCCGGCACAGATCACAGCCGGAGCATTCAGTCCCTTCCGCTTCAGCATCGCGGCAATCCGGATCTGATGAAAGGCCCGGTACCATTTACGAAGCTGCCGCCCGCGGGTCGGCGATTTAAATTCCTTATGATAGAAAGCCGTGCCGTTCCAAACCATCCGGTAAAGCAGCGTATTCCGGCTGTTGCGGACGGTTTCAAACGCCGGATGCGCCTGCTTACCTTCAAGGCAGCAGAGACCGACAAAATCCTTCGTACAGTCCGGATGCACCCGGAGGTTCCAGCCGGCCTGCGTCTGCTTTCTGTATCGAATCGCCGCCATCTTATCCCTTCGGCTTCTGCTGTTCCTTCGCATACAGCCGTTGCGCCGTCCGCTCAACCGCCCGCCAGAATCCGGCATGGTTACGAAGCGTTTCGCGGAGAGAGCATCCGGAATAAATCTTCATGAACCGGAAACGATCGCGCTGTGTCAGTCCGGTATTCATGGCGGAAAAATACAGGCCCGCTACATCTTTGACCGCCCAGCGGCGCGGAGTTTCCCGGCGAAGCTGTGCGCGGTGCAGATCAATCAGCGACGCCTTAACGCCGGTCGTCCGCAGTCCGGAGATATCCAGCAGGAAATGGCAGATGTAATAGTCGCGATGATTCACGCCGTTACGGTGCAGCATGCGGCTGACGTCGGCTACATATTTAATCAGCGTCCGCTTCAGCGCAACCGGCGGCGAATTCGTTGTCCAGTCGCGGCAGAAATCTTCGAGGCTGACTGTATTCGTCAGCTCTTCGGTGATAATAAACGATTCAATCCGGGCCGGGTTGCATCCGCGCTCGCCGAACGCCGCAACCTTCATCGTCGCCACGCCCAGCCTTTCCAACTTCCGGATGGCGTCATATTCATTGCGGGCACCCAGCACCGGCATCTTGAACTGAAGCAGATTTTTAAAAATTTCTGGCCAGCCGATGCCGTGATGCACTTTGGCGAAATAGCTTTTTCCGTTCAGCTCAAAACGGAAGGTGCGCCGCGTTTTAACCGCCCGGAAAATCTCACCTTCCAGCCGGAAAGCTTCCGCAAAAGGATCCTTCCCGGCCCAGGCCGATTCGAACTCTGGACTTAAATAGATCATTTGCTTTTCAGCACCTTCCCGATCACATCGGCGGCGCGCTCATGCATACTGTAAATATCAGTAGTCCGTGCGTAAGCCAAAGCCTTCGCTGAAAGCTCCGGAAGCTTACTGCCGGTCAGTAATTCTGCCAGCTGGCGGTTTAAAACGGACTGATCAAACGGCTCCGGCGTCAGCAGACCGCAGTCCGCCGCTTTGATATGACTGCCGTACCCGCAGACTTCCGTGCAAAGCACCGGCAGCCCGGCAGCCACCGCTTCCAGCAGAACGGTTCCCGTATTTTCGTCATACGCCGGATGAATCATCAGATCGGCACCCAGCAGAATCTGCGGAATGTCATCCCGTCCGCCGGTGAATACAACGCGGTCGCCGATTCCCAGTTCGCGGGCAAGCCGCTCAAACCGGTCTTTGCGGTCTTTGCCGACAACCCAGAAAATGGTTTTCTTCCAAACCGCTTCAGGCAGCGCGGCGATGGCGTGCAGTGAACGATCAACGCCTTTTTTGATAAAGCCGGACCCGATCTGAACCAGCAGCTTCATATCATCGGATAATCCGTTAGCCTGCCGGAACACGGCCCGGATTTCCGGGGCATCCGGCGGAGCCACGCGGTCGCGCGCAATATTCGGCGGCAGGAAATGCATCCGGCTGGACGGCGTTCCGTAATGCTTAATAAAAAACGGTTCCTGCGTCCGGGAGATCATCAGGATTTCTGTTTGGGACGCCTTGCCGAAAACCGCCTCTTCGAACGCTGTGTAGAGCCGGTAGCGCGCGCCCAGCCGGTAGAACCGTCCGCGCTGCGTCAGCGACTTTTCTTTATAGCAGGCGTCCGCGGCGTAATAGACATCCAGACCCGGCATCTTATTAAAGCCGACCCGCACAACGTCCGTCCGGCCTTTGAGTTCATTCTCGACCCAGCGGGAATATTTTTCCGCCCGGCGGTGATTACTCAGTGCGCGGACCGGCACGATCCTCACATCGAACCCTTCCGGAACCGGTCCTTCCCAGCTCAGAGTATAAACTGAGATCGCACAGCCTCGCCGCTGGCATTCCTGCGCAATGCGTAAAAAGTCGCGCTGCAGTCCGCCGTACGGGAAATATTTGAAAAGGCAGAAGGCCGTCTTCATTCCACCACCCACCGCTGGATTTTTCGGCTCATTCTGCGCTGCATGCGCGGACAGAACTTTTCTTCCAGATAACCGTCCATGAAGTTATGGGTTCCCGCATCTGAAATCACCTGTGAATCATTCGGATAACGGAACAGATGAAAAAGATTTCTCAGACAAGTGCGCTGGCCTAACGACCACGGATAAGCCGCCAGATTCGAAATATCAATCAGCCCCATCGATCCATCAGGACAAAGCACCACATTTCCCAGATGCAGTGAGCGGAAATAGACACCCTGACGGTGAAGCCCGGCAATAAAAGCCCCGAGCCGACGGACCAGTACTGCATTGAATTCCCCGGCTTTCGCCACCTGCCGCAGCGTCTGCCCCGCCAGCGGACAGTAAACCACACCGGTCCGGTTTAAATGAGGAATCTGAATCCGTTTACGCACCGTCACCGTAGGAATTCCTCGGCGCTGTAACGACTTTGCATTCATAGAAAACCGGTACGCTTCCGGAAAAATCCGACGGGAGGAGACAACCCGGCGGAACCAGAAGGTTTTCAGAAAATTCCCATCCGGAAGCCGAACCACTTTGATGCCGTGCCGGTCCTTCTCGATAATTTCAGACCGGGCAAGCAGTTCCTCATATCCGCGTTCTGTCAATGTCCGCATTCCTGCCTCTTACTCGATAAACTGCCGGTCATAGAGACTCTTATAGAGTCCGTCCGATGCATACAGTTCGGCATGGGCTCCCGATGCGCGCAGAATACCTTTCTCGAACACCATGATGCGGTCCGCCAGTTTGATTGTACTGAAGCGATGCGCGATGATGAATACCGTGCGCCCTTTAACCAGTTCGACCAGCGCCTTCTGAACCATCTCTTCGCTTTCGGAATCAAGCGCTGACGTCGCTTCATCCAGAATCAGAACCGGCGCATTGCGCAGGAAGGCGCGGGCAATAGCGATGCGCTGCTTCTGCCCGCCGGACAGGCGCGTACCGCGCTCGCCGACCAGCGTATTGTATCCTTCATCGAATAACGTAATGAAGTCGTGCGCAAACGCATGCCGCGCGGCCTGATCCACTTCGGCATCAGTTGCATCCAGCCGCCCAAGGCGGATGTTGTTGCGGATGGTGTCGTTAAACAGAATCGTATCCTGCGATACGATAGCCATGTGGTTGCGCAGATCGCGTTTACTGACCTGGCGCAGGTCGATTCCGCCGATGCGGATCGCGCCGCCGGTCACATCATAAAAGCGGGGAATCAGGTTTACAAAAGTGGATTTACCGGCACCGCTCGGTCCGACCAGTGCCACGACAGTTCCGGCAGGAATTTGTGCATTTACGCCGTCTAAAACCGGAACGCCGGGTTCATACTCAAAGCGGACATCGACAAACTCAATGTCGGTGCTCTGCGGATTAAACGGCACCGGGTCAGCAGGATCGGGCACCGCGTCCGGAGTCTGCATCACCTGTTCGATGCGTTCCACCGATGCCTCGCCTTGTTTGATTTCATTATGAACGGTGCCGAATTTACGAATGGACGGATAGGTCATGTAAAGAGCCGCCAGCAGCGGCGTCATATCTTCAAGCGTTACCCGGGCCTTGGCACAATAGAAAACACCGAGCCCCACCGCACACACGCCGATGAGTTCAATCAGCGGCGGAAGCATTTTGGAATACTTGGTTTTCTTGAGATGAAACTTGGCAATCAGCGCCATGCGCTCGGCAAACTTGGCCGTTTCAATATCCTGCAGATTAAAGGCCCGCACTTCGCGCACCGCGCCTAAATTCTCATTAATCGCCGTTGAAAGATTACCGGCTCCGGCCTGCAGCTTTTTAGCCCGCGCTTTCATCCGCTTTCCGAAATAGCGGATCGGAATCATGCAGAGCGGAACGACGGCCAGAGCAAAAAGAATAAAAACGGCCTCTTTTTTCTGAATGGAGATGTAAATCAGTGCGGCAATGGCTCCGACAAACTGAACCGGCTGCTTCACCAGATCGGCGACATTGTTTGTCACCACCGTCTGTACCGCCGCTGTGTCTCCCATTACGCGGGACATGAGATCGCCGATGCGCATTTTTCCATAGAAGCCCAGCGGCAGCTCCTGCAGCTTCCGGTAAAGCCGGCTCTGAATCTGAATCAGCACCCGGACACCGCAGACGGCGGAAAGGTACGAACTCATAAAGTCGCTCGCCCCCCGGACCAATCCAATAACCGGAAACAAAGCAATTACGCCGACCAGCATCCAGCCGTCCGGCGGAGCCTTATCAAACACCTTGGGCAGAACTTTCCATAGAATGACCGGCACTCCGAACCCGTTCGTAGCGCCATTCAGGGTCCCGAAAAGAATGGCGCCGGCGAAATGCCACTTCACCGGCTTCAGCATGGCGAAATACGGAGCAAAGATTCGTATGCGATCCGGAATCCTAAAAGTTGGTTTCTTCATAAGGGGAGAGGTTCTACCATGAAACCGCCGGAGGCTCCAAGCATTTCAGCCGGTTTCAGCCCTTCAGCAGGCCAGTCACGGAGGCATAAACCTCGTCCGGCGTAACCGCTTCCAGCGCAAGGCGGGCGGAATCTGAATCGCGCGCTATGTCGCGGGACTGCACGGTGCTCTTCTGCAGAACAACTGAAGTCCCGAGCGGACCGGTTTTCTTCGGGTCGGTCATCCCGAAAATCGCGACCACCGGCGTACCGACCGCCGTTGCCAGATGCATGCCGCCGCTGTCGTTGGATACCACGCAATAGCTCAGCTTCAGCATGGCCGCCCATTCCTGAACCGTTGTCTGTCCGGCCAGACTGATCACGTCCGGCCCGGCGGAAGCGGCAATCTCCGCACAGACCGCGGCATCGCCGGGTCCGCCGCCCAGCAGAATCTGCGCGCTCTGTTCCTCATGCAGCCGTCTGGCCAGCGCCGTAAAATGCGCCGCAGGCCAGCGCTTCGATGGACCGCGCGCCGCGCCCGGCAGAAGCGTAATGACCGGACGGCCGGCCGGCCGGAATCCCGCCGCGGCCAGCCGTGCATTCAGGGAGTTAAAACTTTCCTCCGGTACATTGAGATGCGGAGCCGGCGGCTCGCCCTGCACGCCGAGAATCTTCAGATATTCAAACTGCTGGTGGCCGGCCGGAAGATGAATCGTTTCTGTCAGCAACAGCCGCCGCCAATGTCCGCGCGAGCCGATGCGACGCGGCACGCCCGCCATGAACGGTATGAAAGCCGAACGGAACGAGTTGGGAAAAATATAGGCGCGGTCAAAGTGCGTCTGCCGGAGCCTCATAACGGTCGGAAGTGTTTCTTCCAGAGTCTCAATACGGTCAACCGCTGGATGCATCTGCCAGAGTGCCTTAAGTCCTGGTTTCGTCAGTACGGTGATTTCCGCCGCCGGACGGGCGGCACGGAAGAGCTGAAGCGCGGGCATGCTCATAATCGCATCCCCGATCCAGTTGGTGCTGACGATCAGTATTCGTTCTGGAAGTTCAGGCTTCATTTAAAACAGATCCGGTCGATCCAGTCGTTAAAGGCCTCGGAACCGGAAAGCATTTCGATTTCTACGCGCAGGAAAATCACCGGCAGGTCGCAGCGGTCGAGCAGCGGAAAGCGCACAGCGTCTTTCTCCGTCGTCACAATCACTTCGGCACCGGCCTCGGCGGCCTGATTGATGGTTTCGATAATCTCCTGCTGGGTGTAGCGGTGATGGTCGGCGTACCGCGCACTGTGAACAATTTCCGCGCCGAGATTGCGGAGTCCGTTCTCAAAGCTTTCCGGCACCGCGATTCCGGAAACGGCCGAGATTTTCAGGCCCTGCAGAAAGTCGAGTCCGGTCTGCTCGCGGGTATAAAGGTTTTCCAGATATTTTGGACTGTGGCGGCATTCGGAGATTTCGGCGCGCGGATTAAGTTCGCGTAGTCTGGCCTTCAGCTCCGGCGCACCTTCCGGCGGGCATTTAGTGATAAAGATGAACCCTGCCCGCTTGAGGTTGCGCATCGGTTCGCGAAGCAGCCCGCGCGGCAGAACGCGCCGGTAGCCGAATGGATTCGTGTAGTCCACCAGCACAATGTCGAGCCGGTGCTGGAGCTTGAGGTACTGGAACCCGTCGTCGAGAACCAGTGTGTCGCAGCCGAATTTACGGATAGCGTATTTGCCGGACTTCACGCGGTCTTTATCCACCAGCACCACGGCCTCCGGCAGATTGGAAGCCAGCATGTACGGCTCGTCGCCGGCCAGGTCGGAATTCAGCAAAAGCCGTTCGCCGTCGGACACCACACGCGGAAGGCGTTCTTCCTTTTTAAGGATCTTCTCCCACAGCGGCGTTTTCCGGCTCTTATAACCGCGGCTTAGAATGGCCACTTTGCGGCCCTTCTGTTGAAGGGAGCGTGTAAAAGTTTCCACAATCGGAGTTTTACCCGTTCCGCCGACGGTAATATTGCCGACGCTGATCACCTGACAGCCGAGTGTGCTGGCGCGGATAATGCGGTGCCGGTGCAGCAAAAGCCGCAGCTGCACCAGCGTAATAAAAATCCACGAAAGGGATTTCAGAAAACCGCGCAGGCAGGCGGCGCGTTTCCCGTGAACCTCTTTCGAGATCACCTTGAGCAGTCTCTGCTCCAACCGTTCGTTCGGGCGGGTCGGCATAAAAATTCTATCCTTCTAAAATCAGTTGTTCGCTGACGCATTCCGCGCACGTCAGCCGCACGTTTACATGCGTGTGGCCCGCCTCAGCCAGCAGGGTTTCAAAGGTTTTGCGGGCGTGTTGCGGACTGTTACAATCTGCGCTCAGGTGCGCAAGAAAAAGATACTGCAACCCTTCGCCGGCGATTTCCGCCATCAGCGCCGCCGCCGCCCGGTTGGACAGGTGCCCCTGGTTGCCGCGAATACGCTGTTTAAGACTCCACGGCCGGTCGGCTTCGTGCAGAAGCGTCTCGTCGTGGTTAGCCTCGATCACCACCGCACGGCACTTGCGCAGCCGTTCGCGCAGCGCATTTGTCACCATTCCGATATCCGTCGCGATACCGACGGTCAGGCTCCCCGCCGAGAAAATGAATCCGACCGGATCATTGGCGTCGTGCGGCACCGGAAACGGGTGGATGGAAAAATCGCCGATGGAAAACGGCGCGCCGGTGGTAAAGCGCGCGCCTTTGATGTCGCCGCCGAATATTTCGAAGGTTCCGGCATTGGCATAGACCGGAATGCCGAAATTCTTCTGAAGCACGCGAATACCGGCGATATGGTCGCCGTGTTCGTGGCTCACGCAGATGGCGGTAATGTCCTCCACCCGCTCGCCGATATCCGCCAGCCGTTCCGCCGTTTTTTTTGCCGAAAGCCCCGCATCGATCAGGATGCGGGTTTTTTCAGTCCCGATGAACGTGCAGTTGCCGGAACTGCCGCTGGCCAGTACACAAAGTTTCAAGGTCATACAGTTAAAATTGGATGTTACAGCTGGAGCTGTTCTGTGTTATTGATAAGCGCGTAATTGTTAGACAGGACGGGGAGTTTGTAAATCCAAATGGCAGGACAGTATCTAGGACATACTCAGGAACAGCGGATGGAGCAGTCGCTCACTCCGCAGATGCTCCAGTCCCTTAAAATCCTCCAGGCCCCCATTCTCGACCTCCAGACCATGATCCGCGAGGAAATGGATCAAAACCCCACGCTGGAGCGGGAAGCCCCCGAAGTCGAACAAACCACCGACTTCGAAGCCGCCGCCCGCGAGGAGCTGCGCGAAGAGCGCGAAATCGGCGAACTGACCGAGCTGGCCGAATGGGATGCGGATTTCCGCAGCAACCGCGAAGTCCGCTCGCAAGCCGACGATGAACAGCGCCAGTTTATGATGGATTCCATCGAAGGCGCGGCCTCGCTGCAGGAACATCTGCTCGACCAGCTCGCCCTCGCCGGGCTCGACGCCCGCGAACGCGGCATCGCCGAAGTACTGATCGGAAGCATCGACGACGACGGCTATCTTCAGCTCGACCTCGACGGAATTATCGGTTCCACCCCGGAATTCCCGGAAGAACTGTTCGAACGCATTATCAAAGTCATTCAGGGATTCGATCCCGTCGGCGTCGGCGCCCGCGACCTGAAAGAATGCCTGCTACTCCAGCTCCGCCACCAGGGACGCGAAAACTCCCTCGAAGCGGTTCTGGTTCGCGACCACCTCGATAAACTCGGCGCCCACCAGTACGAGCAGATCGCCCGCGCCATGCGTCTGCCGCTGGAAAAAATCAAGGAACTCTCCGCCGCCATTGCCGATCTCGACCCGAAACCCGGACGCAACTTCACTGCCGACAAGACCGAATACATCATTCCGGAAATCACGGTAGAGAAAAAAGGCGGCATTTGGACCGTCACCCAGAACAAAAGCCCCTATCCGCGCCTCTTCATCAGCCAGAAATATCTCGAACTGCTCAAAGACAAAACCACCGCCGCCGATACCCGCCGGTACATCCGCGAAAAAATCGCCAAGAGTAAATTCTTCATCCGCAGCATCGACCAGCGGCAGGACACCATTTACCGCCTCGCTTGCGAAATCGTCCGCGTTCAGGAAGATTTCCTTGAAGAAGGCGTTTCCGGCCTGAAACCGCTCACCATGAAGCAAATTGCGGACATCCTGGAAGTCCATGAAACCACCGTCAGCCGCGCCTGCAACGGTAAATATATGGCCACCCCGCAAGGCACCTTTGAATTCAAATACTTTTTCACCACCGGCGTCGCCCAGGCGGACGGCAGCATCATCTCTAACGCCGCCATCAAAAGCGCCCTCGCTTCGATCGTCCGTACTGAAAGCAACCGCCGGCCGCTTTCCGATCAGCGCATCGCCGACGAACTGGCCAAACAGGGAATCCATATTGCCCGCCGCACCGTCGCCAAATACCGCGAACAGCTCAAGATTCTCCCCGCCCGCCTCCGCCGCCAGACCTGATTTAAGAAAGGCCTAAAATTTCTTGGCGCCCGGTCGGGGACCGGGCCTACAATTTTTTGAATCTCTTTTGTAGGCCGGGTGCCCTCACCCGGCGGACTTGAATAAATTGCCATGACAACACCTCGCGAAAATCTGCACATCACCAAAGAGGAAATCAACCGCCTGCCAATGAAGCAGTACGAAGGGCCGATTCACCTGATCCGCACGCCGGACGACGCCGAAAAGGCGGCAGAAAAGCTGAAACAGGAACCCCTGCTGGGATTCGATACAGAAACCCGTCCAACCTTCCGCGTCGGGGAATATTACCAGCCGTCGCTCCTGCAACTGGCGACCGGCACGGAGGTTTTCCTGTTTCAGATTAAACTTACCGGCCTGACCAAAGGACTGTGCGACGTACTCTCCAGCCCGGATATTATTAAAGCTGGAGTCTCCATCCGCTCCGACGTCAGCGAACTGCGCAAGCTGACCGACTTCGAACCGGCCGGATTTATCGAACTGGCAACCTGCGCCAAACAGGCGCACATTAAAAACCTCGGACTGCGCGGACTGGCCGCCCTGCTGCTGGGCTTCCGCGTTTCAAAACGCGAGCAGACTTCCAACTGGGCAAAACCCGAACTCACCGAATCCCAGCTACGCTACGCCGCCACCGACGCCTGGCTCGGCCGCGAAATCTACCGGCACATGGACGGACTTGGACTGGTTAACATCCAGTAATTTATACTGACCCGTTTCCTTTTCGGGGAAGCTCGATGGTAATCCGTTTCACGTCCCCGAGCTTGGATCCAAAATTAATCTGACGTTGCCGACACATCGCATTTTCAAAAGGCGGATACACTATCTCGCCTTCTCTTGGATCGCCCTCTTTGTATTCGTCATCTTCGGCGAAATATCCGACATAGAAAAAGGTTTTATACTTGTTGTTAAATAGCAACCCGCCCCACCTATCATTACAAAGAAAATCCGCCATGACCCCATGGAGCCGATCCGGGTCAATTTTTTCACTCTGTTCTTCAAAATCAAAATTCACACTAAGAGAGACGCTACTAACTCTTTCATGAAAAAGCTTAGTCCAAACCCGTTGACTTGGAATGTAAACGCACCCCTGTGAATCGGTTTTATATCGTGCTGCTGCCAGTCCGCGATAATAAACTTCGATTGGCTGAGGAATTCCTAAAAAACTTTTGCGATAAACACTCCCGACATAGTAGTAAATCATAATATCGGGCAACGGCTCTTTTGTCACTTCGTCCACAACAGTGACTTCAATCGGACGAATATCAACCGGCTTAATGTGAAAACCGCCGCACATCGCCTGCCCGGAAATAACAAGCAATCCCAAAAGAACGATGACTAACTTCATTTCATCCCCCGTTTATTGAGCCGAAATCTTAACCGGCGTCTGGTTGAGCAGATTGAAGGAAACCGGGCAGCGGGCGTCGACTTCATGAATGAATTTCTCTTTCTCTTCCGCCGTCAGGTCGGCGTCGATGTCGGCCAGTATCCGGATTTCTTTAAAGCCGACCGGATCGGGCGACGGTTTACCGAGCAGTCCGTCCGTGTTGATGTCGCCTTCGACGGTGATCTTCATGCCTCGCAGGGTAATCCGCTTCTGCATGGCGACAATCCGTCCGATCGTGCCGATACATCCGGCCAGCGCAACCAGCAGATAGTCGAGCGGCGTCGGCCCGGCATCGGTTCCGCCCGCATTCGCCGGCTGGTCCACAATCACCTTGTGACCATGAACAGAACTCTCCAGCTTAAACTTTGCATCCAGAACCGATTCCACTTTTACCGTTTTAACTGCCATCTGAGACTCCTTTCAAAATATCCATCTGTTTCCACAACGCACAAATCGAACAGACACCAGAGAACAATGGAAGGCTGAAATGACGGAAGAAAATTCAGCCTTCCACGCTTCCATCCTTCCGCGCCCTCCGGGCGCTACAAAAGTGACGTCGCATCCACATCCACCGTCACTTTAACTGTCTTCGGCAGCTTGACCATTCCGAAAGCCGCCCGGACCGCTTCGTTCAGCGTTTTCGTCCGCGCCGCTCTCAATAAAATCTGCCAGCGGTATTCACCGCGCATCCGCGCCACCGGCGCGGGCATTGCCGGCGAAAGCGAGGCTTTGCCCTCCGCGCATTTTTCCAGACATTTAAAAAGTTTCTCCGCCGCTGCCTGTACATCGGATTCGTTTTTGCCACGCAATGTGATGCAGGTTAAATGAGTGTACGGCGGATAACCCATCTCTTTGCGGAATGCCAGTTCCTGATCGCAAAAGCCCTCAAAATCCATACGCCGCGCAGCCTGAATCGCCGGATGGTGCGGCGTATAGGTCTGCACGATCACTTCGCCCGCCGCTTCGCCGCGCCCGGCGCGGCCCGCCACCTGCGTCAGCAGCTGGAATACCCGCTCTCCGGCGCGGAAGTCGGCCATATGCAGCGCGTGGTCGGGATTCACCACGCCGACCAGCGTGACATTCGGAAAATCGAGCCCTTTGGCGATCATCTGCGTGCCGATCAGAACATCAATTTTCCCCGTCCGGAATTTACTGAGCACGTCGCGGTGCGCGTTCTTGCGGCGCATCGTGTCGGAATCCATCCGCTCAATCCGCGCCTTCGGAAACAGTTTCGTCATCACCTCTTCAATTTTTTCCGTACCGGCACCGGCATAGCGGAATTCCGGCGACTGACAGGCCGGACAGCGCAACGGCGCCGGCTTTTCATCCCCGCAGATATGACAGACCAGCCGCGCCTGCGCTTTGTGATAGGTCATGCCGACACTGCAATGATCGCATTCCGACACATAACCGCACTCAGGACAGACCAGCGACGAAGAAAAACCGCGGCGGTTGAGAAAAATGATCGTTTGTTCGGCACGGTCTAGCCGGATGCGGATTGCTTCAACCAGTTCGCGGGAAAACAGAACCGGCTTACCTTCCTGCTGCGCCGCAATGCGCATATCCACGATGCGGACCGGCGGCATCCGGCGGTCATCTACGCGGATCGGCATGTCGATGTAACGGTATTTGCCGCCCTTTGCGTTGGCATAGGATTCCAGCGCGGGCGTTGCCGAACCGAGCACTACCGCGCATTTTTCCAGCCGTCCGCGCAGCACCGCCATATCGCGGGCGCTGTAACGCGGGGCTTCATCCTGCTTATAAGTCGGTTCGTGCTCCTCATCCACCACGATCAGGCCGAGATTATGAACCGGAGCAAACAGCGCCGAGCGCGCGCCGACGACAATCTGCGCCTCGCCGGAGCGGATGCGGTGCCACTCGTCGTAGCGTTCGCCGTCGGACAGCGAGCTGTGCAGAACAGCCACCCGCTCCGGCTTGTCGGCAAAGCGCGCGCGAAAGCGGTCAACCGTCTGCGGCGTCAGCGCAATTTCCGGTACCAGCACAATCGCGCCGCGGCCCTGTTCCAGCGCATGAGCAATTGCCTGCAAATAAACCTCTGTCTTGCCGGAGCCGGTCACGCCGTGAAGCAAAATCACCGGCGGCTCCGGCCCATCCATCGCGGCAATAATCTGCCTTAATGCATCCGCCTGCTGCGTCATCAGTGGAAGCGGAGCGGTTTTAAGCAGGTCAATACCTGCGTGCGGATCGCGGTAAACCGATTCGCTGGAAATCGTTACCAGCCCTTTTTTCTCCAGCGTCTTTACCGGCGCGACCGTCACTCCGACTGTTTCGATCAGCTCGGAAAGAAGCATTTCGCCGGACTCTTTCAGTATTTGAAAAATTTTCTGCTGTGTTTCAGTCAGTGGCTTTTCGGGAGCGGCACCGGTCAAAGAAACCGTCAGCTGTTTTTTCCCGCCGTTTTCTTTGTTGCGGACAACCGCAGGCAGTACTGCACGCACACAGATTTCAAAGGGCGCGAGGTAATACGCCGACATCCAGCGCGCCAGCTCCATCACAGTTTCGGTAACCAGCGACTTTTCGCCCAGCACTTTATTGATCGGTTTCAGCTCATCGAAAGCCGATTGATCGGCAAACCCGACGACAAAGCCGGTTACCAGCCGCGCCCGGAACGGAACCTCGACCCGCGAACCGATCTCGATCAGCGGCCGGAGCGGTTCGGGAATCAGATAGTCGAACTCGCGGTCCAGCGAGAGGTCGACAGCAACTTTGGCGATACGGTTCATCGGGGGAGACTTTAGCCGCGAATGGCCGCGAATAAACCCAAATTTGCAGCTACTCGCCGATAATCTTCACGAGGACGCGCTTATCGCGCAGGCCGTCGAACTCGCCGTAAAAAATCTGTTCCCACGGGCCGAAATCGAGCTTGCCTTCCGTGACGGCACAGACGACCTCACGACCCATAATCTGACGCTTAAGATGGGCGTCGGCGTTATCTTCAAAGCCGTTGTGGGCATACTGGCTGTGCGGTTTTTCCGGCGCCAGTTTTTCGAGCCACTTTTCAAAGTCCTGATGCAGTCCGCCTTCATCATCATTGATGAAAACGCTGGCGGTGATGTGCATGGCATTGACCAGACACAGCCCGTCCTGAATCCCGCTCTCGCGCAGACACCCGTTTACATCGGAAGTGATGTTGATAAAGGCGCGCCGGTGCAGAGCCTTAAACCAGAGTTCTTTGCGGTAGGATTTCACAGTGTAATCCGCGGAGCATCTTTCCAGAGTTTTTCGAGATCGTAGAGATTGCGCATCTCAAAACTGAAAACATGAACCATCACGCCGTCATAGTCCACAATGACCCAACCGCTGTCACCGGTACCGGCGGTTCGGTAACCTTCATACTGCTCGTTTTTACAGAGCCGCTGAAGGCCGTCACTCAGCGACTTGAGATGCGGAACGTTGGCAGCGGTAGCGACAACGAAATAGTCGGAAATATTGGCCACACCGCGCAGGTCAAGAATCACAATGTTTTCAGCCTTCTTGTCGTCCAGGAATTGAACCGCCTTCCGGACCACTTCAGGAAGATCGGCCGGAGCGGCCGGCTTCGGTTCAGCCTTCGGAGCCGCCTTCACCGCTTTCGCTTTCGAGGCGGCTTTTGAGACTTTTGCCTTCGGTGCCGGTCTGGCATTTTTCTTCACCGTTGCTTTCTTTGAAACAGCTTTTTTCTTCCCGGCTTTTGCCTTTTTTACTGCAACCTTCTTCATCATTTTCCTCCGGCTTCTTCTAAGCTCACACCCGACAATGTTTTACGCATAGAGGTGATGTTCAGCGATATACATCTCAACCTCAGGCGGCACAAGATAGCGGATACGCAGCCCTTCGGCCAGCCTCATCCGGATTTCGGAGGCGGAAATTTCGATCTCGTGAATCCGGATCAGCCGCTCCATCAGACCGGTTTTCACAGGCTCCGGAAGCTGTATCTTTTCTGCAACCTGAGCCGGAGCCTCTCCGCCGCGCGCAAACGGCACGATGGTGCAAAGTTCGAGCAGTTTATCGACGTTCCGCCACGAATGAAGAATCGTCAGCGAATCGAGACCGACAATAAAAAACAGCATCGCGCCGGGATGCTCCGTCTGAATCTGCGTCATCGTGTCGAACGTATAGGAAACTCCGCCGCGCTGAAGTTCCATATCGGACACTTCAAAACTCAAATTTGTCTCGGTTGCCAGCTGGAGCATTTCCAGCCGGTGACGGCCTTCAGCCAGCGTGTGACCTTGCTTATGTGGCGGAACGGCGGCAGGTACAAAAATCAGCCGGTCGAGCTCCAGCTGCTCCACGGCATCCTGCGCAATCGTCAGATGTCCCATATGCACAGGGTCAAACGACCCGCCGAACACCCCGATCCGCTCTATGGGTTTGTCACTCATATGCAAACATTAGCTGGCATGACCGGATTGCCGCCATTTAGCGGCGAGAGCAGCCCGATGGTGAAGATTTAGAGTCGTAAAAATATTTTCCAAATGCTTGCCGACGGTTTTGGGAGATATGTGAAGCGTTTCGGCAATCTTCCGGTTCCCCATCCCTTGCGCAACCAGTTCAGCAATATCTCTTTCCCTGGGGCTGAGACAATCCATCAGCTGCCTCGCAGCCTGCGCCTGTCGGGCTGACTCTTCTGAAATGACGGCTTTCCCTTCCAGCAACTGAAGCCGTTGCTCGAGCTCGCGGATACGCTGCCAATTTTGCCAGGCAATCTGAACATGCGGCCTGACCATCTGCATGATGGCCTGCTCTTTTTCGGTGAAAGCACAGTCTCTTGAATAAGAAATTACATACCCCCCGCCACGATGAGGCAACTTAAACAAAAGCTGATCTTCCACATCCAACTTCTTATAAAACTCC
This sequence comes from Pontiellaceae bacterium, assembly GCA_044224855.1. Classification (GTDB taxonomy): domain Bacteria; phylum Verrucomicrobiota; class Kiritimatiellia; order Kiritimatiellales; family Tichowtungiaceae; genus Tichowtungia. The sequence goes on from JBGAJP010000033.1 coordinate 21,320, forward strand.
GTATAAAGGTCTTTTTCTTTAAATTCGACAGTAGATTTTTCTGTAAGAATCGTACGAACACCGGTCTGACTCGGTGTCAGAAAAAAGTTAATTAACGGGTGCTGATGCATGTAGGCTTTGTAAGCGGGAACCATCTCATCAGGAATGCCTTTATTGAGAGCTCCTTCAAGGACGAGAGGATCAATGAGGTAGAGATCAACCGAAAATTGCGTACTGCGTATTGCATCTTTCAGAATCACAAACGCGTGATTACTGAAGGGTTCGTTTGGATTGGTGTAATGAACCCTCTCACACAGTGTGGATATCAGCTCCAGGTCCTTTGCGGAAAGGTGTCGGAATTTGGACTTCTGGCTTTTCATTGGAGCTCAAAATACTCCGGTGTATTTCGGGAGACAATTGTTTATTGATCTGATCTTTAAAACAGATTTCCATCCCGGCAGAATAAAGATTCCGGCGGATTGGTCAGCCGGTCAAAATTCGCACTCTTCCCCAAGATAATCACAAAGAAGTATATGACTGACCAGTTCAGGAATCTCCATACCCATTTCCCGACTTCGCGACACGAGTCGTTGATATAGAGGCCCCGGCAAATCGATATCTACCCGAACTTCATCATACGCCAAAGGTTCTGTCATCATGCGTGGCTCTCCTATTGAATGTCTGCTATTCCCCTTTAACATGGTGTTAAAGCACCGCGATGACAGCAAAGATTCAACAGCCTGCCTATAAGGCATATACCCTATTTTTCGTGCCGAAATATCTGGGGCAGCAGACTAGGTAAAGCGATCGGGTAGGCCGGGGAGAAAGTGTGATTCATTCCGCCTTTCAGTCCGGATTTAAACCCGATTGAAAAAATGTGGAGCAAAACCAAACATATCCTGCGTCCCGGCAAAGCGGGACACAGAAAACCTTATTTGCGGTCTGAAGTGCGTCAGCCAAGAAGATGCGGTGAGCTGGCTTACTTCGTGCGGTATAGATCAATTTAAAATATCTAGTAGACGCCACTCCAACTTTGAAAATTAAAACTGTTCATCATCGCGAAGGTAGCGCCACTGGCCGAGCGGAAGGTTGCCGAGCATGACTTTTCCGATGCGAACACGCTTTAAACCAACGACTTTAAGTCCGACCAGTTCGCACATACGGCGGATCTGCCGTTTCTTTCCTTCATTCAGTACGAAACAGAGCTGGTCTTCGTTCTGCCAGCTGACTTTTGCGGGTTTCAGCTTTTTCCCATCGAGGCTGAGTCCGTGATTTAAAAGTTTCAATCCGTCGGCCGAAAGGTTGCCGGTGACGCGCACCAGATATTCTTTATCGACGTGTGAATCTTCGCCGATAATTTTTCGGGCGATGCGTCCGTCCTGCGTTAAAACCAGTAATCCGTTGGAATCAATGTCGAGCCGGCCGGCCGGTTCGAGTCCTTTGAGCTGATTCGGGTTAAATTTACGGGGCGATTTATCGCTTTCCCAGCGGCTGGAGGCTCTGATCAAATCAACGGCGGGCTTGTAGCCGTCTTCCGGCTGGCCGGAAACGTAGCCGACGGGCTTATTCAGCAGAACCGTGACCTGCGTTTGCTGGCGCGCGAGCCCTTCCTGAGTGAGTTCGATCTTTGCGTCGGGTGAAATTTTTGTACCAAGTTCACTGATTCGTACGCCATCGACGAAGACGAGGCCGCGTTCGATGTAGCGGTCGGCTTCGCGGCGGGAGCAGAGTCCGCGCTGCGCCATGATTTTTGAAAGGCGTTCTGGTTGCATAGGGAGGAATCCTAACCGCGAATGGACGTAAATTAACGCGAATTAATAAAAAAAAGCCCGCCCGAAAATTCGGACGGGCTGAAAAAGGTGACGGCCGTTTGGATTGCTCCAAACGGCCTTCATAGATCCGGCAGCGTGCTACTCTCCCACAGTCTTATCTGTAGTACCATCGCCGCTGAGAGGCTTAACTTCCGTGTTCGGAATGGGAACGGGTGGATCCCTCTCGCTATAGCCACCGAAAAAGTGGTTGGTCTTGGTTATTTGCGCGGTTACCGATGTAAGACACAGGGGTCTTATCCTCGCTTAACTGCTAACAGATAACTGTTAACCGAAAAATTATTGCATAGATTAGGGGACTGCGAACATGCGTGCCGTTATAAAAGTAAGATTAAGCCGCACGGCTAATTAGTACTGGTAAGCTACGCGTGTTGCCACGCTTACACACCCAGCCTATCAACGTCCTAGTCTAGAACGAGCCTTTAGGACCTTGCGGTCAGGGAAGTCTTATCTCAGAGGGGGCTTGGCGCTTAGATGCTTTCAGCGCTTATCCTTTCCATACATAGCTACCCAGCAATGCTCCTGGCGGAACAACTGGAACACCAGAGGTATGTTAATCCTGGTCCTCTCGTACTAAGGATTAATCTCTTCAAACTTCCTGCGCCCACGGCGGATAAGGACCAAACTGTCTCACGACGTTCTGAACCCAGCTCGCGTAACGCTTTAATTGGCGAACAGCCAAACCCTTGGGACCTTCTCCAGCCCCAGGATGCGTTGAGCCGACATCGAGGTGCCAAACGACTGCGTCGATATGGACTCTTGGCAGTCATCAGCCTGTTATCCCCAGAGTACCTTTTATCCGTTGAGCGACGGCGCTACCACTAGCAACCGCCGGATCACTTAGACCTGCTTTCGCACCTGCTCGACTTGTGGGTCTTGCAGTCAAGCTCCCTTGTACCTATACGCTCTACGCATGATTGCTGACCATGCTGAGGGAACCTTTGCGCTCCTCCGTTACTTTTTGGGAGGAAACCGCCCCAGTCAAACTGACCCTCTGACACTGTTCCATGCCCGGTTTCACGGGACACAGTTAGAATTCCGCTTCATCAAGACTGGTATTTCACTAATGGCTCCACCGTACCTGACGACACAGCTTCAAAGCCTCCCAGCTATCCTACACGTGATGCATCAAAACCCAATATCAGATTACAGTAAAGGTTCATGGGGTCTTTCCGTCCTACCGCGGGTATCCGGCATTTTCACCGGAACTACAACTTCACCGAGATTATCGTCGAGACAGCGCCCAGATCGTTACACGATTCGTGCAGGTCGGAACTTACCCGACAAGGAATTTCGCTACCTTAGGACCGTTATAGTTACGGCCGACATTCACCGGGGCTTCGGGTCGGAGCTTGCACCCCTTGCCTTAACCTTTCGGCATTGGTCACGTGTCACACCATATACATCCGCTTGCGCGTTAGCATAGTGCTGTGTTTTTGATAAACAGTCGCCTGGGCCCTTTCATTGCACCTCCTTGGAGCTTACGGAGTAAATCCTTCACTCTAAAGAGGGCCCCTTCTTCCGAAGATACGGGGCTAGTTTGCCGAGTTCCTTAACGATGATTCTCTCGCGCGCCTTGGAATATTCTTCCCTCCCACCTGTGTCGGTTTTGGTACGGTTACCTGTTTGACTCGCTAGAAGCTTTTCTTGGCAGCAGAGCATCGGTTGATCCGCATTGTCCGAAGACGCTGCGTCCCATCGCTTCTCGGGATTGCTCCAACGGATTTACCTGTCAGAACTCCCTACGAGCTTAGACTGTCACATCCAATCGACAGCCAACCTAGCTTCCTGCGTCCCTCCTTCGCTCAAATGTCAAACCGGCAGTACGGGAATATTAAACCCGTTACCCATCGCCTACGCTTTTCAGCCTGGA
>JBGAJP010000034.1:0-27286 GCA_044224855.1 Pontiellaceae bacterium
TTGATGACGCATTCGTTGGTGGCTTTCAGCAGGCCGAAGGAATAGCTCCGGTCGCTGATGATGCAGCCGATCAGCGGCGGCTCAAATTCCATCATGGTCTGCCACGACAGGGTCATGATATTTGCGCGCCCGTCGCGGGCGGTCGTGACTAGGACAACCGGCCCCGGCTCAAGCAGTCCGTAGACTTTGGACAGCGGAAAGGATCTTCTGGCCACGGGAAACCTCCTTGCTGTTTATGTGTCACAGCCGGCGACCGCTCTGTTGTGTCAGTCTTTTTCGGATTTCAGTCCGGCCTCGGGTATCTTCCTGTTCCTAACAAAGGCAATGGCGCTGTTCATTTTCCTGTATCGAAGAATACCGACGATGCTGGCGATGATTCCGGTTGGAATGCAGGCGGCTCCTACTGCCTGAAACCAGCTTTGATCCGCGAAATGCATGATTGATGTGCCAGCAATGATTAGGGCGACTCCGGAACGCAGGTAGGCGAGGAGTGTTCTTTCGTTCGCCAGAAGTGTCCGGTCGATTGCCAGTTCATCCCTTAGAATCAGATCGTTTTTCTCGAATCTCGAATAAGGCGCATTCTTCATCTGGTTGTTCTTTCTCGGAGGCAGCCGGTTTAATTCCAGGGGCTACCTGTGCTGTTGATTTGTTATTAAGGTATGACATAGGAGTAAAGCGGTCAACGGATGAAAATGGCATTCGTGCGGGCAGGAGGCTTTTTTGGTCTCCGGTTTATTCCAAAGCGGGCTGTCCTGCCTGACGGAAAAGTAAAGGAAATGGTTTCATATATCGGAGGCATCCGGTAGCTTCTGGAGCCTTAGTTGAAATGGAGAAAGATGGAGTTTTTTGATTTAAGTCTGCTGGAGCTTGCCGGGCGTTTTGTGCTGGGGTTACTGATTGGTTTCTGCATCGGAATGACGGGCGTCGGCGGCGGTGTTCTTGTGTTACCTGCACTGACACTGCTATTGAAGATGAATCCGGTGATGGCGGTCGGTACGGCCAGTTTTTATGCGTTTCTGACCAAAGTGTCGGCCACGTTTCACCACATTAAACTCAAGACGATTGACTGGCGCATCTCTCTTCTTTTTCTGGCAGGTGCGCTGCCGGCCAATGCCATCGTGTCATTCTGGATTACGCATCGCGAAACGAGCCCTGACTTCCTGTATGCGTTGAAGATGTTCATTACCGGAACTGTTTTCTTTTGTGTCGGAGTGATGGTGCTGAATTTGCTCGGACAGATCCGTCGGCAAAAAAGCGGAGGAACCCGCAAGACGCTGGCCGAGCGGATCGCCACCTGTCCGCATCATTCACGGATTCTGGGCGTTGTTATGGGGGTCGTGGTCGGCGTGCTGATCGGCGCGACTTCGATCGGCGGCGGCGTGCTGATTGTGCCGTTGCTGATGATCCTTTTCGGCCTTGAGGCCCGCCGCACAGTCGGCAGCTCGATTTTTATCGCGGTGGTGCTGACATTGCTGACATCACTGATCTACAGTAAAGGCGGAGAAGTCGATATAGTAACCGCCGTGATAATGTCGGCCGGGTCGCTGGTCGGAGTGCCGCCGGGCAGCAGGCTGTCGGTAAAGATGCCGGATAAACTTTTGCAGAGCGTCGTAATCATGTTAATTTTCATCGCGGCAGTTTTGATGGGTTTAAAAAACGGACGCTAGGTAAGTCATGGAGAAAAAAATAATAGGAACTGTGCTGGCGTTTCTGCTGAATGTCGCGGGCGGTTATGCGGAAACAAATCAGGCGGCAGTTGCTGATTCGCAACATCCGGCGGCCTGCCCGCATTGCGGTTTTACGCCGACTAATCCGGTGATGGCTGCCGGTTCTGCGGTGACCACCAATCCGGTAATGCCGAAAGACTGGACGGCGAGTCTTTACGGCGGCTATGCCGCCCAGAGCGGGAATACGGTTGCAAGTTCGTACAGCTACGGCGGCGATTTCAGTCAGAACGGCAAGCTTTACCGCGGCAAACTGAAGATGGATGGAAAGTACAGCAAGACCGAAGAACAGGTGACAACGTCAAAGGCTGAAGCTTCCGGTGAAATGCGCCGGCTTCTCAATGAACATTGGTTCGGCTACGGCGTTCTTTCGGCGTTGCACGATGACCTCAAAGATCTTTCCTACCGTATAAAAGCCGGGCCGGGACTGGGTTATTATTTTGTCGATTCCAAAGAGCTGACGGCGGATGTCAGTTCCGGCCCGCTTTATATACTCGAGAAAACATCGGGCATCAGAGACGGTTATCTGGCGTGGCGGTTCGCGCAAAGCGTTGACTGGAAAATTACAGATACGTTCCGGTGGTGGATTTCGACGGAGGCGGACGTGGATACCACAGACACTGCCGCCTATATTATTTCGGCCAAAAGCGGCATCGAAAATAAAATTCACGGCAACCTGAGTCTGTTTGTGACCGTGGAAGACGATTACGACAGCCTGCCGGAAGACGCCGATACCATTAAGAAAAACGATTTTGAAATCAGTACCGGGCTTCGCTATACCCTTTAGCCCATTGGAATCTCATTATGGCCGACAAGAGCTACTACGTAACGACGCCGATCTATTATGTGAATGACAAGCCTCACATCGGCCACGCGTACACAACAATTCTTGCCGATGTGCTGGCCAGCTATCACCGGCTGCTCGGCGTTCCGACTTACTTCCTGACCGGCACCGATGAGCACGGCCAGAAAGTCCAGCAGGCGGCGGAGAAGAACGGTCTGACACCGCAGCAGCAGTGTGACCAGACTGTTGTCCGTTTTCAGGAACTCTGGAAGCGCCTTGAAATCACCAACGACGATTTCATCCGCACGACCGAAGAGCGCCATAAAGTCATCGTGCAGGAAGTGCTTCAGGATCTGTTCGATCGCGACGAAATCTACCGCGCCGATTATCAGGGCTGGTACTGCGTCGGCTGCGAACGGTTTTTTGCGGAGAAGGATCTGGTTGACGGTAACTGTCCGGAGTGCGGACGCAAGACAGACGCCATTCAGGAAACCAACTATTTCTTCCGCATGAGCAAATATCAGGACTGGCTCATCGATTACATCGAGACGCATCCTGAATTCATCCAGCCCGACTTCCGCGCCAACGAAACGCTCGGCTTTCTGAAAACCAAAAAGCTTCAGGATCTTTGCATCTCGCGTCCGAAGTCACGCCTTGCGTGGGGTATCGAGCTCCCGTTCGACAAGGAGTTCGTCACCTACGTCTGGTTCGACGCGCTGCTGAACTATATTTCCGCCATCGGCTATAAACGCGACGATGCCAAATTCAATCAGTGGTGGCCCGCGACGCACCAGTTGATCGGCAAAGACATTCTCACCACCCACACCGTTTACTGGCCGACCATGCTCAAGGCGATGGGGGTGCCGCTGCCGAAAACCGTCTTCGCCCACGGCTGGTGGCTGACCGGCCGCACCAAAATGAGCAAGAGCCTCGGCAACGTCGTCAACCCGATGGAAATGGTTGATAAATACGGCGTCGATGCCTTCCGCTATTTCCTCATCGCCGAAATGACGCTTGGGCAGGATGCTTCTTTCACCGAAGAAGCTTTCATCCGCCGTTACAACAGCGACCTTGCCAACGACCTCGGCAATCTGATGAGCCGTACCGTCAATATGCTCGGCCGCTACTGCGGCGGGAAATTCCCGGCGTTCGGAAGCACTGTGCTCGGCGGTGCTCCGGAAAAAGAGCTGTGGGATACCGTTCAGCAGGCTGTGGTTGAAATGGAAAGTTCCATCGACACCATGCGTCTGAACAGCGGCCTCGCCGCCGTGCTCGTTGCGGTTCGCAAGGTGNNNAGAAGGAAAAACGGAAGAAGTTGGCCTTACGCTGGCGCTTGCCGCTGAAAGCCTTCGCGTTTGCGCCGCGCTGCTTTATCCCGTCATGCCGGAAAAGATGAGCGCACTGCGCGCCGCCTTTGGCCTCGGCAAGCCCGATCCGAAGCTGTTGCGCATATTTGGAGTTATTAAATCCGGTACGCCGGTCGGAAATCCCGGCATTCTCTTCCCGCGCGTCGAGGTCGAAAAAGCCGAAGAAAAACCCGCTTTAAAACAAAAGGAAAAACCTGTGAGCACCGAACCTGTAAAAGCCGAAGGCGTCATCACCTACGACGAAGTTATGAGCGTCAAACTGCGCACGGCCAAAGTGCTGTCTGCTGAAAAAGTCGAAGGTGCGGATAAGCTTCTCAAGCTTCAGATTGAAGTTGGTGAAGAAAAACGCCAGTTGATTGCCGGGATCGCTTTGCATTACACACCGGAACAGGTCGTCGGGAAAACCATCGTTATCGTCGCCAATCTTAAGCCGGCGAAAATCCGCGGCGTCGAATCGCAGGGTATGCTTCTCTGTGCCTCCATCGGCGACCAGCTCAAGCTGATCACCGTTGACGGCGAGCTGCTCGCCAGCGGCGCGGTCGTAAAATAAAAAACCTTCCGGCCGGTTGGCTGGAAGGTTTTGCTTGAGCCGATCGATTCGGCTTACAGACTCTGGATCGCTTCTTCGCGGATCAGCGCGCCCATTTCCGAGGTCGAAGCTTTCTTGTAGCCTTCGCGCCACAGATCGGCGGTACGCAGACCTTTTGCCAGCGCAGCTTCATAACCCTTGCGGATTGCGGCGGCGGCTTTGGCTTCGCCGAGAAAGTCGAGCATCATGGAAGCTGACAGAATCATCGCAACCGGATTGGCTTTGCCTTGACCGGCGATATCCGGAGCCGAACCGTGTACCGGTTCGAACAGGCCGTACTGCGTGCCGAGGCTGGCGGACGGCAGCAGTCCGAGCGAGCCGCCGAGCGTGGCGGTCGTATCGGAAAGAATGTCGCCGAACAGGTTGCTGGTCAGAATGACGTCGAACTGGCGCGGATTCAAAACGACCTGCATCGTCGCGTTGTCGATGTACAAATGGTTGAGTTCGACGTCGGAAAATTCGGCGGCGTGCAGCCGTTTGACCGTGTCGCGCCAGAGGCGGGAAACGTCCAGTACATTGGCTTTATCCACGGAAGTCACTTTATTGCGGCGTTTGCGGGCCCATTCAAAAGCGACGCGGGCGACACGTTCGATTTCCGGAACGGTGTAGCGCATGGTATTGAACGCTTCAAAGCCGTCGTTGCCGACCGGCTTGCCGAAATAGATGCCGCCGATCAGTTCGCGGACGGTCAGCAGATCGACGCCGGATACCGCTTCAGGACGGAGCGGTGACGAATCAGCCAGTGCCGCCGGAACGGAAACCGGGCGCAGATTAGCGAAAACGCCGAGTTCTTTGCGGATTTTCAGCAGACCGGATTCCGGCCGCATTGCGCCGGTGTGGTGATCCCATTTCGGGCCGCCCATTGCGCCGAGCAGCGTCGCATCGGAGGCTTTGCAGGCGGCAATAACGGAGTCGGGCATCGGATCGTTGTATTTGTCGATCGCGGCGCCGCCGGCGGCCTGTTCGTTATATTCAAACTTAAAACCGAGCTTTGCGGACAGTGCGTCCAGCAGTTTGATGGTTTCCGCCATCACTTCGGTGCCGATGCCGTCGCCGGGCATCACGGTAATTTTATACGTTTTAGACATGCCAACCTGCTTTCTTCCTTTAGAATCCCGGAAAATTAAGACGGCGTTTTTAGCACTCTGATCCGGCCTTGGAAACAGAATTTATGGGAAAAGGACTGATCCTCTTTGACATCGACGGAACCCTGCTTCACGCGCCGGGAGGGCGGGCTGCTTTCGCGCAGGCCTTCAAAGAGGCGTTCGGCTGGGAGCAGGGCGTCGAACATATTAACTTCTACGGCGCGACCGACCTGAACGTCTTTCGCGGTATCTGTGTCGAACGCGGTGTTGAATCGACGGCGGAAATGGAACGAACTTTCTTCGCCCGGCTGGCTCCGGCGCTTGAAGCGCGGCTGGCGGTCAATCCGCCGACTCTTTTTCCCAATGTCGAAAACATTCTCCGGGCGGTTTCCGGCGACTGGAGTCTTGGCATCGTTACCGGCAACATCGAAGCAACGGCGTGGGCTAAACTCCGCCATGCCGGAATCGATCATTACTTTAGCTTCGGCGGATTCGGTTGCACCCACGCCGACCGTGCCGAAATCGCCCGGCAGGCGCTGAAAGCGTCCGGCGTCGCGCGTCCGGAAAAAGTTTTTCTGATCGGCGACACGCCAAGCGATATTAACGCCGCCAAAGTGAACGGGTTTACCGCCATCGCCATCGCCACCGGAGGCTTCGATTTCCAGGCTCTGGAAAAGGCCGGTGCCGATTTTGTCTTTGAGGATCTAACGGATACAAACCGGTTACTGTCTATTCTGGCGAGGTGAAGTTATGAAACTGTTATTTGCTATATGTATCGGCCTGCTTCTGGCGGGTTGCAGCAAGGGAGAGGAGCCGCCTATGAACTTTCCTGTCAAAAAAACCGACGCCGAGTGGAAGAAAGAACTGACGCCGGAACAATACCGCGTTTTGCGCCAGGCCGGAACGGAACGGCCTTTCACCGGAATCTACACCGACAACGAAAAGCCAGGCGTTTACCGCTGTGCCGCCTGCGGCGCAGAGCTGTTTACCTCCGGCTCTAAATTCCATTCCGGATGCGGCTGGCCGAGTTTCGACGCGGCGGCCAAAGCGGGAACAGTGGTTCTTCGTCCTGACAACACCCTCGGAATGACCCGTACCGAAGTGCTTTGTGCAAACTGCGGCGGACACCTCGGCCATCTCTTCGACGACGGCCCGACCGCCACCGGTATGCGCTACTGCATCAACTCCGCGGCGCTGAAGTTCGAGGAAAAATAAGATTTCCCCTCGAATCTGCACGAATGTTCACGAACAGGATGTGTTCTATTCGTGTTGGTTCGGGTGATTCGTGGGCAAAGACGTTAGACGACTTCGACCAGTTCCAGCTCAAAGGTCAGGTCTTTGCCGGCCAGTGGATGATTGGCGTCGATGGTGACGGCATCTTCCTTGATCTCTTTGATGACAACTCCGAGCGGACCTTGCGGGCCCATCATCTGAAGCTGCATACCGACACTCAGTTCCATTTCCGGCGGAAACCGGTCTTTCGGAATATCGCCGATCATCTCTTCGCGCGCTTCGCCGTAGGCTTCCGCTGCCGGAATCGTGACGGTCTTTTTGCTGCCGACCGGCATGTCGCGTACAGCGGAGTCGAAGCCGGGAATCACGTGGCCTGCGCCGGTTTCAAATTCCAGCGGGTCGCGCCCGGCGGACGAGTCGAACTGTGTTCCGTCGTTCAGCGTGCCGGTGTAGTGAATACGTACTGTCTTGCCGTCTGCGATCATGGTGGTCCTTGGATTTAAAGTTGGCCGGAAACCCTACAGGAGCTGGGAAATGAGGCAATCAAAATTATTAACCATGGATTGCACGGATGGGCATGGACCTTTGCAATGTTCTGGAGTGCGGTGGCAAGCGGCCCGTCCGCCGCAGCCTTGGCGAAGGAGGAAGCGCGACACCGCTCTGGCAATCCTGCCGTTCCGCTGTAAAAAGCGCCGTCGTCCGTTGGTTGCCGGCGCACTCCAGAATCTGCACGATTTGCCGTTTGTAGCACGCTAGGGGAAGTTATTCTTCCAAGGTAACTTCCGGGAAAATGAACCGCAGGGTGTTTGCTGTTCTTCCGCGGCGCAGCGTAAGGACGTTCTTTATTTTTTTCATGCTATCACGTAGGGCATCTTCGTTAACTGGCTTAGGTGGTGCTTTGAAAATGACAGTAGTTGTCGTGGGGCCAGGTTGCACATCGTAGTTGCCAGAGTTTTTCGGATCCTGTTTCAGCAAATCTCTCACGAATCTTGCTTCATTAAGATCTATCGTTGAAATTACGAAAGGCTGTTCAATCTTTTTATCGCTAAGGTTTGTGCAACCACAAAGAAAAAGTCCAATGAGGATTACCGAGATTTTCATCTGATTCCTTAGAACCTGGGAAGTGCTTCGCCGAGAGCCTTATTCGGTTGAACAGTCGAAATGTCGGGCTGCTCAGTGTCAACCAGTCTGGCTTCTTCTATATTCTTCAGCCAGACCTCATACTTCTTTTTGTCAAAGGCTGTTTCTACAACAGTATATGCCAATCGATAAATGGCATCTTTACCTCTGAAAACATGAACAATTTCTCTTTGCGCGGGCCACTTACCACTTCCTTTGTGTGACCATTCAAAAACCACATCATCAGGAGTATCGGTTATGGCATTAACTTTAAAGTCGATGCTGGTTGGTTTGATCTGTTCCACAAAGTAATTAGCATACCCTTGCGCAGACACTTTTTTTGTATCAATGAAAACAACATTTTCAGTAACCAATTCTGTCCAGTTCGTTACTGGTTCTTTGTTAACCGTCCACTCTATGCCAATAACGTCTGCCGCTTGATCGCGGAAAGCAACGGCCCAATCCCGACTATCGCGATGAAACAGAATAAATTGTTCAGGGCTCTTTCCATCCGGCTTTTTTCCCGGAGCTGGGTTGTTAGGCGAGGCAAAAACCAGCGCGCTCGCTAGGAATAGAACAGTCAGTATCTGTTTTTTCATGACGCACCTTTTGTCAGAACCGTACGCGCTCTTCGATGATGCGTTCGAGTTCGTCGATGCTGACGCGGATCTGCTGCATGGTGTCGCGGTCGCGCAGGGTGACGGTCTGGTCTTCCAGCGTCTGGAAGTCGATGGTGACGCCGCACGGCGTACCGATTTCGTCCTGCCTGCGATAGCGGCGGCCGATGGCACCGGCGTGGTCGTAGAAGCAGTTCCAGCGGCTGTTGAGTTTTTCGAATACTTCGCGGGCTTTGCCGACGAGTTCGTCTTTGTTTTTCAGCAGCGGGAAGACGGCGACTTTATACGGCGCGATGCACGGCGCAAAGCGCATGACGGTGCGGGTTTCGCAACCTTCCGGAGCCGGTTTGCCCGGTTCGGCGGTGGTGACAGTGCCGTCTTTGGCGATCCATTCTTCGCGGTAGGCTTCGCAGAGCAGGGCGAGGGCGATGCGGTCAACGCCCGCCGACGGTTCGATGACGTGCGGCAGGAATTTTTCCTTAGTCTCTTCATCGAAGTATTCGAGCGATTTGCCGCTGGCATTTTGATGCTGGGTGAGGTCGAACGCGCCGCGCGCGGCGATCCCTTCGAGTTCCTGCGTGCCGAACGGGAAATCGTACATGATGTCGGTGCAGGCGCTGGCGTAGTGGGCGAGCTTGTCTTTTTCGTGGACGTCGCGGTGCATGCGGCCTTCCGGCAGTCCGACTTTGCTGTACCACTTCAGACGTTCGGCAACCCAGTACTCGTGCTGCTCGGCGTCGGTGCCGGGCTTGATGAAGAATTCGAGTTCCATCTGTTCAAATTCGCGTGAGCGGAAGGTGTAGTTGCGCGGATTGATTTCGTTGCGGAAGGCTTTGCCGATCTGCGCGATACCGAACGGTACTTTCTGGCGCGAGACGGAGAGGACGTTGGCGAACTGCGCGAAGATGCCCTGCGCGGTTTCGGGGCGGAGCCACGCGACGTTGGAACTTTCTTCCAGCGGGCCGACGTAGGTTTTAAACATCAGGTTGAACGAGCGCGGCTCGGTGAGCGTGCCGGGCTTGTCGGTGTCGGGGCCGACGAGCTGGGCGTAGGCGGTCAGCGGAATTTCGGAAAGCGGGACGGATTCATAGTCGGCTGGATTGACCTTGGCTTTCTTGGCTTTTTTCTCCGGAGCTTCTTCGTCTTCGGGGTAGGCGAACATCAGCGCAGAGGTGTCGGTTTTATGTTTGAAAACGAGGAGCTGGTCGGCGCGGTAGCGGCCTTTGGTTTCGCGGCAGTCGACCATGGGGTCTTTGAAGTTGCCGACGTGGCCGGAGGCTTCCCAGACTTTCGGATGCATAATGATGGCGCTATCGAGTCCGACGACGTTTTCGCGGCTCTGGACGGTGGCTTTCCACCAGGATTCCTTGATGTTGCGCTTCAGTTCGACGCCGAGCGGGCCGTAGTCCCAGAAGCCGTTGATGCCGCCGTAAATTTCCGAAGTTTGGAAGATAAAGCCGCGGCGCTTGCAGAGCGAGGCCAGTGCGTCCATCGAAACCGAGTAATCATTTGCTTTCATAAGGCCGCAGAGGATGCCCGAAACGGTTTGGAGTTGAAAGTTAAAATTTAAAAGTTGAGGCTGTGCCGCATGAAAGAAAAGCAAACCTACCGGCGGTTCGATCCGCTCGCATTTCTGGCCATACTGGGCTGTATCGGCATGCTGATTTTTGAATGCATTTTTATTTTTGAACTCTACGACCGCGCGCCTTCACAGGTCGCGGACCTGCTTCCGGTACAAGAGAAAGCTGTGGTTATTCAGACAAATGCGCCGGCGGTGCGTCAACCGGATATGTCGGTGCCGGCGCCGGTTGCGACGAATGCCGCACCCGCGCCGGCTGAGCCCGCTGCACCGGCCGGCAGCGTAAAGCCTGCTGCTCTGCCGGTCGGTTGAGCTTCTCATCCGTGAATTCTTCTGCTGAAAAAATCCGGTTTATCTGTTTGATATACATTCACGAATGTATGTATAAGTGACACCCTCAAATCGGAGGGAGATTGAAAAATGGCCAGGAGAACCAAAGAAGAAGCGCAGGTGACCCGGGAAAGCGTGCTGATCGCCGCGCTGGAGCTGTTCAGCGAAAAAGGTTACTCGCGCACGACCTTCAGCGACATTGCCAAAAAGATCGGCATGACGCGCGGCGCGGTTTACTGGCACTTTGACAATAAACCGGCCCTGCTGGCGGCGATGGTTGATTACTTCTGCACCCTTCGCGAAGAACGGGTCCGGCAGCATTTTTCGGAAATTCATTCTGTCGAAGAGCTGAAGCAGTCTTTTATCGAACATGCCCGGGCGGTGGCGGAAGACAAACGGCTTAAGAAGTTTGAATTTTTCATGGCCTTCCAGATGGAGTGGTCGGAGGAGCTGCTGACCGAAACGCATAAGATTCTCGATAAGGTCCGCAAGGATCCGTTTGAAAAACTGGTGGCGATTCTGGGCGCTCCGGCAATCGCCAGCAGATTTTGTCCGGGCATAAATCCCGAACAGCTGGCGGTTACGCTGGCGGGGCTGTGGGTCGGACTTTGTAAAATTTATCTCGGTGCCTGTCCGAAAATTGATTTGGTTTCCGCTGCGGCGGAGGGATTTGACTGCATTATGAACGGGGCTTTAAAGAAAGAGGCGGTTTATGAATAAAAAGATCATAGCGGTATCTGGAATTGTAATCGTGTCCGGTCTGGCCGGATGGTTTATGCACGGAATGGTTGGCGGTAAAGGCGGCGGCCGTCCGGGAATGGGCGGGATGCAAATGCCGCCGGCATCGGTGACGGTACAGACGGTTCTGCAGAGCCATCTGCAACCGGCAGAAGAGTATATCGCTAAAGTCGAGCCGGTCGAAGATGTCATGATCCGCAGTGAAGTTTCCGGCTATATCACCGCCGTGCATTTTGAAGAGGGCGGCATGGTAAAAGAAGGCGACCTGCTTTTCACAATCGACCGGAATTCCTATCAGGCGACTGCGGATGCGGCTGAAGCCGAGCTGAATCGTGCGCAGAAACTGTACGACCGTATGAAGAACTCCGATGCCCGCAGTATTTCCAGATCCGATCTGGAAACCGCGGAAAGCAATCTGCAACGTGCTCAGGCTGCGCTCAAACTGGCGCAGGTTTCACTGAATTACACCGAGATCAAAGCGCCGGTCAGCGGGCGTATCGGCGCGGCGCAGGTGACCAAAGGTAATTACGTTACCTCTGCATCCGGTCCGTTGGCGCGCATTGTCCAGATTGACCCGGTGCGCGTGACATTCTCCATGACCGACCGCGAATATCTGAAATTCCGGCAGCAGGAACTCTCCGGTTCAACGGAGACCCGCGTGGCGCAGGCCCGTCTCCCGGATGGTAAAGTCCTCCCGGTCCTTGGGAAAAAAGATTTCGACGACAATGCCATCAATCCGCAAACCGGCACGATGGCGGTGCGTTATCTGTTTGATAACCGCGACGGACTGCTGGTACCTGGCGGATATGTCACCGCGCTGCTCCGCCATCCGGAAACGGAAAAGGGAATCAAAATTCCGCAGAAGGCCCAGCTGGTTGATCAGCAGGGGGTCTATGTGCTGACGGTGGATGAAAAAGGTCTGGTCTCGCCGGTACGCATTGTTACCGGAGCGCAAATCGGAACAGATGTTACGGTTCTTCTGGGCTTGAAACAAGGCGACCGCATCATTGTGGACGGAGTCCAAAAGGCCCGTCCGGGCGCGACAGTTAATATGATTCAGGCGGAGGTAAAATAATGATCTCCAAAGTATTTATCGAACGTCCGCGGCTGGCGGGCGTTGTTTCCATTGTGCTGACGCTGGCGGGGATTCTTTCGATTTTCTCTTTGCCGATTGCACAGTATCCGCAAGTCACGCCGCCGCAGGTTGTCGTGACGGCCTTTTATCCGGGAGCCAGCGCGGAAGTGCTGGCCGATACTGTTGCCGGGCCGATTGAGGATTCAGTGAACGGCGTCGACAACATGATTTATATGTCGTCGACGGCAGACAGTTCCGGCGCCTATGCACTTACGGTGACTTTCGCAGTCGGTACCGACCCGGATATCGCGCAGGTACAGGTGCAGAACCGTGTTTCCCAGGCTCAGCCGCTGCTTCCGGCAGAAGTGACCCAGCAGGGCATTTCCGTGAAAACACAATCCGCCGACATGCTCGGCTTTGTGATGGTCCGCTCGCCCAAGGGGACGCTGAGCGAGCTGCAACTCAGCGACTACACCTACAAAATTATTAAACCGGCCCTGGAACGTATTCGCGGCGTCAGCGGCGCAGATGTGTACGGCCCGAAATACAGCATGCGAGTCTGGCTCGATTCCGACCGCCTTTCGGCGCTGGGTATCGGTCCGGACGAAGTGGTTGCCGCCATTCGCAGCCAGAACCTTCAGGCATCGGTCGGGTCAATCGGATCGGCTCCCGGAGACGGTTCTATTGATGTCACTTATACGCTTAAAGCACAGGGACGCCTTAATGATCCGGCGGATTTTGAAAATATCATCATTCGCACCGGTGATAACGGTGCGGTGGTTTTCCTGAAAGATATCGCCCGGGTTGAAAAGGGTGCGGACAACTACACCTTCCGGGCGAAATACAACGGCGAAACTGCAGTGGCGGTCGCCGTAAGCCGCGCCTCCGGCTCCAATGCACTGAACACCATGGATGCCATCCGTACGCAGCTGGAATCACTGCGCAAGCAGTTTCCCGCCGATATGGAATATATTCTGCCGTACGATGCCACCAATTTCGTACGGGTTTGCATTGATGAAATTGTGCTGACGCTTCTGCTGACCTTTGTACTGGTTGTGGGAGTCTGCTATCTTTTTCTGCAGGACTGGCGCGCCACGCTGATTCCTGCGCTGACCATTCCGGTTTCGCTCTGCGCCACCTTCGCGGTACTGATGGCCTTCGGCTACAGCATTAATACGCTGACGCTGTTCGGTCTGGTGCTGGCCATCGGCGTAGTGGTGGATGATGCCATTGTGGTGGTGGAACGTGTGCTTTACCTGATGGAGCACGAAGGGCTGGACAATAAAGCGGCGACCATTAAAGCCATGGAGCAGGTCAGCGGAGCGGTCATTGCCACTACGCTGGTGCTGCTCGCCATCTTTGTGCCGATCGGATTCGTCGGCGGAATTGTCGGGAAAATCTATCAGCAGTTCGCGGTCGCCATTTCCGCCGCCGTGCTCTTTTCGACAGTCAATGCGCTGACTCTCAGTCCGGCGCTGTGCGCCACGCTGCTGCAGGTCATCAAGCCGAAGCAGCACGGTCCGCTGCGCTGGTTCAACACCGGTCTCAATCAGGTTCGCGGGCGCTATGTCAGCACCTCCACCCGGCTTGCCCGCCGTCTGATCCTGACGTCGGTCATCCTGCTGGGCACGGCTGCCGGGATATGGATCTTCTCCTCCTTGAATTCCTCATCGTTTCTTCCGGACGAAGACCAGGGTGTGCTTTTCGGCGCGATCCAGCTTCCGGAAGGCGCCACCCGTCAGCGCACCGAACAGTTAATGGAGCAATATGTCACCCCGCTTCGCAATGAGCCCGGTGTTGCCTTCATGATTGCGATAACAGGACACAGCTTTATCGGCGGTGCCGGTGAAAACGTCGGTTTATTTGTATGCGGACTCGACAACTGGGCCGAACGGAAATCCCCGGAACTGCAGATCGGAGCCATTCAGCAGCGGCTGCAGGCCAGGCTGTCCGCCGTTCCCGGAGCGCAGATCAACCTCTTCGCGCCGCCCGCCATCATGGGTCTTGGCCGGAGCGGCGGGATGGACGTCCGTCTGCAGGCGATTAACGATAGTGATCCGCAGAAACTGGATGCCGTGCTGAAAAGCTTTCTCATGAAGCTCAACACCACGCCGGGTATGATGTACGCATTCAGCGGATACGCCGCAAACACGCCGCATCTGTTTCTTGATGTGGATCGCGTAAAGGCTTCTTTGATGAAAGTCTCTGTCGGCGATATTTTTTCAACGCTTCAGAGCTATTTCGGTTCACGTTACGTCAATGACGTCAACTTTGAAGGACAGGTCAACAAAGCCATTGTACAGGCCGACTGGGAGTTCCGTAATCAGATTGAAGACATAAAACGGCTCTACGTGAAAAGTCAGACCGGAGCCATGGTTCCTCTCGGCAGCGTACTTAATGTCACGCCGGCGCTGGCACCCCGTTCCGTAGATCGCTATAACAAATTCACTACAGCCGCTATCACCGCTGTTGCGCTTCCGTTTGTAAGCAGCGGCGATGCGATGAAACTGGTCACCAAGGTGGCAGACGAAACTCTGCCCGAGGGTTATACCTTTGACTGGTCAGGCCTGAGTTATCAGGAAGCCAAAGCCAGCGGAGGATCTTCTGTCCTGATCGTGATGGCGCTGCTCTTCGGTTATCTCTTCCTTGTCGCGCAGTATGAAAGCTGGACCATTCCGATTCCGGTGATGCTCTCGACCGCCGTGGCCAGCCTCGGCGCTCTGATCGGTCTGCTCATCATGCATCTGCCGCTCAGCGTCTATGCCCAGCTTGGACTCATCCTGCTCGTCGGTCTCTCCAGTAAGAACGCCATCCTGATCGTCGAGTTTTCAAAAACCCGGCGCGAAGAGGGCCTCTCGATCATTGATGCCGCTGCGGACGGGGCCGGACAGCGGTTCCGCGCCGTACTCATGACCGCCTTCACCTTCATCCTCGGCGTCCTGCCGATGGTCTTCGCCTCTGGAGCCGGTTCCGCCGCGCGCCGTTCGATCGGTTCGACTGTATTCTGGGGAATGACGGTCGCAACAGTATTCGGAATCGTGCTGATTCCGGCGCTTTATGTGCTGTTCCAGACCCTGCGCGAAAAAGGACATAAGGTTCTCCCCGGGAAAGATAAGCTGCATCTGCTCGTTATCCTGCTGATCCCGTTTCTCTTCGGCGGCTGTCTCTCCGTCGGCCCGGATTATAAAAAACCGGAATTGCCGCAACTCAACGGACAGCCCGCGGAACTGCCTGCCGTATGGTGGACAACGCTGAACGATCCGGATTTGACTGCGCTGGTCGACGAGGCGTTGCAGAAAAACTACGACCTTAAGTCCGCCGTTGCTTCTGTGCGTGCCGCCCGCGCTCAGCTCGGCATCGCCCGCGCTTCGCTCGGTCCGCAGCTCGATGCGTCCGGGAAATTTTCCCGGACAAAATCCAGCACGGAAGTGTCCATGATGAATCTTGGCGAGCGGGATATCTATGGTGCCGGTTTTGATGCCGCCTGGGAAATTGATCTTTTCGGCGGATCGCGCCGTTCCGTTCAGGCGGCGCTGGCCGCGCTGGAAGCCAAAGATGCCGGCCGCGCTGATGTGCAGGTTTCGCTGGCCGCCGAAACCGCCCGCAGTTATGTCCTGCTGCGCACGGCGCAGCAGCGGTTGCGGGTTGCGCATTCCAACCTCGAAATTCAGCAGCAGACCTATGATCTGCTCAAGTCGCAGTTTGAGAGCGGATTGATCGGCGAACTGGCTCTCCAGCAGGCGCGCTACAATCTCGAAAGCACCCGCGCGACCGTTCCTTCGCTCGAAACCGCTGTAGAGCAGAGCCTCAACGCGCTGGCCGTGCTCACCGGCGTCATGCCCGGATCGCTTCATGACCGGTTGAGCGCCGAAAAAGCGATTCCGGTTGTATCGGCGCAGGCTGTCACCGGTATTCCGGCCGACCTGCTCCGCCGCCGTCCGGATGTGCGCAAAGCAGAGCGTGAGCTTGCCTCACAAACCGCGCGTATCGGTGTTGCCAAGTCCGACCTTTATCCGAAGCTGACACTCAACGGATCGATCGGAGTTGAATCGTTGAGTTTTGATACGCTCAGCAAATCCGGCAATGAAGCCTACAGTTTCGGTCCCGGCGTCCGTTGGGCGATTTTCCACATGGGATCGATCCGCAATAACATCAATGCGCAGAAAGCTGGACAGGAACAGGCGCTGGCGGCTTACGAGAAATCGGTGTTGATGGCGGTGCAGGAAACCCGTGATGCACTGACTTCTTTTGAGAAAGAACAGCAGCGCATGACCGCGCTGAACGCCGCCGCTTCCGCCGCACGAACCGCAGCGGAACTGGCGCAGGAGCGTTACAAAAACGGTCTTGCTGACTTCGAATCTGTATTGGAAGCGCAACGCGCCCAGCTGGCCTTTGAAGATCAGCTTGTGCAGAGTCAAAGCGCGATTACGCAGAATCTGATCCAGCTCTACAAAGCACTCGGGGGCGGCTGGACGCCGCTCGGATAACAGGCGAGTTTGCAGGCTTTTGAGTTGCAGGAACATTTTTCCGGATTAAAATGCGCGCAGTTGGCGGGGGCATGGTGCGCCTGCCGGAAACAGGGAGGCTTCATGAAGTTCTATGGATTACTTGCAGGGTTGGCTCTTGTTGCGATGCTCACCGGTTGCGGCGGAAGCAGCAAGATTGATGAAAACAAGCCGATCGACCAGGTTGCAGCGGATGCATCCAAAATGGGTCAGGCCGAACTGCAGAAGATGGTGAACACCTACGAAGCCGCCATTGCTGAAAAAGGCAAAGAAATCGAAGCGCTTACCGCAAAGGTCAAAGAGATTCCTCTGACCGAGCTGATGGGCGATAAAGCGAAAGCGCTGAAGGAAGATGTCAGTAAAATCACGACTTCGCTGGGCAAGCTGAAAGACCAGATGGCGGTTTACGCCAAAGAACTGGCCGCGAAACAGAAATAGTAACCGGAGATTCCGGTTTTGGAACGGCGCCCCGCAGATGCGGGGCGCTTTTTTTATTCCGCAGTACGGCGCGCGAGCGTCTGCAGGCGGACTTCTTCCGGCAGCGTCAGGTTTCTGCCGCTCTCAGCATCGAAGACATGCGCCAGCTCAAAGCAGGGTTTCAGACGGATGCAGTTGTTCTTCAGTGCGGCGGCTTCATGCGGGTTGATGCTGGTGATGAACCGGTGACTGCCGGATGTGACATGCACCAGCACTTCTTCGCCGAGCATTTCGGAAATATCCACACAGCCTTCAAATGCGCAGTCCGGCGTTTCGCCTTCTTTAACCAGTTTCAGTGCGCGCGGGCGGATGCCGAGGCAGACTTTTTTCCCTTCATAACCTTTGAGCATCGCGGCTTTATCGTCCGGCAGCGGGCATTGAATAGTTCCGCCGTCGAAGAACAGCTTTCCGTTTTCAGCACGCAAGGTGCCGTCGAAAATATTCATCGCCGGAGTGCCGATAAAGCGGGCGACGAACAGTGAAGCCGGGTGGTCGAAGATAACGGCCGGTTTGCCGACCTGTTCGATCACGCCGACGTTCATCACGCAGATCCGGTCGCCCAGCGTCATCGCTTCGATCTGATCGTGGGTGACATAAATCATCGTGGTGTTGATGCGGCGGTGGAGTTGCAGGATTTCCTTGCGCATTTCCACGCGCATCTTGGCGTCGAGATTGGAAAGCGGTTCGTCAAAAAGAAAGACTGCCGGTTCGCGCACAATGGCGCGGCCCATGGCGACGCGCTGGCGCTGGCCGCCGGAAAGCGCTTTGGGTTTGCGGGTGAGCAGATCGCCGAGTTCCAGCATGGCGGCGGCGGCCATGACGCGTTCTTTGATTTCCTTTTTTGGTGTCTTGCGCAGTTTTAACCCGAAAGCCATGTTGTCGTAGACGTTCATGTGCGGGTAGAGCGCGTAGTTCTGGAAGACCATGGCGATGTCGCGGTCTTTGGGCGGTACGTCGTTCACTACGCGGTCGCCGATCTGAATGGTTCCTTTGCTGATTTCCTCCAGTCCGGCGATCATGCGAAGGGTAGTGGATTTTCCGCAACCGGAAGGTCCGACCAGAACCAGAAATTCGCCGTGGGCGATTTCGAGATTGAAGTCGCGGACCGCTTCGTAGCTGCTGTCGTACGTTTTATAAACACCGGCGAGTTTTACGTTTGCCATCTAAAACCTCATTTTCTGTTATATAGAACAAAATAACTTGATCTTTATCGCATTACAAGGCGTTATTTACCGTAAATCAGCCGAAGCAGTTCAAAAGGACGGATTATGAACATTTCAATTATCAAAGGTTCCCGCCGCTGGAGCGCCGCTGAATGGACGCAGGGTTCGGAATCGCAAGCCGTTTTCTTTCTGGCAGACGGCCGCTGCACCGTCGGCTCTCAGGAATACAGCGCGCCGCTGGCTCTGCCGTTTTCGCCGGCAGAAATTCCTGAACTGAATTTTACGGACGCACAGGCGGTCGTTTTTCCGGTTTACGGAAATCCGCCGTCGCTGGTTATCCCGGACCGTCTTTCGCTGGAGATCATCCGGGAAACCTTCTTTGAAAACTTCCGGACGGCGGAACATCAGCGGGCGGCAATTCAGCTGGTGGTTTGCCAGCTGGCCGGCTGCGAACCGCTTGCAGACCAAACCGGTTCTTCAGAACTTTCCGACCGGATTCTTTCGTATATGAAAATTCATCTCGGAGAGAGTCTCGATCTGGATCAGTTGTGCCGGCATTTCAGTTGCAGCAAGTCCGGTCTGCTGGCGGCGTTTAAACGGCGCGGACGGCTCGCGCCGATGAAAGAGCTTGCGCTGCTCCGCGCCGAACGCGCCTGCGAACTGCTGAAAGAAAATGAGCTGACAGTTTCTCAAATCGCCCGCGCCGTCGGCTATGAAGATCTTTCCGCCTTCAATCATTTTTTCGGCCGTCACATGAAAAGCAGTCCGCGCGACTACCGCGAAAACTGCCTCTGGCTGGCTTGAAACCGGATTTTTCAGCGGCTCTCTGAAAAAACGTTGCCGGTCTCCTGAAAGCCGTATATCTTCGCAGCATCTTCTGCGCGCCGTGCTTTTATGCGGCGGCGGATGGACTTAAAAATTAAATCCAAGGAGAGTTGCGATGAAGGGTATTCCGATCTCAGGCGTCCGCAATTTTGCATTGATGGGTCACACGGGCAGCGGGAAAACGTCCCTGCTGGACGTAATGCTCAACATCCTTGGAACGAATGAGCGCGCCGGCTCCGTGGACGACAAAAGCAGCATGGCGGACTGGACGCCGGAAGAGCAGGAACACGAAATTTCCATCTGGGCGAAACCCTTCGACGGCGTTTATACCGCCGCCAGCGGAAAACAGCGCCGCTTTGTCGTCATTGACACCCCCGGCTATGCCGACTTTGTCGGCCAGCAGATGGCCGCCGCGGAAATCACCGACGCCGCGCTGATTGTGGTCGATGCCGTTTCCGGCATTCAGGTCGGCACCAACCGCGCTTGGAAAATATGCGAAAAGCGCAACTTGCCGCGCGGCGTGGTTATTACCGGCCTCGACAAGCCGGAAGCCAGTTTTGAAAAAGCGCTGGCCGCCGTTAAGGCGATGTGGGGCGACACCCGCTGCGTGCCGGTTGTTCTGCCGACGACCGACGGCAAATCCGAAGTCGATATTCTCGATATGCCGACCGACGCCGTTCCGGCGGATATGGCTGCGACGGTGAAAGCGATCCGCGACCATCTCATCGAGCTTGCCGCCGAAACCGACGACAAGATGATGGAAAAATATTTTAACGGCGAAGAACTCAGTGCCGACGAATTTTCGCACGGCCTGCGCGAATCGGTGCACGGCGCGCACCTGATTCCCGTTTTCGCCTGCTCAGCCAAAACAAAAATCGGCGTCAAGGAAACGATGGATTCCATCAGCCGTCTCTTTCCGTCGCCGGAAGATTATCCGGTCCGGTGCGCCGACGGCCACGAAGTGGCTACCGGCGAAGACCAGCCGTTCGCGGGTCTGGTCTGGCGTTCGGTCAACGACGCCTTTACCGGCCAGCTCAGTTTTGTGCGCGTCTATCGCGGCAAGCTCACGCCGAACTCCGAAGTGCTCAACGCCACGAAAGGCGAAAAAGAACGCATCGGCAGCATCTATTATATTAACGGCAAAAAACAGACCGACTGTCTGGAAGCCAAGGCGGGCGACATTATTGCTCTGCCGAAGCTGAAAAACACGTTTCTTAACGACACGCTCTGCGCGCCGTCGGAAAAAATCACCTTCAAGCCGATTGAGTTTCCGCATCCGGTCGCTGCCTACGCTGTCGAACCGAAGACCAAAGGCGACGAAGACAAGATCGGCACGGCGCTGCACCGCGCGGCGGAAGAAGATCCGTCGATCCGCGTTGAACGCAATAACGAGACGCACGAAACCCTGCTGTGGGGCATGGGCGATATGCACCTTGATGTCACGCTCGAGCATATTAAAAACCGCAGCAAAGTGGACATCACCCACCACACGCCGAAAGTTGCCTACCGCGAAACCATCACCGGTACCGGCGAAGGCCACTACAAACACAAGAAACAGTCCGGCGGTCGCGGCCAGTACGGCGAATGTTACGTGCGGGTTCATCCGCGTATGCCGGGCGACAACGAATGGTTTGCCAATAAACTCGTCGGCGGTTCAATTCCGAACAACTTTGTTCCCGCCTGCCAGAAAGGATTTCTGGAAGGGATGGCCAAAGGGCCGCTGGTCGGCGCCGAAGTCAGCAACGTCAAAGTCGAACTCTACGACGGCTCCTATCATGACGTGGACTCATCTGAAGTTGCTTTCAAGATTGCCGGATCGCGCGCCCTGCACGAAGCGATTGAAAAAGCGCGGCCGGTTCTGCTGGAACCGATCATGACCATCGCCATCACCGTGCCCGACGAGTACATGGGCGATATCACCGGTATCCTCAACACCAAGCGCGGCCGGATTCTCGGCATGGGCGTGGACGAAGGGATGCAGGTCATCACCGCCGAAGTGCCGCAGGTCGAAACCTTCAAGTTCTGTTCCGAACTGCGCTCCATCACCGGCGGACGCGGCTCGTTCGAGCTGACCTTCGCCCGCTACGAACAGGTTGCCTCCAACATCGCCCAGAAAATCATCGCCGCCGCCCAGAAGGACAAGGTCGCCGTCGAGGATTGATCCGGTTTTTCAAGGGTTGGAAGAATTCCTTCCAACCCTTGGAGTTTTGGAGCGGATACGACGGAGGAAATTACCGGACTGACCCCTTCCCCTATTTTGAAAACAAAGCAACTTCAATTGGGGAAAGCAGCTCGATAAAAACAAAAACCGCACTATGAAAACAGTAATAATTAAATGCTGGATTGTATTCTGTATGCTTGTAGTTGCATCAGGTTGTGTGCCCCAAAGATGGGGCCATAATTTAGTGGCTATAAGTACGGATAATGATCGTCAACAATTATTTTCCTCTGGAGAAATTGTATCTCACTATGGTTACAGGGTTGTATTGAGTTCATGTAGTAAGATCCCAGATGACATTAGAATTAACTTTTATGATACAGAGCTGGAGTTAGTGAACAAAGTTACAGGTGAAAAATCTTTATATATTATGCCATCAACATATACCTATAAGGGTTTTGGTGTGGTTTCAAATGAAGTAGGATTTATAATTTTTCATCATAAACCATACATACTAGCCCAATGCTTATCTGATAAAGAGTCAGACTTTTATATGACATTTTATTTTGAAACGGCGGGGGCAAAGATTCCTGCTCGGTTCTCAGTCGGAAAAGAGTTCTTTCGTCGAGAAGAGAATCCTTTTTTTCGAGCTTTTGATGAAAAATACAATCCCTGGCCCGCAAAGAAAGGGAGCAGTCCCGTAATCCAGTAATTTTTGACGGGCTGATTTGAGATTTTTATTTCTCTAAGCCTTGGAAGAACTCGCGGAGGGTTCCGTGAAGAAGATCGAAGCAGACTGGGCAGAGGAACTCTGGAAGCGGTAAAAAACGGTTTATTTCGGGGTGCCGGTTGTGTATAAGGTGCGCTTCCGGTGTCCGGAATAGGGACGGCAATTTATGGTTTAGCTGGGGAGAGTTTCATGTCAGGTCATAGTAAGTGGGCGAATATTAAGATCAAAAAGGGTAAAGCGGATGCCGCGCGCGGCAAAGCGTTCAGCAAGATTGCCAAGGAAATGACCGTGTCGGCGCGTATGGCCGGCGGTGACCCGTCGGGCAATATCACGCTGCGGGCACTGATCGCGAAAGCCAAGTCCGTGAATATGCCCAACGACAATATCGAACGCGCCATCAAAAAAGGTACCGGCGAGCTGGCCAGCGCCGCGCTGGAAGAGCTGATGTACGAAGCCTATGCCCCGGGCGGGGTCGGTATTCTTGTGCAGGCGCTGACCGATAATAAAAACCGCGCGGCCTCGGAAATTAAGAATGCGCTCACCAAAAACGGAGCCAGTCTGGCTCAGCAAGGGGCGGTCAGCCGCAGTTTCCAGCGCAAGGGTCAGATTTATATTAATGCCGCCGGGATTGATGAAGATACGCTGATGAATATTGTGCTCGAAGCGGGCGCCGAAGATATGCAGCGCGACGGCGACCAGTTCGAAGTGCTGACGGCGTTTACCGATTATGCCGCTGTATGCGAAGCACTGTCGAAGGCGGGTATTGCCACGGCTTCATCGGAACTGACCATGCTTCCCGAAATGCCGGTAGAGATTAATGATAAAGCCAAGGCTCAGCAGGTGATGCGGGTTGTTGAAGCGCTGGATGAACTCGATGACGTCCAGAACGTGTACGGTGCATTTGAAATTCCCGACGCCATTCTGGCGGAAATGGAATGAATAAAGTCCGTATTTTAGGAATCGATACCTCGCTGCGCTCGTCTGGCGTGGCGGTGATCGAGGTCTCCGGCCAGCAGATGCGCGCGCTGGCTTACGGACGGATTCACAATAAGCCCGCGCTTTCGCATTCCGGCTGTCTGGCGGCGATTCACCGTGAAATCGATAAGCTGATTACCGAATTTTCTCCGGATGAAGCGGCTATTGAAGGTGCTTTTTTCGCCAAAAACGCCAAAACGGCGATGATTCTGGGCCAGGCGCGCGGCGCGGTGCTGGCCGCCTGTGCATTGCGCAACCTGCCGGTCTATGAATATTCGCCGCGTTCGATCAAGCAGGCGACGGTCGGGGCGGGGGCCGCCAGTAAAGAGCAGGTCGGCAAGATGGTTATGCGCCTGCTCGGGCTGGCTGAGCTTCCGCAAGAAGATGCGGCAGATGCACTTGCGGCGGCTGTCTGCCATTTTCACCAACGCGGTCTGCCGGAAGCCTTGCGTTCAAAACCGGTTTAATGTAGTTTCCGTGCCCTGTTTAAAAAATAAGGAGAATCACCTGATGGAACTCAAGGAAATCAAAAAAATCGTTGAGATGATGACCGAGAATGATCTCGCTGAATTTCTGCTTGAAGAAGAAGCCTTTACGTTGCAGCTCAAACGCGGCACAGCCGGCATAACTCAGATTGTTTCCGCCCCGCAGCAGATGATGGCCGCTCCGGCGGTTGCTGCTCCTGCCGCCGGCGCACCGGTTGCTGCTGCACCGGCCGCAGTCAACGAAGATGCAGGACTGGTTGCCATTAAGTCTCCGATGGTCGGCACCTTCTACCGCTCGCCGTCTCCGGATTCCGATGTTTTCGTTCAGATCGGCCAGGATGTGACCGCAGATACCGTGGTTTGCATTGTCGAGGCCATGAAGGTGATGAACGAGATTCAGGCTGAAGTGAAGGGCAAGATTAAGAAGATTCTGGTGGATAACGCCACACCCGTTCAGTTCGGTCAGCCTCTCTTCCTCGTCGAGCCGGCATAGCTTTGAAAAGTCGAAGCACGAATCGCGAAATTCGAAACGGGTTTGGAGTTTTTGAATTTAGAAATTGTTTCGTGCTTCGGGTTTTAGATTTCGGATTTAACCCAAAGGGTTTCTATGTTTGAAAAAATACTGATTGCCAATCGTGGCGAAATCGCGCTGCGGATTATCCGGGCCTGTAAAGAGCTGGGAATCAAATCTGTCGCGGTTTACTCAGAGGCAGATGCGGAGTCGCTCCACGTTCAGATGGCCGATGAAGCCATTTGTATCGGACCGGCTCCCGCCACCCAGAGCTACTTGAAAATGGCCAATATTATCAGTGCCGCCGAAGTGGCTGATGTGGACGCTATTCATCCCGGCTACGGTTTTCTGGCCGAGAACGCGCACTTCGCCGAAATCTGCCGGAGCTGCAACATTACCTTTATCGGTCCGACACCCGAAGTCATCCGCCAAATGGGCGACAAAGCGATTGCTCGCGATACGATGAAAGCCGCCGGTGTGCCGATTACACCCGGCAGCGATGGTATTCTTTCGACTAAAGAAGAGGCTTTAGAGCTGGCGCATAAAATGGGCTATCCGGTTCTCATCAAAGCGGTTGCGGGCGGCGGCGGAAAAGGGATGCGCGTGGCGCATAACGACGTCAGCCTGGCGCAGGGCTTTATGATGGCCAGCGCCGAAGCCGGAAGCGCTTTCGGGAATCCCGATGTGTTCATGGAAAAATACATTGAGTCCGCCCGCCACGTTGAAGTGCAGGTGATAGGCGATAATCACGGCAACGTGGTGCATCTTGGCGAGCGCGATTGCAGTATCCAGCGCCGCCACCAGAAGCTGGTGGAAGAGTCGCCCTGTCCGGTGCTTACGCCCGACGAACGCAAAGCGCTCGGCGAAGCCGGCGTGAAAGCCGCCAAAGCGGTAGGCTATAACAGCGCCGGAACGCTCGAGTTCCTTTACGACGAAAAGGCCAAGAAATTCTATTTCATGGAAATGAACACCCGCATTCAGGTCGAGCACACGGTCACGGAAGAAGTGACGGGTATCGACCTGGTGAAAGAACAGATCCTGGTCGCGGCCGGTAAGAAACTTTCCTTTACTCAGGACGATGTGAAGGCGCGCTATCACGCCATCGAATTCCGCGTGAACGCCGAAGATCCTTACAAAAATTTCACTCCGTCACCGGGCAAAGTCGATGCCGTGCATTTCCCTGGCGGACCCGGCATCCGGATCGATTCACACGTTTACAGCGGCTACACGATTTCGCCGTACTACGACAGCATGATCGCGAAGATCATCGCCCGCGGAGCGACGCGCGACGAGGCGCTGAACCGCCTGCATCGCGCATTGGAAGAATTCACTATCAACGGCCCGCATACCAGCGTACCGGTCGGCATCGCTTTGCTGATGGACAGCCGCTTCCGCCGCGGCGAATACAACACCGCTTTCCTTGAAAAATTCATGCACGAAAATTTCATGGTAGACCGGCAGTAAGGAGATACGGCTATGGACAGAAACGTTCCGCCTTCCAGAAACTGGCCCGTTCCGGATGAAAAATCGGACGATGCCGGGCTTGGTGCAGTCGAGATTCACAATAACGTCATCGCGGTCATCGCCCACGAAGCGGCCGGTCGCGTTCCCGGCGTGGTTGAGCTCTCGGGGACGTTTGTTGACGAACTGGCCGACATTATCGGTAAGCGTCCGCGCGACCGCGGTGTGCGTGTCGCCGTCGACTCCGAAAACACGATTATCGTCAAGCTGACTGCCGTACTCGAATACGGCGTTTATATTCCCGAAGTCTGCGGAAAGCTTCAGTTGGAAGTCCGCAAGTCGATCGAAGAAATGACCGGCAAACGGGTGCAGGCCGTCAATATT
Organism: Pontiellaceae bacterium; assembly: GCA_044224855.1. GTDB lineage: Bacteria > Verrucomicrobiota > Kiritimatiellia > Kiritimatiellales > Tichowtungiaceae > Tichowtungia. Next base: position 25,915 of record JBGAJP010000034.1, read on the forward strand.
TCGGTGCAGAGTATTCGGCGCAGTGTAAAGGATGTTGCGGGAGGGATGTAAAATGACAAAGTTTCTTCATGTACTGTCCGGATTGATGATCTGGGTTCTTTTCTTTGCGCTGGGCGGAACGCTGATTCATGCCAATATTCCCGGTGTAACGCAAAGCGCTTTTGATCTCATGCCGCCTCTCCAGAGCTGGGAAATGGCGGGTATCGGCGGACTTATCGTTCTTCTTTCGATGCTTTACCTCGTTACGTTCGGTCCTCGCCGCCAGAAGAAACGTTACATTACTTATGATTCCGGCAGCGGCTCCGTTTCGATCAGCGATAATGCCGTGCGTGAATATATCCGTAAACTCAGCGGTGAATTCAGTATGGTCGTCAGCATTGAGCCGAGAATCCGGGCCGAAAGAGACACAATCAGCATTGATCTGGATGTGAAACTGGTGGCCGGTTCCCGTATTCCGGAAATCTCTCAGGCTCTGCAGGAGCGTGTTCGCGAAAGTCTGCGCGATGGACTGGGCATTGCTGACGTTAAAGAAGTCAAAGTGCGTGTTCAGGAAATTGTCGGTGAACCGTCGCCGTCGTCCCGTCGTGGTTGGAGATCATGAAGAAATCTGTCGCCCCTAAGCTGGTTATTGTTGGTTCCATCGGTATCGACACCATCGAAACGCCCCGCGAAAAACGCGTCGAAATTCTCGGCGGTTCTGTCAGCTACGCCTGCGCCGCGGCCTCTTTCTTCGTCAAAACCGGCATGGTCGGCGTTGTCGGCACCGACTTTCCGCCGGAGTACCGAGCTCTTTGGGAAAAAATGGGGATCGATCTTGCCGGTCTCCAGACGGAAAAGGGGAAAACGTTCCGCTGGTCGGGTGTTTATGAAGAAAACATGGACAACCGTCGTACGCTTCTCACCGATCTGAATGTTTTCGAAAGCTTTTCGCCGGAACTGCCGGACGCCTATCGCGATGCGCCTTATCTTTTCCTCGGTAACATCGCGCCGTCACTTCAGCTTCACGTTCTCGAGCAGGTACATTCGCCGAAGTTTGTGCTGATTGACACGATGGATCTCTGGATCAATATCGCCCGCGAACAGCTTGTTCAGGTTGTCGGTAAATGCGACATGCTCACCCTCAATGAATCTGAAGCGCGCCTTTTCACCGGAGCACACTCGCTCATGGATGCCGCTAAAGCGCTGCTTGCCATGGGGCCGCGTTTTGTGCTCATTAAAAAAGGGCAGAGCGGCAGCATGCTTTTTTCTGAAACCGGCATTTTCATGCTCCATGCTTTTCCGCTGGCGGACTTTAAAGATCCGACCGGTGCCGGCGACACCTTTGCCGGCGGCCTGATGGGAGCGCTGGCGGAATCCGGCGGCACAGACGAAA
>JBGAJP010000035.1:0-27175 GCA_044224855.1 Pontiellaceae bacterium
GCTTTTGCCAGTGAGCGGCGTTTTGCGTTTTCTGGGTACGGCACGCGCAGACCGGTTCACCTATCTGCCGCAGATCGGTTTATATATTCTAGTGACGTGGGCGGCTGCCGGATGGGCCGGCTCGTATCGTGGGCGGCGGATTGTTTTGGCGTCTGCAGCTGTCGCTGCATTGACAGGGCTGTCTGTTGCTGCACACATTCAGGCCGGATACTGGAAGGACAGCATCACTTTATGGAATCATGTGCTGGCGCACACGTCCGGCAATACGATTGCGCACAACAATCTGGGAGTTGCGCTGGGGAAAAACGGGGATATTCCGGCTGCGGCCCGGCAATTTAAAATGACTCTACAAATCAATCCGCAGGATACCGATGCGTGGTTTAACTTGGGTCTTCTTTTGGCTCGTTGCGAAAGGTATGACGAGGCCGGGAGCTGTTTTTCACAGGCTCTTGTAATTAATCCGGACTATGCAAAAGCGTACAAAGCACTGGGCGGTATTTTTATTATGCAAGGAAAGTATGAAGACGGGGCTTTTTGGACCCGGAAATTTCTAAAATTGCATCCGGATGATGCTTCCGCCATAAGAAATCTTGAAGCCGCAGTTTTACAAGGGAGGAATGCTTTACCTTGAAAAAAAACGGGTGGCAGTTTTTTCTGTTTGGCGTGCTGGCTTTGTTAGGAAGCGGCTGTGCATCTATTCGTCCTCCGCGCGGTGCCGCGCCGCGCACGGTGACGATTGAGGCGACCGGTTACTGCGACTGCGGCCGATGCTGCAGCTGGGAGCGCGTCTGGTGGGCACCGTGGCGGACAGTTTATTCCTCCGGCCCGAATAAAGGACAGCCGAAAAAAGTCGGTATCACCGCGTCGGGAACAAAAGTTCATGACGGAACCATTGCCGCCGACCGGCGCTATTATCCGTTCGGCACAATCATGTACATTCCGGGTTACGGTTACGGCCGCGTTGAGGATACCGGCGGTGCCATTCAAGGACCGGCGCGAATCGACCTCTACTACAGTTCTCATCAGCAGGCGCTTGCGTGGGGCCGCCAGCGGGTTCCCGTCAAGGTCTGGCGCTAGGACAGCCGGATGTGATCGAGCGTTTTTTCCAGTTGATCGATAACGAGCGGTTTGGAAAGAAACTCATTCATTCCGGCTTCTAACGCCGCTGTCTGTTCTTCACGCATAACCCCTGCGGACAACGCGATGACCCATGGCTTTTTCGGATCGCCGGTGTGTTTGCGTATTTGGCGGGTGGCATCCAGTCCGTTCATGCGCGGCATCTGAATGTCCATCAGAATTACGTCATACGTCGAATCCATAACAGCGGCAACTGCTTCTTCACCGTCGGAAACGATTACAGGTTTTTCACAGCCGATTCGCAGGAGCATCATCTGCGCAATCCGCTGATTGATGGGATTATCTTCGGCGACCAGAACGCGCAGGTTGCGCAGTTTCTTCGGTTGAATCTGCGTTCCGGCTGTTTCTTTTCCGGCGGATTCCGTCCGCTGTTCCGCAAGAGCCTGAAGCATCTGATCGCAGAGTTTACTTACTTTGACCGGTTTGGAGAGTCGTGCGCGGATGGATGGGTCGGCAGGAATATGCTCACAGGAGCTGCTGAGAATAATCACCGGAATGTGCGGATCGGTTTTAGTCCGGTAAATTTGTTTTGCCAGATCACTGCCGTCCATACCAGGCATCTGGAAGTCGATCAGGGCAATATCATAATTGCCGCCGTCTTTCAGATGCTGAAGCGCTTTCTCAGGTTCCTCGAAAGCTTCTGAGAGAACACCCCACTGTGCGAGCTGATCACTGAGAAGCCAGCGGTTGGTTTCATTGTCGTCCACAATCAGCGCGCGTTTGCCGCGCAGTGCTTCAACGGGCAGGTGTTCCGCCTTGCGGTCGACATGGTCTGTAATCGGCAATGTAATGGTGAAAAAGAATGTGGAGCCTTTACCTTTTTCACTTTCAAACCAGATTTTCCCGTCCATCAGCTCGGTTAATCTGCGGCTGATGGTCAGTCCCAGTCCGGTTCCGCCGTATTTACGGGTACTGGAAGCATCCGCCTGGGTGAAGGCCTCAAACAGGCGCTCTTTATGTTCGTCAGCGATTCCGATGCCGGTATCGTGCACGGCAAACTCAAGCTGACACTGCCGTTTGTGCACATCGGTGGTCACGTTATGAACTTTTAGGGTAACCTCTCCGTTTTCTGTAAACTTGATCGCATTGCCGAGCAGGTTGACCAGAATCTGCCGTATGCGGGTCGTATCGCCGAGCAGAGCCCTGGGGACATCCGGATCAACGTAGTAGAGCAGTTCCACATTTTTCTTCGCGGCAGTCTGAACGAACAGGTCGAACGCGTCTTCGATGCATTCGCGCAGTTCGAAAGGAGCCTTTTCCAGCTCGATCTTTCCGGCTTCGATTTTTGAATAATCCAGAATGTCGTTGATGATGGTCATGAGGTTTTCACCGCTGACCTGAATGGTGTGGACAAATTCGTCCTGCTGCGCGGTAAGTTCAGTTCCCAGCAGCAGACTGGCCGCTCCGATAACGCCGTTCATCGGGGTGCGGATTTCATGGCTCATCATGGCCAGAAACGCGCTTTTGGCTTTATTTGCGGCTTCTGCCTCCTGCTGTGCATCAACCAGACGTTTTTCATTTTCGACCTGACGGGTGATGTCGCGGGAAATGCCGGCGAGGCCGATCACTTCACCTTTTTCATCCCGCATCGGGCATTTGACCGCCTCGACATATTCAATGCTGCCGTCTTTCCGGATATGGCGCTCACGGATGCGTGTCACTTCTCCTTCAGCCATCTGCCGCTGTTCATTATCATACAGCTGCTGTCCCAGCGGGGCGGGATGGAGGTCGATGTCGGTTTTTCCGATCAGCTCATCAATCGATTTAACGCCGCGTGATGACACCCAGGCCCGGTTGCCGCCCAGTACACGCGACTGCCGGTCTTTATAGTAAAAGCTGTCTTCGAGGTTATCAAAAATGGCTTTAATAAAAGCGGCGCTTTGCTCCGCCTCGTGTTTTGCCCGAAGCAGCGCTTCCTCGCGTTCGACCTGTTCCGTGATGTCTCTTGAAATACCGGCCAGACCGATAATCCGTCCGGAAGGACTGCGTAGCGGAATCTTTACGGACTCAAGGTGGATAATGCGGCCGGCATCATTCCGTCCGGACGGACTGCGCAACGGAATCTTTACAGACTCAAGGTGGATAATGCGTCCGGCATCATTGACGTGTGTTTCCCGTTCCCGCAGGGTCTGCACATCGGTCATCAGATGCTGTTCCTCATCGTACAGCTTTCTGCCGATGCTGTTCGGATAGAGTTCAATATCGGTTTTACCGATCATTTCCGAAGCTGTTTTCTTGTGATGGTTGCAACAGGCCGGATTAGCTCCAAGTATCCGGGAGTCACGATCCATGTAATAGATATGATCCGGCAGAGTTTCAAAAATCACGTTCAGCAGTGCGGCCTTCTGTTTGGCGGCTTCCTCCGCCTCGTACTGTGCGGTGACATTCTGCATATGGCCGTACCACAGCGTGCTTCCATCACGCAGCCGTTCCGGAACGGCGCGGTTTCTGATCCAGTAAATGCGGCCCTGCGGGGAGCGGACGCGGAACGTAATTTCGAATTCTTGGAGACTCTCTGCCGACTTGTTCAGCGTATCCCGTACAAGATCTTTGAATTCCGGACAGACATGGTTCCATGCAAGCTGACCGTCCTTTGCCAGCTCGACCGGCGTTGCAAAGAAGATCGCTTCAATATCCAGAGATGAGTAGGGGAACGTGCACCGTCCGTTTTTCCACTGGCGGTAATGATAAACGGTTCCGGGGAGCCCGTTAATCAGCTTTAGAAGCTGGGTTTTTCTTAGAAATATACGCTTGTGCAAGTTCATATGTAGCGCGGAGACTACCTTCCGATACCCGTGTGTTCAATCGGTATTTGAAAGAACTTAACCGGCGGAAATAATATCTCCGACTCCGTTGAAAATATAATCAGGCCGGTAGGCAAAACGACCGATGTCAGCAGACTTGGTAACACCGCTAAGTACCAGCACAGTCGTGATTTCCGCTTCGACGCCCGCGATGATATCAGTATCCATCCGGTCACCGACAATCGCCGTTTCTTCACGCTGGCAGCCAAGACGCTTCAACGCATTACGCATCATGAGCGGGTTTGGTTTGCCGACGTAATAAGCCTTGGCCCCGGTTGCCAGCTCAATCGGAGCGAGCAGGGCACCGGTCGCGGGTACAATCTGTCCGCCTTCGATCGGGCCGGTCAGGTCGGGATTGGTTCCGACCAGTTTTGCGCCGTTCAGCACCAGTTTGGTGGCGTGGCAGATGCGGGCGTAGTCATAGTTCGCGCTTTCGCTCACCACTACATAGTCCGGATTCGAGTCGTTGATCGAATACCCTTCGTCGTAAAGCGCGTTGATAATGCCTGCGTCACCGATTACATACGCGCTGCCGCCGGGCTTCTGGCTGGCAAGAAACGTCGCCGTGGCCCGTGCGCTGGTGTAGAAGTGACTTTCATCCACATTCAGCCCCATACGGGCCAGTTTTTCGCTCAGCTCGCGAAGGGTGCGTGCGCTGCTGTTGGTCAGAAACAGAAACTTCTTATTCTCAGTCTGAAGCCACGCTACAAATTCGAGTACGCCCGGCAGCAGTTTGCTTCCGTGGTAGATCACGCCGTCCATGTCGCAGATAAACGCCTTCTTGCTCCGCAAAACCTTCATTTCAGAATCTCCATTTTCAATGATTGGAAAAAGATAGCCGGTTTCCCGGATATTGAAAACCACGGATCTCAGTTAAGAATCCGCGGCGTCAGGGTGATGTCCGTCACGGACGACTCGCCGCCGCCGGAGCGGCCGATCAGGAATTTAGAATAGAAGTCCTGATCCTTCGTAAATCCGCCGATGGAAACCGGCTGGCCGTCGCGGGCGATTATTTCTGTGGCAATCTCCGTGAACCGGATGGTCTGCGATGTGCCGTCCGCCAGCCGCCCGCTCAGTTCCGGAATCAGCCGGATACGGATCATCGGCCCGTCGCCGATAATTTCCGGCTCAACGGCCAGAAACGAGCCGACGTCGCGCCACTCGATATGCGTTTCGCGGATATAGCCGTGGCGGCAGCCGTATTCCGTCAGCCACGCGAGGTAAGGCACCGTTTCGCCCACGCGCAGCGAAGCGCTGCGGCCGTCCATTGCCACCAGCATTTGCGTGACGTCTTCGCTCACGGTCGTACTCCGGTTGCTGAACCGGCCTTCGAACGATCCATGGATTTCACCGTCACGGATCACGACCGGGCCTTTCGGGCGGACTCCAGCTTCCCTGTCGGACGATGTTTCCCTGCGGTCGAACTCGACGTTGATCTGGACGTTTTTCGGCGGCTTATCCAGTTCGCACAGCACCGTTTCGACCGTCTCGTGCTGCTCTGCCGTGCCGCGCACCGCCAGCTTGCGGTCAACAGCCTGAATACTGAGACCGTTGGTCGAGGGCATCATCATCTTGATAATTTCAACTAACGAGGCCGGATCGGCAGAGTGAACCGGATAGACCTTAAGTTGCATTGCTTCCTGTGCATGAACGGTTGCGGTAAGCAGTAAAGCGGCGAGGAACAGTTTCATAACGGCCTCCTGGCTGGCAGCAGTCTACGCCTGCGTCCGTCATTTTCCAAGGCTGAGCGGCTATTGAAGGGGAAATCCGGCTGTGGCTTTGGAGGTGAACGTGCCGTTACTGCCGTGAAGAATAAAGAACGCCTGGAACTCCGGACGGGTTTTCATCCAGCGAAGTCCCTTTTCTGAACCCATTACGCAAAGAGCAGTCGCAAGAGCATCAGCATTCGTACAGTGCGCCGTAATGACGGTTACGGAGGCGACATCCGATTCCGCAGGCTTTCCTGTCTGCGGATCGATGATGTGCGAATAGCGTGTGCCGTCAGCCCTGACCTGAAAATCACGGTAATCGCCGGAGGTCGCCAGCGCTTTTCCGGAAAGTTCAACGGTGCGGAAAATCTTTTCGCCGGACGCAGTATCCGGTTCGGGCGATTCAATCCCGACGCGCCAGGGTTTGCCGGACCGGTTGGTTCCTTCGGCGGTAATTTCGCCACCCACTTCGACAAGAAAGTTGGTGCAGCCGCTTTTCCGGATAACGGCGGCGACGCAGTCCGCACCGTATCCGTCAGAGACCGCTCCGAGATCGAGCTGAAGTCCGGGTTGGCTTTTGATGAGTGCGCTTTTTTCAATCCGAACCTTCTGCCATCCGACGACCTTCATGATTTCGTCGAGCGGTTTGGAATCCTGTTCAGGCCCGAATCCCCAGTGATCCAGCAGCGGCTTTACGGTCGGGTCAAACGCGCCGCCGGTTTGCGCGCTGAAATCCAGTGCGAATTGAACGATTCCGGCGAACGCCGCGGAAACAGGGAAGGGCTCGGTGGAATTGAACCGGTTGAACCGGGAGATCTCGGTATTTTCGTCCCAGATGGAGACGATCCGTTTCGACTCTTCAAGTGCAGTATCAATCTGTCGGCGAAGAGTCTTCAGCCGGCCGGCGTTGAACCTCCCCGTAAGAGTTATGCGGGCGGAAGAACTCATTGCCGGCTGTTCCCACGACGGATTTAAAACCGTTTGAGTTCTGAACCACAGCAGACTGCCGAGAACCGCTGCGCCCAGCATTCCGATGAGAACTTTTTTGTTCATAACCGCTGAGTTTTCCTGTTTTTGAAAAAACTGCAACCGCAGAAAAGGTTTACGGTTGTTTTTGTGAAAGAGTCTGGCACCATGCGCCGCTTAATTTATGCCATACACTCTTCCAAACGCCCGTCAACGCACCTCCTTTTTTCGCACGCTCTTCATCCTCGTTGCAATCAGCCTGATCGTCGCCGGATGCTGGATGTTCCGTAGCAATGAGATCGAGACTGCCGGACCGGAACACACCGGCGAACCCGCGTTGCCGCCGGGGCTGATCTTCACTTTTCCGACGCCGCAAACGCATCTGGACGACACCAATAATCCGGAAGTGTTTATGCCGACGGAGTCCGGACGGATTGAGTCGGCGTGGTACGGCTCGACCCGCACCCGGAAATTCGGCAAATCATTCCTTCCGGCTTTTCACGAAGGGGTGGATATTGCATCGATGGAGCGCGACTCAAAAGGCCGTGCGAAAGATCCGGTGTTCGCCGCCGCCGACGGGCGCGTCGGCTATATCAACCGGACGGCCGGAAACTCGTCTTACGGGATTTACGTCGTGCTGCTCCACAAAGACGTTTTCGGTGAATACTACACACTCTACTCACATCTTGCCGCCGCCGGAGCCGAACTCAAAACAGGCGACACCGTGACGCGCGGAGCGGAGATCGGGCGGATCGGGAACACTTCAACACTTGGAATTCCGGTCCAGCGCAGCCATCTGCACTTTGAATTCGGCACCATTCTGAACGACCGGTTCGGCGACTGGTTTCGCAAAGAAAAACTGAAACCCTTTCACGGACGCCTGCACGGCTACAACCTCGCCGGGCTGAATCCGGCGGAACTGTTCCCGGTCATGAGCAGCGGCGAGCTTTTCGACTTGCAGCAATACATCACCGGCTGTCCCGTCGCCTTCCGGATCATTGTTCCGGTTACCGAAAAGCCGGATTATTACCGCCGCTATCCGTCGCTGTGGATCGGCGACGAACCTTCCGGTACAATCGTCATGGATGTATCGGAAAGCGGAGTTCCCTTGCAGGCCAGAGCCGCGACGGACGAAGAAACCGCTTCGCTTCAGAATCACAAGCCGCGCGTACTGGAAGCCTTTCCGGAAGTTCTGGGACGCAACGGCGCGCGGCTGGTCACAGAGCAGGGCGGCAGCTGGATTCCCGGCCGCAACGCCGCGCAGTGGCTGGAGATTCTCCTGTATCGGTAAGATTTTTTTACCACAGAGGTCACGGAGGCACGGAGAGTTTCCAAACGGTGGAAGCGGCATCCCTGCCGCTGGCCAGAGGCAAGGATGCCTCCTCCACCTTTCCAGACATCGGACGGCGCGGCCACCGTCCGCACCCACAGAACTGTAGCCGCGTCCGTCGGGCGCGGTTTCCAAGGTTTGAAAAAACTACTCACCCCAGATGCGGGCGAGGGTGGTCTGGATTTTCTGCTCGAAGCGGGTGATCAGTTCGCGGTTGGCGGCCACCAGTGCTTGCTCTGCTTCAATCTCCGTTACGATGGCTTGTTGCGTAGCGAGGTCGTCGGGAATCGGGATGGGAATACCGTTCAGGGCTTGCTGGTTAAGTTTCGGTTGCGCTGCGCCCGTGACGAACTCGGCGATGGAAATGGAATTGAGATAGACCTCCACGAACTTCTGCGTCGCGGGACTTTTGAACTTCAAAACGTGAGCGTGGTTGTTGACCCAGCATTTGCCCGAGACGGAGAATGCGATGGGTGTCGAACGGGCGAGCAAGTTTGCGCCATCTTCAGAGATCAACAGGATGTCTTCATCGAAGATAAAATCGGCAACTTGATCCACGCGTCCAGACGCGCCGTAGTATGGATACGGTCCGGGCTTACGGTTGTTTTGGGTGATTGGGACGCGGCGCGAATCCAAGTTCTTTGCTAACTTTCCTAGTTCGCGTTTCGGCCAGTCGGGGTGAATGGGGATGTGGGGGCGGTAGTGGTCGAGGACGGTGCGGGCGCCGTTGATGACTTTCTGGTACGCCTCAATTTCCGCCACGATCTCCTTCTGCACCTCCAGCGGCGGCAGGGGGAACGTGTGAGCCTCAACCACGCTTTTTCGCATTGACGGCGGCTGGGAATCACTGGCCCACTCGGAAAGGTCAAATTCCTGCAACAAAGCGTAAAGGAACTCGGAAACAATCCGCTCACCTGGGACGATTCCCATCACGTTGTTATCAAATGTAGATTCGCAGGAAAGGATGCGTTTCTTGTTAGTAGCAATAGCAGCACCGATTTTTGGAAAGATAACGGTTCCTTGTGGAAACGATTTGGCACCAAGTTGCCGCAGGGTGTCGCGCGATACCGTGTTGTTCCAAGAGATGATGCGAATCTCGTTTCCGGGAAGATTCATATCGCTGACTTTAAGAAACGGAATCATTTGATCGACTTTCCCTTGCTCATCGAGAGGAAATCCGAAGCCGCTGGCGACTTCTGCAAATTTCTGAATGGCGACGAATGGGTAGCTTGAAGACCTGACTCCACCCTCGCGGTAGCGCTCGCCGGAGAGGTTGTAGTCGCCGTTGGCGGCGATTTTGGATTTGGGGACGATTTGGGCATTGCTGTAGGCCGGGTCCCCTGACCCGGCGTCTGACAAGGGAACGCCGTGTGAGGGCACACGGCCTACACTGAAATATCCTTTGAGGAAGGCGGCGGCATCCGGCAAATCGTTTTTCTCGATGGCGCGGCGCTGGGCGCCGAGGCCGTAGCCGTCGTTTTCGATTTTGACGAAGGCGATGGTGTCGCGCTTTTTCGCCAGCGCTTTGTCGAGAATCAGGATGCTGGTCTTCACTCCCGAGTACGGATTGAAACAGCCCGCCGGGAGCGAGACGACGGCGACGAGCGAGTTTTCGACGAGCATTTTGCGCAGCTGTTTATAGGCGGTCTGGCTCTGGAAGATGATGCCTTCGGGGACAATAATGGCGGCGCGTCCGGTCGGCGTGAGGTGCTCGGCCATGTAGTCCACGAAGAGGACTTCGGAGCGCTTGGCCTGAATGGAGAAGCGCTTGTGCGGCTTGATGCCGCCTTTCGGCGACATGAACGGCGGGTTGGCGAGGATGACGTCGGCGTATTCGTTCCAGCGCTCTTCGGAGGTGAGCGTGTCGTACTCGGCAATGTGCGGATCGGCGAAGCCGTGCAGGTAGAGGTTGACCAGCGAGAGGCGCACCATGTCGGGCGAAATGTCGTAGCCGCGGAAGTTTTGGGCCATTTTGCCGCGCTCGTCGGGCGTCAGCGTGCTGTGGCCTTTTTTGTCCGTGTTCGTCCGCAGAATGTGTTTCCAGGCCGAAATCAGAAAACCGGCGGTGCCGCAGGCGGGGTCGAGAATCACTTCGCCTTTTTTCGGCGCGATCACCTCAACCATGAAATCAATGATGTGGCGCGGCGTGCGGAACTGTCCGGCATCGCCCTGCGAGCCGAGCACGGAGAGCAGGTATTCAAAAGCGTCGCCGAGCCTTTCGCTGTGGTCATAGCTGAATTCGTTGATGATCTTGAGAAAACTCTTGAGTGTTTCGGGGTCGCGGTACGGCAGGTCGGCATCTTTGAGAATGTCGCGGAAGAGCGGCGGGATGCCGGGGTTCTCCGGCATTTTCGCCAGACCTTCTTTGTAGAGATCGCGCATTTCGTGACCGCCGAGCGACGGGCTCATCAGTTTCGTCCAGCCGTAGCGGGCGAACTCTTTGGTGAAGAACTTGCGCTTGCCGCCCAGCTCCTCGGCCTCGGCATCCATGTCGTCCATGAACTTGTAGATCAGCGCGATGGTAATCTGCTCCACCTGCGATTTGGGGTCGGGCACCTTGCCGACAAGAATGTCGCGGGCGGTGTCGATGCGGCGTTTGGTATCTGAATCGAGCATAGGAAAACCTCAGTTGGCCTTTTTTGGCGGGGTGGAACGGCGTTCAGAGCGGATGCGGTAGAGGCGCTCGGTGAAGCCGCCCTCGGTTTCAAAAGCTTCGGCCTGCGCAGCCAGCTGGCGGTCGAGCAGACTGCACGCTACCGCCAGCAGAACCAGTGCGGCGTTGGCCGCGAGTTCGGGGTAGGTGGGAGTGGACGCTGTGGGCTTTGAGGACGGTGTAGACAGCTTTTCCCGTCCACCCTGTCCATTTTTCTGTCCACTTGGCCCACTCTCTTTCTGCTCTTTGGCCCACTGCGCCACGTCGTCAGCGGTGGCGCACCGGCGGTCGATCAGGCTTTGCCGCCGGGAATCTTCACGAGTCCAGAGCGGCAGGCCGCGCTGACGCAGAAAATCTTCATAGTCGAGCTTCAGCTCTTCCAGACTGGCACGGGCGACGTTGGTCAGCTTCAGCTCAGTCTTTTTGGAGGTGCCGGAGGCCTGCGATCCCTCCGCAATATTCTGCACGCCGGAGCGTGCGGCCTGTACCATCTGGTCGTGAGTGCGGCTGCGCTTTTCGATGTAGCAGTCGCAAAACCGCACCGTGATGTCATAAACCAGCTGCGCGACCTGAAAACTTTTCAGTTTCCGGTAGCCGCCGTGTTTCGGAATGAGAGGTTCTGCACTCATGGTCAGGCCGCAAACTGATTGAGTGAAACGTAATCTTTGACGTATTCCGGAACCAGATCCCGGTACTTCTTCGGCACGGCTTTGAAGTCCCGGACGGAAAAGACCGGGTTGGTGGCGAGGTCGGCGAATTCCTTTTCGTCGATAATATGGCGGATGCGCCCGTCGGTGACGTAGGCCTTGAAGTAGGTCTTGATCGCCGGAATGGCTTCGGCCTCATCGGGTTTGGCGTCGGCGACAAACTTGGCGAATTCCTCTTCGAGCAGTTCATCCTTCGATTTAAAGCGCGGGATGAGGCCGAAGGCTTTCTCCAGAATCTCGCGCAGCGTCAGACGGCGATCCACGGCGGCGGCTTTGCGCAGTTTGTCGAGGGTGTAGTACTGCTCCGGCCTGTCGAAAACCTCGCGGTTGACGTAGTCGATGACGCGCTCCCATTGTCCCGCTTCGACGGCGTCGGCGACGGTCACGTTTTCGCGCAGGGTGTCTTCAAACCGCTGAAAGAACATCCGGTCGATCTTCATGCCGCTGTAGCCGATGGTTTCTTCTTTGATTGTTTCGAGCAGGTCTTCGCCAGTGTGGTCGTAGAGGCCGCCGGGCGGTGGCGGCGGATTGGGGCCTTCGCCGCCGTCTTTGCCTTTGGGGCGAGGGAGCTTCAGCACTTCGTCGTAGTCGAACTTTTCCTCGAAGTATTCGCAGTTGGCGAAAAAGTCAAAGAGCTTGAAGGCGGACTTCAGCGGCTTTTCGATGTGCTCTTTGATTGCTTCGTCAAAGAGCTGTTCGCGGAAGTCGTGCTTGCGGGTTCCGCGCCCTTTGATCTGGATGAAGTCTGTCGGCGAGAAAATCGGGCGGAAGAGGCCGAGATTGAGAATGTCCGGGCAATCGTAGCCGGTGGTCATCATGCCGACGGTGACGCAGACGCGGGCTTTGCCGGTTTTGTAGGCGGGAATGACGTTCGATTCGCCCAGCAGCTTGTTGTTGGCGAAGTTGATCGTCATCTGTTGGGCGTCGGGAATCTGCGAAGTAATCTGCACGGCGAAGTCAGACTGGTATTTGCCGGGAAACATACGGTCGGCCATCTGGTTGAAAATCTGCGACAGCTTGGCGGCGTGGTTCTGGCTGACGGCGAAAACGATGGATTTGCCGATTTCCCCGCTGACCGGATCGCGCAGGGCGTGTTCCAGAAAGGTTTTGCAGAAAAGCTGATTGGTGGCGTCAGCAAAGAACCGTTTTTCAAATTCGCGCTGCTTGAAGGCTTCCTGCTGGTCTTCGCCGGTGTCGTCGGTGAACGAGACGACAAACCCTTCCTCGGAAAGCAGTTCGGTGGTGATTTCCGTGCGGGCATCCACGACGGTCGGGTTAATCAGATAACCTTCCTTGACGCCGTCGAGCAGCGAGTAACGGAAGGTCGGCTGGCTGTTCTCGCAGCCGAAGGTGCGGTAGGTGTCGAGCAGCAGACGGCGCTCCGCTTCGCGCGGGTCGCGGCTGGCCGGCGCGGATTTACTGAACCGCTTGAGGTAGTCGCGCGGCGTGGCGGTCAGGCCGAGTTTGTAGCCGATAAAGTAGTCAAATACGGCGCGGGCGTTTCCGCCGATGGAGCGGTGGGCTTCGTCGGAAATGACCAGATCAAAGTCCGTCGGCGAAAAGAGCCGCTGGTATTTGTTGTTGAAGAGCAGCGACTGCACGGTGGTGACCACGATTTCAGCGTGCCGCCAGTCATCGCGGTTCTCTTTATAAATGACGGTCTTGCAGTCGGCGGACAACAATGCCGTGAACGCTTTCCAGGCCTGATCTTCCAGTTCGAGGCGATCCACCAGAAACAGCACGCGCCGGGCGTTGCTGGAACGGAGAAAGAGTTTGATGACGGCGGCGGCGGTGAGCGTCTTGCCGGTGCCGGTGGCCATCTCAAATAAAAACCGGTCTGCGCCATCCTTGACCGCCTGTTGCAGGGAATGAATGGCCTTCAACTGATAAGGGCGCAGGAAGCGCAGTTTGTTGGCTGCGATGTAGCCGGGACGTTCGGCTTCGTTGCGCCACGCCGCTTCCGATTGATAATTCGGGCGCTGGGTCCGCACGATGTAATCGTCATCGACCTGATCTTCGACGAGGCGTTGCGGGTTCGGTGTGGTCTGTTTGTAACCCGCCACCGAATCGGGCGCAGGGAAAGATGTAATGTGGTAGGGGTTGCCGCGCTCCAGATCCCAGAAATAGTGCAGGTTGCCGTTGGAGAGAATCACGAACCGGCAGTTCTGGGCCTTGGCGTATTTGCGGGCCTGCTCCTTGCCGACCAGCGGATTTTTGTCTTCGGCCTTGGCTTCAAGGACGATGAGCGGGAAGCCTTTACTGTCCAGCAGCAGAAAGTCGATGAATCCTTTGCCCGCTTTTTCAAAGTTTTCACCGAGTCCGTCGAGTATCTGTTTGGTGAGCGTGACGCTGGGTTCAAGCTGAATGGTTGCAGTTCCGCCGGCGTCCGTGAAGAACCGCCAGCCGGCTTCTTCGAGCAGTTTGTTGATTTTGATACGGGCGGCGGCTTCTTTCATAAATAGCAGCTCTCAAATCGTTAATGCTGAGGAATATGCCGTCCGGCTTGCGTGATGACAAGCCGCAAGACCTTTCTTTCCAGGCTTTGGAAAAGAAAAACGCCCCGGTTTTCCGAGGCGCTGTTGTTCTAAAGTCAAAAGTCTAAGGCCTGAAGCCTTCTACTTTTTACCGAGGTCGCAGAGATTGCACTGGCGGCAGTCGAGGCCGGGCGGGGACCACAGGCGGCCATCTTTTTTCGCTTTACGCAAGCGGGTCCAGTTCATGGCGGCCAGCAGGATACCGAGCAGAATGAAGGCGCCGGGAGCCTGACCCATGAGCATAAAGCTCTGTGTCCAGCCTTCGATCAGTTTGATCTGGAAGAGCGAGCCGGTGGACAGAAATTCGCGGATGCCGCCGATGACGGTGAGTGACAGGGTGAACCCAAGTCCCATGCCGATGCCGTCGGCAATCGAGGCGAGTACGCCGTTTTTGCAGGCAAACGCTTCGGCTCGGCCCAGTACAATGCAGTTTACGACGATCAGCGGAATGAAAATACCGAGCGCATCATAAATGGCTGCCGGTGCGTAAGCCTGCAGGAGCAGGTCAACGATGGTGACGAAAGCGGCAATGATGACGACGTAACACGGAATGCGCACTTTGCTAGGGACGACATTGCGGACGAGTGAAATCACCATATTGCTGCCGGCCAGTACGAAAAGCGTCGCCAGCCCCATGCTGCATCCGTTGACGGCATTATTGGTGACCGCCAGCGTCGGGCACATGCCGAGCATCAGCACGAACGTCGGATTTTCGCGTATAACCCCTTTGGTGAGTTCTTTGAATAAGGACATTATCTGGTCTCCTTCAAAAGCTGTTCTTTGTTTTTCGCGAAGGCTTCGGCGATGGTGAAGACCGCTCCGCCGATGGCGCGGCTGGTGATGGTGGCACCGGTGATGGCATCCAGACTGCCGCCGTCTTTCTTGACCGCCCACGGTGTCTGCCCCGCTTCGGCTTTCATGCCGTTGAACTGGTCGAGAATTCTATTCGGCGGCAGGCCGGTTTCTTTTTTCCCGGCCATAACGCCGGAAATTGTTTTTTCACGGATGCGCTCGCAAACCACCGCGCCGAGACCGGGTGTTTCCGACTGCTGAGTGACCAGCACGGTATTGACGGTTCCGTCCGGCTTGATTCCGGCCAGTACGGTGACGTTGCCGGAATAGCCTTTGGGTGTGACATGTTCTCCGGCGAACCCGGCGATCTGCCCGTCTTTGCGGGCAATAAAAAATTTTACATCGCCGATGGTCACGGCTTCCTGCGCCGGCTGGTTGTCGAACGAAGGCAGAACCTGACTTAGTGCGGCGTTGCTCTTTTGCTGCCGGGCGGCGGCAATCGGCGCTTCGGTGATCAGCCAGACCCATGCCATCAGCGCGGTGGCGACCAGGGAGATCAGTCCCATGCTCAGTACGAGCGGAGTGAGTTTTACGTTATCGCTGCTCATTGGGCGGCCTCCTTTTTAACGCGGATGTAGCCGAAGGGTTTGCCGATGGTGTAGCGGTCGATGAGCGGAGTGAGTGCGTTCATAAAGAGGATGGAGAAGCTGACGCCTTCCGGATAGCCGCCCCAGATACGGATGACGCTGGTGATGATGCCGCAGCCGCAGCCGAAAATCAGCGCGCCGTTGCCGGTCATCGGCGAAGTGACCATATCGGTCGCCATGAAGAAAGCGCCGATCAACAGGCCGCCGGCAAGAACGTGATAAAGTGCGGGCGGAGTCAGTTCTGGATTAAAGTGGTGGACGAGGCCGGTGATGATAGCGACCGTTCCGATGAACGAAGCCGGCACCTGCCATTTGATCAGTTTGCGAATCAGCAGGAACACGCCGCCGATGAGCAGGGCAAGCGCCGAGGTTTCTCCAAGGCATCCGCCGACATTGCCGGTAAACAGGTCGCTCAGCGTGGCGACCGCTTTACCTTCCGCGCCCAGCGGCGTTGCGCCGGTCAGCGCGTCACAGGCGAAGAACTTGCCGGGCTGGGGTGCGACCCATGATGTCATCAGCTGCGGAAAGCCGATGAGCAGAGCAACGCGGGCGACGAGTGCCGGATTAAAGGGATTATAGCCGAGGCCGCCGAAAAGCTGTTTGCCGAGGCCGATCGCCAGCAGCGAACCGAGAATGCAGATCCACCACGGCGCGCCTGCCGAAAGGTTCATGGCGAGCAGCAGTCCGGTAAGGGCCGCGCTGCCGTCTTTCCAGCTGTCCGCCGGCTGTCCGGCCGCTTTCTTCCAGACGGCTTCAACCGCCATGCAGCCGAAGGTGCAGAGGCCATTACTTCCAATGCGGCAAGTCCGAAGAACCAGACAGCAGCGATGACCGCGGGCAACAGGGCGATCAGCACCTGCACCATGATTTTAGAAATCGTTTCGCCGCCGCGGATGTGCGGCGAGTTGCTGACGACCAGCTTCGTGGCGTCCGGCAGTTGAACAACGGTGGTTTCTGCTTCTGACATAAGACCTCTTATTTTTTCTGCTGTTTACGGCGGGCGGCCATGATTTCGGCTTTGGCGCGCTTGAACTGCTGGTTGAGCGGACGGTGCGACGGGCAGACATAGCTACACGATCCGCATTCGATACAGGCGAGTACATTGAGCTGTTCAGCCCAGTCAAAGCGTTCATTTTCCACCGCCTGACTGATAGTGGCGGGAAGGATATCCATCGGGCATGCCTCTACGCAGCGTCCGCAGCGGATGCACGGCTCGGAGGTATACTGCGAAACGTGTTCCACCGGAATCAGCAGAATACCCGAGGTGTTTTTCATCACCGTGACATCAAGCGAGTTCTGCGCGAAGCCCATCATCGGACCGCCGAGCAGCAGTTTCGCCGGCTGGTATTTGACTCCGCCCGCCAGTTCAATCGCTTTTGAAACCGGTGTGCCGAGACGGAAACGCCAGTTACCGGGATTAACGAGCGGTTCGCCGGTGACCGTGGTGATGCGCTCAATTGAAGGGACTCCTTTGACCACTGCATCGCACACGGCGGCGGCGGAAGCGACGTTCTGTACGACACAGCCGACATCCATCGGCAGTCCGCCGATCGGCACTTCGCGCCCGGTCAACGCATAGATCAGCTGCTTTTCTGCACCCTGCGGATAGTTGACGCGCAGTTCCTGCACGGTGACACTGTATTTTCCGGCGACTTCTTTGAGCCGGGCAATTGCGTCGGGCTTGTTGGCCTCGATACCGATGACGGCGGTTTTAAGACCCAGAATACGGGCGAGAATGGCCGCACCCAGCACGACGTCTTCGGCCTGTTCAAGCATCAGACGGTGGTCGGCGGTGAGGTAGGGCTCACATTCCGCACCGTTAAGAATCAGCGTATCGATCGGCTTGGTAGGCGAAAGTTTGACGTGTGACGGAAACCCGGCGCCGCCCATACCGACGATACCGGCATCAGCCACCCGCTGTTTGAGTACCGACGGTTCGGCAGTCTGCCAGTCGGCAACCGGTTCGAAGGGCGAACCCCATTCATCGTTGCCGTCGGCGGTGATTTCAATGGAAGGAACGCTGATACCGGCCGGACCGGGGCATTTTTCAAGTGCAGTGACGGTGCCGCTGGTCGGCGCGTGGAGCGGCACGGAAACGAAGCCGGTCGCTTTAGCGAGTAACTGGCCTTTTTTGACGAGATCGCCTTTTTTGACGACGATCTCCGGCGGCGCGCCGATGTTCTGATGGACGATAACGGTGTACTTTGCGAGCAGCGGCGCGGTCTGAACCGCCTTGGAGGCCGAGAGGGCTTTGCTGTCGTCCGGGTGAACGCCGCCTTTGAACTTACGCGGTTTATCGCTCATTTTGAAACTCCTTGATAGGCTCCGGCAGCGTGTTTGGATGCCAGACGCAGCGCCGTAGTCGGACATTTGGCTTTTTCAACGAGTTCGGTAATCGGCGGATTGCTGTAATCGGTGGCTACCAGGAATCCATTGACGGTCATCTGATTTTCGCTGTCTGCCGCTTTGACGCATTTGCGGCAGGCGATACAGGCGGTTTTGCAGACTTTGAGTTTGACCGGGCCTTTTTCCGGCGAGTTGCAGTAGACATGCACATCGACGGCGGCGGGTGTGAGCACGATCAGATTCTTCGGGCAGGTGGCGACGCATTTGCCGCAGCCGGTGCAGAGTTCTGGGTGAACCACAGCAAGGCCATCGCGCATTTCGATGGCATCGAACGGACAGGCCCGCGCACAGCTGGCAAAGCCGATGCAGCCGAAATCGCAACCCTTGGCTCCGCCGGCGACCAGCGCGGCCGAACGGCAGTCGCCGACGCCGTTGTATGGCGAGCGGACGGTGACAGCGCAGCTTCCGCCGCAGCGGACAACCGCGATGACTTTTTCCTTTTCAACAGCGGTGATGCCGAGGTATTCGGCGATCCGTGTGATGTTAACCGATGTGCTGACAGGACATTGAGACGGATCCGTGCGTCCGTCAACAATGGCCCGGGCGAAGTCGGCGCAACCGGCATAGCCGCAGCCGCCGCAGTTGACGCCCGGCAGCATTCCGGTAACGGTTTCCACCCGGGGATCCGTTTCAACGGCGAACGCTCTGGCCGTTGCGCCGATGACCAGCGCGAGGAGCGCGCCGAGTACGGTAGCGAAAAGTACAGCAGTGATTATAATCGTCATAGTGTTCTCAACCGTTGGTTAGACAAGCCCGGAAAATCCCATGAATACCATTGCCAGAATGCCGGCGGTGATCAGCGCGATCGCCGTTCCCTGAAACGGGGCCGGCACTTTGGCCAGATCAAGTTTTTCGCGCAGGCTGGAGAACAGAACCAGCGCCAGCGCGAAGCCGATGGCGGAGCAGGTGCCGAAAATAGTGGATTCAATGACGCTGTATCCGGCCTTTACACTCAGTTCTGCCGCGCCGAGCACGGCACAGTTGGTGGTGATCAGAGGCAGGAAGATACCTAGCGCCCGGTAGAGCGGCGGGCTGAACTTCTGGAGGATGATTTCAACCAGTTGAACGAGCGCGGCGATTACCACGATGAAGACCAGAATCTTCAGAAAGGCCAGTTTGATGGCGACTCCTCCGATCATGAACGTTTGCGAGAGGACGTAATTATAGATAAGTGCCGTAACCATGGAGGCCAGTGTCATTACAAAGATTACCGCGCCGGACATGCCGAGAGCTGTACTGAGCTTTTTGGAAACTCCGAGGAAAGGACAGATGCCGAGAATTTTAGACAGCACGAAATTGTTAACCAGAATCGCGCCGATCGTAATCGCCAGAATGTTGTGCGACATAAGCAGACTCCTTGAGTGAATCAAAAAAAGACGCGAAAATTTATGGGAAAATTTTCACATAATCAATCACCGTTTGATTTTTGTTTTGCACTCAGAGTCTGGTCAGAGCAGAGCAACCTGGCTGCCGCGTTCGACATAGAATATGTGATTACCGATCGTGGTGAGGTAACGCATATCGCTGACCCAGTAGGGTTGTATGGAGCTGGCATGATAGTGTGTTGCTCCGCCGGTATTATCGGTCAGCAGTCCCAACTCCATGACATCAATCAGTTGAGAAGCCTGCACGTAAGCGCCGGACTGAGTCATGGCGCGGTCAAACAGCGGGCCGTAGTCCGGTTCATCATTCTGCCAAACGCTGGCCATGCAGGAAAAAGCGCCGCGCTTAACCGTTACCGGAACCATGCGGCTCAAGTCGCCTTTTGCGCGGTTCAGAATGACATTCAAGACGGCTCGCATGCCATCTATCCCTTCGCCGCCAGCCTCCAGCACCATGCAGGTGGCGACGATTTCGCGGTCACGGCTGTTTAAGCAGCCGTCGGCCTGTACGCGAAATGCAGCGACGCTTAATAGAACGGCAAAAATTAAAATTTTCCGGTTCATGCTTTCTCCCCCTGTGCTTTAAATCTCCCCCGAGACGGCACGTTTTGAAAAAGAGCCGAAAATTGTGCCTGCATGGGAAAAGCGGTAAAAGGCAAAACTCTTCATTTTTTCTGGCTCACCGGAAGCAAAGAGAATCGTAAAACCGATTTCGTCTTTATTTTAATGGGGTTAAACAGATGCCGGATGGGGAAAATAGCCGGTTTGTCCTGCTCCGTTTTTAAGCTAACGGCGGACAAAATCCGGAGTGCAGAAAAAGCTGCGGGCAGCTGAAAATGCCTGTTTTTTATCCGGATTTACGCTGGAGAATGGATCAGTCTTCCATTGGTTTTGGCGCGGGAATACAGACCGGTTCAATGCTCCAGACTTTGTCGGCGTATTCTCGGATCGTACGGTCGCTGGAAAACCAGCCCATGCGCGCGACGTTGAGGATGGCCTTTTCAGCCCACGCGGCGGGCTGGCGGAACAGAGCATCGATCTTCTGCTGAACTTCGATGTACGGACGGAAGTCCGCCATATAGAAGAAAGGATCACCGTGCCGGGTGAACTCGTTGAATATATCCATGTAGAGATCCGGCTGTGTCGGGTCGAAGGCGTTGACGCGGATGGCTTCCAGAACTTTTTGCAATTCAGGGTCGCTGTCGTAGAAATTCCACGGGTTGTAGCCTTCGCGGGAAAGTTTTTCGAGTTCCTCTTCGCGATGGCCGAAGATGAAGATGTTTTCTTCGCCGACGTGCTGCGCAATTTCAATGTTGGCACCGTCCCAGGTTCCGACGGTGAGCGCGCCGTTGAGCGCCAGTTTCATATTGCCGGTACCGGAGGCTTCTTTACCGGCGGTCGAAATCTGCTCGGAGAGGTCGGCGGCCGGAATAATTTTTTCCGCCAGCGAAACGTTGTAGTCCGGCAGGAAAACGGCTTTCAGCCGGCCCGCGACGACCGGATCGTGATTAACGATCGAGCCGATGGAGTTGATGAGCTTAATGACGCGTTTGGCCATGTGGTAGGCGGGCGCGGCTTTCGCGGCGAAGATGAAGGTGCGCGGCACGATGTCGAGCTTCGGGTCGGCCTTGATGCGCTGGTAGAGCGCAATGAGGTGCATGGCGCTGAGCATCTGCCGTTTGTACATATGCAGGCGCTTGACCTGAACATCGAACATCGATTCGGGATGAATCGGCACATGCAGGGTTTCTTCGATGTGCTGTGCCAGCGCCACTTTATTGCGCCGCTTGATAGACATGAATTCCTTTTGGAAGGCGGTATCCGCCGCGAAAGGTTCCAGCTTTTTGAGCTCTTCGAGATTTTTGACCCAGCCTTCACCGATCTTGTCCGTGATGAGTGCTGAAAGCTCCGGATTGCATTTCAGCAGCCAGCGGCGATGGGTGATGCCGTTGGTGATGTTGATGAATTTTTCCGGATAGATTGCATTGAATTCCGGCATGACGCGTTCGCGCAGCAGCAGAGAATGAAGCCCGGCTACGCCGTTGACTTTGTGGCTGCCGACCACCGCCAGATTCGCCATGCGTACCTGACGGGAACCGTTTTCTTCAATCAGCGAAACTTTCTGAATCATCTCGGTATTGCCGGGGTGATCCATTTCAACGCGCTGCAGGAAGCGGTGGTTGATTTCGTAGATAATCTGCAGATGGCGCGGAAGGACTCTCTCCAGCAGATCGACCGGCCATTTTTCGAGCGCTTCCGGAAGCAGAGTGTGGTTGGTATAGGCGCAGGTTTTTGAGGTGATTTCCCAGGCCTTTTCCCATGGAATATGGTTTTCGTCGCAGAGTATGCGCATCAGCTCGACAACCGCCAGCGCCGGATGGGTATCGTTCATCTGGATGGCGTTTTTCTGCGCGAACGCATTAAAATTGCTGTGGTTCTTCTGGTAGCGGCGGATGATGTCGCGGATGGAGCAGCTGCACAGAAAATATTCCTGAATCAGCCGCAGCTCTTTGCCGGCGTGGGTGCTGTCGGAAGGATAGAGCACTTTGGTGACGTTTTCGGCCCAGTTTTTTTCTTCTACAGCGCGGATGTAGTCGCCCTGGTTGAAAACATCAAGGCGGAAACCTTCATCGGCGCGGGCGCTCCAGAGACGGAACATGTTGACGGTATTATTATCATAGCCGATCACTGGGATATCGTACGGCACGGCTTTAAACATCTGCCAGTCGGTCCAGACCGGGTGGCGTCCGCGGTGGGTGCTGGAAATATTTTCAATGCGTCCGTAAACAAACACCGGCACGGTGTATTCCGGACGGATCATTTCCCACGGATATCCCAGTTCCAGCCAGTTGTCCGGACGTTCCTTCTGCCAGCCGTCTTCGAACTCCTGCCGGAAAATGCCGTGTTCATAACGCAGCCCGTAACCGTAGGCGGGCAGTTCCATCGAAGCCATCGAATCGAGGAAGCAGGCCGCCAGCCGTCCGAGACCGCCGTTGCCCAGTCCGGCTTCAATGTCCAGATCGATGATTTTCTGCAGATCAATATCCAGCCGTTTCAGCGCTTCGTGCGAGGCGGCCATCATTCCAAAGGCCAGCACATTCTGTTCGAGCAGTTTGCCGATCAAAAATTCCAGTGAAAGGTAATAGAGACGCTTAACATCCTGATCGAGGTAATTGCGCTGCGTGATGGTGAAGCCGTCAACGGCCAGATCGCGTACGACATGGGCGAAGCTCCAGAACTTATCGAAATCCGTCGCGCTGCGCATATCCTTGCCGCGGCTGTAGCGCATATGGAACAGCGTGCGCTCCTCGATCATATCGTCAGTCACTTTGGTTTTACGCGGGCACTTCATAATGTTGTCTCCAGTCCGGAAATCACGAGAATCATAATTTGAATAGAAGCGGCCCTGCAAATGAATTATCGTGCCCATATATGTCGCACAGTCTTCAAAATTGTAAGATCACTCCGTATTACCGGAACCTGCTTGATTCCCTCGGGCCGAAACATCCGCTCCGCCGTACGGTTGAAATGCTTGATGACCGTACGCCTATGCCCGGCGAACTCGCCGATCCTCTCGGCGAAGAGGCGCACAGTCCTGTGCCCGGTCTGGTTCACACCTATCCCGACAAAGTCCTTCTTTTCGCCACACTCGACTGCGCCGCTTATTGCCGCTACTGCACCCGCAGCCGCCTCGTCGGCTCCAAGGATTGGAAACTGTCCGATGACGTTTTCCGGTATTTAGACGCACATACGGAAATCCGCGACGTCCTCGTTTCCGGCGGCGACCCGCTGACGCTTTCCGACGAAGAACTCGATCGGTTGCTTGCCAATATCCGGACGGTTAAACACATCCGCACCATCCGCCTCGGTTCCAAAGTACCTGCTGTACTGCCATCGCGCATCACGCCGGAACTGGCGGCGATTCTCGCGAAACACCGCGTCTGGCTTCAGCTCCACTTTATTCATCCGGCGGAACTGACAGAAGAAATGGCCCGCGCCTGCAACATCCTTGCCGAAGCAGGCGTTCCGATGGTCAGCCAGACCGTGCTGCTTAAAGGAGTTAATGACGACACCGATACGCTCGCGGAACTTTTCTACGGACTGCTCGAGCGGCGCGTGAAGCCGTATTATCTGTTCCAGTGCGATCCGGTCACCGGTTCATCCAGCTTCCGCACGCCGGTTGAGAAGGGGCTGCAAATTATCCGCGAACTGCAAGGCCGCATCTCCGGACTCGCCATGCCGCACTTTGCCATTGACGCGCCCGGCGGCGGCGGAAAAATTTCGCTGCTTCCGAACAGCGTTTTCCGGCGCGAAGAAAACGAGATAGTTCTTATAAATTACGAAGGCAAAGAATACCGTTATCCAGACAATGAAACTGTTTCGTAGAAAACCGAAAGCTCTGAAGATCGGCTTGGCGCTGGGCGGCGGCGGAGCCCGCGGACTGGCGCATATTCAGGTGTTCGAAACGCTCGATGAACTCGGTATCCGTCCGTACCGCATGGCCGGTACCAGTATCGGCGCGGTGATGGGTTCGCTTTACGCTTCCGGCCTTTCCGGCAGAGAAATCCACGAACTGGTTCACCAGTGGCAGACGCCGCGTCCCGAAAAGCGGCATGGAATTCTTGATCGTCGCGATTTGCGCCGCTGGGCGGCACTGCTCGATCCGTCGTTCGATCGCAGCGGGCTTTTCAAAGGCGAAAAAATTATCCGGTTCCTTTCCGACTTCGTTAAATGCGCCACCTTCGAAGAGCTGAAGATTCCGCTCTATGTCACGGCGGCGGACTACGGCGACGCATCGGAAGTGGTTTTTAAATCCGGCGATCTGCTTTCCGCTGTGCGCGCCAGCATCGCCATTCCCGGTGTATTCACGCCGGTTGAGCGCGACCATAGTCTGCTGCTGGACGGCGGCGTAGTGAACCCGCTTCCGTATGACCTGCTTCAGGATGAATGCGACCTGGTAATCGCCGTGGATGTCGGCGGAGTCCGCCACGCGGATGAAACGCACCGCCCGACTTTTTTCGACACCGTGATCGGCGGCTTCGAAATCATGGAAGCCTCCATGATCCGCGACCGGTTGAGATCCAATCCGCCGGACATCTATCTTAAGCCCGATATCCGTAACGTCGGCCTGCTCGAATTCAACAAAGCCGATCAGATTTTCTTCCAGTCCGAGCCGGTCAAAGACGAGCTGCGCAGAAAACTTAGAGATATCCGTTAAGACATTGTCTTTACGGTTGCTTTTATAACTCCCGTCTTTTAAAAATAAATCGTTCTTAAACTTGGCTGAAAGGAAACGGATGAAACTTATAAATCTAGTTGCAGTTTTTGTTTTCTGTTCGTCAATTGTCTCAGCAGAAACAACATTCGAACTCATAAAGCAACGGGCCGAATCCGGTGATGTCACAGCACAGAACTTGCTTGGTCTGATGAGCTGGTACGGATATCTGCTTCCCCGGGATATGTCCGTTTCAGATCAGTGGTATCAACGTGCTGCTGATCAGGGAGATCAATTTGCGCAAGAGCGCGTTGCTATGAGCAAGCGACGCACGAATGCCGGGACGTCAACATCTACTTCAATCAGGCCGTCAGAGATCGACCTGTTTAGAATGCCAGCATCAGAGCTTGAGAAAAAGATAAGTCAGGCATCTTCGGCAAAATTTGCGGGAGATGTCACCTTTGATGAATTGTTTCTTGATCGCAATAAGTACATTGGAAAGACCGTCGAGTTACGTTTCACGGCTATTTCCGCAATTGGCGGGGCAACGACAGGGAATCCTCATATTTATGTTCGCAAGCCTCGGACCGGTGATGAAGCCGGCGGCGGATCTGACCGGCTTTTCTTGTGCGGAAGAGAGGCAATGGAATGGAAGCTGGAAGTCGAAAAAAAATCTTTTGATACAGCAAGTACCGTCTACGCTTTGGTTGAAAAGGATGGCCTGATCGCTTTGGGCACCCGTAAACGCAAGGTCGACGACGGATACAAATATAGCTGGTAGCCGCCTACAATGAGAGCGTTGCGGTCAGGCCTTTGGCGGAAACAAACGTCCGTGCCTGTCCGTTGAGGCGCAGTTCGACGCGATCCATCTGAACCGTGAGTTCAATTTTTTCGTCCGGATGGCGTTTCTTCCAGATGTTCGCCATCAGGATGGCCTTCTCGATTCCGTCGCCGGTTTTGTAATTCCAGACTTCATCGGGCTGGGCGAGGCGCGCGCCGTCATAAATGGATTCTGAATCTATTTTTTCCAGAGCCTGGATCAGTTCATCGTCACGTAGCGTCTTCGTTGCTTCGATACAAACCGGATTGCGTTCGAGCGCGGCTTTGAGGAACGGTGCCCAGTCGGTGCGGCTCATGTCGCGCAACGCGTAGAAGGCGAGGTCGGCGGAACGGTTTTCAGTGCGCACAGATTCGACATAGGCGGCGATTTCTTCGCGGGTCATGCCGGGAACGATTTCCAGTTTTTTCCACGGCCTGGAAATTTTGTCCTTAAAGTTCGGGAACTCCGGTTCAAGGTGGACGAATTTCGCCAGCTCACAGAGCATTTCATTTTTCCCTGAACTGCTGCATTCGAGGTTTTCGCCGAGCTTCGCCATGCTTTCAGCATCGTAATGCTGAATGGGATTGTTTTTGAAGAACTCCTCGAGTTTCGGCAGGCAGATGCGGCCGGGGATCGGCTCGCAGTAGAATTCATCGGGATCGATTTCATCCAGCAGCTGGGCGCGGGTGCCGTCGCCGATTTTATAGGGTGCGCTGTGTTCGTACGCGTAGGCACGTTCGGCTGAAATCCACCGTTTCTTTCCGTGGAAGTCGTGGCAGATCTGGAAGCATTTCTGGAACTTCGAGTTTTGCCGCAGAAAGTTGGCGAGGATTTCAAAGGTGATTTCAGTGGAAAGGTATTCGCCGATTTTTTTCTGGAACCGTTCGTAGTGCGCCGGATTCATGGTGGTTTCGGGATAGACGCAATGCACATAGCCGGTGTTATTAAACACCATGGTGATCTGCTCGTGGCGCAGGGCGCGCTGCGCTTTATCGGTCAGTTCAGTGCCGTTGAACCACATATTCTTGGTAACGATACGCCGGTTGTTGGTGAGGACGCCGTCGCCGACCGCGATAAAGTTTTGTGAGTGGAGCGGTGTAGCCATCAGAAAAATGTCTTCAAGCGGAATTCCGCAGACGATGAAAAGCGCGGCGGCGTAGAGCGTGGAAAGCGAAACGCATTCGCCGGCACCGTTACGGTAGCCTTCGCGACGGCTGAAGGCGTCCATCGCTTCGATGGTTTCGGTTTTCCAGTACGGAATGACGGTGTCGTTGTATTTTTCGAGTCCGAAGTGGCGGCGGATATCGAGGTCGAAGTAGTGCCGGTCGCCTTCATAGCCGAAAAGGGCGTTGCTTCCGCTGATGACTTTGGCATCCATGAACGGAGTGAAACGCTTCATCTCGGTCTGCTGGTCGGTCAGACCCCAGGTATCGAGGTCGAGGTTGAACTCGTAATGGTCGATGATGTACTGCTTGAGCCGGTCGATTTTTTTGCGCGGGCTCATCTTATCAATCTTGGCGAACCACGGGTCATCGCGCCACTTCCAGATGCGAGGACTCATGATGTTGGCGAGCAGCAGGGCGTAGAGCAGTTCGGGGAAAACAAAAATCTCCATATCCGAAAGCGTGACGGCGGAGGAGTATTTTTCCAGTTCTTCAGGCGGTACGGTGTGCATCTTAACGGGCTCCTGACACGGTTTTTCCTTTTCCAAACACCGGAAAGCGTATACTAATGCCCGCTCAAATCAAAAGGTTTTACCCATGTCCGAAGAAACAACCGCTCCGCAAAATGTGTCCCGGCCCGATGAGGACATCCTCCTTGATCTCAATTTTGTGCCGCAATGGGCTAAAAAAGCGCCTGCCGCCAACCATTACGCCTCCGACGACCGTTCCGAGCGGCGGCCTTCTTCGCGTGACCGGCATGACGGCCCGCGCCGTGAGCGCAGCGACCGTCGGGACGGGCCGTCGTCCAGTCCAGCCCGCCCTTCGCGTGAGCGTTCTGCAGGAGATCGGCCGAATACTTCCGGCGGGGCAGGCCGTCCGCCGCTTTCGCGTGAGCCGCGCGGCGAACGCG
>JBGAJP010000036.1:0-24780 GCA_044224855.1 Pontiellaceae bacterium
CCAGTTGTGGGCTAGGGTTTCGTCGGAGGTGATGTCTTTCGCTTTGACCAGAAGGAGGCGCGCTTTTTCAGATTCGCCTTTCTGCAGATACGCCCAGGACATCAGCCCATAAAGCAGGATTCCCCGGTTCCCGCGCATCCATTTGATATGCCGTTTGAAGGTTTTTTCGAGTTTCTCCTGTTCACCGTTTTCATACTGGCGGGCCATTTTCATGGCGATCGTCATGGGCTCCATCATGATCGGACCTTTGAACAGCCCCTGGGAGGCGAGCAGTTGATCGACCGCTTCGAAGTCCTTGAGCTGATAAAGAAACTGCAGACGCATAGTGGCGATCTGCCGGCCCATCAGCAGGTTCCATTTTCTGAAGGGCTCAAAGCGTTCCAGGAAAGCGAGCGCTTCCTTAACCAGCGCCTTCTGATCGCTCTCCAGCTGACGCTGGATCTGTTTGATGTTCCCGCCGGGCTTACTCTGGAACAGCTGGATCTTCCGGTTCATCTGTTTCTGCCCGTTCGCGAGCATCTCCTGAAGCGCTTCCTGAACTTTGGTCACTTTTTTCCGGACGATCCATCCGGTTAAAAACTGTGCGGCAAGGAAACCGACAATGCCAGCGGCAACCGCTGAACCGGTTCCGGCTTTTGAAACTACACAGGCGGCAACCGCCGCGGCAGAAACAATCACTGAAATCAGCAATGCAAACATGATTTACGTCCCTTCTATTTAAAATTTAACTGTGCATGCAGACCTCGTCACACATACACGGCTTGATAACAAGGGCGGCATCGTACAACAGGCGGCAGAAGATGTCACCCTCGCGGCGGCACCTTTTGGCCAGTACAGCCGGAACTCGGGCGGAGCCGCGGGTCCGGCTGGCAATGAGCCGGATCTACGGACGATTACGTCCTAAGTTCAGGCTCTACTTTCAATCACGAGCCGCTTCAGCGAAGGCACTGGGGAAAATTCGGGGCAGTTAACAGTCGGCTCTTCGGGGAGTTCCTGCTATACACGGCGCTCATTTTTAATTTTACCCTGGATGGATCCGTTATGATTGCTACCTCAAAAATCACCATGCGCTTCGGCAAGACGACTCTTTTTGAAGACGTTTCGGTGAAGTTCGTCCCGGGAAACCGCTACGGTTTGATCGGAGCCAACGGTTCCGGGAAGTCCACGTTCATGAAGATTCTGACCGGACAGCTGGAACCGAGCGAAGGAACGGTTGCAATCGGCATCGGCTGCACGCTCGGATATCTCCGTCAGGACCATTCCGCCTTTGACGAATACACGATTCTCGACACCGTCTGCATGGGAAACCCAAAGCTGTGGGCACTTCACTGCGAGCGCGAACTTCTCTACTCAAAAGACGACCTGACCGACGAAGAGCATGAGCGGTGCAGCCATATCGAGCACGATTTCGGCGAAGCGGGAGGCTATACGATGGAATCCGAAGCGGCCACGCTGCTGGTCGGACTCGGCTTTACCGAAGATCTCTTCGGACAGAATATGACCGTCCTGCAGGGCGGCTTTAAGCTGCGCGTTCTGCTGGCCCAGGTTCTTTTCGGCAAGCCGGACCTGCTGCTGCTCGACGAGCCGACCAACCATCTGGACATGGAATCGATTGAGTGGCTGGTTGAGTTTCTTCAGGACTATGAAGGAATGATGATTACGATTTCGCACGACCGATTCTTCCTTAATCAGGTTTGTACGCATATCGCCGACCTGGACTTCCACGAGATCCGTCTGTTCCCGGGAAACTATGACGACTTCACCATCGCCAGCCTGGAAGCGCGCGAGTTGCAGGAAAAACAGAACCAGAAAATCGAGCGGCAGGCGAATGACCTGAAAGCGTTTATCTCCCGGTTCAGCTCGAATGCTTCGAAAGCCAAACAGGCGACTTCGCGCAAGAAGACGCTCGAAAAGCTGGAGATTAAAAAAATCAAGGCCAGCAGCCGGGTATCGCCCTTCATCAGATTCCAGCCGAAAAAGCGGCTGGGCGACAAAGTGATCGAGGCCGTGTCGGTTTCCAAGTCGTACGACCAGCCGCTGTTCAGCAACTTTTCCTGCACGATCCGGCCGGAAGAGCGCGTCGCCATTGTGGGTAAAAACGGAATCGGCAAAACGACACTGCTCAACATTCTTTGCAACCAGCTGAAAAGCGATACCGGTCAGGTTATTTTCGGCGAAACCGTTCAGGTCAGCCTGTTCCCGCAGGATGCCTCATCGCTCCTGGATGCCGAAACTCCCGCGCTGGAATGGCTCGGCCGCTTCTCCGACTCCGGAACGTCCGAAGTCGAGCTGCGTTCGTTTATGGGTAAAATGCTGTTCAAGGGTCAGGATGTCCTGAAGAAAACCGGCGTACTCAGCGGCGGCGAAAAGGCCCGGCTGATTCTCGCCAAGATGATGCTGGAAGGCGGCAATGTCCTGGCGCTGGACGAGCCGACCAATCACCTGGATCTGGAATCGATTGAGGCGCTGAACTACAGCCTTTCGCTCTTTCCCAACACGCTGATCTTTGTCTCGCACGACCACCGCTTCATCTCGACGCTGGCCACACGGATTCTCGAAGTCACCAAAGACGGCATCATCGACTACCCCGGAACGCTGGACGAATTTGAAGCGTGGAAAAAAGCTCAGAAAGTGAACTGACCCCCTCCGCACTTAGCCGCAAAATCTGCGGTTATGCGCCTGCTCGGTTTCTTGAGCGGCCGCGTCCCTTTACCCGGTGGCAGACCTTTTTTCTTCACGGGTGCGTCGCCGGGCAGTTCAAAGCCGGGAATCTGTTCGCGGTCGAGCTGGAGCTTGATCCGCTTTTCGATGACGGTGAAAAAGGCCTGATCGCTGTGATCAACAAAGCTGACGGCAATCCCTTTGGAACCCGCGCGGCCGGTCCGGCCGATGCGGTGAATGTAACCCGCTGGCGAGCGCAGCAATCTAACCTTTACCCATCGATAAACAAACGTTTAAAACAGGGCTTCCCTAGGGATAGAAGACCCAAAGAAGGGATCGTTTCCTCCAGCATCCGGTTAATCCTGCGGTCTCGTGAGAACTGCCCGGGTGAAAGAAAAAGTTCCAATATCCGCAAAATTTGCTATGCTGATTCCCTTTTTGAAAGAGCGCTATGCGTAAACGGTCAGGAAGATCATTTAAGTTCTATTTGCGGCTGATGCGGCATCCGGGCACTCCTGAGAGTGTCGGGCGCGGTGTTGCGGCCGGATTGTTTACAGCGTTCGTAGTCCCCGTCGGCCACATGCTGGTTGCGTTTCCGGCGGCCATGCTGGTTCGCGGCGCGCGGGGGGCCGCGGTTTTATCAACCTGGATTATTAATCCGCTCACAGTTTCAGTTATTTATCCCGTTCAATGTTATCTGGGCAGCTTTATCATCGGCAGACCGCTGTCGTATGCGCTGATGAAACAGATGGTGCTGGACGCAGTTCATCATCCATCGCTGAAAACCGCCGGAGCGCTGGGCGGCGAGCTGGTCATTTCATTTTTTGCGGGCGGCATACTTCTAGGAACGCTGGCGGCGATAATAGGTTATTTCTGCACAACCGCCATGGTGCGGCGTCACCGGACGCACAGGGCCGCTCGGAAAATATTAAAAAGGAATATACAATATGCGACTGACTAAACACGGAATGCGGGAATGGCTGGGAGCCGGAATCGTTGCGCTGCTGATGTCACTGGTGTGGCTCTGGCTGGCAGAAACCGTCTGCCCGGCAACCGGAAAAGTGCTGATTGGATTAACCTGGCTGCTGTGGCTGGCGGTTGCGGCGTTTTTCCGGGTTCCGAAACGCCGGATTATCGCCGATGCCAATGCGCTGGTTTCGCCGGCGGACGGCGTGGTGCGCGATATCGAAACGGTTGAGGATCACGGCATTGAACTTTTCGCCGGGCAGAAGCTGACGCGAATCGGCATCTTTCTATCGGTACTGGATGTGCATGTAAACCGCGCGCCGTGCGACCTTGAGGTTAAGTACCGCAAGTACAAAGAAGGCCGCTTTCTGGATGCGCGGGACAAGCGATGCTCGAAAGAGAACGAGTCGCTGGTAATCGCCGGAACAGGTTCAGCCGCCGGCAAACAGTTTCCTGTGGCGATCCGGCAGGTTTCGGGTGCGATTGCCCGGCGGATTGTCTGCGTGCCGCAGCCGGGCGACGCATTGAAAAAAGGTGAGATTTACGGGATGATAAAGTTTGGTTCGCGTACCGAGTTGTATTTCCCAAGCGAAAGCGGCATAACCGTTTGCGTTCAGATCGGCGATAAGGTCCGGTCGGGAAGCACCCTGATGGGTCGTGTCGAAAACTGATTCAAAGGCTATGATAAACGAATCTATTGATGAAGCAGACGAAGCCCGGTTTAATCCGCTGCCGAGTCTGATTACACTGTGTAACGCATTCTGCGGTTTCGCATCGATTGTTTATGCGATTGCCAGCTATGCGCGCGGCGAAGCTCTCCCGGAAGCCTGCATCTGGCTGCTGCTGGGCGCGATGATATTCGACACCCTCGACGGACTGGCGGCGCGGGCGCTGAATGCAAAAAGTCTGCACGGAGCCAATCTGGATTCTCTGGCGGATGCGATCTCTTTCGGCGTTGCCCCGGCAGTGACTGTTTTTGTTTTCATCCGGCGCAACTGTCCCGGCGCTTCGACCGGGGGCGTATTGCTGATCTGGGCTGTCGCCCTTTTTTATCTCGGCTGCACCCTGTGGCGGCTCGCGCGCTACAACACGCTGCTTGCCGAAGGCAAAAAAGATGACGGCTGTTTTACAGGACTCCCGTCGCCGGCGGGTGCCAGCATGATTTACAGCGCAGGACTCTTTCTTCCGCGACTGGATCTCGGCCCGCACCTCTTTTTTTACTTTCTGCTGGGATACGCCTTTCTCACCGGACTGCTGATGGTGAGCAATGTTCCCTACCCGCATGCGCGCCGCTGCGTCTCCGGCGAACCGCGCGTCCTCAGCTTCGTTTTTGTCTGTGTCGTTCTGGGCTCCATTGCCGTATTCGGCCTGACCGCAATGGTAATATGGGCTTACATCTACTTCCTGATCGCCCCGCTGGCTGAACTGCTGGTGAGAAAAAGAGCCGGACGCCCGGCGCTGGCCTTCCTTTTTTCCGCACTGGGACGAAAGCCGTCGGCCCGTTAAATCCGGAGATGAAAACGGCGGCATACTTTGTACGTTGCGGGTGCCTGCTGTTCTGTTTTCTATCCGGCACAGCCGCCGCCCAGCGCATCTCTTTTGGAACCATACCTCCGGGCTGGTCTGTGGAAGGCAAGCCGTTCACCAAGGCATCCATCTTCGAAGTTCAGAATAATCCGGCAGCACCCGGACACCAGTGGCTTTCGGTAACCTCTGAAAAAGCCAGCGCGTCTCTGCTGTCAAGCTACCCTCTGTCGGTAGATTTAAATAAAACGCCGATCATCCGCTGGCGCTGGCGCGCAACCGTCCTTCCGCCCGGTGCCGACGGCCGTAACCCGGACAAGGACGATCAGGTCATCGGCCTTTACATCAGCTCCGGGAACAGATTCCGGCAGCAGTCGATTGCCTACCGCTGGGAAACGCAGACTCCGGTCGACTCCGAGGGTACCGTGCGGTACGCCAACCTGTTCGCCGTCAAATGGTTCACTGTCCGCAACGAAAACCATGTGGACGGAGAAACCTTTTTCATCGAAGAACGGAATGTCGCTGAAGATTTCAAAAACACATTCGGCACGGTTCCGGACGAAATCGGAATCGGAATTTCCTGCAACAGCCAGTACACGGGCTCCAAGAGCGAGGCTCAGCTGGACTGGATCGAATTCTGCGAGCTGCCGACGAAAATGGCGGCCTTAAATCCCTGACCGACTGAAAGGACTCCATGACCAAAACCCGGCCTAAAGAAGAAAATCCGATGATCAGCATCATGCTGAACGTCGTGATCCCTGTCGTCATTCTAACTTATCTGAGCAAAGACAAATACCTAGGCCCGGTCTGGGGACTGATCGTCGCGCTGATTCTTCCGGTCGGCTACGGCATCCACACGCTGATCAAAGAACGGCGCGCGGACTTCGTTTCGATCATCGGTATTATCAGCGTTCTGCTGACCGGCGTGTTCGGCATCCTGAAACTGCCGCCGCAGTGGATTGCCATTAAAGAAGCGGCCATCCCGCTGATTATCGGACTGGCGATCGTGATTTCCCTGAAAACGCCCTACCCGCTCATCAAAAAAATTCTGATGAGCGAGAAGCTTTTCAATGTACCGCTGCTCCACGAAAAACTGCGCGAACAGGGCAACGAAGCGAAGTTTGAAAAACGGCTGGTCGGCCTGACGTGGGGCTTCGCCTCATCGATGTTTCTATCGTCGGCGCTCAACTACACACTGGCGAAAATTATCCTGAAAAGCGAACCGGGCACCGCGGCGTTCGCCGCTGAGATCGGAAAAATGACCGGACTGAGCTACATCGTCGTGATGCTTCCCAGTATGGCGGTAATGATTCTCGTGCTGATGGCGCTGATCAAGACGCTCACGCATCTCACCGGCCTGAAACTCGACGACTTGCTCGCCGAGCATCTTCAGGAGAAAGAAAAGACCGTCGTAACGTCTGAAGGTCAAAAAGTCGAAAGTCGGGAACCAGAACTTCCCTGATACCCCGACGTTCGACTTTCAGACCTTTGACTTCAGACCGGGCCGCCGTCTCTCTTAGATAATCAGTCCGCCGTCTTTTTTCAGATCGGCGGGCGTGATGATCTTATTCGCCTGCTCGCGCTGATACTGCTGAGCTTCTTCAATCATCCGGTTCATCGCGTCTTCCATCGCCTGCGGGAATTTTGCAACAGCTTCTTCAAGCGTCTTGGCGTCAATGCCGCCCTGCAGCGGAAGCGGGCCGTGCGGACTCATCAGCTGAGTGTGTCCGCTGAAAATCGGTTCGCGGGAAGTATCTTCGGAACCGTCAAGTTTGACCGGCACCAGCTTGCGGACACCGCCGGTTTTCAGGTCGGTATAGGCTTCTTCGCGGTAGAGATTGGCTATGTCCATTTTGACATCGCTCAGTTTTTCGGGCTGGGTACTCATAAGGATTCCTTTCTGAAATGAGCGGGGATTAAGCCACAGAAGCCCGTAAGGGGAAACTTTGTTTTTGGGTTTTATTTCAAACCCGGACGACTTATGCTCAGCGCACCAAACAAGGAGTTATCCTATGAACAGCAAGCCAGCCGGATTCGTCGGAAAAACACAGCAGTTTTTTACCCGCGACCTCTGGGATCTCGAACCGGATTCCCTCACCAAAGCCCGCCGCTGCGGGTTGAAATTCCTGCGCGTCTGCATGCTGGTATTCAAAGGATTCAAAGAAGATAAATGCCCGATCCATGCTTCGTCCCTGACCTTCACCACCGTTATGGCGATGGTTCCGCTGCTCGTCATCCTCTTCGCCATTGCCAAAGGCTTCGGCTTTGAACAGGTCAGCGGAATGCTGCTGCAGAAAACCGCCGATATGCCTCCGGCGTTTCAGGACGCGGTCAAAACGATTCTCGCAACCGTCGGATCTGCCAGCGCGGGCGCTCTTGGCGGAGTCGGTCTGGTTTTTTTCCTATGGGCAACCATCAAGATGCTCAGCAGCATTGAGGATACCTTCAACATCGTCTGGGGCATCAAAACGCCGCGAGCCTTCACTGAAAAGGTACGCAATTACATCGTCATTCTGGTTGTCGCGCCGATCCTGCTGATTGTTGCTAACGCCGGACTTCCGGTCATCATGGGATTTGCCGGCAAACTGACCTGGATGGGTCCGTTAGTGAAATTCGCGCTGCAAACGATTCCGGTGTTTGTCATGGCGCTTACCTTCTCCTTCGTCTACATCATGATGCCCAACACTAAAGTTAAATTTTCTTACGCCTTTACCGGCGCATTCGTCAGCGCAGTGCTTTCCGCTCTCTTTCAGGTCGCCATCATTAAACTGGGTGTCCTTGCCACGAGTGCCAACAAAACGTACGGAACACTGGCCGCCATTCCTCTCTTTCTTTCCTGGGTTCAGATCAGCTGGCAGATCATGCTGCTCGGTGCCGAAGTCGCCTTCTCAATCCAGAACGCCGGAACCTATGCCCGCGAACGTCTTGCTGTGAATCCGAGCGCCCGTTCGCGGCTCTGCCTCGCCTTTGTCCTCATGAAAAAAATCACCGCCGCCTTTGAAACCGGCACGGGACCATTTGATACCATCGCGTACGGAACCGCCAACCGTGTTCCCGTCCGGCTCATCAATGATGTCGTCCACATTCTCGCCGTGAACGGACTTGTCGCCGAGGCCGCCGACCGGCAGGGCTGCTACACCCTGCTCCGCGATCCCGCCGACGTCTCCGCCCGCGCCATCGCCGACGCCATTCTCAACGAAGGCGCCGACCCGAACGAACTCGGCATGAAAGACGACTTCCCGATGTTCGGAAAAATCACCGGCGAAAGCTTCCAGACTCTGGAAAAACAAATCCTCAAGAGCTTTTAGACCTGCTGGATTTTGGAGGGTCGCCGTCCCCGGCGACCGCAGACAGTGAGGCCGCTGTCCCTCCATTTTTTCCGCGACCACCGGTCGCGGCTTCAGAACCCTTTAACAAAAAAACCGCCCCGGAAATCCGGGGCGGATCAAAGATACAAGAATTCACAACCTACCGGCGCAATGCCGAACGGCGGGCGCGGTGAACGGCAAGGCCGATTCCCGCACCGAAAATCACCAGCATGGTGCTCGCCGGTTCAGGAACGACCGTGTTTATATTCAGCCCCCATGAATCGAGCGTTACGGTACCGTTCTGATTCATATCCGCAATGAACAGTGTCCAGCTTCCATTAGGAGAGAGTCCGTTAAAAACATCCAGACCGGCTGTACGGCTGTCGGTATCCAGAACGAGATCCGGATCGACGTTGCGGCCGTCGGCATTCCATGTCCCGGTCAGCCGGAACTGTCCGTCAAATACCGAGCTGTTGTTCTGATACAGATGAACATCCGGTGCGCCGACAGAAAAGGTGATATCAAAGCCGTTGTCGCCATAGCCCAGCGGGGCGGACAGGGTCCGGCCTGCGCGGTTCAGCAATACGGAAAACCCTCCATTCGGGCCGATCAGGGTTACATAATAATCACCGCTGAAAGCATCCGGGTCGCCGGACAGCTTCAGATAGGCCTCGATGTAATCGATCTTCGGATCGAACCCGCTGAGCGTTTGCGTGTTCTGCAGTCCGGTCGGATCGTTATCCGGAACGGATTGGTTTACATTAAAATAAACCCAGTCACCGGAGGCGCTTAATGCGCACCAGAACAGGCTCAGCCCGGCGATCCATCTTATTGTTCGTTTACTTTTCATTGTTTCCTCACGGTTTCACCGTCCGGTAATAACGGGGCGACGGCGCGTTGGTTTCCGTGAAGTCCACGTAACCGTCCGCTCCGATAACACACCCGTTCAGATTGGTCCAATCCGGCTCGATCAGCCGGGTCGCTCCTTGCACGATATAGGCGCGCCCCGGAATTCCAAAAACTCTCAATCCCACATTGCCGCCGGCAGGCACGGCCTTGAAATTCAACGTCTGAGAACCGCGACCAGTCTGTATTGAGGTCTCAATTTTTGCCGCAGCCACCGCTTCGCCGCCAAAGGCGTTGCGCACACGGAACTGGAAGAAATCATCGGCGATGCTTCCTTCCGGCGGAGTGTAGGTCACCCAACGCCCGGAAAGCGTCACTGCGCCGCCGTTGGTTGAAGCCGGCGACACCCACACCACTGACAAAGCCGAGCCTTCAGGGTCGGTTGTATTTGCGAGCAGCATGGTGGTTGTGACTTTCAGAAGCTGATTGGTTATCCGCTGCAGTGTCACGGAGCCTGCCACGGGAATTCCATGCTGCACCGTCAAGCAGTTCGTCACGTCGGGTGCGGCGTTCCAGCTCGCATCGCCCGTTTGCGACGCCACGATAAAGACGCTGCCCGTACCGGTGAACGACAGGTTTGTTCCGTCACTGATCAAGGCAGGCCCGCTGAATACGCTGAACGATACCGGCAGCCCGCTCGAAGCCGTCGCCGACAACCCGACGGTGTCGGTTGTCAGTTTGTCACTGATCGCCGGGAACGTGATCGTCTGGTCGTCTTTCAAATAAGTGAATGTATTGCTCTTGATCGTCAGGCCGAAGCTTGCCGAGTTCACCTGAACATCTCCGAGGCCGGCAGTACCGGCGCCGGCAACCACCACGATCTGGGTGGAAGACTGGCTCGTAATGGAGGCCACGCTGACCCCGCACAGCTTCACATCCGTAACGTCAGAGCCGCTGCCAAGATTCACACCCGTGATTACCACCGGATAACCACCCGTACAGGATCCGGATACCGGCGAAACACCGATCGAGGCCGGCATTTGGATCCATTGCGACATATAGTTCACCGTCTGTCCGTCCGCCGTGTCAAAATAACCGCCGGCATAGATATCTCCGGCGGCGCTCACCTCCAAAGCGGCTACCGCATTGTTCATCCCGCCGGCCATGTTCGTCCACGTCGTTCCATTCCATTTGGCCACATAGTTCGCGGTCGCCCCGTCCGCTGCGGTGAAATATCCTCCAGCGTAGAGATTGCCGTTCGTATCGCACTTCAGCGCATTCGGGACATTATCAAATCCTCCACCCAGAGCCGACCATGTCTGCGTTCCGGGATCCCATTTTGCTACATAGTTCGCGGGCACCCCGCCGGCCGTGGTGAACCACCCTCCGGCGTAAAGATTGCCGCTCGAGTCCAGCGCCAACGCACTGACGCCGCTGTCCAACCCGTCACCCAGAGCTGACCACGTCTCCGTTCCGGGATCCCATTTTGCTACATAGTTCGCGGGCACCCCGCCAGCCCAGGAGAACCACCCTCCAGCGTAGAGATTGCCGTTCGTATCTATCACCAGTGCCTGGACGCCGTTGTCCAACCATTCACTCAGGGCCGACCACGTCTCCGTTCCGGGGTCCCATTTCGCGAGATAGTTTGCGTATGCCCCGCCAGCCCAGTTGAAATAACCGCCGGCATAAAGAGTCCC
This sequence comes from Pontiellaceae bacterium, assembly GCA_044224855.1. Taxonomy (GTDB): domain Bacteria; phylum Verrucomicrobiota; class Kiritimatiellia; order Kiritimatiellales; family Tichowtungiaceae; genus Tichowtungia. The sequence continues at coordinate 11,003 of JBGAJP010000036.1, forward strand.
ATTCGTACTGCACACCAGTGCAGAGGGGGGTGCATCCCACCAGTCACCCATGGCCGACCACTCCTCTGTCGAAGGGTTCCATCTCGCGATATTGTTCACGGATACACCACCCGCCGTGTAGAAAGAGCCGCCGGCATAAAGACTTCCGTCCGGGCCGGTCGCCAGCGAATACACAGAGCTGTCCACCCCGTCGCCCAGCGGTGTCCAGGCTGCCGTTGCAGGGTTCCATTTCGCGATATAACCGGCCCACTCTCCGCCCGCCATTGAGAATTCGCCGCCAGCATAAAGCGCCCCGTTCGTATCGGATTTCAGGGCATACACATAGCTGTTCATTCCGGAGTTCAAATCCATCCAGACATCCCTGCTGTCCGACCCGATCTGCCCCGCTGGATTGTATGAGTAGATACCGGAGAGAGTCGTGTCGCCATGATCTCCGGTCTGGATGACGACGTCCACAGTCCCCGTCGATCCCGCTGCCGGAAGCGTGATGGTCACCCAGTTGGCACCGGAGCCGGCGATAGATGCGCTCACTCCACCGACCAGAACATTGGTGATCGTGCCAAAATCTAAGCCATTTGTGATCGTGATCATGTTCCCGCCGGCACACGGACCGGCGGTGGCGGAAAGATCGAAACAGGCGCCGCTCAGGGCGAAGCTGTAGTTGGAGGTCAGGCTGTTGTTGATGGTGTAGCTCACCGGCGTAAACGTACCGGTCTCAAGCGGCGTGAAAACCACAGGGAAGTTTCTCGCCGCGCCTGCCGCAATGACCATGCCGTTCAGGGCTGATACATCAAAATACGACGCGCCGGCTCCATTGTTCGTCACCCCGGTGATCATCAGCGTCGCGTTGCCGGAATTAGTCACGGTGAAGATGCTGGTAACCGACCGGCCGCGGAATACGGACGGGAAAGCGGGACCGGATATCGCGATATCCGCTCTCGTATAGGTAAATGCGTTGGATCTCACCGTCTCGCCGGAACTCTCGGAATACACCCGGACGTCACCAAGACCGATGGGGCCGGAAGAGCCGGCCACAATTACAACCTGAGTGGAGGATTGGCTGACAATGCTGGCCGCCGTCACCCCGCACAGCGTCACATTAGTAATGTCCGCGCCGTTGCCGAGGCCCTGACCGCTGATGACGACTTGATAGCCGCCGGTGACCGAGCCTGATCTGGGTTCAACGCCAACGGTTTCAACAAACGAAGGAATCCACTTAGCCGCGCGGCTGGCCGAATATCCGCCCGCCGTGGTGAACGCGCCGCCCGCGTAAATATTCCCCCCGTCATAGGCCAGTGTCGAAACCGTTCCGTTCATCCCGGAGGAGCCGAGGTTTGTCCAGACTGAGCCATCCCAGCGGGCCATCCGGCTGGCCGAATATCCGCCTGCCGTAGTGAACGAGCCGCCAGCAAAAAGGCTGTTACCGGCAAACGTCAGAGCCGAAACCGTTCCGTTCATCCCGCTGCCTAACGGCATCCAGCCGGAGCCATCCCATTTAGAGATGTATCTGGCCTCCAGCCCGCCCGCTGTGGTGAACGAGCCGCCCGCGAAAAGGCTGTTACCGGCCATCGCCAGCGCTGAAACAGAGCCGTTCATCCCGCTGCCAAGGCTAGTCCAGGCCGAGCCGTCCCACCGGGCGATATAGTTGGCCGCCGCTCCGCCCGCCGTGGTGAACGAACCGCCCGCGTACAGGTTCGTGCCGTCATATGCCAACGCCGAAACCGCTCCGTTCATCCCGCTGCCGAGGTTGGTCCAAGCCGAACCGTCCCAGCGGGCGATATAATTGGCCGCCACTCCGCCCGCCGTGGTGAACGAGCCGCCCGCGTACAGGTTCGTGCCGTCAAACGCCAACGCCGAAACAGAGCCGTTCATCCCGCTGCCGAGGTTGGTCCAGGCCGAGCCGTCCCATCGGGCGATATAGCTGGCTGCCACTCCGCCCGCGTTGGTAAACGAACCGCCTGCGTACAGGTTCGTACCATCCTGAGCCAGCGCGGAAATGGAGGAATTCATTCCGCTGCTGAGGCCTGTCCACAGCCAATTGGAGCAGGCCTTGTAGACCAGAGTGGTAACATTGAAATAATTGAAAGAGACGTTCGTGGTAGGACCTGAGCACTTGAAAAACAAGGCGACACGATCGGCTGTACCGCTGTACCGAATGGTTCCCAGAGTGCTCCAGGTTTCGTTCGAAGGCAGCTTGAAGTAGAAATTATAGGTATTGTAATTCGTGGCGCCGACCGTCACATCCATGCGCAGATCCAGAACATCGGTGACCAGGCTGCTGTATAAATTACCGGAGTCTCCCGGACGGTTATCGCCCAGTCCCTGCACCCAGGCCCCGTTGGGCCCGTCCCACTGATCGAGGCCGAAAGTGAACTCCTGCCCGTCGCTGGCTCCGCCGCTTCCGTCGGGCCCGGGATAAATGGTAAGACCGGCGATCCGTCCATACGTGTGGCTGGAAACAGTGTATTTCACTTCGGTTTCTGCCCGCCAGACGCCGCCGGAACCCAACTGCGGAATGGCGGCCCAGGCAAACGGTATGCCATTGCGGCTGGACCACATATCCGCTCCCGGTCCGGGAAAAAGGAGATTGTGGTTAACCGTATCCGGCCTGATCGTTCCAACACTGGGATTGGGAATATCCAGGTGCAGGTTTGTATGTAACGTTGGCTCCTGAAATGAAGTGGCGAAGTCTACTGAACCGTACGACGACTCAACCAAACTCCACTTGGCGATATCGTTGGCGGATATCCGGCCTGCGCTGGTGAACACACCCCCCGCATACAGGTTCGTCCCGACCACCGCCAAGGCATTGATGGCGTTGTTCATCCCCCGGTCGAGATTGGTCCAGGTTCCGGCTCCGTACGTCATCTTGCCGATCTGCCCCGCCGGATTAACGGTATATTGTCCGGTTAGAGTTGTTGTGCCTATGCTCTCGGACTGGATCACAACATCCTTCGCCCCGGCCGAGCCGGTGGCCGGGATGAGGAACGAAACCCAGGTCGTGCCTTGTGACGCCGCGAACCCGGTCGCCGTCACGCCGCCGACCGTAATGTTGGTTATATCAACACCATTACCGATGCTGGCTGTCGTATTGGTGATCAGCACCCGGTTTCCACCGGCGAACGGGCCGGCTGACGGAATAAAAGTTGCGGATAAGTCGGCCAAAACCGATTGCGTCATGCCCCACAACGCGAACAATCCCGGCACCACCCATCTTATCTTCATTGCTTTGCTTTCGGTTGAGAGGCCTAATTCCGTATGAATTATCGGCAATTTACCCCTCCTTTGCAAAAGATCAAGTGTTACATCTGTAAGGCTTTCTCCGACTTGGTATGAAACGGAACAAACGCAATGTTCGGCAAAATCACCGGCCACGGCTACAAACAAGCTCTATTCCCTTTGCTTCCTTCGTTTCCTCCCGCCTGCAACGCTGTAGCACTGCGGGCAGGTCTGCAGAACGTTTCCCCTATGAATTTCCGTAAAGAACGCAACACGGAGCAGAAGTTTTTAAGTTCGCAGTTCAACGTTCGCCGGTTTCGTGGTTTAATCGGCGACCTATGAATTTCCGTGAAGAACTCAATGACGAGCAGTACGCCGCCGTGACCGCGCCGGACGGGCCGTCGCTCGTGATCGCCGCCGCCGGTACCGGCAAAACCCGCACGCTGATTTATCGGCTAGCCGAGCTTACTAAAAACAGGGGTGTTGATCATCGTCACGTCCTGTTGCTCACTTTCACAAATAAAGCCGCACGTGAAATGCTTGATCGTGCGGAGAAGATCACGGGCTCGCCAGCCGGAGCACCTTTTAGCGGAACGTTCCACCATTTCTCTAACCACGTTCTCAGACGCCATGCCGATGAGATCGGCTTCGGACGTGACTACACTATTCTCGACTCCGACGACGCCAAGAAGCTGATGAAGTCCTGCGTCGATGAACTGGAGCTGGACGATGAACATTTCCCGAAGCCGCAGGTGCTGCTCAGTCTCTACGGTCTCGCCTCCGGCTCGCAGAAGCCGCTCGACGAGCTGGCCTATGACTGGTTCGACGACTCACCGATCAATATCGCCGACGTGCTGAAACTCCGCGACCATTACGTAACGCGCAAAAAAGCGCTCAACGTGATGGACTTCGACGACCTGTTGCTTTACGCGCTGAAACTTTTCCAAACATCGGAATGGGTTCTTCAAAAATATCAGACTCAATTTCAGTACGTACTTGTAGATGAATTTCAGGACACAAACACCATTCAGGCTGAAATCGTCGATCTACTTGTCGCAAAGCATCGCAACCTGATGGTGGTCGGCGACGACTTCCAGAGCATCTATTCCTGGCGCGGCGCGGACTACCATAACTTCCTTTCTTTCGATAAACGCTACCCCGACACGAAAACCTACAAGCTCGAAGTCAACTACCGCAGTACGCCGGAAATTCTCGAAGTCGCCAACGCCTGTATCAAAGGGAATCCGCTCCAGTTCCAGAAAGAACTGCGCGCCGTCCGCGAAAGTATTGCCGAGCCGACGCTTGCCCTGCTCCGCGACGGCGACGAACAGGCGCGCTACGTCATTGCCAAGATCGAAGAGCTGAAACGCAAAGGCACTAAACTTTCCGATATCGCCGTCCTCTACCGCTCGCACTTCCACGCCATGGAACTGCAAATGGCGCTGACTCACGCCCGCTTCCCGTTTCAGGTCACTTCCGGCATCCGCTTCTTCGAACAGGCGCACGTCAAAGACGCCTGCACCGTTCTGCGCCTGCTGGAAAATCCGGCCGACGAACTGGCCTTCAAGCGGCTGCTGGAAATGTTTCCAAAGCTCGGACCGAAAACTGCCGATAAAATCTGGAAGAAAATCGGCTCACGGTTTGAAGCGCGCAAACCGGAAGCGCACCTGCAACTGCTGGCAGCCCTGCCGGCTGCGGCTGTTTCCATCTGGAAAGAAATCCAGCCGGTCTTCATCGCCTACGAAATCGAATCGCTCAGCGAAGATCCCGGCGAAATCATTTACCGTTTCAACAAAGCGTTCTACGGCGAGTATCTCATCGAAACCTTCGATAACGCCAAACACCGCCAGGAAGACCTCGACAGCCTGATCGATTTCACCGCCCGCTTCGAATCCTGCTCCGCTTTCCTCAGCGAAATGGCACTGCTGACCAATCTCGACGCCGAGGCCGAAACCGCGCCCGCCGCGCTCGACGGCGTACGACTCAGCACCGTCCATCAGGCCAAAGGTTTGGAGTGGAAAGCCGTCTTCGTCATCTGGCTGAACGAAGGACTTTTCCCCAGCTCTAAATCGGTCGAGCAGATCGGCGGCGAATCCGAAGAGCGTCGTTTGTTTTACGTCGCCATCACCCGCGCCGAAGACCGCCTCTTCCTCTGCGCGCCGCAAGTCCGCCGCAAACATGACGGCGGCGTCATCTTCTACGAACCCTCGCAGTTCATCCGCGAAATCCCCCCGCACCTCCTGAAACAAGACGGCGGATTTTTCTAATGGGCAGGATGTGGAAGCTGAACGTGCCGCCCAATCAAAGCGTACGTTTTGCCCTAGTCCTCGACCAGCCCCCTTATTTTAAAACTCCTTTGCATCCGTTCTCGTCTGCGCTACTTTTCCACGCCGTGGGCTTGTTGATTTTTTAGCGCCAAATTTGTGAAAATAAGGAGTCGAGATGTCCGAAGAAAAAGAAACAGGTACAGCTGAACCAACTCAACTTACGTATAGCCATGCGAGTCATTGGCTCGATATTTTTAATAAAGAGTTCGAAAAAGAGTCTGACCGAGCTGCAGTCATACTCACGGCTTCTATATTCGATAACTCCTTAACCGACTTGCTTAAAAATTACTTCGTTTCCAATGCTTCCGCCTGTGATGAGTTATTTGATGGATCAAATGCACCATTGTCGACATTTAGCGCGAAAATCATCATCGCGCATCGACTTGGAATAATATCGAGCAGGTTTACACGCGATCTACATCTTATTAGAAAAATACGAAATGAATTTGCTCACAACATACATGAATGTTCTTTTGGCGACAGTCGTATTAGATCAAGAGTACTCGAATTATACAAAAACACACACCCTTCAATGATTACGGAAAATAGGAAGCATTTCCCTGGCGGCGTACGCGGCGATTTCATGTTTATTTCCGCATGGATGATATGGGCCATAAATTCACTAATCGAGAGGTGTGGGCATTTGCAGGACGGAGCACTAGAGTTCGGCTATAGAGAACCGGTCGAAGTTAATTCCCCGCAAAAATAACGATTATTCCCCCACACACCTAAAGAGACCGTTGATAAACAGTCTTGTCTGTTCTTGAAAGAATTTGCAGTATCCCGCCGCAAACCGGTTGATATTCTTCTGCGGAGATTCTGCTTATGCTCGCCAAAGTTTTTTCGGGTGCCGTTTTCGGCGTCGATGCCTACACGGTGGAGATCGAGGTCAACAGCGGCCACGGCGAACCGAAGACACTGATGATCGGCCCGCCGGGAACCGGCAAGACGATGCTCGCCAAACGGATTCCATCCATTCTGCCGCCGATGACGCTCGAAGAGGCGCTGGAGACTACCAAGATTCACAGCATCGCCGGAAAGCTCAACGCGCATGAATCGCTGATTGCGACGCGTCCGTTTAACTCGCCGCACCACACCGTTTCGGACGCCGGACTGCTCGGCGGCGGTACGCATCCGGTTCCCGGCGCGGTGAGCCTCGCGCATAATGGAGTTCTCTTTCTCGATGAACTGCCGGAGTTTCACCGCAACGCGCTGGAAGTTTTGCGCCAGCCGCTTGAAGACGGTGTCGTCACAATTGCCCGCGCGGCGGCGAGCGTAACGTTCCCCTGCCGGTTCATGCTGGTGGCAGCGATGAATCCGACGCCCGACGGTTATTTCCCCGACGATCCGCGTTCCACTTCGACGCCGCTTCAGGTCAGCCGGTATCAAAGTAAAATCTCCGGCCCGCTGATGGATCGTATCGACATTCACATCGAGGTGCCGGCGGTCAAATATGAGCAGCTTGCACAGCTGGAAAAAGGCGAACCGTCAGCCGCCGTCCGGTCACGGATTGTCGCCGCACGGAAAATCCAGCAGGAGCGCTACGCCAAAGACCGTCACGTCCACTGCAACGCCGGGATGCAGCCGAAGCATTCGCGCAAATACTGCCGCCCGTCAGCCGAGGCGGCGCAATTATTGAAAACCGCCGTATCGGAAATGAATTTCAGCGCCCGCGCCTATGACCGGATTCTGAAAGTCGCCCGCACCATCGCCGACCTCGCCGCCGCTGAACAGATCGGCACCGAACATATTGCCGAAGCCATCCAGTACCGGACTTTGGATCGGATGGGATAGATGGAAAACGCGGGCGCCCGTACTTGGTCTGCAGTCCCGTAAGGCGCCCGCTTCTCCAAAAATCACCACAGCGCTATAATGAGCATGACAACAATCAGGCTGGCTACAACCAGCAGGTAGCTGAGAACCGCCCGCACCGCCTGCCGGACACGCAAAACAGATGGATATTCCTGCATCACCGCTCCTCCTTTAAATGCCGGCTCTGAACGTAGTCGCAGATCGCTTTGTCGAGCACGCGGCGGATCGGCTGCTTCTGCTGCCGGCAGTATTCCTGAAGCCGCCTTTTGACTTCGCTCGAAATCCGCACGCTTTCGGAAGTCTCTTTCGGACTGATTACCGCTTCGCTCATGCCGACAAGTTGCCACAATTGTGGCAAAGATCAAAATAAAAATTGTCCGGATTTTATGATTTGGATCCGGTGGGATTTTAACTACATTGCCCGCATGAGTGACACCGAATCAGTCCGGATCAGCAAAGAGCTGAAGCAGCAGTTAAAGCAAATGGCGGAAACCATGCGCCCGCGCACGGCCATCCAGTATCTGATTGAAGATGCAATTGAGCAGTACCTTGACCGGGCTGCCGAAGAAAACGGTCCGGCGTATCAGGTTAAGCCGGGATCGAAGACAAAGAAAAAGCCGTAAGATCCGTTTCCGGCTGACCTGCGAAAAAATGCGCGTTCATTTGCACGGTTCATCTGCTATAAAATCTGCATGCCGCTTCAGAAAGTCATCGGAATCGGATTCGCCTTATTGGCCATGAGCCTGTTCAATCTGGCACCGGTATTGCAGAAATCTGCGCTGAACTGTCTGCCGACACTTTCATTTTCCAATCTTTTCAGATCCATTATCAGTCTGCTGAAAAACCGGCGCTGGATGCTCGGATTTGCCGTCGGCTGTCTGGGGCTGCTGCCTTATGCCGCAGCCTTGCGGCTTGTCGGCGTAGCGGTAGTACAGCCGCTTTACGGATTCGGCTTTATCGTACTGATGTCCGTTTCTCGATTTATGCTGCATGAGAAACTGCATCTTGCCGCAAAGCTGGCAATGGCTCTGCTGATTCTGATGCCGGTGTTTATTGCGCTCGGCGACGTTTCCGGCGTGCAGTACGACATCACCCAGCACAGCACGCAGATCAGCCTCGGTATTTTTATGCTGGCGATTCTGCTGACCGGCATCACCCTGATCTTTTTTACAAAAAAACATCCGCTCTGCTGGGCGATGATTTCCGGAGTGCTTTTCGGTGCCGGCGCGGTGTTCGCGCAGATGGCTATCACTTTTTTAACGCTGGATGAGCTGCGCAGCGTTGGCAGTTTTCACGCATTGGTTCGTAATGAAGACCTGATGTTCAGTCTGTCCTCCGTACTGATCGCCGTACCGGTCAATGTTTTCGCAGACTACTGTATGCAGGTCGGATTGCAGCAGAAAACGGCGTCGCGGTTTATGCCGATGGCGCAAACGGTGAATAATGCCGTGGCGGTCGCGGGCGGAATCATCATCTTCGGACAGCGCGTGATGCACTGGCATTTTTACATCGCGGGCATTGTGATGGGGCTCGCCGGCCTTTTTCTGCTGGCCGGCTTCAAGCATCCGTCCGAACTGGATTTTAAATCCGGGGAATAGTGTCGTCGCTTCCCAGCGCCAGCTTCCGTCCCAGCCAGCGAAGTTTTTCCTTCGCCTTTCCGGCAGTGCTTTCACGCGGAATCGTCACCGCCTCGGTATGAATCTCATCGACCAGTTTTTGAATAATGCAGGATGCGGCATCCGGATGCGACAGCCCGAGCGCGCGGCGGCGCATCTTGGCCATCCGTTCCGGATCTTTCAGCAGCAGGTTCACCTTGTAGGCCATCGTGGTGAGCTGGTTGCACTTAACCGCTGCGCCGTTTTCCAGCAGGAAGTCGCTGTTGCGCTCCTCCTGCCCGGGAATCGGCTGATAGATTACCATCGGCAGTCCGCAACTCGTCGCTTCGGCGGTGGTCAGCCCGCCGGGTTTACCGATATACAGGTCGGCGGATTTCATCCACTCGTCCATTTCGGTGGTGTATCCCAGCACTTTGAAATCGAGATGCGACGACGCCTCCGGCCGCTGGTTGAGCTGATCCAGCACCGTCTGCCGCAACTTTTCATTTTTCCCGCAGATCACCACAATCTGCACCGGAACGGCCAGACCGCTGAGTACCGCGACAATCTGTTCGGCTGAACTCACCCCCAGCGCGCCGGCGGAAACCAGCAGCATGGGGACGTCGTTGCGCAGCCCCTGTTTCGCGCGCAGCGCCGCCCGATCCTTCGGCTCGCAGAATACCGGATCAATCGGTATTCCGGAGACGGTGATGCTTTCCGGCGGAAAGCCGATGTTTTCGAGCTGAACACGCGATTCTTCGGTGGCCACGAAGTAGTGATGAATCAGCCGCGACAGCCACATGGCATGCGCATAATAATCGGTGATGGTAATCGAAAGCTGCGTGTCGATCTTCCCGCGCTTGATCAGGTGCGAGAGAATTTCGGACGGCAGAAAATGGGTGCAGATGGTGATGTCCGGTTTGAATTTTTTAATCTGCCGGACCAGAGGCCCGGTATTCATCCGGTCAAGCATGAGGCGCATCTTTTCCGTTTTCCACGGTTCATCCTGAGAATCATAAAACCAGCCGAGAAGCGTTGGCGCGCTTTTGACCAGGTCGATGTAAAACTGTCCGTAGAACCGGCGGAACATTTTATTGGTATAGCGCAAAGCATCGATGTGCAGAACCTCGCCGGTGGCAGGATGGGCGGCGGCGGCTTTGGCCAGCGCTTCGCCGGCGCGAATGTGACCGGTACCGGCGCTGACTGAAAGAATCAGTACGCGGTGCCCGGGCAGTTGCGGACGTAACTTCATATAATCTCCCGGTAAACCAGTTCGTGAACCAGCCGGTCGGCTTCGGCGTGCGCGGTTTCAATGAACGCCTTGAAATCTTCGGCGTTTCTTCCGGTCGGATCGGGCACGTCGAGCTTTTCAGCCGCGCCATCACCCTGCCAGCCGTATTCCATTAACCGGAAAACCTTTTCTTTTGATTCCGGATATTTTTCGAGAATGAACACTTTGTGCGCCTGCTCCATCACCAGAATCAGATCGGCATGTTTTATCAGTCTGCCGGAAAGCGGCTCCGCCATATGCTGCCGCAGACTGAACCCCTGCTTGCGGGCAATCAGCGCAACCACATCATTAACCCGCCCGCCGCCCGCCGCCTTCGTACCCGCCGAAGTGATTTTGATGCGCCGGAGTGCGCCGGGACGGTACTGCGAAAGATAGTGTTTGAGATAGCCTGCGAAGTAGGCGCTGCGCGTACGGTTAGCCGTGCAAACGATAACCAGATGGAATTTCTTCCTGAAGAAAAACATGCGCTGAGTAATAAATTAAAACAGCCGCTTTAACAAGCTGAACATCCGCGCGTTGGCGGGTTTAAGCTCCGGGAAAAAAGAACGCATCTGCTCCAGCGTCTGAATAAACGGCCCGGCGGTGATTTCACCGGAACAGTTTTTATAAAGCGACATCAGGCTTTCTTCCGTCGTTTCGAGATGAAACTGGAGCGCCAGCACGTTGTCGTTGAAAATAAACGCCTGGTTCTTAGTCGCTGCGCTCGATGCCAGATGCACCGCGCCATCCGGAATCCCGAACGTATCGCCATGCCAGTGAAACGCCATGAAGTTTTCCGGAAATTCCCAGTCATTGGAAGCGGTTGCGACGGAGCGCAACCCTCCCGGAGGGCGCTGCTCTGTCAGCGCCGCCTTTTTTCCAAAGATTGGAAAGAACCCGATCTCTCGCTGATCGTTTTTCCAGACCTTGGCGCCCAGCACTTCAGCGATCAGTTGTGCACCGAGACAGATACCAAGCACCGGCTTGTTCTGCGCGATGGCTTGTTTGATGAACTCCTTCTCTTCCGCCAGCCACGGATAAACGGCTTCGTCATAAACGCCCATCGGCCCGCCCATCACGATCAGCCCGTCGCCCGTTTCAATCACAGGAAAACTGTCTCCTGCCCAAAGCCGTGTGCAGGAAACATCGTGACGGTTTTCGGCCAGCCACGGCGCAATACATCCCAGACCTTCAAATGGAACATGCTGTAACCAGTGGATTTTCATGCTTTGGAGCGAATCATAATCAGCAGCATTTTAAAAGGTGCTTCCGCCGCCTGTACGTCGTGCGGGATGTTGGCGGGCATGATGATCAGTTCGCCGGCCTTCACCGTCTTCGGCTCGCCGGCGATGATGAATGTCCCCTCGCCTTCCACCACTTCGACAACGGCATCGAACGGCGAAGTGTGTTCGCTCAGCCCCTGCCCTTTATCGAACGAAAAGAGCGTGATGTTGCCGGTCTCTTTTTTGAGCAGCGTGCGGCTGACGACCGCGCCGTCGGCGTAGTTTACCAGTGTTTTCAGATTGAGTGCTTTGCCTTTTAATTCGTCCATTTACTCCTCCTTGTCCGCGCCCGGCGGACGCGGCTACAGGGTTTTTATTTCGCGCAGTTCACCGTCGAGTCCGATTGTTGCCTCTTCGATAACCAGATCGGTCCGCCCGCTCTGCCGCACGGCTTCTTTGACGATCATCGTCAGCCCGCCGCAGCAGGGAACTTCCATGCGAACGATGATGACTTTCGGAATTCCGTTCGAGGAAAGAATGGCCGCAAGTTTTTCGACGTAGCCTTCCGTACGGTCGAGCTTCGGGCAGGCGATGGCGATGGCCCGGCCGCGGATAAAGCGCCAGTTGACATCCGGCGAGGCCGACGGCGAGCAGGTGCTGAGCACGACCAGTTCGCGGTTTTTGAAAAACGGCGCTTCGACCGGCACCAGATGCAGCTGCGTCGGCCACTGGTTCAGTTCAGACGGAATAACCTGCCCTGAAACCGCCGAGGCAACCGGCTTGGCCGCCGTCTTCGGCTGTCCAAACCGGATCTGCATTCCGGGGCATCCGCCGGCAGGCGGTGTCTTTTTCTGTATATGTTTCTGTACGGCGGCTTCGCTGAATTCCGGAGCATCCCTCTCGATAATCTTCAGCGCGCCCGTCGGACATTCCCCGATACAGGCACCAAGCCCGTCACAAAACACATCATTCACCAGCTTCGCCTTGCCGTTCACGATAGCCAGCGCTCCTTCGGCACAGCCGGTAACGCAGGCCCCGCACCCATTGCACTTTGCTTCATCGATCTCAATAATTTTGCGCTTCATGACGTTTCTCCATTTACTGAGACAGATTCTAGCACACCTTGAAAATGCGACATTGACCCGCGTCAAGTTCTCTAAAAAACGACCCGTTTTGTAGGGAACAACCTGACAAGAAAAACCTTTCGTAGACTCGTCAGCAATGTATAGTCCGCCCCCAGAGTTTCAGAGATAACGACACTTAGGGGTTTGTTGCCGTCTTCTCTGATTCTTTCGTTAAAGAAAGAACTCGAACCTCCGCAACCGGAATCCGGTTGCGGAGGTTTTTATTTCCGGAATACCCTGAAAAGCGGCAAATTTTTATGGCGTTCGCCGCGCAGTCTCACCATTATAGCGAACCGTTTGCCCGGGTGGCGAAATCGGTAGACGCAAGGGACTTTCCGCCTGCGGCGGATCTGCCGCGGGCAGAAAAATCCACAACGGAACTGAATGAATGGAAAAACTGGAGCACAGACCGGCCTCCTATGCGCTCAGTAATGCCGACGAAACATGGATTTATAAAGGCTCCACAAAAGATTTAGCGGACCGGATTAATGCCCATTTATCCGGTCAGGTTCCGCGCACAAAAAGCAGACTTCCTCTAAAATTGGTTTACTCCGGGTACTTTGACAATTATACAGATGCTCGCCGCCGTGAACTCTGGCTGAAAAGCGGTCAGGGTCGGGAGTGGCTGAAAGAAAAGATTAACCGATAGAATTTGCCTGGGTGGCGAAATAGGTAGACGCAAGGGACTTAAAATCTATTTTTTAACGATTTTATGCGCATACAATTTAAGCCAAAAATTCAGCCAAAAAACCTCGTTAATACCTTTATTTTAATAGCTTACACCGATTAAAACCTCATGCCCCGGCCTTCTTTTCCTACTCGTTCGGACTAGTGTTTTTACCCGAAAAAGAGGGACAAAAGAGGGACAAATTTTAGACCCATTATGCTAGGCATCTTTATCCCTTGCGGCCCGTTCAGTTTTCCTATCAATGGCCGCCTTGAATCCGCCTCCTATCTATGACTATGCTCGCCCCCATGCGAACTTTATTGGTGATAGGCGGCGAGGGCAACATGACCGGGATGATGGCGGACCGCCATCTCGATGATATGAAGGGATTGCTCCAAGGTCTGCGCAACTGTGCTCAGTACAAACAGATCATTTTCTTCCCGTCCAAACGCTTCCTGCTCCCACCCGATGACTTGAATGAACTGCTGCCGCTCGCCGAATTCAATGAGGCCCTACTCAACGATGCCCGGAAACACCCGGA
>JBGAJP010000037.1:0-24630 GCA_044224855.1 Pontiellaceae bacterium
CGACGATCCGTTTGGCTTTCTTCAGTCTGTTGCGGGTCTCTTTCATATAAAGGTGGCGCATTATGTACAGGAATCGCCTGCTGAAAACATAAAAAAGCGGACGGGGTCCAGTTATTCGTTATTGGTTATTCGTTATTGGTTATTTGTTATTGGGGACAGTGCACAGGAAGATCGAAGGCCGAATATCAAATATCCAATATCCAATATCGAATTCCGAATAACCAATAACAAATAACATTTCGGAAACGGAGCGGATGCGATAGTTTCCGGAACCATGCGAATTAACAGCGGTATTTTGGGTCGGCGGAACTTCGAGGTTCCGAAGGACGGGATGCGTCCGACGATGGAGCAGGCGCGCGAGGCGGTCTTTTCGTCGCTGGCGGCGCGGGTTTCCGGAGCGCGGGTTCTCGACCTGTTTGCCGGTTCAGGCGGTTTCGGTCTGGAAGCGTGGAGCCGCGGCGCGGCCAGTGTGACTTCCGTCGAAAAGGTTTCAAAGCACTGGAAAATCCTGCAAGGGAACTTTCAGTCACTGGAAGGCGATCCTGATCTTGGCCGCTGGGACGCCGTGCAGGCGGACGTTTATGACTATCTGAAACGCAGCCCCGGCTGTTTCGATCTGATTTTCGCCGATCCGCCGTACGACGAAGCCGATCTGCCGAAGCTGCTGGAGGCCATTGGCGGCGCGCTGGCGCCAGACGGGTTATTGGTATTTGAAATGCGGTCGCGCGGAGCCTATAGTCTGCCCGCTGGTTGGAACCTTATTAAGGAAAAGGTATACGGCGGAACCCGGATGCTTTTCCTGGAGCAGACGAAATGAATAAAAAAGCGATTTATGCCGGAACCTTTGACCCGGTGACGATGGGCCACTTGGATGTGGTGGAGCGCGCGGCGCGGATTTTTCCGGAACTGGTTGTGGCGGTGGCGGCTGTGACCGGTAAAAGCACCCTTTTTTCGCAGAAGGAGCGGGTGGAGCTGGTTAAAACCGCGACCGCCGGTTTGAAAAACGTGACTGTAAAACCGTTCGACGGCCTGCTGGTCGAATATGCCCGGTCGCAGGGCGTCGGCGTACTGATTCGCGGATTGCGGGCTTTTTCGGATTTTGAATACGAGTTTCAGATGGCGCTGACCAACCGCCGGCTGGCTCCCGATATTGAAACTCTCTTCCTGATGCCGAAAGAAGATCACAGTTTTATTAGTTCGACTAACGTTAAACAGGTCGCCTCGCTTGGCGGCAATGTGACCGAATTCGTGCCGGCGGCTGTTGCTAAAGCGCTGAAGCGCAAGCTGAAGAAATAACCGGAGGCTTCCCGATGGTCATTAAAGTGGCAGAGATTCCCGAACAGGGGTTGAAAATCAGAGCCGAAGAGCCGGGCGGAATCCTTGAGCTGGGCGAAGGGGATGGATTCCGCGCCGCCGGTCCGGTGGACTGCGATCTTTATGTGCAGGTGGTGGACGGCATGCTGATTGTGCGCGGAACGCTGTCGGTTCCGGTCGAGGCCCGCTGCGCAAGGTGCGCGCAATTTTTCTCGACAACCGTCACCGATTCCGGTTTCCTGCGCGACTTCCCCGGCATCCTCGGAGCCGAGGAGGTGGATATAACAGAGGATGTGCGCGAAGCGTTGATATTGAGTCTGCCGCATTTTCCCCTTTGCGCCGGAAGCTGCAAAGGGCTCTGTATTCAGTGCGGCAAAGACCTCAACGACGGGCCGTGCGGATGCCGGAGCAGGAAAGAGGGCGGGTCTTGGGGCGCGCTCAATAGTTTAAAATTGTAATGGAAAAACGGATAGGGGCTGGGGTACCATGCCAGCCCTTTTATAAAAGTAGTTTACCGGGAGAATAGAAATGGCCCTTCCAAAAAGAAAATCATCGAAGAGCAGAACGAGACGCACAAAAGCTGAAAACATGAAGCGTTCGCTCAATAAAGCCGGCTTTGATGCCGAAAGCGGCGCTCCTTCTCTGCCGCACCGCGTATGCCCGACCACCGGCAAATATAAAGGCCGCCAGGTTATTACCGTCTCTGACGAGTAAGCCATGCGTATTGCAATTGATGCCATGGGCGGCGATTTCGCCCCCCGTGAGATTGTTAAAGGGGCCGTGGAAGCGGCCCGCAGTCTTTCCGGGATTGAGAAGCTTTTTCTTGTCGGCGACGAAACCGCCATCAAGGCGGAGCTGGCTCTTTACGGCAAAACACCCGATTGCATCGAAATCCGCCACGCTTCGGAAGTGGTCGGAATGGGCGACTCCCCTGCGCTGGCCCTGCGCCGCAAAAAAGACTCTTCGATTATGCGCGCCGTTGAGCTGGTTAAGGACGGCGTGGCCGATGCGATTTATTCGGCCGGCAGCACCGGTGCAGCCGTCGGAGCCAGCATGCTCCGCCTGCGGACCATGGAAAAAGTGGACCGCCCGGCCATCGCCACCGTCATGCCGTCGATCAAAGGCCCGTTCGTCCTGCTGGATGCCGGAGCGACGCCTGACTGTACTCCGAAAATGCTGGCGGAGTTCGCCATCATGGGCAGCATCTATGCCGAGCATATCCTTTCTATAAAGAACCCGCGCGTCGGTCTGATGAGCATCGGCGAAGAAGACGCCAAGGGCAATAAATCCACCAAAGAGGCTTTTCAGATCCTGGAAAAGACACCGCTCAATTTCATCGGTAACGTGGAAAGCCACGATATGTTCGAAGGCGCGGTGGATGTCGTAGTTTGCGACGGCTTTGTCGGCAACGTCGTTCTGAAAACCAGCGAAGGCGCCGCCCACGCAATCATCCAGTGGATCAAAGAGTCTTTCTCCGCTTCGCTGATCCGCAAGATCGGTGCCGGTATTCTGAAAGCGTCGGGCGCGTTCGCCGAGCTGAAGAAAAAAACCGACGCGGAAGCCTACGGCGGCGCTCCGCTGCTGGGCGTTAAAGGAATTTGTATTATCGGTCACGGCTCTTCTTCTTCGTTTGCCGTTTATAACGCCATTCGCGTCGCGGGCACCGCGATCGAGCAGAAGGTGAACCAACTGATCGAACAGAAGATTAACGAAGTTTTCAAAGACAGTGAGTAACGCATTCAACAGCCTGCGCACGGTTTCCATCATCGGAACCGGAGTCTATCTTCCGGAGAAAACGGTTACCAACCGTGATCTGGAAAAAATCGTGGATACCAGCGACGAATGGATCTATTCGCGTACCGGTATGCGCGAACGGCGCATTGCCCGCGCCGATCAGGCTACGTCCGATCTGGCTGCTGAAGCCGCCAAAGCGGCGCTGGCCGACGCCGGTATCGGCGCGGACGAAGTGGATCTGCTGGTTGTCGCCACGCTTTCCCCCGATATGTTTTTTCCCAGCACCGCCTGCTTTGTGCAGGAGAAAATCGGTGCAAAGAACGCCTATTGTTACGATCTCGGTGCGGCCTGCTCCGGTTCGATTTTTGCGCTCGAGACTGCTAAAAACCAGATTGCCTGCGGTGCGGTTAATACAGCGCTGGTGATCGGCGCTGAAAAAATGAGCACGTTTATCGACTGGAAAGACCGCAACACCTGCGTGCTGTTCGGCGATGGCGCGGGCGCGATGGTGCTGCGCTCCGCAGATGCCAAGCGCGGCATTATGAAAGGCGTTTTCGGTTCGGACGGTTCGCTGGCTTCGCTGCTCTGGACGCCCGGTGGCGGTTCGCGCAATCCGATGACTCATGAGATGCTGGATCAGAACATGCAGTATCTCAAAATGAACGGCCGCGACGTTTATAAACACGCCGTAACTCAGATGGCGCACTCGATACAGGATGCGCTCGCTAAAAACGGTCTCAGCGCCGACGACATTAAACTTTTTATTCCGCATCAGGCCAACGCCCGCATCATCAACGCCATCAGCTCGCGCCTCGGCGTCGAAGACCGGACCTTCCTGAATGTAGAAAAATACGCCAACACTTCGGCGGCCGCGCTGCCGATCGCTATCGACGAGGCGGGTAAATCCGGACGGATCGGAAAAGGCGACCTCATGCTGCTGGTTGCTTTCGGCGGCGGCTTCACCTGGGGCGCCAATATTGTGGAGTGGACGAAATGAAGAAAGCCATCCTTTTTCCCGGACAGGGTTCTCAGGCGGTCGGCATGGGCCGCGATTTTTATGACGCGATTCCGGAGTGCAAAGCGCTTTTCGATAAAGCCAACGAAGTTCTCGGCTATGACATTGCCGCGATCTGCTTCAACGGCCCCGAAGAAGAGCTGAAAAAATCGCACAATACGCAGCCCGCGATTTTTACCGTCAGCGCCGCCGCGCTGAAAGCCCTCCAGCTTAAAAAGCCGGGCGTTACTTTTGATTATGCCGCCGGACACAGCCTCGGCGAGTGGGGCGCGCTTTACGCCGCCGGCGTAACTTCCTTTGAAGATACATTGCGCGTGCTTAAAGCCCGCGGCGAATTCATTCAGGCCGCCTGCGTCGCCAATCCCGGCGCGATGCTGGCCGTCATCAATCTCGACCGCGCGGCGCTCGAAAAAATCGCTGCCGAAACCGGCGTGACGCTGGCTAACATTAATTCGCCCGACCAGATTGTTCTTTCCGGAACCGCCGAAGGCATCGCGAAGGCCGAGGTGCTTTGCAAAGCCGCCGGCGCCAAGCGCGCTCTGCCGCTGCCGGTCGCCGGAGCGTTCCATTCTCCGCTGATGCAGCCCGCCGCCGACCGGCTTGCCGGTTTTCTTGAAACCATTCAGCTGAACGCGCCCTCCATGCCTGTTCTGTCGAATGTTACCGGAGTTCCTCACGAAAGCGTTGAGGCGATCCGCGTCAACATGATCGCCCAGATTACCGGTTCGGTCCGCTGGGTTGAATCTATGCAGTGGCTTGCCGCACAGGGAGTTACTGAGGCGGTTGAATGCGGTCCGGGTAAAGTTCTGGCGGGGCTGATGAAGCGGATTGACAAGAACGTCACCGTCTCTAACATAGGCGCGATTTCCGATTTGGAAGCCTGAACCGGAATAAAAACGAAAACAGAGATTAAGGGGATTTTCATGGGACAGTTTGATGGAAAAGTTGCATTGGTAACCGGCGCGGCCCGCGGCATTGGCCAGGCGATCGCGCTGAAACTCGCTTCTCAGGGCGCTGACCTTGCTCTCTGCGACCTGAAAGCGGAATGGCTCGAAGAAACCGCCGGCAAAGTCAAAGAACTCGGCCGCCGCGTCGAGTGCTACAGCGTGGATGTCAGCAACGCCGCAGGCGTGGATGCCGCCGTCAAGCAGATCGAAGCCGATTTCGGCAAGGCGGTTGACGTTCTGGTCAACAATGCGGGAATTACTAAAGACGGCCTTCTGATGCGCATGAGCGAAGAAGACTGGGATGCCGTGCTGAACGTTAACCTCAAAGGCGTGTTCCTTTTCACCAAGGCTGCAATGCGCGGCATGATGAAGCAGCGCTCCGGCAGCATCGTCAACATCGCCTCGATCATCGGCCTCATCGGCAACCCCGGCCAGGCCAATTACTCCGCTTCCAAGGGCGCGGTAATCGCCTTTACCAAGACCGTGGCTAAAGAACTTTGCAGCCGCAACATCCGCTGCAACGCGGTTGCTCCCGGTTTTATCCGTACTCCGATGACGGACAAGCTTTCAGAAGAGGTGCAGCAGAAAATGCTCGCCAATATCCCGCTGGGCCGCTTTGGCGCGCCTGAAGATGTGGCCAATGTGGTCGCTTTCCTGGCGGGGGACGCCTCAGGTTATGTCACCGGACAGGTGATTTCGACTTGCGGCGGCATGGTTATGTAGGTTAAAGAGACGTTCAATCAGGATCCGAAACAAGGAGAAATACTATGGCACTTGCAGACAAAGTAAAAGATATCATCGTCGAACAGCTGGGCGTGAATGCGGATCAGGTTACTCCTGCAGCTTCGTTCATTGAAGATCTCGGCGCCGACTCGCTCGACACCGTTGAACTGGTTATGGCTTTCGAAGAAGAATTCGGTGCGGAAATCCCGGACGAAGACGCTGAAAAGCTCACCTCCGTCGGCGCTGTCATCGACTATCTGAAATCAAAAGGTCTTGGAGAATAAAGACCCTTTGTGATAGAAAAACCGGGAACCTTTAAGCGGGTTCCCGGCTTTTTTTTATAGTTCAATTTCCGGAGGAGAATCATGAGTCGTCGTAAAGTAGTTATCACAGGTATGGGTGCAGTTACCCCGATCGGCAACAACCTCGCTGAGTTCTGGGAAGGTTGCAAAACCGGCCGTTCCGGCGGAGCGACGATCACTAAAATCGCAAACCTGGACGGCTTTACCACGACGATTGCTGCTGAAGTGAAGGATTTTAATCCTGAGCTGTATATTTCTAAAAAAGAGGCCCGCAAGATGGACCCCTTCACCCAGTACGGGCTGGCCGCCGCGATCATGGCTGTGCAGGACTCCGGACTGGATGTCACTAAAGAAGACCTTGAACGCATCGGGTGTACCGTCAGTACCGGCATCGGCGGTCTTCAGGTCATGGAAGCTTCGCAGGACACCTACCGCGAACGCGGCCCCGGACGTCTGTCTCCTTTTGTTATTCCGGTGATGATCACGAATATCGTTGCCGGGCACATTGCGATACAGTTCGGATTTAAAGGCCCCAATTTCTGCGTCACCAGCGCCTGCGCTTCCGGAACGCACGCCATTGGCGAAGCACTGCGTATGATTCAGCACGGCGAAGCCGACGTGATGATCGCCGGCGGAACCGAAGGGGCGATCACGCCGCTGGGCGTCGGCGGATTCTGCGCTCTGCGCGCGCTCACCACCCGCAATGATGATCCGGCCCGCGCTTCGCGTCCGTTCGATCTAAATCGCGACGGGTTCCTGATCGGCGAAGGCGCCGGCGTTCTCGTGATTGAAAGCGAAGAGCACGCTAAAGCGCGCGGTGCAAAAATCTACTGTGAACTGGCCGGCTACGGCCGCACCTGCGACGGGCATCACATTACCGCTCCGGATCCGGACGCTACTCAAGCCGCCCGGGGCATGAAGCTTGCCTTCGAAGATGCCGGGCTGAAAGCCGAAGACATCGACTATATCAATGCGCACGGCACCAGCACATCCCTCAACGACAAGGGAGAAACGCTGGCGATCAAAAAAGCGCTTGGCGAGAAACAGGCCTATAAAGTGGCGGTCAGCTCCACGAAAGGGATGACCGGCCATATGCTGGGTGCCGCCGGCGGTGTTGAAGCGATTGTCTGCGCCATGGCGATTTACGAAGGAATTATTCCTCCGACCATCAACTACGAAACGCCCGATCCGGATTGCGATCTGGACTACGTTCCGAACACGGCCCGCAAAACGGAAGTGCGCGCCGCGCTCAGCAACTCGCTGGGATTCGGCGGACACAACGCTACCCTCTGCTTTAAAAAAGCATAGAGATCCAAAAAATCGGAAGATGAAAGGCCGCTCCCAAAGCGGCCTTTTGTTTTCCGGAAAGAGGGAGTCTTATCGCATCCGGCGGCTGTGGCTGCGGGTCAGCCAACCTTTTTTAACGAACAGCGCGAACATGGACAGGCCGAGGAAGGCCATGAGTCCCAGAACGATAAAATAGCCGTTGCGCGTACGCAGTTCGGGCATGTGGTCGAAATTCATACCGTACACGCCGGAGATGAAGGTCAGCGGGATGAAAATGGTGGAAATGATCGTCAGTACCTTCATGATTTCATTCATCCGGTTGCTGATGGTGGAGAGATAAAAGTCCATCAGGCTGGAATCCAGTTCACGGCAGGTTTCGGCCAGATCGAGCAGGCGCATCGTATGATCCTGACAGTCGCGCAGATAGACGCGGGTGGCCGGCGTGATCAGCGGTGAAGCGGAATGCACCAGTGCGCCGGCCATTTCGCGCACCGGCCAGAGGGTGCGGCGCAGCGTCATCAGGTCTCGTTTAACCCCGAACAGCAGAGCGACGGATGAAGAGTCGGGGTGTTTCAGAATGACCTCTTCCATGTCGTCGAGCCGGGAGTCGTAGGACTCCAGCAACGGGAAATAGGCGTCGATGATGGCGTCGATCAGGCAGTAGAGCAGATAGTCGGCGTTCATGTTGCAGACCAGTCCGCCCTTTTTACGGATGCGCTCGCGCACCGGATCAAGGCAGTCCCCCTCGCTTTCCTGAAAAGTCAGCACAAAGTTGGTGCCGAGAAAAAAACTGACCTGCTCGGAAAAGAGCTTTTCATCCTGCAGGTAAAGCATGCGCATGGCGGTGTAGAGAGTGGACTCATAATCGTCCACTTTGGAGCGCTGCCGGAGACTCACTACGTCTTCAAGAGCCAGCGGATGGAGTTTGAAAAGCTGGCCGAGGTACCGGAGTACGGATTCATCGCCCAGCCCGTCCACATTGACCCAAAGCACCTGATATTTACCGATTAACCCGTCCAGTTCTCGGATGTCACTGATGCGCCGTTCCAGATATTGATCCGGTCCGTAGGCGATTACTTGAATCACCGGTTTCGGCCATGAAGGGTCAATCAGCAGTGTGCCGGGAGTCATACCCGGCGTGCGCTTCGGTCTCAGCAGGCGGCTTTTTCTTTTCATAGGAACACCTAAACGTCCGGAAATTTCCGGATGATAGGCCTATCCCTTGTTCGAAACCAACTGTTTTTCCAACCATTGGGAAAATTTTCCCAATGGTTGGAAGCCGCTGCCGGATTATCCCCGGTAGGCAGCGATGTAGAGCTCTTTGAGTTCACTGATCAGCGGGTAGCGCGGGTTGGCGCCGGTGCACTGGTCGTCGAACGCATTCTCAGCGAGCTGGTCAAGGTTGGCGTAGAATTCTTTTTCATCCACACCTGCCGCCTTGATGCTCATCGGAATGCCGAGCTTCATTTTCAGATCGTCGATAGCCGCCACCAGCCGTTCGACTTTTTCGTCGTTGGTTTTTCCGCCGAGACCGAGATAGTCGGCCGCGCGGGCATAACGCTCTTTAGCAGTCGGCCAGCTGTATTGAGAGAAGGCTGCCTGCTTAATCGGATTGTCCGTGGCGTTGAATTTGATCACTTCATTGATCATCAACGCGTTGGCCATTCCGTGCGGCAGTTTGTATGCCGCGCCGAGCTTGTGCGCCAGACTGTGGCAGATGCCGAGGAAGGCATTTGCAAAGCTCATGCCGGCCAGTGTGGCGGCATAGTGAACTTTTTCGCGCGCCTTGCGGTCGCCGGTGGCGTACGAGTCCGGCAGATACTTGAACAGCAGCCGGAGCGCTTCGAGTGCCTGCGGATTGGTGAACTCGGTGCTGATGATGCTGACAAGCGCTTCAAGTGCGTGCGTGACAGCATCGATCCCCCCGAATGCGGTCAGCGATTTCGGCATGCCCATCACCAGTTCCGGATCGCAAATGGCCATGTCCGGAGTCAGCGCATAGTCGGCGATCGGATATTTCGCGCCGGTCGCGTCATCGGTGACGACGGCGAACGGTGTGACTTCCGAGCCGGTTCCGCTGGTGGTTGGAATACAGACCATCTTTGCTTTCTTGCCCAGCTCCGGGAAGGTGCAGATACGTTTCTTGATATCCATGAAACGCATAGCCAGATCTTCGAACCTGGTTTCCGGACTTTCGTACATCAGCCACATGATTTTGGCTGCATCCATTGGCGAGCCGCCGCCGACCGCAATGATGACATCGGGCTTGTAGCCTTTCATCACTTTCAGTCCGGCTTTTACGGTGGTCAAATCCGGGTCGGGTTTGACGTCGTAGAAGATCTGATGGTCGATATGGATGGCGTCTAGCGCTGTGGTGACTTTGTCGACGATGCCGAGATCAAGCAGCGCCTTGTCAGTGACGATCATGGCGCGTTTGCTTCCGGCCAGATCTTTTAAGGCCAGCGGAAGGCAGCCGTACTTGAAGTAGATATTCTTCGGTACGTTGAACCACAGCATGTTTTCGCGGCGTTCCGCGACGGTTTTGACATTCATCAGATGTTTAACTCCTACGTTTTCGCTGACACTGTTTCCGCCCCAGCTGCCGCAGCCCAGCGTCAGCGACGGTTCGAGTTTGAAGTTGTAAAGATCGCCGATCGCGCCCTGCGAACTCGGTGTATTCACCAGAATACGGCCAGTTTTCATCATGGCGCCGAAGGCAGTGATCCGGTCGCGGTTAAGCGGATCGGTATAGAGTACCGAGGTGTGCCCGATGCCGCCGGCCGCCACCAGCGCCTCCGCTTTGCCGAGTGCATCGTCAAAGTCACGCGCCTTGTAAAGGCCGAGAACCGGGCTGAGCTTTTCGAAGCTGAACGGCTCGTCCGCGCCGATTTTAACCGCTTCGCCAATCAGAACTTTGGTATCGGCCGGTACAGTGATACCCGCCAGCTCGGCAATTTTTGCGGCCGACTGCCCGACGATCTTTGCGTTGAGATGGCCGTCAACCATGATGGTTTCGCCGACTTTCTTTTTCTGTGCGGCGGTCAGGATTAAAGCTCCGCGTTTTTTGAATTCATCCTTCACTTCGTTATAGATGGAATCCACAACGACCACGCTCTGCTCGGAGGCGCAGATGACGCCGTTATCGAACGTTTTCGAAATCAGAATACTGTTTACGGCGGTCTGAATGCAGGCGGTTTCATCAATGATGGCCGGCGTGTTTCCGGCGCCGACGCCAAGTGCGGGCTTGCCGCTGCTGTAGGCTGCTTTCACCATGCCCGGGCCTCCTGTCGCCAGAATCAGTGCGATGTCGGGGTGAGACATCAGAGCACTGCTCAGAGCCGCCGACGGGGTTTCGATGCAGGCGATCAGGCCTTCCGGGGCACCCGCTTTTTCAGCGGCTTCGCGAACGATGCGCGCCGCTTCCGCGGTGCTGTTTTTGGCGCGCGGATGCGGGGAAAAAATAATTCCGTTCCGCGTTTTGAGTGCGATGAGCGCTTTGAAGATTGCTGTCGAAGTCGGGTTGGTGGTCGGAACTACGCCGGCGATAATGCCGATCGGTTCAGCGATCCGGGTAATCCCGAAGGTCTCGTCATATTCCAGTACGCCGCAGGTTTTTGTGCACTTGTACTGGTTGTAGATGTATTCGGACGCAAAATGATTTTTGATCACTTTGTCTTCCACGATGCCCATGCCGGTTTCGGTCACGGCCATTTTGGCCAGCTTGATACGGGCTTCATTGGCGGCGATAGCGGCACGGCGGAAAATGGCATCCACCTTTTCCTGCGGGAAGGTCGCATAGGCGGCCTGCGCCTTTTTCACGGTCCGGATCATATCGTCCAGTTTATCGGTCTCGGGTTTGGTCATCGGTTTCTCCTTTGGTTTATAGAGGTTTTTAAATCGATTCGTTTAAAGCGATTGACATATATCGATATAAACGTATCGTATGCAACCGGAAAGTTGAACTTTTTTTCAGGGCACAGAAAAGGAGCAGGCGATGAGCGGTAAAACAGAGACAGGATTGAACATCACGGTTTGCATGGGCAGTTCCTGCTTTGCCCGCGGAAACGGCGCCAATCTGGAGGTTCTGGAAAACTGGCTTGATGAAAACGGACTTCAGGCCGAGGTGAATCTGACCGGCACCCGGTGCGAGGGGGTTTGTGCCGACGGCCCGAATTTAATTGTTAACGGGCAGATATTCCACCGGGTGAACCGGGACATTCTGCTCGATATTCTTCGGGATTTTATTCCGGTGAAGGAGGTCGCGCATGACTAACGTGTTTCCGGTTTATACTGTGGAGGCCGAATGTCAGGACTGCTACAAGTGCCTGCGGCAATGTCCGGTCAAGGCGATTAAAATTGAGCAGGGTCGTGCAGCGGTTATTCCCGATGCCTGTATCGCCTGCGGACGCTGCGTCGAAGTCTGCCCGGCGGGAGCGAAGCGGATTCGCGACGATCTGGGCCGCGCGAAATATCTGCTGACCCGCAAGAAAACATACGTTTCGCTGGCGCCATCGTACGCCGGGGCGTTTCCCGGGGTTCCGGCCGCAGTGCTGATTCGCGCAATCAAGGCGCTCGGATTTGCCGGCGTCAGCGAAACCGCGCTGGGCGCGGAACTCGTTAACACCGCGGTTGCCGGTGAACTGAAGAGCGGGAGGCGCAGGATAAATCTGTCGACGGCCTGTCCGGTGGCGGTCGATTTCATCTGTAAATACATGCCTGAGATGGCGGATGCTCTGACCCCGACACTGTCGCCGATGCTGGCTCACGGCAAATGGCTCCGCGAAGTGTACGGCGAAGAGATCGGCGTTGTTTTTGTCGGCCCCTGCATCGCCAAAAAATGCGAAGCCGATGCCTACGGACATCTGGTAGATGTGGCGCTGACCTTTGAAGATCTCACGCTCTGGCTGGAAAAAGAAAATCGGCTTCCGCCCGGCGGAACGGAGAGCCCGGACGAAACGTTCATTCCTCACACGGCACGTGAGGGAGCGCTCTATCCGGTAGTCGGCGGAATGAATGAAACGCTGCGGATCGGCCTGAAGCATCATCCGGTGCGCCTGCTGAGCGTCGCCGGACTTCGCAATATCCGTTATGCGCTTGAAGGTATCAAAGCGGCTCCGCCGGATGAGGCGATTTTTCTGGAGCTGCTGGCCTGCGATGGCGGCTGTCTGGGCGGCCCTTGCGTTTCGAAAAAAACTGCGCTCAATAACGAACTCGAAATCCGGCACCGGGTTATTCTGCCTGAAAAGCCGTCGGCTTCTGCCGCAGTGGATCTCCAGATGGCGATTCGCTGCACCGCGGCGGCGTCCGCTCCGGCCGATCCCGTCCGGATTAGCGAGGCGCTGGCGCGGATCGGGAAGCACAGCCCGGACGATGAACTCAATTGCAGCGGTTGCGGGTATGAAACCTGCCGCGCATTTGCGCTCGCGGTGGTGGCGGGCCGCGCGGAGCCGTCGATGTGTCTTTCCAACCTGCGTAAAAAAGCGCAGCGCAAAGCCAACGCGCTGCTGCGCTGCATGCCGTCGGGAGTGGTCATTGCCGATGCCGAACTTAATGTGATCGAGTGTAACGAAAATCTGGCCCGGATGTTCGGCGGGGATCTGCTGCTCGGGTATCGCGCCCGTCCCGGACTCGAAGGCGTTGCGCTGCACAAAGTCCTTCCGTTCCCGGAAATTTTCCAGCGCGTACTCGACAGCGGCCATGAATATCACCGCGACATGATTCGCATCGGCGACCGGCTGATCAGCCTGAATGTATTCACCATCGAACCGCACGAAACCGTCGGCGGAATTCTGCTCGACGTCACTTCGACCGAACTGCGCCGCGAACATATCGCCAACCGCGCGCGCGAGGTGATTGATAAGAATCTGGCGACGGTGCAGGAGATTGCTTTCAAGCTCGGCGAGCACATGGCCGACACGGAAATTCTGCTGCGTTCGATTGCGGAGGATTACGCCGGAGAGGAGGGGAATCCATGATGACGAACCTTTTCAAGGAAGTGGAGTTCTGCCAGGTGCGCAAGGCGTGCGAAAATGTCTGCGGCGATGCATTCCTGTCGCACCGCGACCGCGAAAGCGGACGGGTTGTTTCGGTGCTGTCGGACGGACTGGGCAGCGGTGTCAAAGCCAACATCCTGGCGTCGATGACCGCCAAGATGGCGCTCAAGTTTGCGCAGAGTGAGCTTGATATGGTCCGTTCGGCGGAAATCATGATGGATGCTCTGCCGGTTTGCGCCGTGCGGAAAATCGGCTATGCCACCTTTACAGTGGTCGACTGCCGCGACAACCGGACCGTGCGGATTGTCGAGCGGGGCAATCCGGGCTTCATTTATATCCGCGACGGGCGCGTACTGGATCTTCCGCGTATTGAGTTGAACAGCCGTCACGGCGATTACCGCAAATTGCGTGTAACGGAGTGCGAACCGCAACCTGAAGACCGGATTCTGTTTTTCAGCGACGGGGTCACCGAGGCAGGCATGGGAAGCCATATGTATAAGCTCGGCTGGCGGCGCGCCGGCGTGGCGGAGTTTATTTTAAAAACACTGCGCGAGAATCCCGGCATCTCGGCACGCAGCATGGTTCGCCGAACCGTTCAGGCGGCGATCAGCAAAGAGCCGTCGGGGCGTGCCGGCGACGATACCACCTGTGCCGCTGTTTACATGCGCAAGCCGCGCCGCACTCTGGTGCTTTCGGGTCCGCCGTTTGCCGCCGCCCGCGATCATGAGTTTGCGCGGCTTGTGGAAACATTTGCCGGGCGCAAAATTATTTGCGGCGGAACAAGCTCGGGCATTATCGCCCGCGAACTGGGCCGCACGCTGCATACGCCGCTGGGCCGCGTCCGCTCGACGCTCCCGCCGGTTTCGCAGATGGAGGGGGTCGATCTTGTGACCGAAGGCATTCTGACGCTGACCGAAGCGCATCGCATACTCGAAAGCCGCGCGATGCCTGTTGAAGTCAATGCGGCGACGCAGCTCGTCGAGCTGCTGCGCGAAAGCGATGTGATCGAGCTGGTCGTTGGAACGCGCATTAATGAAGCGCATCAGGATCCGAGCCTGCCGGTGGATCTGGAGATTCGCCGCAATCTGCTCAAACGGATGAAGCAGGTGCTCGAACAGAATTATTTTAAGGAAGTGAATATTCGTTACATCTGAGCCGGAGAATGGGAATGCAAACATCAGTTACTGTTGAAATCTGTACCGGAACCACCTGCTTTGTTATGGGGGCAGGCCACCTGCTGAATCTTTCCGAAGAGCTGCCGCCGCGGTTGCAGGGTCGCGTGGAACTCTGCGGATCACACTGCCTCGGCGTCTGCAGTAATCCGCAGAACGGCAAGCCGCCCTTTGCGCGGGTTAACCGGCAGCTGCTCAGCGACGTATCGATCGAAAGCATCATTGCCGCCTGTGACCGGGCATTAGCCGGCAGGGAAGGAGGCGGTCATGCGGTATGACAATCAGGCCAACCGCATCCGCAAAGAGGTTCTGATTCATGTCGCGAAAGCGTTCATGAGCGACAGTCCGGAGGATGCTGTCGATCACATTCCGGTTCTTATGAGGCCTAAAGGCGGCGAGGCTTCACGCTGCTGTATTTATAAGGATCGCGAGGTTCTCAAGTACCGCACGATGGCCGCGCTCGGATTCGGCGTAGAGGATGAAACCGATGAGCTGACGCCGCTGCGCGATTATTACAACCGTGCGTTGGAGCGCGGTGCGGTTGAAAATACCGGCCTCACGGTTATCGATATTGCCTGCAGCGCCTGTCTGAAAAGCCAGTATCTGGTCACCAATGCCTGTCGCGGATGTCTTGGCCGCGCCTGCCAGACAAACTGTCCAAAGGACGCCATCGAGATGATCAACGGCCGCGCGGAGATCAATCCGGATAAATGCGTGAACTGCGGACTCTGCCTGAAAGCCTGTCCGTACAATGCGGTTGTGCGCACGCCGGTTCCCTGCGAAGAGGTCTGTCCGGTTAAGGCGGTTTCGAAAGATGAAAACGGGCGCGAAATGATTGATCAGGAAAAATGTATTGCCTGCGGACAGTGTGCGCGGGCCTGCCCGTTTGCAGCGATTCAGGATCGTTCACAAATGATCGATGTTCTTAAAACGCTTGTAGGCGGACGGAAAACCGTGGCGCTGATTGCTCCGGCAATTATCGGCCAGTTTCCCGGCGACCTCGGCCAGATGGTCACCGCGCTCCGGCAGCTCGGGTTCGCCGGCGTTGAAGAAGCAGCCGTTGGTGCAGACGAAACCGTCCGGCTTGAGGCAGCGGAGTGGAGAGAGCGGATCAATGCGGGCGCTCCGTTTATGACGACCTCCTGCTGCCCGGCTTATATGGAAGCGGTGAAGAAACATCTGCCCGAACTGGCAAAGTTTGTTTCGCATACGCCGTCGCCGATGGCGATCAGCGCCCGCGGCATAAAAGAGGCGGACTTTGAAACGGTTACCGTTTTCATCGGACCTTGTATTGCCAAAAGAACTGAAGCACAGGGCGATCCGAACGTGGATTACGTTCTGACCTTTGAAGAGCTCGGCGCGATCCTGATTGCCGCCGGAATTGATGTACAGGAATGTCTGCCGGCACAGTTTGAGCAGCCGGCGCAGGCCGGAGGGCGCGGTTTCCCGGTCAGCGGCGGTGTGACCGGAGCGATCCGTACGCATCTGGGAGAGCAGGCGCAATCGCTGAAACCGGTGACCTTCAACGGCCTCGACAGTAAATCGCTGATGCGTCTGAAGATTTCCGCAACGCGCGGTTGCGGCGGAAACTTTGTCGAAGTGATGTGCTGCGAAGGAGGCTGTCTGAGCGGGCCCGGAGTGCTTTGCAACCCGGCAGTGGCCGGGCGCAAGCTGACGGAGCTGCTGGCGGTGTCTTGAATCTCCGCCATTGGAAAAGAGAACGCCTTTTAATCCGGATGATTGGCGATCAGCAGGCGGTGCGAGAGAACCGCGAGGC
Source organism: Pontiellaceae bacterium (assembly GCA_044224855.1). GTDB lineage: Bacteria > Verrucomicrobiota > Kiritimatiellia > Kiritimatiellales > Tichowtungiaceae > Tichowtungia. The sequence continues at coordinate 16,265 of JBGAJP010000037.1, forward strand.
TGGAGGCGAGGTCTTCGCGTTGCAGGGTGACGTGTTCCGGCACGGTCAGTTTTGCCGGAGTAAAGTTCCAGATGCCGCGGATGCCGCCTGCGACCATGACCTCGGCGATGCCTTGAGCCACCGAAGCCGTGGCGGTAATGATTCCGATCTGTACATGCATCCGTTTGGCAAGCGCCGGCAGTTTTTTTATGTCGAGAATGACTTTGCCGTGAATCTTCTGTCCGATCAGTGCGGGGTTGGAGTCGAAGGCTGCAACGATACGCATACCGTGCTGTTCGAAGCCTTGATAGCCGAGCAGGGCGGTTCCCAGATTTCCGACTCCGACAAGGAACGCATCCGATGTGTTGGACCAGCCCAGAAACTCCTCGATGGCCGTGATAATTTCATCCATGTGGAAGCCGAGGCGCGGGCGGCCGACGGCTCCGGTGATGGCCAGATCTTTACGCACGACAATCGGATCAAGTCCCAGTTCCTTGGCAACGACGGCTCCGGAAGCGTACTGCTCCCCGTTTTCCTTCATCTGCCGCAACAGCCGCAGATAAAGCGGCAGGCGCTTGAGGGTGGGAACTCCGGCTGTTTTCCGTTCGAGATCGCTCATAAAAATCCTCCGTTAGCGGAGGAATTTACCTGACCATACCGATAGAAGTCAATCGATAGGTCAGGATTGATTATGCGCGGGTCAATCAATTGTGTTAACCAGCAGTCCGTCGCGGAGCTTCGGTTCGAACCAGGTGCTCTTGGGCGGCATAAGCAGATTGGCGTCGGCGACGGCCATGAGCTGGTCGAGCGTGGTCGGGTAGAGCGAGAAGGCGACGACGGCTTCGGCGGCGTTAACGCGGCGTTCGAGTTCCGGCGTTCCGTGGATACCGCCGATGAAATCGATCCGGTTGCTTTCGCGCGGATCATCAATACCGAGCAGCGGTGCGAGTACGCGATCCTGCAGGACGCTGACATCCAGCGAAGCGACCGGATCTTTTGACAGCGCGGCTTTCGGCGTCAGCAGGAACCATTTATGGTCGATGTACATGCAGACCGCGCCGGGAGCGTCGGGCATTTTCTTATCGGTCGCATTGACGGTGAAAGATTTTTCAAGTCCCAGGAAAAATTCTTCCTGCGACTGGCCGTTGAGATCGAAGACGACGCGGTTGTAAGGCAGAATCTTGAGCTGACCGGCAGGGAAGAGCACACAGAGGAAACAGTTATAGGATTCGTCGCCGGTGTGGTTCGGGTTGGCGTTGCGGCGCATCTGCGCGACGCGTACGGCGCTGGCCGCGCGGTGGTGGCCGTCGGCCACGTAAAACGCCGGAACCGCGCCGAAAGCGGACTGCACAGCGGCGGAGTCGGCGATTTTCCAGACGGTGTGAATGATACCGCCGGCAGCGGTGACGCAGTAGAGCGGTTTTTCCTGCGCGGTTTTTTCCATCAAAGCGGTGATCGTCGCATTGTCACGGTAGGTGAGAAAGATCGGGCCGGTCTGGGCGTTGGTGCGGTCAACGTGTTTGGTGCGGTCGTCTTCTTTTGCGCGGCGGGTCTTTTCGTGGATTTTGATTTTGCCGGATTCGTAGTCGGCCACGTTGCAGAGCGCGACGACGCCGTACTGCACACGTCCGTCCATTTCCTGACTGTAGAGATAGAGCGTCGGCTTTTCTTCACGGATCAGCGAACCGCCGGTTTTCAGGTTGTCAAAATTCTCGACTGCCTTGGCATAGACGGTATCGGAGTAGGGATCGGTATTTTCCGGCAGATCAATTTCCGAACGGGTTACACGCAGGAACGAGAGCGGATTGCCTGCGGCCATTTCCGCCGCCTGTTTCCGGTCCATCACATCGTAGGGAAGAGTCGCAATTTTATCCGCCAGACCTGCGGCGGGCCGCCATGCTTTAAAAGGGTTGATTTTCATGCGGCGGAGTGTACAGAACCCGCCGGCGGAAATGAAACAGGAAAACCGGATTTTGCATGCCGAACGGGTTATCTCTGTTCAGGGGCAAGCCCTGAACAGAGATAGGTGTCTCGCCGATTATTGTGTCGGCGGTTTTTCTTTGAATTCACTGCCTTTTTTCACGCTTTGAGGCCCGGTGGAGGGAAGTTCACGGGCGCTGGGGAAGATGGAGAGGCGCAGGCAGGTGCTGCCCAGCGGAACCAGCCGGATTTCCTGGGCCGGACCGTCGCATACAACGGTTGAGGGCAGTTCCGGAGTGTAGAGACATTCATGGCCGGATTTTTCTTCTACGCCTTTTTCCAGTTCCCATCCTTTGACCAGTCTGGCCGGGGCGCGCAGTTCAACGACCTGAGAACCGGTGTTGAAGGGCAGGTCTGTCATTTTACCCTGAACTACTTTGATGACTTTGTCGGCGTCGGCGATGTCCAGATCCAGCGCGTAGTTCCACGGGCTGGCCGGCGTGATGTCCCATGCCGGAAACTCCTTGTTGGAACGCTTGTCGGTTTTGTCGATCACGCGTTTTTCATCGATGAACAGGGAATAGACCAGCGGGCCGCGTTCGACGCCCAGACCATTGTCAGGCCAGCGCGATACGTTCACTTTCATCGGCAGGCTCAGTACGACTTTATCGCCGTTAGAAAAACTGCGGTCGAGTCTGGCAAACGTGCCGGCTTTGAGTGTTATATCCGCCGGTTTGCCATTAACGGTCAGCGACGGAGTTTCGCACCAGCCGGGAATGCGCAGAATCAGCGGGAACTTGACCGGCTTGCCGGTCTGAATCTGAAATTCAATCTGTTCGGAAAACGGATAGTCGGTTTTTTCGGTGATCGTGACCTTCTGGCCGCCGGGTTCGTGTACAACGCGGCTGGGGCCGAACAGCGCGGCAACAATGCCGTTCAGTCCATCCGTCATCCACATGCGTGCAATATAGTTGGGGATGCAGCGGTTGATGTTTCCAGTACAGCACTGCACGTCATGTCCCGGACGGTATGCGAAACGGTTTTTTTCAAAAGCGAGATGGTTGGACCAGTGCGTGGCGAGGACCTGGTTCGGGCCGGAGAAATACTGGTGAGCCTTGAAATCCTTGGTGACAGATCCGATGCCTGCATTAAAGGTGGCCCGTTCAATCCTGTCGGCCCAGGTGCCGTCTCCGGTAGCCATCAGCAGATAGCCGACGGACCAGCTGTAATCGATAATGTCACACACCTCATGACCGGCACGGGAACCGTTTCCGATCAAGTGCTCGGCGGCGCTGTGGCAGCCGTCGATCAGCATGTCGTCCTTGAGTTTTTCGTACGCTTTGAGGCTGGTCTCCAGCATTTTTTTGTCGCCGGTGTAGAGGTAAACAATTGCCGGCTGTTTGGACATTTCATTGTAGGTCACGCCGTGGCCTTTGGCGGGCTGCTTCGGATCCGGCAGACGTTTCATTAACGCATTTTCTTTGATCAGCTGAAGGCTTTTATCCATCAACTGCCGGTCGCCGGTCTTGCCGTAGAGCCAGCTCATGATTTCGATCGCGCAAAGGTGGCGGTTCATTTTCGGATCAAAGTCGCCTGCGGCGATTGTTGCGGAATAATTCTTATGCAGTGCATCGATGATTTTCTGATCTCCGGTGGCGGAATAGGTCGCCATCATGCCTCGGAAGAGCACGGTGTGAGGCCAGGCGATATACCACATCCGCGTTCCGTTGGTTGTTGCTGCGGGAGGAAGAAATCCTTCGGCATCCGGATGGCCTAAAACGTACTGGAGCTGCTTAGCGCCTTTTTCCAGCAGAACTTTGTCTTCAAGCTGATAACCGGCTCGAACCATTCCGTCCACCCAGTAGGCGTACTGCTCGTAGTTCCAGACGAGGCTTTTGTCGTCAGCGGAATCTTTGATGCGCGGTCCGTTCCAGCCGATCGTGTTGTACGGATAGCCGGCTACTTCCAGATTTCCGGTCAGGCCGTCTTTCTGGAGAACAAGCCACTGCTTAAGCCAGCCTTCCGGTTTTACCGACGTGATGCTCAGTTCGCGGAACGCGCCGTAGTATTCTTCTTTGGGTGCCGCCTGCTGTGCCTGCGCGATGAAGGCGGATGCGATGAGAACCGTGAGGCTCAGTGCGAGTTTCTGTTTCATAGGTATTTCCTCGTTAGAATTTCAATGGAGTTATTTCTGCGTCTTTTTCTCTGTCAGAACAGCATGGGCGTAACGGGCGAAATGACCGCGCAGATCCTGTTCGTACGTACGAAGTACTTTTTCGCCCAGACCGTTAAAATCGCCGCAGCGGTACAATGCGCTCGCGAGTAAAATTTCGCGGCTGGTATCGGAACGCACGTTATCAAGTACAGGTTCAGCGCCGGTTGCTTTTTCCAGAGTAACATCCTTTCCCATCACGCCGGGAGCCTGAAGAAGCCGGGCCAGCGGTTCCGCCGCGGATTTATCGCCGTAGGCCTGTAAGGTCATGCACACGGCGCGGACGTGTGAAAAGGCGCTCTTTTCATCCAGCTGATTCAGCTTTTCGATCACAACCGGAACAGCCTTCGGGTTGCCGGCATAACTCAGCGCCATGATTTTTCTGTCCAGCAGGCTTACGCGGGCGCCCGGAATGCCGCCTTTACGGAAATCCCAGCCTTCGTCCCACGGCTGCGGCTTGATGTGATCGATCAGCAGATCCGATCCGGTGCCGTCGCCCATCATGCAGAGGATCTCGGCGTAAACGAGCTGGTCGGCAAGGGAGTGATCGCCCTTAAGCGCTTTCCGGAGCAGCGGAAGCGCATCGTCCGGCTGGGCCAGCAGCGCCCAGACGCCTTGGCCGCCTTTCAGCACGCTTTCAACTGCTTCCTGCAGCTTCTCGACGGGCTGCGGATGAGAATCTGTATCGGTCAGCACGGAGGCCGGCATACAGTTTTTTTCCACCAGAATTTTCTGCAGCTCTTTAATGTCCAGCTCGCGAAGCGCCTTGCCCTGTTTCGCGGACATGGCCGTTGCGATGCCTGCAGCGTAACCCTGATTCTGAATGTCCGGCTCCATGCGGAGCATGGGCATGGAATCGCGGTGCGCGCTGATGCCGAGTCCGATTACCAGCACGCCTTCAATTCCCCTGGGAAGCAGGCAGCGGAACGGCACATAGGTTTCAACGGCCTGCGGTTTCGACGACTGAAGCATGAACACCGGATGTACAACGTAGCCGTGAGAATCCAGGTCGCTGCGCGCCAGCTGGATGGAATCCGGATAGGTCCGGTGGTTCAGAATGTCGGTCGGGTCGATGGAAAAGTCGCCGACAATCCGGCGGCGCTCCCGCGACTGGATGATCTGCGTCACGTCGTAGTGTTCCGGAAATTTTTCACGGGCTTCCTGATAGACGCGCCACAAGTCCATCATGTCGTTCATATCAACATAGGTGTAGTCCGTGTTGGCCACCCATGCATAACGATGCATTTGCGGTGTAAAAAGATTCCGGAACGGCAGGCCGGTGCCCTGCATGGCTGCGTGCTCTCCGCTGGTAAAGGTATAGTTTGCGCCGGCGGCAATCGCTATATCGGAGTTGCCGGTACCGTCCACGACGGCTTTTGCCAGCACAATGCCGCGGCCGTGCGGTGTGAGTACGATGACGCCTTTAACGCGGTTGTTTTCGACGAACGCGCCGTTGGCGATCGCGCCGAACCAGATATCGCCGCCGGCTTTGAGCACCTCGCGGCGCAGGTATTCCATTTTGCACTCGAGATTGTAATGTCCGCTCCGCTTTGTCCGGTCATCATATGTCTGACCGGCCATCTTTGCGTTTTCGCGGTCCATCTCCTCGGTGAAACCGTCGCGATTGCCGTGGTAATACGCTCCGATTAAACCGATCGTGCTGATGCCGCCCAGCCCGTTGAAGTTTTCGATTACCAGCGTCCTGGCACCCTGTCTGGCTGCGGAAACCGCCGCCGGTCCGCCGCCCGTACCGCCGCCAACGACGACGACGTCATATTCGCCAAGAACCGGAATGCTGCGCTGCGGACTGGCAATAGTCGGAAGCCCTGCATCATTTGCACGCAGTCCGTTCAGCGGTTCTTTCACTTCGCCGGTGACCGATGACGGTGTCAGAGTGCCGTCCACCTTCAAAGAGGCAAGATCAGTTGTCTTAGGTGCCGTCTTCGCCTGAGCGGCGGCAACCTTGCCGATCTGCGCGCCGACATCCATGAACAGAAGCGGACGGAGCATTTTCTGCGCGGCGGAACGCGAGAGATCGGCGCAGCCGCCGAGTACATAGAGATTATCAATCTGTTCGGGACGGAACGCGTCCATATCCAGTTTGTCCGGCGCTGCCAGAGCTTCCAGATGTTTTCGGCCCTTCACGGGATCCGGCGGGAGCTGATAGACGAATTCGGACGAATCCAATTGTTCCGGATTCCATGTGGCGTCCCGCGCTGACTGTTCGGCTCTGGCGAAGGAAGCAAACGAATCATCCTTCATATCAACATTGACGGTGTACAGATGGCAGGTGTCACCCAGCGATTCAGGCCGGCCCAGTTTAACCCAGAACGGCAGTTTTTCTTTCGTGGGGTATATGGTCGGAGGATTCCAGTAGGGCAGCGGGATTTCTTCAACCTTGGCCACGTTCTCTGTAACCGCCGGCCCGCCGACGACTACGCGCTGAAACGGCTGCTTCCCGGCAGGATAGGGCGTGAATTTCGCGCCGGCAATGCGGGTCAGCACGGCCCGGTCGGTGGCATCGATGATGACTTTAGCGAGAACCGCCTGCCTGCCGGCCTTGTTCGCCATTACCACGCCGGCGATTTTTCCCTGGCTGTCGCGGATCACATCGCTCGGGAAACAGCCGAACAGAAAATCCACCTTATTGCTCGTCAGAGTGCTGTCGAAAGCCTGTTTGACCACAATCGGTCTGGGCGTAACCCGGCTCTCGTCGGCATCAATCTTAATGCCGGTGGCGACAATCCGCTTCGCGTTATCGGCCTTGGTCAGTGACAGATTGATGTACCGGCAATCCGCCTTAATATCCGCAGCACATTCAAAATTATTTCCATCAGCCGGAACCGGCTTGCTGACGGTTCCAACCGGGGTCATGTTGTTTTTATCTTTTCCGGCGGATACCGTCATTTTCCCGATACCGATGTCCCCGCGAGTCAGGCCGGTAAGACGAACCGTCTTTACGTCCCGCGCAACGCCCATATCTATCAGGATATTCACATCGCCGTCATACTGCACCATGGCTCCGCGTCCAGTGACTAAAGCATTGCCGGCCGGGTCGGCGTGCGCTTTGCTGGCGGGCCGGTCGGTCGCATAGGTGAAAGAGAAACTGTTTTTTCCGGAGAGATAAATGGCTTTGGCCAGATCGCTGACGGGGGTTTCATCCTTCTGCAGCGCTATGTTATAGGTTCCGCACATATCATCGCCGAAATAGGTGCGCTGTGTGATGATGAGAACCTTTGCGCCGTTCTTTGCCGCTTCCGCCGCCGCGGCGACGGCTCCGCTGCTGCCGCCGACCACCAGGACGTCCACATCCCGGACGACCGGGATATTCCGGGCGGATTCAACCACGGTTTGTAGCGGTTGAGCGTTTACAACGGTTGCGCCCAGAAAGGACGCCATCAAGAATCGAACTGCATAACGTGTTTGCATGTACTCCTCCTCAGAATGATCTGTTTCCCGAAAACCTGCTGAAGCATTACTGAGACACATCATTCCACGCATCCGCAACGCTCGCCGACTTTAATGAGTATAGACTAATATATATCCGACGGGAAAGTGTCTTTTCCGGCGAATTTACGCAAAACGGCGCGCGAACTCAAAACGGCGCGCGAACTCAAAACGGTGCGCGAACTCAAAACGGTGCGGCGGAATGAAACGTGAGCGTTTTTCCAGTGCGCGGGTGGGCGAAGCGTAGGAAGCTGGCGTGAAGCTTGAGCTGTCCCGGCGCGGTGCCGGAACCGTACAGCCGGTCGCCGGAAATCGGCGTGCCGAGTCCGTGTTCCGATGCGGCGTGGACGCGCAGCTGGTGCGTCCGTCCGGTAACAGGGATAAACTCCACTCTTGTTTGTTTATTGCCGCTGCTCAGAACCTTCCAGTGCGTGACGCCGGTTTTGCCGTGGACGGGATCATAAATCTGGTACGGCCGGTTTTCTACATCCAGCCGGAAGGGCAGTTCGATGGTTCCTTCGTTACCGTTTATTTCACCGTCGAGCAGAGCGATGTAGCGCTTTTCCGTTTCGCGATGTTCAAACTGCCGCGACAGCTCGCGGTGTGCGTCGGCGGTCAGTGCCAGTACCATCAGCCCGGACGTATCCATGTCCAGCCGGTGGACGGCAGGCTGTTCAATGCAGTTCGGATACTGTTCTTTGACCCGGCTGACGATGCAGTCCTGATTTTCTTCGCCTTTACCCGGCACCGCCAGCAACCCGGAAGGCTTGTTCACTACCACGAATTCCGGGTCTTCATAAACCACTTC
>JBGAJP010000038.1:0-23176 GCA_044224855.1 Pontiellaceae bacterium
TGAAACTTCGTAAACAGGAAAGCATCGACGGATATAATTACTCGAAAGGTAAGCGCGTTAAGCTTACACTGTATGTCCGGGAATAATCCTGCCTTATGAAATTTCACGTTTACATACCGTCTGTCCTGATGCTCATCCTGATGACTTTCTGTTACTGGTATGTCGACATTCCCGTTATGAGATATTTCGGGATGAATAAAATGTGGGATGCACCGGCCGATTATATTTCGGCAATCGGACGCTATTATGACTATCTCATCGGCCTTATCCTCATCGGCTGGTTCTGGATTCATCGACGCAGCGCAGTGCACCGCCGGCAGGCGCTTTTCTTTTCGGTATGCTGGGCCGCGAGTAACGCGGCCGGTTCCATCTTAAAGTTCCTTTGCGGACGGTACCGCCCGAAAATGCTGACCGAACATGATCTTTATGGATTCCAAGGGTTTGGTGCGAATCATGGACGGGCATCATTTCCGTCCGGACATACTCTCGATGCCGTAACCATTGCCGCTGCGCTATGGATTTTGTGGCCGCGCAGCCGGCCGTGGTGTGTGGCCTGGGCGGTTGCGATGGGAATCTCCCGCATTATCGTCCGAGCTCATTATGTCAGCGATGTGCTGGGTGGCGCTTTGCTCGGTTGCGTGTGCGTGTATTTCATAAACAAGTGGCTAAAACCCGCACAGACCGAGAGCCTTTCTCAGTCATAAGAATTATGTGACGGGTGTACGGTTAGAAAAGAATATCTCATCAGGTTTCTGCGAAACATTATCGCTTTATAATTTCGGCCGCTTCCTGCCGGTTGCGCAGAATGGTTTTGGACGTCGCGCAGAGATATGGATCGCGGTACGGAATACTCCGCCGCCCGTCAGCGTTTTCAACCACCGGAAACTCGATATTCTCTGCACGTTTCGCGGCGATTGTGCCGTCGCCCATCTGGTGGCCCGGATGCGTTTCGCCGATTATAAAACCCGCTTCACGCATTGCGCCGCGGACGGGCAGGGCTGGCTCGAAAACGGATCGTGGAAGATTATGTCGAACGATTCATCGTCCAGTCCCTGGATCAGCCAGCGGGCGTCGCCCCAGCGGATGGAAAGCGATAAGTTCTGAGCGCTGAATGATGAATGAGAGTAGAGTTCGGAAAGAACGGTTCGCCAGTCAACCGGATCGGTTTCCAGAGTTTGGAATGATTCAGCCGCCGCGCGAACGACACGCTTGTCCATTTCGAGTGCGGTAACACCCAGCCGGTATTTCGCATTCGCCGCCGCGCAGAACGCCGCCAGCGAGTTGTTGCCGAGTCCGAAGCAGACGTCGAGCAGTTTTAAGTCGCCGGTTTTAAGTTTTATGGCGAGCCGGGAAGGGACAGCAAACTTCTGCTGTGCTTCCAGCCGCGCGCCGGTTTTGGTGTGGTAGTGTTCTTTCCAGTCCTCGCTGAAAAAGGTGATCGAACCATCGTCAGTTCTGACCGGAGCAATTCGAGTTTCGAGTTTCGAGTTTCGGAATTCCGTCAAATCGCCTTGGTGAATTTGACGGCAGGTCATCTGCTGAACGACATAATCCAGAAACTGTCCTTTTTCCAGATGCCAGTGCGGAGCGATCAGTTCTTCGTCCGGCGTATCGGTTGAAATACGCATGACCGGAAGTTCCGCCGGAATCCGGCGTAGAAAATCCATCAGCGCCTCGGCGTATTCCCAGTGACTGAGCACCGGCGGCGGATCGTCGGCCAGCCGCGTTCCTTTGACGACGTGCAGGTTATGAATCTTAATCCCTGAAATCGGCAAGACGGCAAGTTCCATCGCCGTGCGGTTCCAGTCCTTCGCTGTTTCTTCTGGCAGACCGATAATCACATGCGGTGCGACGTGAATACCGCGCTCTGCCAGCGCCAGAATCGCCTGTTTACTGCATGCCCAGTCATGGCCGCGGTTGATCCGTTTCAGCGTTTCGTCATTCGCCGTCTGCACGCCCAGCTCCACCCAGACTTCGACTTTCTCCTTTAACACTTCCAGAAACTGAAGCGCCGCTTCCGACAGGCAGTCGGGTCGTGTGCCGATGCTGATTGCCTCGAAATGACAGTGCTCCAGACATTGCAGAATCAGCGCCTGCTGTTTTGAATCAGTCAGGTCGGCGGTGAACGCCTGAATGTAGAGCATCAGCTTTTGCGCCTTGTAGCGCCGTTTTGAAAATTTGATCGCCGCTTCGATCTGTTCAACCGGACTTTCCTGCCGCTGGGTCTGCTGAGCCTTCGATCCGTTTTCGGAACAGAAGGCGCAGCGACCGTGCGGACAGGAACTGGCGAGCTGTACGGGAACGCGGAACAGCGCGTCTCCATATTGGTCGATCATCCATTGCTTGTACTGGGTAAACGGCGACATCGGAATTACTGCATGGTAATTTGCGGGACGAGCCCGGCGATCTGTTCGAGTTTCACTACGCCCGGTTCAATATTCATTGCGTTGGATGTTCCGCAGGCGAGACCGAAGACAAACGCTTCGACCAGCGAATGGCCTTTGGCCAGCGCATAAGCGGTGCCGGCGCTGACCGAGTCACCGCTTCCGATAGGATTGACCGCTTTGATCTGCGGAACCTTAAAGGTGTATGCCGTGCCCGGCTGAAAGAGCATCGCCTGCGCCTTGCCCTGCGTAATGCCGACCGCGCCTGCACCGAGCGACATCAGCTCTTCCGCTAACTCGTTGATTTCGCCGGGTGAGGGCACCCGGCCTACAGTGTTTTTTGTAGGCCCGCTGCCCCCAGCGGGCGCTTTGAGAGTCAAAGCCAACTCTTCGGCGTTGATTTTGACGACGGCAGGGCGGTGTTCCAGCGCGGCGAGCAGTGGCGGGCCGTAGCTGTCGATCAGCACTTTTTTACCGTCGGTCAGCGAAAGCAGTTCGGCGTAAATATCCTGCGGCGCATGCGGCGGCAGATTGCCGGAAAAGACGATGCGGTCGAATCCGCCTTGAAGTCCGGCAAAGGTTTTGACGAATGCTTTCCATTCGGCGGCGGAAAGCGGCGCGGTATTTTCAACCAGTTCGGTACAGCCGTCGTGATCGCCGGAAAGGAGCGTCTGGCAGATACGGGTTTCCGCTTTGGTTTCGACCCAGCGGCAGGGGAGCTGTTCCTTTTCCAGCAGATCGCGGACGGTATCGCCGTTAGCCCCGCCGGCAAAACTCAGCATCAGCGGGTCGGCACCGAGGATTTTCAGAACGCGCGCCGTATTGGTCGCCTTGCCGCTGGCGGCGACGGAAACCTTACGGGCACGGTTTACTTCATACGGCCGGAACGAGCCATATTCAATCGTGCGCTGAAGCGCCGGAAAAAATCCGCAGCAGAGTATTTTCATGGCGAGGAAAATAACCGCAAAGACGCCAAGAAGCAAAGGCGAATAGAATCAAGGCCCGCCGTTTTACAGAAGCAACGAAGGGTAACCAAGGAAGGTTTGATCAGGTTTGGAAATCTCCTTCGTTTTCCTTTGTTTCCTTCTGTGAAACAAACCACTAGAAAGGACGGGATGAAACGGGAAATGATTTTTGAAGTGCCCGGCACAGCAGAAGGAACCGCGGTGGCTGATTTCCTTGCCGCGCGCTTTTCCTATCATGACCGGGCCGGCTGGTGCGAGCGCATCGCTGCCGGAGCGGTGACGGTTAATGAGCAACCGTGTAAGCCTGATTCGCTGTTAAAGGCCGGCGACCGGCTGGCCTATGAACCCGACGACCGTCCGGAGCCGCCGGTTGACTTCAACATCGGCATCGTTCTGGATGACGACGATCTTCTGCTGATCAACAAAAGCGGCAATCTGCCGTGTCATCCGGGCGGACGCTATTTCAACCATACGCTCTGGGCGTGGCTCAAAAAGGAGCAGGGGCTTGATGATTTCACGTTCGTCAACCGCATCGACCGCGAAACTTCCGGACTGGTTGTTATCGCAAAAAATTTCGCGGCATCCGAAAACTGCCGGAAACAGTTTTCCGGACGCAAGGTCGTGAAGCGCTACAAAGCGCTGGTGGAAGCAACCGCCTTTCCGGCGGAACTGGAAACCGCCGGGTGGCTGGTCGCCGACACCGAATCCGCCATCCGTAAAAAGCGGAAGTTTATTCTGGGCGGCTCGTCTGATACGCCGCCGTCGGACTTGTCCGCCGTAGCCTTGGCGAAGGCGGATGCCGAATGGGCGGAAACAAAGTTCCGGCTGATTAAACAGTGCGGGGAGATCGCGCTGATCGAAGCGGAGCCTCATACCGGACGGTTGCACCAGATACGCGCCACACTGCTGGCGCTGGGAACTCCGATTGTCGGCGACAAACTCTATGGCGTGGACGAAACTCTCTTCCTGCGCTTTTGCAAAGACACTCTAACCGACGCCGACCGCGCAAGGCTGCGCATGGATCGTCAGGCTTTGCACGCTTCCGGCATCAGCTTCCGCCATCCGAAGTTTGGACGGCCTGTCACCGTCGACCTCGATCTTCCTGACGACATGCAGCAGTTATTAAATCTCCTAGGTGGAGCGTGACCTCCGGGCACGCTTAGAACGCGCACGGAGTTCGCGTTCCACCTTTATTTTAACCGCATCAATTCCCAAATTAGGTTTGACGCCAGATTGATTACAATAGAACTGTTCACTGCCAACGCTGCCGAGAAAAGAGGATATTTTCGAATAAATATTTCAACCGAACATATCAATGGCTTTCGAATGTTTCTTAGCTCGCGTTCGATGTCTCTGACAAAATTGTTGGGTAGACTTCTCCCATTAATAAACGCCTTACAGGAGTCACAGATTATTGGTTTTTCGGTATTGTAAACGACATCACATTTGTCCCCATTCAGATCGAAAAGGCATCCACGTGTATCATGATGCACCAAACTGTAGACTTCATCGCTTGTTAGATCGCCTAGTACGTTTTTGAAAACGATCATTTCGTATATGTTTTTGAGCACGAAATTTTCTATTGAGATATTGTTTTCAAGTAGAAGCCCGTCAATGTCAGCGATTGAAATACACGCTTTATTGCGGCCAGTACGATGCAGGTAGAAGTTGTCAGTAAATCTGTAATTTATGACACCAATGACAGCATCCGCTCCATTTACGGAAGACAGCATGGTTGTGATCTCTTCTCGGGAGAAAGATACGTCCAGGTAGCCGTCATCTTTTTGCGGACTGGGTAGATTATTAATTCTTTCGACTTCGCTGATCTCAAAGAAGCGTGATTTGAACCGTTCGATTTTTCTTAGGTCGAGTGTTCGGCGCAAATGACCGATAAGTACAATTTTGATCTGCAATTTTTTCATACCATCCTTTTACTGGATTTTGCGTAGCGCCTTAATCCGTTCAAGCACGGGCGGGTGGGAGTATTCGAGGAAAACTTTGAGAGGATGGGGCGTGAGGTTGGAGAGGTTGTCGACGGATAGTTTTTTCAGTGCGTCGATCAGGGCGGCCGGTTCGCCGGTGGTTTCGGAGGCGAAGGCGTCGGCTTCGTATTCGTGCTTCCGTGACAGGATGTTGCCGAGCAGTCCGAGAATCATGCTGATCGGCGCGTAGAGGAAGCCGAAGAAGATGAAGCCGGCATAGAGCGGCGTGCCTTCGATTCCGAACGCGGCGTAGAGTCCCTGTTTGGTGATGAAGAGCGAGAGGATGAAGAACATCAGCAGCGACGAAGCCAGCGAGATGATGATTCCTTTTTTGATGTGGCCGAGTTTGCAGTGCCCGATTTCGTGCGCCAGCACAGCGACCAGTTCGCCGACGGTATGTTTTTCAATCAGCGTGTCGAACAGGGCGATGCGTTTGGTTTTGCCGAAGCCGGTGAAGTAGGCGTTGGATTTGGTGGAACGCTTCGATCCGTCGATTTTGAAGATGCCGCTGAGCGTGTATTTCTGTTCTTCGGCGAACTCTTCGATTTCCGTGCGCAGTTCGCCCTCTTCGAGCGGAGTGAATTTATTAAAGAGCGGCAGGATGACGACCGGTGCGATAAACATAATGAAGAGCTGGATGACGGCCAGTGCGCCCCACGCCCAAAGCCATGCGTTCGGGACGGCGCTGAAAATCCAGAGGATCAGCGCAAAGACCGGCGCGCCGAGCAGGACGGTGAGCATCAGTCCTTTCAGCAGATCGACGACGAAAATTTTAGGGGTGGTTTTGTTAAAGCCATAGCGCTCTTCGATGACGAAGGTGTCGTAGATGCTGAACGGAATACCGGCCAGCTGTCCGAGCAGAACCAGTACGCCGCCGAAGATCAGTCCCTGCACAATCATGTTGCCGGAAGCGGCCTGCGCGATGCCGTTAATCCAGCTGAAGCCGCCGAGCAGGATAAAAGCGATGGTGACCGGAAGCATGATGGCGGCCTGAATCTGCTCGAAACGGGTGGTTTCTCGCAGGTAGCGCTGCGATTTGTCATATTTTTCCGCGTCGTAAATACCCTGGAACTCCGCCGGTATTTCGGTCGAGACGTTGCGCAGGTTGAGGGTTTCGACGATCAGCGACAGGAGCCAGTTAAAAATCAGCAGGGCGAGGATGAAAATCAGGTAGCCATTCATAATTTGTGCGTCCTTTTGCGTTGATGGGAACGGGCGTAAAAATATATCCTCCGCCCCTATGAGTAAAACACTGTTTGACAAGATTTGGGATGCGCATGTCGTCAAGGATCTGGGCGGCGGCGAAGTGCTGCTGTATATCGACCGCCATCTGGTTCACGAAGTGACCAGTCCTCAGGCGTTTGAAGGTCTCCGTCTGGCCGGCCGCAAGGTGCGCTGCCCGGAACGGACGTTTGCCACGATGGACCACAACGTGCCGACGGACGAAAACCGGATGAACATTACCGATCCGATCGCCAAGGCGCAGGTAGACGCGCTGACAGACAATGCGGCGGAAACCGGTGTGACTCTTTTCCCGCTGGGCGACGACCGCCAGGGCGTTATTCACATCATCGGCCCGGAGCAGGGCATCGTTCTGCCCGGTATGACGGTGGTATGCGGCGACTCGCACACGGCAACGCACGGCGCGTTCGGTTCGATCGCATTCGGTATCGGCACTTCCGAAGTGGAACACGTGCTGGCGACGCAGACCCTGCGCCAGAAGAAGCCTAAAAACTATAAAGTGGAATTTACCGGGAAACTGCAACCGGGCGTAACCGCCAAAGATATGGTGCTGAAACTGATCGGCATGATCGGCACAGCGGGCGGAACCGGCTGCGCGTTCGAGTTCTGCGGCGAAGCAATCCGCAGTCTGTCGATGGAAGGCCGCCTGACGATCTGCAATATGGCCATCGAAGGCGGCGCGCGCGCCGGCCTGGTGGCTCCCGATCAGATCACGTTCGACTATGTCGCTTCCGGCAACCGCAAGTATGCTCCGAAAGGTGCCGAGCTGGAGAAAGCGATTGCCGAATGGAAGAAGCTGACGACCGACGAAGGTGCCTATTTTGACTACGAGCTGATGATCGACGTGAGCGATCTGGCTCCGCAGGTAACCTGGGGAACCAGCCCCGGCATGGTGACCGATGTGACCGGTAAAGTCCCGGCGCTGGATGCAGTGCCGGAATACAGCCCGGCCGACGTTCGCGCGGCACTGGATTATATGGGCCTCGAACCCGGCATGAAGATGACCGACATCAGGATCGATACGGTTTTCATCGGCAGCTGCACGAACGGGCGTATTGAAGATTTGCGCGAAGCCGCCGCAGTTATCAAAGGCAGGAAGGTGGCTAAAGGCGTACGTGTGCTGGTTGTGCCCGGCTCCGAAGCGGTGCGCTACGCGGCCGAAAAAGAACGGCTGGATCGCATCTTTGTCGAAGCAGGTGCGGAGTGGCGTTACGCCGGTTGCAGCATGTGTCTGGCGATGAATCCTGACAAGCTGAAGGATAAGGAGCGCTGTGCTTCAACCTCCAACCGTAACTTTGAAGGCCGTCAGGGCAAGGGCGGACGTACTCATCTGGTGAGTCCGGCGATGGCTGCCGCCGCCGCAATTCACGGGCACTTCGTGGATATTCGTGAATTGCTATAAATTCGAAATCCGAAACTCGAAGCACGAAACAAATCAGAATGTCGGAAAATTCAAAAACATATGATCTGGAAGATCGGACGCTTGAGTTTGCGAAGACAGTCCGTGTATTTGTACGAAAGCTGAAGCTGGATGTTGCGAACAGTGAAGATGCCAAACAGGTTGTTCGGTCTTCGGGGTCTGTTGGTGCAAATTACATAGAGGCGAATGACGCTCTGAGTAAGAAGGATTTTGTGATGCGGATTAAAATCTGCCGAAAAGAGGCGAAGGAAAGCCGATATTGGTTGCGGTTGATTGAGACATTTACGGATGCTGACTTAGGTACAGAGCGAGTGAAGCTGGCTGGTGAAGCACAGGAGTTAATGAATATTTTTGGTGCGATAATTCAGAAGTCTAAATAGGATTTCCAGGGTTTTGAAAATTTGATTTTGATTGTTTGAATTTGTTTCGGATTTCGAGTTTCGTGCTTCGAATTTAAGGAGAATATGATGGAAAAGTTCAAAACATTTACTGGCATCGTCGCCGGCGTGGATCGCGCAAACATCGATACGGATGCGATCATCCCCAAAGAATACCTGAAGTCGATCAAGCGGACCGGCTTTGGCGCGGCGCTGTTTTCCGACTGGCGTTACAACAACGACGGTTCGGACAATCCGTCGTTTGTACTGAACAAACCGGAAACCGCCGGGGCGCAGGTTCTGGTGGCGCGCAACAATTTCGGTTGCGGTTCAAGCCGCGAACACGCCGTCTGGGCGGTTCAGCAGTACGGTTTCAAAGTGGTCATTGCTCCGCGTCAGGATGATGTGCCGGCGTTCGCCGACATCTTTCGCGGCAACTGCGGAAAGAACGGTCTGCTGACAATCGAAATGACGTCGGCGCAGGTGGACGAAATTTTCAAGATTCTGGAGAAAACGCCCGGCGTAAGAGCCACTGTAAATCTGGAAGCTCAGACTGTCACGGTTCATGCGGCAGACGGCGAAAAAGTTTATCCGTTCAATGCCGATCCGGTGCTTCGGAACAAGCTTCTGAATGGTCTGGACGATATTGCCCAGACGCTCCAGTATGCCGACGACATTGCGGCGTATGAAACACGGCACTGAAACCGGGAGCGGCTTATGCAGAACCAGCGGGTATTGATTCCCCTGATCGGTGTTATTGCGCTGGTAATGGTCGGGTTTGTCCTGAAAACAGCGCAGGCTGTTATTCTTCCGCTGGTTATTGCATGGCTTCTTTCCTACATCCTTGCGCCGCTGGTTAACTTTCTGGCCCGCCGCCGTGTTCCGCCGGCCCCGGCGGTCGCTGTGGTGATGGTTCTGCTGTTTGGTTTTTTTTATCTGACCGGACTTTTTCTCTACACCCGTGCGATGGTGTTTGTGAATGAGTATCCGAAGTATGCCGACCAGTTCACGCAGATCACCGCAGCCATTTCCGGGCGTTACACCATGCCGTCCTGGCTGTCGTTCGGTGAGATTGACTGGAAGCATCAGATCGGACAGCGGCTGGTTATCTTTTCAGGCTCATTCATCACGTTTACCGGAAATCTGGCCATGGTGCTGGTTTTTCTGATCTTCATGCTGCTCGGCAAGCCGTATTTCGAAGGCAAAGTTCAGCGCGCTTTTCCGGACGCGCAAGGTAAACGGATTGCGAACGTGACATCCTCCATTGCGCACCAGATCAGCCGCTACCTGTACGTCAAACTGATTCTCAGCACGGTTTCCAGCCTGCTGGTCTGGATCGTACTGGTGATCGGCAAGTCCGACTTTCCGCTGACCTGGGCGGTGCTCGCGTTCCTGCTCAGCTTCATCCCGAGTATTGGAACCGTTCTGGCCTCGGTTCCGCCGGTACTGATTGCGTTCGTGCAATTCTATCCTAACTTCTGGGTGGCAGCAGGAATTGCGATCGCGCTGCTGGTTATCCATCAGATCATCGGCTGTCTGGTTGAGCCGAAGGTTATGGGCGATAAACTCAACCTCAGCCCGATGGTTATTCTGCTTTCGCTGGTTTTCTGGGGCTGGCTGTGGGGCATCACCGGCGCACTGCTGGCCGTGCCCATTGCCGCCGCGATCAAAATTGTCTGCGAAAATATCGAGATGCTGAAACCGGTCGCTGTCCTGATGGGCGCGGATACGCATCAGTAGAAGCATGATTTGCAGACAGGTTATCAGACTTTATTACGCTTTGGGTTTGCATGTACACGACTGTTCATGTCATGACGACTCAGTAATTTTAAAACTTACCGGAGACAAAGCATGAAGAGACTATCTGTCTGGTTTTCCATTGCCGTGTTACATGCGGGGGTTTATGCCGAAATCCATTATGTGGATACCAATAGTCCTTCGCCATCTGCCCCGTACACTAACTGGATTACAGCGGCTCATCACATTCAGTCAGCAATTGATATTGCGTTGGACGGAGATGAAATTCTGGTTGCCGATGGAATATATAACACTGGCGGTACAGCCATTTTTGGAACGCTGACAAACCGGGTTGCGATTACTAAGCCGATCATTGTCCGAAGCATCAACGGGCCGGAAGTAACGATCATAGAGGGTGCTTTGGCGACCGACGGAGGTGATGCACACGGCTGCGGCGACGGTGCCATTCGTTGCGTATATGTCGGTACTAATGCTGTATTAGCCGGATTTACGCTGACAAAAGGCCATACACGCAGTGATGGTGTTTTTACCAATGAACAACATGGCGGCGGCGCGTGGTGCGAAAGTTCTGCCATTGTTTCTAACTGCATTTTTATTGCTAACGAAGCTGGCCATAGCGGCGGAGGCATGTATGCGGGGATCGCAAAAAATAGTATTTTTCGCGACAATCGAGTCCGTATGTGGGGTGGTGGAAGCTATAAGACATCTGTGCAGAACTGTTTTTATTACAATAACTCAGCTTTATATGGCGGCGGCGCACGCGAAGGATCATTGGTTAACTGCACCGTAGTTGGTAACCGCGCAGAAAAACGCGGCGGTGGTACCGAGTCGGCTTATCTTACAAACTGCATCGTCTATTATAATTATGCCGTCGACGCATGTGACAATGATTTAGATGGAAGATCCTTTTCTTACTGCTGCACGGTTCCTCTTCCGAAGGGAATCGGGAATATAACAAATGAACCCGGCCTGCTTTCTTCTGATGATTTTCATTTATCGCAAACTTCTCCCTGCATCAATGCTGGGACCAATGCAGCGGCGGTCGGCACCGACTTAGACGGGCAGCTCAGAGTCGTAAACGGTGTGACAGATATTGGCTGCGACGAGTTTTTGCTGACTGGTCTTACAGGCAGTCTATCGGTCGGGATATCGGCGAATCATCCGACTGTAGTCGAGGGATATCCGATTACGTTTTCTGCTAATGTCGACGGGCCTGCAATCAACAGCCGTTGGAATTTTGGAGATGGAACGTATGAAGAAAACCAATGTACTGTTCAGCATGCCTATGCCGCCGCTGGAACCTACGAGGCTGTTCTTTGCGCTTCGAATATGGATGTTTCCATAGCAGCAACGACCACGGTTCATGTTGTTGCGCCGTATACAACCTGTGTTTCTTTATCGGGCAGCGAGACGCCTCCTTATGCCACGTGGGCGACCGCAACACATGTTATTCAGGATGCGATTAACGTTTCCGCTATTCCAGGCGGATTGATTTTGATTACTAATGGAACCTACAGCGGTGGAATTGTGGTCAGCAATGAGATCACTGTTCGGAGCCTAAACGGCCCGCGATTTACCGCTTTGAATGGAATGGAAATTACAAATGTCATTTACCTCAGCGATGGGGCGGTATTAGCCGGGATGCGGATTACAAATGGATTATATGGGGTTAAATGCGAAAGCCACCATACGACCGTTTCGAACTGTGTAATGGAGGCGAACTCCAGCGGCGGCGCCTACGGAGGCAGTTTGTATCACTGTATTTTGCGTGACAATACAGGGCAGTATGGCGGAGGCGTACGCCAAGCCGTTGTGTATAATTCTTTAATTGTCGGAAACACAGCATCCGGATTGGGTGGCGGAGCTTATTTCTCATATCTTTATAATTGCACTGTCGTTGATAATCATGCCGATGATGCTGCGGGCGGGATATGGGGCGGGGGAATACAGAATAGCATCATCTATTACAATACGGCCGTAAACAGCTCCATATATTCAAACTATAACTGTGGGAATATCAGTCCTTCGGCGTATATCTGCACCTATCCAAAATATGGGAATGCCTGTATAACCAATGCACCCGGTTTTGTGAACTATATCTCTGGAAACTTTAACTTGGCTTCGAATTCACCGTGTCTGGACACCGGAACAAACTCTTTATGGATAACAGAAATGGATTTGAACGGTGATCCACGTGTCGTAAATGGTCGTGTCGATATTGGAGCCTATGAGTATCAGGGGTGGGATGTCGATGGCGACCGGATGAGTGATGGATGGGAGTTGAAATATTTCGGCAGTTTAACCAATGCAACCAGCGAGTCAGATCCGGATCATGACGGATTGAAAAATTGGGAAGAAAGTGTGGCTGGAACCGATCCTGTTAATTCTTGTTCCCTGCTGAACATTATGGAATTGAGATGTTCCGGAACGAATGGATTTATTTTACGTTGGCCTAGTGTAGCCGGGAAATGTTATGCAGTTTCGTATACAACCAATCTGAATGAGGCGTTTATTCCGTTAGTCAGAAATTGTTCGGCTACTCCTCCTGAAAATTCCTGCGAGTTGCAGCCGCTGAGCAGGGCGTATTATCGCATTGGTATCGAATAAAATTATTTGAGGTTACTTGTGGGCCTGAAAAATAAAAATATCTTGAATGACATCCTTTCTTTTCCTGACGTCAAGCAGCGCATCCGCGATGCGCTCGCCGAAGACCTCGGTTCGGGGAAGCTCGATGCGACTTCGTTTTCGCTCGTGCCTTCGGAGGAAACTGCCAAGGCGCATCTGGTTGCGCGGCAGGAGGGCATACTGTCCGGCGGCGCTGTCGCCGCAGAAGTTTTCCGGGAAATGGACTCCGCGATAAAAGCCGTTCAGAAAATCAAAGACGGCTCGGAGCTCAAGCCCGGCGACGTGGTTCTGAGCATCTCCGGTCCCGCGCGCGCCATGCTGATTGCTGAACGTACCGCGCTCAACTTCATCCAGCGGATGACCGGCATTGCCACATTGACCCGCCGCTATGTTGAAGAGGCCGGCAATCCGGATGTGCTGATTCTCGATACACGCAAAACCACGCCGACCCTGCGAACGTTTGAGAAATATGCAGTGGTCTGCGGCGGCGGAACGAACCACCGCTACGGCCTTTTTGATCGTGTACTGATTAAAGATAATCATCTGGCACACTGGACACGCGAAGGCGGCGATTTGGCCGGAGCCATTCACGCGGCACGTAAGAAATATCCCCACCTGCTGATCGAAGTTGAAGTCGATACCATCCATCAGCTCAAAGCGGTGTTGCATGCCAAACCTGACTGGGTGCTGCTCGATAACATGTCGCCGCAGGATCTGCGTGAATGCGTTGCACTTTGCAAAGGAATCTGCAAAACCGAAGCCTCGGGCGGTATAACCCTGAAAACCATCCGTGAGGTCGCCCGGACCGGAGTTGATGCGATTTCGGTCGGCGCGCTGACCCATTCGGCACCGTCCGCCGATCTCGCACTGGACTTTATCTGAAATGACTGCGGCACCTGCAACACTTGTCGTCGATATCGGCAACACCAGCACTTCACTGGCGGTTGCGCGCAATCTGAGGCTTTCTTCCATCCAGCGTACGCCGTCCGGCGAACCGGCGCTCAAATTGCGTGCAGTTCCTGAGCGAGCGGTGCTTGCCTCGGTGAAGCCCGGTGTTAATAAACGCTGGGAGAAATTTCTGAGAGCACAGGGAGTCACCGGTTTTCTATGGGTGAATCATACGGTCAATCTGGGCGTACCGGTTTCTTATCCAAAGCCGGAAACCATCGGTGCCGACCGTCTGGCCAATGCCTGCGAAGCCGCCGCCGATTACGGAACACCGGTAGTCGTCTGCGATTTCGGAACCGCACTTACCTTCGATATCGTCAAAAAGAAAGAAGGATATGCCGGCGGGATCATCTGTCCCGGACTGCCGCTGATGTTTGATTACCTCGCTGAAAAGACGGCGCTGCTTCCGCATATCAAGCCGGTCAAGACCACACACGTTGTCGGCAAAAGCACCGAAGAGGCCATGCGGATCGGCGCGCATCTCGGCTATCTCGGCATGGTCAAAGAGATTCTGGCACAGCTCCGGAAAGAGCTCGGGAAAGGTACCAAAGTCTGCGCGACCGGCGGTTTTGCCAAGTGGGTGTTTGAAGGCTGGGAACATGCCGTTCCGGTCGATCAGCAGCTGACGCTCAAGGGTCTCGCCCGTATTGCCATGCTCAACTGATTTCAGGCCTGCTGCGCTCGAACCGGGCCATGATGCAGTACGCGCATGGAACGACGAGCAAGGTGAATACGGTGGAAACAAATACGCCTCCGATGATCGCCAGCGCCATTGGCTGCCGGGTTTCCGCGCCGACTCCTATACCCAGCGCAATGGGAAATGCCGCGGCAATGGTTGCAACAGACGTCATTAGAATCGGCCGGAGCCGGATCGGCGCGGCTGTAACGATTGCCTCTTTCAACGGCATACCTTCGGCGCGTTTCCGGTTCATAAACTCGACCAGCAGAATCGAGTTCTTTTTCACCACGCCCATCAGAAGAATGATGCCGATTGCGCTGTAAAGATTCAGCGACTGGTTTGTGCCCCACAGCGTTACCAGTGCGCCGGTAATGCTGAACGGCAGAGCCAGAAGGACGGTGAAGGGGTGGATGAAGCTGTTGAACTGCGACGCCAGAACCATGTAGGCGACTACGATTCCCAGCAGGAAGGCGATCCAAAGCCCGCTGCCCGACTCACTGAAGGTTTTTGCTCCGCCTTCCAGATTGAAGGTGTAACCGGGCGGAAGAATTTCTTCTGAAATTTTTTCCGCCGCTTTCAGAGCGGCGGCCTGTGAAGCACCGGGCGCCATATTGGCAGTCACTGAAATGGCGCGCTGGCGGCTGACGCGGTTAATGCTCTGCAAGGTTGAGACATTCTCTACACGTACCACATTTTCCAGCGGAATCAGTTCACCATACGAGTTCCGGACGGTCAGGTTTTTTACATCCTCGCCGGTCAGCCGGTCTTCGGGTGTCAGCCGTAACCGGATATCATACCGGCGCCCGTCCCTGGTGAATTTACCCTGGCGGATGCCGCCCATTGCCGCGTTCACCGTTCGTCCAATCTCTTCCATTGTAACGCCCCGGATCGCGGCCGCCTGACGGTCAGGGATAATCCGGACTTCGGGCATACCGGTCCGGAAGCTGTTGTCCAAATCGACAACAAGACCGGTTTTCTCAAGACGATCCATAATTTTCTGCGTCGAGGTTTCGAGCACGGCGTAATCAGGCCCGTTAATATTGAACTCAACCGGCTGGCTGCGCCGTGCCGTAAGTCCGCGCGCCGACATGTCCTGAAATGAAATGCGCAACCCTTTAAAACTTTCGAGATCCTTCCGGAACTCGTTCATCAGCTCGGCCTGCGACTGGTTGCGCTGATTCCGCTCTACCAGTGTGAGGCCCATCGTCGCCTGATTCGGTGTGCCGCCTCCGCCGCCGACCATGGTGAAAGAGCGCAGGATTTCAGGACGCTTCTTGAAATAGGCTTCCACCTCGCGTACACGCGAATCCGTCATCGCAAGAGAAGATCCGACAGGAGCCCGAAGGTTAACCATCATGTACGACTGGTCCTGCGCCGGCACAAATTCCCGGCGAAGTTCTGTTCCCAATCGCAGGGATGCGGCGAAGATGGCCAGTGCAGTAATTAAAACGAGCCAGCGGATTTTAAGGACGAACGAAAGAGCGCAGCCGTAGGCACGGTTTAGCCAGTCGAACAAAGTACTGGAGCCATGCTCCAGCCAGCCGGTTTTTTTGCGCCGCGACATCATGGTTGAAAGCCGCATCGGTGTGAGCGTGACCGCTTCCAGCAGAGATAACAGCACAGCCGCTGTCATGGTTACGCCGAACTGAAAAAAGAAACGTCCGATTACGCCGGACATGAACGCCACCGGCAGAAAAATTGCGACAACGGCAGCGGTTGTCGCTACGGCTGCGAAGATGATTTCGCGTGCTCCGTCCTCAGCCGCCTTGACTTTATCTTTTCCCATCTCGAAATGCCGGACGATGTTTTCCAGCACCATGATCGAATCATCCACAACAATACCAATGGCCAGTGCCAGGCCGAGCAATGTGAACGTGTTGAGAGTAAATCCCGAAAAATAAAGCACAGTGAATGTGCCGACAATCGAGGTCGGAATGGAAAGAAAGATGTTGAAGCCCGAACTCCATGTTCCAAGGAAAAGAAAACAGATCAACGCTGTCAGAACGGCGGAAGTCACCAGTTCGTGTTCCGTCGCTTGTACGGCCTGTTCTACAGGGCGGGTGAGATCGACATTAACCTGAAGTTTCATGCCGGACGGCAGGGATTGCTGAAGTTCATCCATTCGTTCCCGAACCCGGCGGCCGACTTCTACTTCATTGGCGCCGCGTTGTTTGCTGATCCCGATGACCAGTCCCGGCTCTCCGGAAATCCGCACAAAGCGGCGCACATCACTGAGGCCGTCTTCCACACGGCACACATCTTTCAGGCGGATGGTTACGTCGTATATCGGCTGACCGCCCCGATGCGTTATGGGAATATCGGCGACCTGCTCAACGGTCAGACCTTCCCCCATAATCCGCAGATTCATTTCCTGTTTCGCGTTTTCAATGTAACCGGCGGCCAGTTCGGAATGTTCCTGTTCGACGGCCTGCTGGAGGTCGAGAATAGTTAATTCGTATTCCTGAAGTTTTTTTGTGTCCACCCATAGGCGCAGGTTGCGTTCGCCGAATCCGTACAGCGCAACTTCGCCGACGCCGGGAATCACCTGAAGCTGATCCGTCAAAAAGGTTTCAACATAATCCACCAGTTCGCGCGGTGTTTGCGTGCCGGATACACCGAGCCGCATTACCGGCTCACCTTCGGTTGAATTTTTCTGAATAACCGGCGGATTCACATTCAGCGGCAGACGCAGTTCGGCCAGCGCACCCTGAACTTCCTGTAGGGCGGCGTCAATATCACGGCTGAGTTCGAATTCCAGTTCAACCGTAGCCGATCCCTGCCGGATGGTTGAACGGATTTCTTTCAGCCCATCGACGGAGATCACGAGCTGTTCAATTTTATCAACCAGTTCGGATTCCATGATCTCAGGTGCCGCGCCTTCCCAGGAAACACGAACTCCAAGAACGGGAAAATCAATGTCGGGCATCTGGCTGATTCCCATCCGGTTCAGGCTGATGGCTCCGAAAACGATTAGACCGAACATGAGCATCCAGGCGAAAACGGGACGGCGGATGGAAAGGTCGGACAGTGTCATGGAGAAACCTTTCCGGCGGCGACATGAAGATGAATCATATCCGCGCGCAGTTGATTGGCCAGAGCCGCCTCGCGCCGGCGTAAGCCCCAGTACTGGACCGAGGCCGTAAGAACGTCGAGATTGCTGACACGGCCCAGCTCGTAGTCTTTCTGAAGAAGCGCCAGCGTATCGGATGAAATTCCGATAGCCGATTGCAGTTCCGACCACTGTTTCAGTTCGTAGAACAAGGATTCATACGCCTGCCGCACATCCCGTTCGGAAGACCGTTGCAGTTCCGCCAGCCGCAGCTCGCTGATTCTCAGCTGCTGTCCGGCTTCGGCAATACGCGCCTTGCGACGGCCTTTGTCGAACAGAGGAACTTCCAGACTCAAAACAATATCCCACTCGCTCTGAGACTGCGGATCGCGGTAAAGATAGCTGTTCCCATCCAAAGTCACCTTCGGCATGCGGTCGGCTTTGGCCGCTTCCATATCGAATTGCGAAGCCTCTACACCGGCTTTCCCGGCTTTGATGTCCTCCCGGTCTGCCGCTGCGATAAGATACTTGTCCACCTCGCCGATGGCGGGCAGGGGTGTCTGATCAACCAGCTGAAGACTCGATGACGGCTGACCTGTCATGAATGCCAGCAGTTCCAGCGAAGCGGCGCAGGACTGGTTGAGCTGCTCAATTGTCAAACGCGCTTCGGCCATCTGGTTTGAGGTCGTAAGCAGGTCGGACATTTTTGACCGTCCGAGTTTTATCCGGCGGCCCAGTTCCTCTGCCCGGGTTTCCAATGTCTTGAGCTGTTCCTGCGATGCCGTCCGCTGATCCTGAAATGACCGGATCTGATAGAAAACATCCGCGACATCCTCATAGAGAAGCAGACGAGCCCGTTCCGCATCATGCGCCCGGGCGAACCCTTCCGACTGTCTGGCCTCGGCATTGCGTGCATTCCGGAAACCGTCAAATACCGTCCAGGTCGCGCCGACACCGGCCCGGCGGGTGTCATTACCGGGTGCATGAATAAATCTGGAATCGCCTTTGGCGGCTATCTCCGGCCACATGAAACCTTGCGCCTGCCGGTAACGGGCTTCCGCTGCGCGCCATTCTGCCACACTGATCTGAAGAATTTCGCTTTTCGCCACGGCCAATTCGTATGCCGCGGTGAGATTGACTTCCATTGCCCGCGCTATGGGATTTATAGACAAAAGACACAGCCCTGCGGCTGTAAGAAAATGTTTTTTGCGCATGAGCCAATTCATGCGCGTTAGCATCCCATAGCCGGCAGAGAGAGTTCAATTACCAATTATTCAAGGATCTCTCTTGCCGGCTACTTCATAGTTCTGTACCCGCATCCTAAAGATCGGCAATGAAGCGATAGGAGCCCGATTCCAATTTATAAAGCGTGGCACCTGCTTCTCTTTGCAGGAAGGTGACACCTTGTGATTGCTCTGCGGGCTTGCCGCCTTCTGCCACAGCTTTCGCAGTGGGAATCGCCAGTGTGGCCGTCGTATTGGGGGGCACTGTCACCGTCATCTCGATGCGGCCATCCGCGATTTTATAGCGGGTCTCGATGCGGCCGGAGACGGAGTTATAATCAAACTTCATCCACGCAAGGCCGCACAGCTTTGGCGCGATGAAAAAATGTCTGTATCCGGGGTTCTTGAAATCCGGACGCAGACCGCCCACGCTGCCGGCGATCCATTCATAAACAGAATTCTGGCCGAGATGATTGAGTCCGTTCATTTTATTGGGATTGAAACCCAGTGTCGGATGCCAGGCATCCAGCCGTTCCCACATGGCCGTTGCTCCCTGATCGACCATGTAGCCATACGACGGAAAGTCAGGCTGCATGACCAATCGATAAGCCAGTTCCTGCGCACCGTTGTCGGCCAGTGCCTTGAGAAGAGAACTGGTTGTAAACGAGCCGGTGGCCAGGTGGTTCTTGTGCTGCTCGATCGCGCGGAAAAGGTTGGTCAAAGCCGCCTTCCGGTCTTTTGTATCTAGAAGATCGAAATCCAGCGCAAGCGCGTAAACAGATTGCGATCCATTGGATAAAGACCCATCGGGTTTTCGATATTTTTTGAGCAGTTCAGCCCGCACTTTTTCCGCCATTTCGGCATAGAGGCCGGCATCCTTTTCGCGGCCCAGCACTTCGGACATCAGGGCGGTCAGACGGGCGGAATGCGTCCACCAGGCCGCCGCAAAGAAATCTGCGGGAGCTGTTTGTTTTCCTACATCGCTCCATGATGAAGCGCCCGGCGCCAGTGTTTTCGGTGAGCTCAGCCAGTCACCGAACGTTCCTCCATAGACACGTCCGGGAACATAGTTTGTATTGTTCCGGAAAATCATATCAATGAATTTTTTCGATCCGGCGTAACCTTCTTCAAGCGTTTTTCTGTCAGCGTAGTTCATTGCCAGGAAAAAGGGCGTGGTAACACACGCATCGGCCCAGCCGGCTGCGGAAGAGGATCCGGACTTGTTGGCATTACGCAATTGTCCCGGACAGCTTCCGTCGGGCCCCATGGCGTCAAGAATCACCAGCTCCTCGTTCGCGCCGAAAGCGGCGAAATCGTAGAGATAGCATAGCGACTGGATTTCATCCGTAAAACTATCGCCCAGCCACGGCCGCCGCTCATCGCGGCCAGCCACGTCAACCATCAGGCTCATCATATTGGAGCGATAGGTCCGGTTCACCATTTCGCAAACTTTATTCAGGCGGGAATCGGAAGAATCAAAAAATCCGGCCTGCGCCACATCGTTGCCGAAGGAAAGAGCACGGATATCCTGAACAGTCGCGGATTTTTCTCCGGTGACTTCAACGTAGCGGAAGCCATGATACGTAAAAGGCGCCGCATATTCGCCTTTTCCTGCCAGCACGAAGGTGTCCCGGTTGCCGGCATTGCCGGCAAGATTTCCGACATACAGAGAACCGTCAGGTTTGAGCGCTTCGGCATGCCGCAAAACGATCTCCGATCCAGCGGGGCCTTCGACTTTAATCCGGCAAACGCCGGCAAGCTGCCGGCCGAAATCATAAATAAAGACGCCGGGTTTTATTTCCGTGCGCGCTACAGGCTGGATTTCCTCAAGTACACGGATCGGTTCCATTTTCTGCGGCGAGAGAATCTGACCGGGGGTCAGCGGGCGGGCCGTCACGGCTTGCCATTGACCAGTCACAGCACCGGTGCGGGCCCAGCCGGCCACTTCCTTTCGCGCGTCATAGAAAACCCCTGTATACATGGACGAACGGCGCAGCGGACCATCCGTAAAGCAGCTCCATTGTGCATCCGTCCCGAGCGTTTCCCGGCTTCCGTCAGCGTATTCGAGTTCGAGCTGCCCGAGAAACCAGGGAGACTCTGAGCCGGGATAACTGCCATATCCGGCAAAGCGTTTCATGCTGTCGAACTGGTCAAACATTTCCTTAGGCATGCGGAACCAGCCGTCGCCGAGCATTGCGCCCCACGCGTTGGCTCCGGTCTGAACGAGTGAAGTGACATCGTAGGTTTGATATAAAACGCGTTTATCATAGATCGTCCAGCCCGGTGCCAGCTGCTGATCGCCAATGCGCGAGCCGTTGAGAAACATTTCGTAGCACCCCAGCGATGTCGCATGGAGCGTTGCCCGCTTGACGGGTTTGCCGCAGGAAAACTCCCGCCGCAGAAGCGGGGCGGGGCGCGGATGATACGCGCTTCCGACATCGGACTCGCGGCGGCCATCTGTCAGATACGCCTTTGCCCATCCTCCGCCATCCTTTACCGCATCGGAATCCGTGACCGAACGTCCGAGCGCCGCATTACGGTTTCCGCTCAGGATCTCCATTTCCGCGAGGGCAAATGTCCAATCCGTTCGGGCAAGCGATTTAGGGTACCAAACGTTGTTTGTGCTGTCCCACGTGGCCAGCCACTCTCCGTCCAGTCGCGTAACCGTAAGCCGGAGATAACGGGCGTTGACCGGCGTGAAGGTAAGATTCAGAGGCTCTTTGCCGGGATTTTTCACATCCGCCGCAGTCCGGTCGACCACCATTCTCGCGTCCGAAAAATCGGCTTTACCGGACACCTCAATTTTAAAGCGAACGGGAAATCCGTCTCCGGGAGGAGACTTGAATTGAGCCGGCCAGGCCGGCCATAGCCGTACAGAATCAATCTCTTCGGGCGCTCCCAAATCAATCTGTACCCATTTTACGTCATTCTTCGTTTTTCCGCTCCGGCTGCGATATCCAAAGTTATCAGCCGTGGGGGGCTCCGGCAATGAAGCTGTAATCCATAGAGCCTTCCAATCTGCGGTATTCAGCAGCCCCATCGTCCAATGAGCCTCATCGCTCCATGCAGATGCGTTGCCGCGCTCATCCCACACTTTTACCTTCCACCAGCACTCCTTGCCGGACGAAAGAACATGACCGGCATAATCAATGCCGGTCATTTGGTCGGACATCACCTTGCCGCTGTCCCACAGATCGCCAACTCCCCGGCCCAGATTTTCTCTGCTTGAGGACACCAGAATATGGTAGGCAGACTGGCTGACCCCGCGCCGTTCAGCAGCGCCCCATATCCATGAAAAGCGCGGCTGAAGCACATCGAGGCCCAACGGATTGGATAGATATTCACAGCGCAGACGCTCAGGCGGAGAGACTGCGGCGTTACCGCTTTCTGTTCTGCCGGCCTGCGGAAAACTCCAAGCAAGCAGCCCCAAAAATGCCAACAGCCCAATTTTGATTTTCACAATAACCTCTGATTTACCGTTACTGAGCGGACGGAATAAGCTTTTTTTCCTGAAGGATGGCATGCGCGTGGCGTGAATAGGGGCCGCGCAGATCCGCCTCATACTGTTTAAGAATACGGTAGCCAACCCCCTCGAAATCGCCGCAGCGGTACAGCGCGCGGGCCATGATAAGCTCCCGCAGGGATTCCGCGCGATTGCTGTCGTATTCCGGTTCGGGCTGACGGGCTTTTTCCATCGTGACGGCATAGCCGGTCATACCGGATTGCGCCATTAGATCAGCCAGCGGTTTTGCCGCCGCCGGATCGCCGAGCAGCTCCAGAGCCATCGCCACCGCCCGGAAATGAGAAAACTCCTTGCCTGGTCCCAATTGACTGACCTTCTCGATCAGAGGCGCGACAGCCCGCGGATCCTTCGTGCGGCCTAGAGCAATGATGTAGCTGTCCAGTTTGCTCATGCTGCTGCCGAACTGGCCCGAGCCGCGGAAATTCCAGCCTTTGTCCCAAGGCGTTGTCTGTACAGCTTTCAGGAGAACATCGGCGCCGGCAGTATTGCCCATCATGCCCAGGATATGGGCGGTGATCAGCCGTGCATCGGAACCGATGTCTGATGCAAAGGCTTTCTGGAGCAACGGCTGGGTCTGCTCCCAGTGAGCCAGCAGCATAGCCAGATCATCATAGTCGTTCTGAACGTTCGCGACGGCCTTCACGAGCCGTTCCGGCGGAACGTCGAAGTTGTCCTTCTGGGTCAGGACTTCCGGGGACAGACATCCTTTTTCCACGAGATGCTTTTGAAGAGCTTTAATATCGATCTGCCGCAAAGGGCTGTCCGTTAAGGTCGCCATTGCGGCTGCGGTTCCGGCGGCATAGCCGTGGTTCTGAATATCGGCGATCATGCGCAGAACCGCCATAACGTCGCGATGGGCGCTGATGCCCACCCCGGTCACAAGGATTCCTTCCAGACCTTTGGGCAGCAGGGCGCGATACGGCAGGTAGGCCTCCTTGATTTCTTTGTTCTGTGCCTTGAACATAAACATCGGATGAACCGTGAATCCATGCAGATCGAAA
>JBGAJP010000039.1:0-22715 GCA_044224855.1 Pontiellaceae bacterium
TTTGGTGCAATTGGTGATTTACCGGTTTCAGGAAACTGTTGAGCGATGGAATTGCGCAATCTGCGCTATGAGCCTGCTGACGGCGGTAGCGAGAGGTTGCCGCGACGTATTTTTCAACAGTGGTTTACTCCAACCATATTGCCGGGGAACGGCTGCTGATCCGCTTTAGGGAGGCGTCCGGTTTTGTGAAAATCGAGCAGCGGACTGTGATAATGGTTCTTGCAGCTGGATAGTCTGACGATTTCACACCGTGCAGCAGATATTTGCAGTCTGCGGCAATCCATGAGGCTTCATCGCCGTATCGTTGAGAGATACAGGCTGTTACGACGAGACATAGTGATCACTGCCTGCTTCATGTGTCAGATAGGTAGGCTGCTTGTCTTTGGTGACGCTGGTGACCAGTTTTCTTTCCGCGGCGGAATCCCGTTTGGTTGCTCTGCGTGCGAGCGGATTGCGCAGATAGGTCGCCAGCGCGACTTCCTGCTCTTTGTCGGAAGTGTTCTTAATGGTGAATTCCATGAAGATGCCGGGCGTTCCGCTGATTTTCATTTCGTGCGGAATGACGCAGGAATTAAAGCGTCCTGTGACCTTTACGGGCAGTGTGCCGTCAACATATTCCAGCGTTGCGCCGGGAAAGGTTGCCGTGTAGTTGATGGCTTCGACGTTATGCAGAGCCGGGAATCCGTTATATACCCGCGTCTGGTCGCCTTTCAGCCCGAGCCTTCTGATCTGCGGTTTAGTATCTTTCGAACCGGTCCGGATGAAAAACTGCATGGAGTCGGCATTCAGTTCCGCAGGCATCATCCGGTTGTCCCGGTCGGCTGCGAAGTCGCGGAAAGCCCACCGTCCGCGGCTGAAAATAGCCCAGTCGTGGAAACAGCCGTCCGGACGCAGTTCCAGGAAACCGGTTCCGAATCCGCCGAGCATCGCGCCGCTGCTTTCATACGATTCTGCACGAATGGTTTCGTTGCCCGTGCAGGCGGGATCCTGTGCCGCTGCAAGCGAGCCGAATGATTGGCGCCGCCGCGCAGATGAAAAGTCTGCGGCAAATATTTATTATGATACCCATTTTTCTCTCCTGTTCTGATGTCACGTTACGTTCAATACAGTTTTGCAATTTCTTCTTTTACGATCCGGCTCCACTGTATCAGGTTCTCCGGTTTACCGGCCAATGTGTTATTGTCTTTCATGATAATCTCCAGCACACAGCCTTTTGTGATGCTCAGGTTCCTGCGCAGGTCGTTGCGGATCTTATCAAAATTCGGATATTCAACGGCCAGCTCGGACGGATTGGCCTTTAATGAAAAAATATAGTCACTCTGAAGGTGCTGCGCCATTTTTTCGTAGTCTGCCCAGGGCGAACATGAAACACGCCGGAGGTTGGTGTGTTTTTTGACGACGTTCCAGCGCGTATTAAGCGGTTCGCAGCAACCGTAGCAATTAAGCCCGAAACGGTCTAAAATCGGCTTTTCATACGGAAATACAAATTCTTCATACATTTCCGGAGAAACGCTGACGGTTTCCTGACTTTCTGCGAATCCCCAAAGATCCCGGCAACGTACTGTACCGTCAAAACCGGATGCCGGAAGCTGATCGGTAAAGCCGTATCCGCCGGAGCCGACGTAGGTGGCATCATTGTTCAAGCTCAGAAGATTGTGCTGTTCCAGGTAATCCAGCTTTTGCAGTGTTCCGTCAGAAAGGCGTTTCATCAGTTCATGCACACCTTCCGGCTCGTCAAAAAAATCAAACATCAGATTTTCCAGTCCGCGCAGGAAAACCGCCGGCATCGTTAAGCCAAGCGTCCACCACCAAACGCCTTTCAGGCGGACATTCAGGATGCCATCAAAAACTGTATGCGCCGCCGCAAGTGATGCCTTTGTTGTTTCCCAATCAATATTCACTCCCTGAAAGGCGATCTTATCCAGATCTTTTTCATAATCTTGCAAAGGAGACTTCCACCGTGCGGCACCGTGATCCTGGGTTCTCGTGAACTCGACATTCATGCCCCAGCTGTCGGGCAGGGCGGTGTAGGGAACATTAAAAAAGGCATCAACCGGCTTGTCGTCGCCCATTTCATTGCCCCAGAAGATCTCCTTGCGCAGATTCATTTCCCAGCGCTTTGCCAGCAAACCGGTACACTTCATCTGATCCAAGGTGATAATTTCATTCCAGCCGTTTTCCGGATCACAGAAAATGATCGGTCGGGTCTTTTCCAAGTTATTAATTTTTTTCCAGTGCTCGCGGACTTCTTCCATCCGCCGGCTGGATGCGATCCCGGCGACTTGCGCTGCCAGATTTTTGAGAACGTCAGCATCCGCCGCATTAATTGTCATATCTGTAAGTTTGAATCCCGTAACAATCATTCCCGTTGCGGTCTGTTCCTGATTGCTGTTTTCTTTTTTGGCGGTCATCGCTTATTTCCTTTGCGCCGAAAATCCAAGAACTACTGCACCAGCCTACTGAAATAGATCCAGATCGCGGCCAGAGCAACCATTAGCAGAATGGACAGGCCGACAATTAACGAATGCGATTCGCTTCTGATTTCCACCACACCCGGCTTAGGCGTTTGAAAGGTCAATCCTTCCAGTTGTTTTTCCGGTAGCGGACGGGTCAGCAGACTGACCGCGACCAGGATGATCGAGCAGGCAGCAAAAATAATGATCCCGAAATGCAGGAAGTTTATTTCCACAAGATCCTTAATGATTCCATCCGGCAGCGATGCTTTATTGATCTCAAGGATCAGTCGCGTCATACCGATGGCGAAACCGGCGAAGAGCGCGCTGACGGCACCTTTGGCATTCACACGCTTCCAGAGAATCCCGAATAGAAAGACTGCGGCAACCGGCGGTGAAATATAGGCCTGAACGCTCTGCAGGTAGGTGTAAATTCCGCCGGAAATCAGTTTCATCATCGGAATCCAGGCAAGCCCCAGGCCGACAAGTACAACCGTTGATAATTTACCGACGCGCACGAGGTTGGATTCAGAGGAGTTTGGTTTCAGCCGCTGATAAACATCCATCGTAATCAGGGTTGAACAGGAGTTAAAGACGGAGGCAAGCGAACTGGTTAATGCGGCCAGCAACCCGGCGACAACCAGCCCCCGGATTCCTGCCGGAAGCAGATCCAGAATCAACGTTGGCAAGGCTTTGTCCGCTGACTCGAGCGTGATCATTCCTTTTTTGTTAAGGCAGAAAGCGATCAATCCGGGGACAACAAAAATGAAAAGAGGCAGAATTTTCAGGAAAGCACCGAACAGTGCGCCGCCGCGGGCATGGTCGATGTTGCGGGCGCTAAGCACCCGCTGCACAATAAACTGGTCGGTGCACCAGTACCAGATTCCGATGACCAGAACCCCGAATACAACGCCGGTCCACGGGAAATCCGGGTCGGACATCGGCTTCCACATGTTCATCATTTCCGGCCCGGCAATGGCCTGCATTTCACTCCATCCGCCTAGTTTCTGTAAGCCGAAGACCGTCATCAGGACGGAGCCGG
Organism: Pontiellaceae bacterium; assembly: GCA_044224855.1. Classification (GTDB taxonomy): domain Bacteria; phylum Verrucomicrobiota; class Kiritimatiellia; order Kiritimatiellales; family Tichowtungiaceae; genus Tichowtungia. The sequence goes on from JBGAJP010000039.1 coordinate 3,496, forward strand.
CAATGATGACGAATATCTGCATAAAGTCGGTATACAAAACCGCCCTCAGTCCGCCGAAAAAGGTGTAGGCACCGGTTGCAAGAACAACAATGGTCGCGCCGACCCAGAAGTTGATTCCCATCAGAGTTTCAAAAACAATTCCGCCTGCAAAAATGGTGACGGAAATTTTGGTGATGACATAGGCGATAATGGATACTACAGCCAGATACCAGCGGGCTGTTGAAGAGTAACGCCGTTCAAGAAACTCAGGCATTGTGAAGACCCCGTTTCTAAGAAAAAACGGAGTGAATACCCAGGCGAGAATCAGCAGACAGGGCACCGCAAAAAGCTCAAACTGCCCCATGGCGGCACCGGTCGAGGCTCCGGCACCGGCCAGCCCGACCAGATGTTCAGAACCGATATTTGCTGCAAAAAGGGATGCTCCGATTACCCACCAGCTGGCATGTCTTCCGGCAAGAAAATATCCTGCAGACGTTTCCGTTTTTTTTCTTTCCTGGCAGGTGGCAAAAAACGCCACACCGAATACCAGCACGAAATAAAAGCCGACAATAATCCAATCCCATAATTCCATGGTCGCTTCTCCAGTGGATGATATAACACCTTTTGTGAGTTTGAAGCAGCCAGTATATAGCTTGCAAACGGTGTATATCTTCCAATATAAGACGGCGGTAAATAGTGTAATTAATGTAAGAGGTGTCCTTTTATCAGGGATTCAAGGAGGTGACCGTTTTGAATGCCGGGAAAATTTTCGATGAATACGGGCATGAAAGAATATTGCGGCTTCCTGAGCACTTAAATCCCGGGCTGGAGGTTGTGTATATTAAAAGGGCACCTGTTCTGGAAGTGCGAAGGCCGTGAAGAACTGGTGTCGCCGGAAACGGTATATTTTACACTTCCATGGCAGAGTCACGGCAGCACCGCCCAGTTTGAATCAGGTCATGATTTGTACTTTTTTGTACTCAAACTGAACGATATACATCCGCAGTTGCAACGCGGCACGCTCCCGGATGAACTGGGCTTTAATAAAGATGTTGCACAGAAAATAATCAAGATGCTCGTCCGGGCACCGCACCATGTATGGCCGGCCTCCGGAATCATTGCCGTTCTGATGCCGGAATTGATTCAGGAGCTGAAATCACCGGGAGCATTCCACTCCGAACGGGTGTACGCATTAACCGCACAGATTTTTATTGAGCTGAGCCGGATTCTTGAGAGCGGTTCTTCGATTAATCCGCAGCAGCAAGCTGCAATGAAAAAAATGTCGACGCTTTTATCAAAACTCGACCGCAAGCTGAGTGATCCGTGGACGCTCGATGAAATGGCGGCGGAAGTCGGTTTGAAGCGAACTCGTTTTGCCTCTCTTTTCTGGAAATGCACCGGAGACACGCCGGTTACTTATCTGAACAGATTACGGGTGGAAAAAGCCCGCAGCCTGCTTCGTGAAACAGACTTATCAATTACGGATATCGCGTTTGAGTGCGGCTTTATGTCCAGTCAGTATTTCTGCAACATATTTAAAAAGTTCACCGGCATTTCCGCACGGGCTTATCGCCGGAGCGGCCTGCCGGATGTGCATCCAAAGTTCATCCCCAAAGAACATCTGAATGATTAACGATACGTGCGTCCGATCTCATGACCACATTACGTGTTTAGAGGATTGACCGGATTAACAAAAAGCCGCCCCAGAGGCCGGGGCGGCTTTTAATTACTGCACTGCTGATGTTTTATTTTGCGACTACCGGTGCTTCATACACATGTACTGTGGTCTTTGCGTAAATCCCGAGTACATTGAAGAACGAGTAGTCTGCGGAACCCACTCTGTTGAACTGCCCGTTTTGCACTGCGGTATCCAGAGAGCAGCCATCCCAGGCAAAATCAAGCCCCGTAAAGATCGGGTCATGAAAGTAGGATGCCGATGCGTCGCCACTATTCCGGCTAACCGCTGCATCGTCAAAATACACAAGCAGCGGAGCCTTATAGTAAGCAAACAGAGCGCCGCCCGGCGGAACGAATTCCGATTTCGGAGCAACGCATCCGGAAAACACCATCAGGCCTATGCCCAGCATAGCCAGTGTGATTGTTTTCATAACGGTCATCCTTATTTTCCGTAAACAATGACGGTGGTTTTCTGGAAGATGCCCAGGATATTGAAATATTCATAGTCGGCGTGGACGATTTTTGTAATGCCGCCTTTTTCAGCTGCGGCCTTTGAGCTGGCATCGCCGGTTGCAAACAGTCCAAGAATACTGATCGTTTCGGCTGAGCCTTTCTTCATTCCGGCCATGTCTGTATTCTGGAAGTCAACATCCAGCGGAGCGTCAAACTGTGAGAAGGCCATACCGGTCGGCGGAACGAACGGGGCATGAAGACATCCCGTCAGGGAGAGAATCATGGCCGCTAAAACCGCTGCGAATAACACGTGAATCGAACCTTTGATCATTGTTGCTCCTTCCAGTTAATGAACCTTATGGCACTACGCACCTTGCGTATGCGAAGCGATTTATAATCCGGGTAAGGGGAGGTGTAAATCGCAAAGTTATTAGCGGTTTGCTTTAAACATAAAGCCGTCCCAAGTTGCGGGACGGCTTTTACGGTTTAACATGGAATGTCGATTACATCTGTTCAGCGACACTACGCAGACACATTGCATTGCTTGGCGGGACGGAAACCGTATCCATCGGATTATCGCCGGTCCAGAACTCGACGCTGTTGAAGATCAGTCCGTCGGCCAGGGTAGAAAGACCGTAAACCGGCAGAATGATACAGCCGAGGAAGGCGACTTCATCAACCCATTTATTTTCAAAACCGGTCTGCCATTTATGAAGTTTTTTTGTAAGCGCGAACGGTCCGGTGCAACCGGTGAGCAGGATACAGGCAGCGACTGCTGCGACAATAAGTTTCTTCATAGTACCTCCCAAGGGAGTTGATTTGGCTCTCCCTTCTTGGAAGTGAATTTAATGCGGGCCGCCTTGTTTAGCAAATCCAAAGCCGACCTTTTTACTTTCCAAAGGAATATACGGTCTGCTTATACGGATTTCGGAGTCCGGGGCTTATGTTTTCTTCTTGTTTTGAAAGGGGTGTGTTCCCAGAATGTGACGGTATTTTAGATCGCTTTGGGTATTAATAATTCCAGAGAGGAACACGATGAGAAATATTTGGTTGATGATGACAATTGCGCTGGCCTTAGCCGGCATGCAGAGCGTTTTCTCTGAAGAGCCGGCACCGATGACACCCATCATGCTCAGTTTCGCAAATCCAGCGCAGGCTCCGGCGGAAAATTATGATGTGAACGGATTGCGTATCAACTTCCTGTACGGCAAGTGCAGAAATTTAACCGGTCTGGATGTCGGTCTGGTAAACTATGCAACCGGCAGGGAGACCGGTCTCGAAGTCGGGATTGTGAACAATGTAGATAAAAGTTTTACCGGACTTCAGATCGGCGTGGTTAATGTGTCTGATCGGGTGCGTGCTTTACAGATCGGTCTTTTCAACGGCGCAGATGATATGTCCGGAATGCAAATTGGGTTGATTAATCATACGCGCATTATGCGGGGATGTCAGATCGGGCTCGTCAATGTGATTGAAAATAACGACCTTGCGTTTTTCCCTATTTTCAACTGCTTCTTCTAAATCTAAGGAGATTTTATGAATATCCACAAAATCATTATCACTGCTGTTTGTCTGATCGGCACCATTGCTTTTTCGCAGAATGCCGTAACCGTTTCTCAACCCGTTAACCCGACGAATTCGGCAGAACTTCAGGCTTTCAAACAACAGGTGCAAGCCGCGAATCCCGGTATGGAAGTTATTTCCGTAAGCGCTGTACGCGAGGCTACACTGGTGCCGGCACCGAACCCGAAGGTCGCTATCTTTGTCAAAAATCAAACCCGGGTCGCCGGAATGGACGATATGGTTGACGGAGTTCGCGACCGGATTGCAGCCGAACTTGCCGGGGCAGGGCTGACCGTTATGGATCAGGCCGAAATTGTCGCCGGATTTAATCGTTATAAAGTGACAACGGCAGAAGAACGCGCCGGGTTGATCGACGGTGTTTTCACCGGCGGTTCGACAGTTCGTGTCGCCCAAATGCTGGGGGCCGACTATGTCATGGTGGCTTCCATTATTTCCGCCGACCGCATGGCGATGACCGTGAGCAACAGCCGGACGACTGTGTTCACGCTTCGCATGAGTGTCAAAATCAATGAAGCCGTGCAGGGAGCTTCAGTTTATGGTGATAACTGGACCCGCAAGTATCCGGTCGCAGAAGCGGATGCCGCCGGCAGTGATTCTCTCGCTTTTTACAATGACCTGCTGGATACATGGGCCCGGGAAACCGGCGTAAAAATATCCGAAGGCGTCAAAGCATGGCGGCGCGCGGAAACCGCTCCGGTTCAGCTGGTGAGCTTTTCGGTCAGCACGACCATTGATGAATTGATTCAGGGATTGGAATCCGGCGTGCGCGCTCCGAATGAACTGCTGGATGAAATGCGCCACATCGTCGGCGGCGCGACAGTTCAGATCGACGGGGCTGCGGTCGGATCGTCACCGGGAACGTTTCAGGTTGCCCCGGGTCTCCATCAGATGCGGGTTTCCCGGCAGTGGATGAAGGACTGGCAGCAGACCGTCAATATTCAAACCGGAAGCAATTTCAGAATCGGACTGGAACTCTCCGATACCGGAATGCAACGCTTCCAGTCCTTGGAAAAACTGAGAGCGCAGATCGCCAAGGATTACGCCGAAGCAATGGCGCTTAAAGGTATCAAAGTCAACTTTGACACTGCCGCATGGCGCGACGTCTCTGTTGGCAATCCCAGCCCTAAACGCAGGTTTTTTTGGCAGAGAAAAGAGCCGTGATTCGTACGCTTGCGAGTAAGTCAGGATTGATGGCATCGCTTAAATCTTTTCAGTGTGCAGGTTTTGCTGTGACCGGCTTATTCCTGCTGACTGCCGGTTGCGCGACGCATAGCCAGAATGCCGGAATGGCAATCTCGCGTTTAAAAACCGGCGATACAGCGTCGGCTTTGCAATGGTCGGAGAAGTTAAAGAAGAGCTCGCGCAGCGGGGATCTCGGTTATCTCGAAAGCGGACGCATTAAAATGCTGTCCGGCGATTTCGCCGGCAGCCGTGAAGATTTCGCTGTCGCCATCGACAAGGTTCTTGAGGAAACCGAAAGCGGACCGGCCATCCGGGTAGGATCTATCGGTTCAACGCTTGCCGCTTCGACAATCACCGACGATACGGTTCGCAAATACCAGCTTTCTCCGTACGAGATTATTCAACTTCTTCATTACCAGACGCTGAACTATCTGTTCAGCGGCGATCCCGAAGGCGCCGGTGTCGAGATGCGGCGGACGGTGTTTGCACAGGACTCCATTGCCGAAAAATATTCCAAGGAAATCGCGAAAGCTCAGGAAGGCGTTCGTCCCGATCAAGCCGACGCAATGACGGCTGTTCAGTCCAGAATGCAAACACTGGGGCCTGTGCTGGAACGGACGCGCAGTTCTTATGAAAACGGACTGGCCTGGTATTTCTGCGGACTGATGTTTGAAAAGCAGGGCGATGCTGCCAATTCTTCGCTTTGTTACCGTAAGGCGTGGGAGCTGACTCCGGGGAACGCCTGCATCCTGAAAGATTTTTTACGGATGCTCCGCACACAGGATCCGCAGACATTTTCTGAGCTGACAACCCGGAATAATGTGGATGTGAACAGTCTGACGCGCGGCTCGACGGAAATCATCGTTCTTTATGAGGATGCGATGATTTCGCAGCGTCAGGCAGAAAAAATTTCAATTCCAATCCCTGACTTTCGCGGCGCAATCACACTTATATCCATCGACTTTCCCTTTTACACTGACGGGGCATACATGCCGAAACCGCTTACCATCGCCGCAGGCGGAACGGTTCTCGGAGTTACCGAACCGGCAGTTTATCTCCAGTCGCTGGCTTATCAGGATCTGAAAGACAAGATGCCCGGCATCGTCACCCGCAATGTTACTCGCGCGGCAGCCAAGGTTGTTGCGCAACAGGCAGCCAACAACCAGAATGACGATCTAATGCGGTTCGGCATGATGGCGATCAGCGCGGCGACATCGCTGGCTTCCACATCCGATACTCGCGCGTGGTATTCAATTCCAATGGTGACGCATCTCTACAGAGGTTCCGTTTCGCCTGGAACGCATCTGTTGCAGTGTCGCACAGTTTACGGCACAACGCTGACCATTCCGGTTACTGTCACCGCCGGCGAGACACGGTTGGTGTGGATTGCCAATACGGGCGGCATAGAGGTTGCCGCGACTGCTTCTCTGTCCGGGAAAGGGTTGCCGCCGAACTATGAGCAGTTTAATAATCCGCTTTGGACAAACAGACCGGTTTCTGCGATAAATACCGGCGGAAACACCACCGGGATGTAAAGGAGACTATCATTATGAAAATTTCAAAGAATGTATTCGCCGCTGTTATTCTGACTTCCGGTTTGGCTGGACTGATTGGCTGCCGGAATACTTCCGGAACCATTGTTAATACTGATCACCTTACGGGGCAGTCCGCGATCATTGAGGAAAACGGCCGGCTGGCCCACCGGGTGAATGTGGTCAAAATCAGCTATGATGAGGTCAACGGGTTAAAGCGGGTTCACTTTGCGCTGGCGTCTGACCGCAACCGCCGGACGCGCATCGACTACCGGATCTGCTGGTTCGACGTCAACGGGATGGAAATTGACAGTCAGACCAAACCGTACCGCAATCTGATTCTGGAAGGTCGTGATGTGCAGACGGTAACGGGCGTGGCGAATTCTCCCGCGGCGGTTTCCTCCAAACTTCGTATTCGTGAAACATCCCAGGCTCAATAAAAGAAAGGATTATGCAGATGAAGAAATTAGTTTTTCCCGTATGTCTGTTGTGCTGTGTCGCCGTACTGAGCGGTTGCCGGACCAGAGTTCATGAAGTGCCGCTGGATCGTACAGCCGCTACCACCAAAATCGAACCGCAGGATATCCGCCGGACGATTGAAAAAATGGTGGAGTCGCTGCTTGTTGCACCTGGTGTGAAGGAGTTCATCAGCAACCGTCGTCCGGTGCTGGATGTCGAACCGATGCAGAACCGTACGACGCAGCATATTGACATGGTCAGCCTGACGGAGTCGGTGCGCATGCAGCTTCTGCGGTCCGGAATGTTCCGTTTTGTGGATCGTTCGTCGACCGGAACAGCGGCAGTTGATGTAGCGCGCATCAATCAGGAAAATCAGCTGGGACTGGTTGATCCGACCAAGGCGGTAAAGGCTGGCCAGCAGACCGCGCTGGACATGTATCTGACCGGCACACTGTCTGAAATCAAGAACGTAACGGGCCGCACAACCGACCAGTACTACAAGTTCTCCATGATCCTGAAGGATCTCAAGACCGGCGAAATCGTCTGGGCGGATGAACAGGAGATTCGCAAAGAGAGCACCCGTTCGGCTGTTCGCTGGTAAAGCGCCAGAGCGCCTCGCGAAACCCGCATCGGAAATCCGATGCGGGTTTTTTGTGTAACACACCGGCGAATAAACCCCGCTCTTCTTGCTTTTTGAGAACGGGTTAGGTAGCTTCTCTGCTCACATTTTTCACAGGGAAGAATATGCTGAAGATTGAAATTATGCCGTCGATTCTGGCGGCCGATATGGGGAATCTGGAAGCCGCCATTCGCCAATGCGAAAGGGCAGGGGCTGACCAGATTCACGTGGATGTGATGGACGGAGTTTTCGTTCCGAATATCAGCATGGGTCCGGCCGTAGTCGCCATGGCTGACCGTGTAACCAATTTACCGATGGATGTGCATCTAATGTTGCTCCGGCCGCAGAATCACATTGAGGCATTTGCCAAAGCAGGCTCGGATACGATTCTGATTCATATTGAAGCCGACTGCGATGTCGAGGATACGCTCAGAAAAATCCGCGCGCTTGGTTGTAAAAGCGGGATTACGGTAAATCCGCCGACACCGGTTGAAAAAATTTTCCAGTGTCTGGAAAAAGGGCTGGTAGATGAAGTATTGATCATGTCGGTGAATCCCGGCTTCGGCGGCCAGAAATATATTGCGAACGCGGAGACCAAGGTGGCGGCTATCCGCCGCCGCTGGCCGGAAATGCTGATTTCAATCGATGGCGGCATTGATCTTGAAACTGTAAAACCGGCCGCCGCGCACGGCGCAAACCTGTTTGTGGCCGGCACCTCGCTTTTTAAAGCTCCTGACATGAAGCTGGCGGTCGCGCAAATGCGGGCGAATGCCGAAGCAACTTATTGTTCTAAACTCTCCAATTGAAAATCTAAAATGACTGATCTCTCTCATACCCGGAATTTCTGCATTATTGCTCACATTGACCACGGCAAATCGACGCTGGCTGACCGAATTCTTCAGCTGACCGGTGCGATTGAAGACCGCAAAATGAAAGAGCAGGTGCTCGACGCAATGGATCTGGAACGCGAGCGCGGCATTACCATCAAGGCGCATCCGGTGACGATGAAGTACAAGGCGAAAGACGGTCAGATCTACTCGTTCAACCTGATTGATACTCCCGGTCATGTGGACTTTTCCTATGAAGTTTCCCGCAGTCTTCAGGCGTGTGAAGGCGCGATTCTGGTGGTGGATGCGGCGCAAGGCGTCGAAGCACAGACTGTATCCAATGCTTTTCTGGCAGCGGAACACAATCTGACCGTTGTGCCCGTTTTGAATAAAGTCGAACTGCCGAACTCTCAACCTGAAATAGTGGCGCGGCAGATCGAAGAACTGCTCGCGATTGATGCAACGAACTGCCTTCAGGTGAGCGCCAAGAGCGGGAAGGGCGTAACCGAACTGCTCGAAGCGGTTGTAGAGCGGATTCCTCCGCCCAAGCCGTCAGCGGACAACGCGGTGCGCGGGCTTGTTTTCGATTCTAAATACGATGCCTTTCGCGGCGTCGTTGTTTACATGCGCCTGTTCAGCGGTTGTCTAAAGGCCGGTGAAAAAGTGCGCATGATGAGCACCGGACGCGAATACGAAATCAAAGAGGTCGGTGTTTTCACGCCTGACCCGGAGCTTCGTAAAGAACTGACCGAAGGTTCCGTAGGCTATGTGATCGCCAACATCAAGGACTCATCTGAAATCCAGATCGGCGACACGATGACTACTGTTCGCAATCCGGCGGCGGATGCATTGCCGGGCTTTAAGGAAATTCATCCGATGGTTTTTGCCGGTATTTACCCGATCGAAACCAGCGATTACGAAAAACTCGGCAAGAGTCTGGATAAACTTCGCCTTAACGATGCCGCTTTTTCATATCAGGCAGAATCCTCCGTTGCGCTCGGTTTTGGTTTTCGTTGCGGATTCCTCGGACTGTTGCACATGGAGATTGTGCAGGAACGGTTGCGCCGCGAATTCGACCTCGATATCATCGCTTCCTATCCGAATGTTGTTTACCGGATCCATCTCAGAAACGGTGAAGTTCTTGAAATTGACAACCCTACCTACCTGCCGGATCCGACCGTGATTGAAACCATGGAAGAACCGTTCATCAAGGCTACTATTATCACCCCGACGGTTTGCCTGGGTGAAATGATGAAACTGGTCATGGAAAAACGCGGCGAGATTACCCATACCGATTCAATCGACGCGCAGCGCGTCATGCTTACCTGTGACCTGCCGCTCAACGAAGTGCTGATCGATTTCTATGACCGTCTGAAAAGTCTCAGCCGCGGTTACGCCTCAATGGATTACGAGTACGCTGACTATCGTCTGTCAGACCTCGTCAAAATGGATATTTTGATCCACAGTGAACCGGTCGATGCCTTTTCGTCCATCGTCCATCGCTCCAAAGCGATTCCTCGCGGACGTCAGATGTGTGAGTCGCTGAAGGATGTGATCCCGAAGCAGGCATTCTCCGTCGCCATCCAAGCGGCGCTTGGAGGAAAAATCATCGCTCGCGAAACGATTCAGGCGTACCGCAAAGACGTGACGGCCAAGTGCTACGGCGGCGATATTTCCCGTAAGCGCAAACTGCTCGAGCGCCAGAAAGAGGGTAAAAAGAAAATGAAGAGTATCGGGAAAGTGAACATCCCTCAGGAAGCCTTTATTGCAGTACTCAAAACCAAGCAGGAATGAGCGGCATGAATATTTTTAAAAACCGGAAAGAACGCAAAGAGCTCAAAGAAATTCTGCATTATGTAAAACATGTCCGGCATATGCATGAAGATATTGCCGATCCGAAGGATATTGCGCAGCTGCGAACTGGAGAACAGATTGCCCGCGTCGTCCGTAAAAACGGGGCAGGGGCTCAGATGGAAGCTGCCGGAAACGCGATCATCAAAGCGTGCGAGAAAGTCGCGCCGCCGCGCCGTCACCCGAAAATTCGTGAAAATGTTGAAGTGCTTTTCGTTGCCGTTGCTGCCGCCATGGCCATCCGAGCCTATTTTTTTCAGCCGTTCAAAATTCCAACCGGTTCCATGCAGCCTACGCTCTATGGTATTACGATCAAAGATGAACCAACCATAAAGTCCGATAACCCGCTGACATCCATCGCGAATATGGTTCTTTTCGGAGAACGCTTCCGGATTGTGCGGGCAAAAGCTGATGGACGCATTCGGACGACAATGGGCGCGGACGGACTGCCTAAACTTTACGGACAGATTAATTCGGATGAAACCAGTACTTTATACATTGGTGATGCGCCGCATCGGATTCCAAACAAGCTACTCCCGTTCTGCCGCTTCGGTGAAAACCTGAAGACTGGAGATCCCATGGTTAAGGGTGTCGTCAAGAGTGGCGACTATATCCTAGTCAACCGGATCAAATATAATTTTATCCGGCCGAAGAGGGGGGATATCGCGGTTTTTGACACCCGTGAACTAACCAATCCTCAGGTACGTAGAGATGCCTATTACATCAAACGTATGGTCGGCCTGCCCGGTGAAACAATTTCAGTCGCCCCGAAATATCTGCTGGTTAATGGTGAGAAACCAACTGATCCGCGGTTTGATAAAATCTTCAATGGTGCGAAATACAAAGGATATGTATTTGCCGATCCACGGGCAAACCCGCCGCCGCTGATCGGAAAACCCGGAGATTCCATTGTACTGGAAAACAACGAGTATCTTTTCTTTGGTGACAACACTGAACAAAGCCTTGATGGACGGTATTTCGGAGCCGTAAATCGCCGGCAAATTCTTGGCCCGGCTTTCTTTGTCTGTTGGCCGTTTGATCGTGCCGGACTTGCTGAGACCAGTCACTGACCGCCTCCAGCGACAAAAGACAATTTAATATCCAATTCGATCACTTCAATGTAATATTATTAACGTCGCATAATATATGTTATGTCCAATCAATGGTTACGAGGTGCACAATATGTTGTGTTTGGATGGTTTCCTGTCGATAAGTGGATCCTAGTACGCAGTTATCAACAGCGATACATGAGGGGTATTCCAGAATGCATGGGACGCTTGTTGTCAACCACATGGGGTCGCCCACGTTTCATACCGTGATGGCTTTTATAATGAATGTTTCTATAAATGTTTGGATTTAGAATCGGCTTTCGTTGCCCGACCAACGCACGCTTAACGGGCCGTAGCCGTGTGAGTCTGATGATAAAAAAAGAGCGCCCCGGAGGGCGCCCCTTTAAGTTCTGAAACCGGATAGGTCTCTATTTGTCAATTTCGACGCTGGAGTAGACCACTTGGTGAGTCTGCTCGTTCGTAATAGTAAACGCTTCCATATGCATATGCGGGTCGGAAACAAACGTAAGGTGACCTTGGAATTTTTTCTCCATGTCAATCAGGGTCTGTTCGTCCTCGTGGCGCAGGCGGTTGAGAACGGTTGGGTTAACCGTGATCTTCATGGAATGGATACCCTTCCGGTCTTTACGCAATGCGGCGGATAGACGGCGCTGGAGTTCAACGCTCATAGTGAGCGCAGATTTTACACGGCCACGTCCGCCGCAGTAGTCGCATTCGACATAGGTTGTCGTATAGACACTTTCTTCAAACCGTTGACGGGTCATTTCGAGAAGTCCGAGTTGAGAGATCGGTAAGACATTGGTGCGGGCACGATCCTCGCGCAACGCATCCTTCATCGTTTTATAGACCAGATTCTGATCACGCTTACTCTTCATATCGATAAAGTCGATGACTACCAGGCCGCCGACGTTACGCAGCCGGAGTTGCCGAGCTACTTCTTCGGCCGCTTCCGTATTAACAGACAGGATAGATTCTTCGGCGGATTTACCGCCTTTGTGCCGACCGGTATTAACGTCGACTGCGACAAGCGCCTCGGTTTCGTCAAAAATCAGATAAGCACCGGATTTAAGCCATACTTTGCGGCGGAAAACCGATTCGATCTGTTTTTCGACTTCGAAATAATCGAAGATGGGCTCTTCGCCGGCATAGAGCTGCACCCAGTTGCGCGCGCGTCGGGAATATTTAGCGATCATTTTGCGGATCATTTCGTACGCTTCACGATCATCTACATAAACGCGATCTATGTCTTCAGTCAGATAATCGCGCACGACGCGTTCGGCCAGATTGGGTTCCTGATAAAGAACACACGGCGCCGGTTTTTCACGCATACCGCTATCGATTTCTTCCAGATTTCGATCAGGCGGGCGTCGAACGAAGCTTGTTTTGCGTGTCCCGGAACCGGCAGTACGCACAATGATGCCGATGGTATTAGGAATCGGAAGGCGGGCCAGTATTTTTTTAAGTCGGATGCGTTCTTTGGCGTCGCCGATTTTTTTCGAGATACCTTTGAGTCCTGTGCCGGGCATCATAACCAGATAACGGCCAGGAACGCTCAGATTGGCGGTGACGCGCGGGCCTTTAGTTCCGATGGCATCTTTGGTGACCTGCACGACGATTTCTGATCCGATCGGGAATTTTTTAGACATTTCGCCGGGTGCGAATTTGCGGCGCCGGCGGGCGCTGTTCCGATTACCCTCCTGCTCTTCCAGTCGTGCCGCGTCTTCCGGGATCATATCCCAATAGTGAATGAAGGCATTTTTCTGCATGCCGATATCAACGAACGCGGCCTGTAATCCATCTTCAAGATTCTGAATCTTACCTTTGAAAATGCTGCCAACCAGCCGGCTTTCTTCAGACCGTTCAATATGAAAGTTATCGAGTTTCCGTTCATCCAACACGGCCACACGGGTTTCGAGCGGCTCAATGTTGATCAGAATCTCTTTTTTCTTCCGGCTTCCGATCATCAGTTTTTCTTTAATTGCACTTATACTGAGCATGGATGCTCCTTTCTTTTTAAATACGACGACGAAGGCAAACACTCTGCACCAGTCCGAGCGCTGTCATGATACTCACCATGAAAGTTCCGCCGTAACTCATCAGCGGCAGCGGCACTCCGGTAATCGGCATAAGGCCTATGGTCATCGCGATATTTACAAAAACATGTGAAAAAATAAGTACGCCGATACCCGCCGACAGCAACCGCCCGAACATATCCCGGGCAAATATTGCGGCGTGCATACAGCGCACTACCACCATTGTATACAAAGCCAGCAGCAGTGAGCTGCCGGCAAAGCCTGTTTCTTCAGCCACCACCGAATAGATGAAATCAGTCGGGGCGACCGTTCTCGGCAAAAAGCCGAGTATGTTCTGAGTTCCTTTCAGGTAACCTTTTCCAAACCATCCGCCGGAACCGACTGCAATTTGAGACTGGAGTTTGTTCCAGCCGGATCCCAGCGGGTCCTGATTGATATTTAAATAAACCAAAATGCGGTTTTTCTGGTAATCCTCAAGCGGACAGCTGTCCGGGAAAAAAAGCAGCCAGACGATCAGTACAAGAACCGCTGCCACACCTATTCCTATAAGAACCAGCAGCGGACGGAGCGGAACACCCGCACAGAAAAGAAGCACCATGACAATCGGAAGAAGTATCATGGCACTGCCCAAATCCGGTTCAGCGGCGATCAGCAGGAACGGAATGCCGGCCAGCAGAAACGCCAGAATAAACGTTTTTAATCGTTCGACATCCGTTGCTGCATCTCCCAACCAGGACGCCAGTGTTAAAATAACAGCCAGTTTGGCAAATTCTGATGGCTGTACGGTGATGCTGCCAAAGCTGAACCAGCGGTGCGCACCGTACACCGACATGCCGACAAACAGCACCAGCACTAGTGAAGTCAGTGCGGCCAGATAAATCCACCAGTGCAAGCTGCCCAGCTTACGGTAATCAAATGCAGCCGCCGCACCGTAACAGCCCAGTCCGATCAGAGCCCACATCATCTGACGCGCAGCCAGTCCGCCGAGCGCATGGTCGGCGCTGCGGCAGTCCGCGCTGTAAATGAACAGACAGCTGAGCACGAGCAGCACCGCGACGGTGCTGAACATGACCCAGTCAAAATGGCGAAGGCGACCGGTCATGACCGCAACCGTCCTTCCCGTTTCATTTTTTCGTAGAGGCCTTCCATGAGAACTTTCAGGCAGGGTCCGACCGTCAATCCGCCGGTATCACCGTCTTCGATGAGTATAGCGACAGCGTATTGAGGATTATCAAACGGTGCGAAAGCAGTCATCCAGGTGTGTTTCGCACCGTCTTCTTTGAGGCCGTATTCGGCCGTGCCGGTTTTACCCGCGAAATCAAATCCTTCCACGGCGGCGCGATGCCCGGTGCCGTCTTTTTCCATGATCACGTCATGCATGCCGTCACGCACCGCATGCAGTGCCGCCGCAGACCAGTTCATTTTTCCAATACGATGGTTGGGGTTCAGAACATAATCGTCTGATCCCGGCTGCCGGTAAGCCTGAACCATTCGCGGCCGATATAAATAACCGCCGTTCGCAATGGTCGCTGTGACCATCGCCATCTGAATCGGAGTTACGGTCACATACCCCTGCCCGATGGCCAGATTGCACGTATCACCATCCGACCAGCCTGTCCGGTTATCTTTCTGCCATTTCTCATCCGGTATGGTACCGCTGCCTTCAAAGTCGACTTCGACGCCGGTTTTCTGTCCGAGTCCGGCGGCCTGAGCCTGCTGGATAATGGGTTCCGGACCGCAGGCCAATGCGGTTTTAAAGAAATAGACATTGGCTGAAAACTTCATTGCCTGTCGCATATCGACTTCACCGTGACCGGCTGTATGAACCACACGGCTTCCAATACGGAAAACCGATGGACTGTCATAAACTATACTTATGGCTGCCGGATTGAGTGTGGCAGCGGTCAGCGCAACCAATGGTTTAAAAATACTTCCGGGCGGATAAACACCCGCAACTGCGCGGTTCAGTAACGGCTTGCCCGGATCTTCACTCAGTGCTTTCCAGTCCGCCGTATTAATATAGGGAACAAACCGGTTGGCATCAAAGCCGGGGGTACTGAGCATTGCCAGCACGTCGCCGTTATTCGGATCCAGTACAACCGCTGCGCCGCGATGCGTGCCCAGTGCCTTATGGGCCAAAAGCTGAACTTCCATATCGAGCGTAAGTCGCAGGTCACCGCCGGTCTTCGGTGTGCGGTGAGCCAGCTCATTATGACGGTAGCCGGACACATCAATCTGCACCAGTTTACCGCCCGCTTCGCCGCGAAGGAACGGATCGAAAAGTTTTTCAAGCCCGGCCCGGCCGGTCATTTCCGGCAGATAATACGAATAGTTTTCTTCTTCGCGCATTGCGTCTGTATCGGCGCGTCCGACATAACCGAGCAGATGGGAGGTGTACGGACTGTACGGATAGGTGCGCGTTGCCTGCGTATAGATATCCACACCCGGAATATCGCAACCCAGCTCTGCCAGTCGGGCGATCGTCTGCGGCCCGATATCACTCCAGAGTACAAGCGGAAGCGGAAGGCGCAACCGGATGTGTTTCCAGATGCCGTCGCGATCCATTACCGGCTTTAGTCCGGTTATCTCACTCACCTGCCCGACTACTTCCATCGCACGGTCGATGGTTTTTGACCACGGCCCGGCCCGGCGCATATCTTCGAGAAACAGTGCAATGGAATAAACCGGCCGGTTATCTGCCAGGCAGAGACCGTTGCGATCATAAATTTTTCCGCGGATCCCTGGCAGCCGTACGCGGCGGAGGCTTTGTATCTGCTGGCGGCTTTCAAACTGAGAAACCTTGGCCACCTGCAGCCGCCAGAGTGAAACTCCGAGCAGCAGGAAAGCGCACAGCAGCAAGCCCGTCAGCAGATAGATGCGCGGTATATAAAAGCGGTCAGTCCGGCGGACACGCATCATATGTACCGCCTCCGGTTGCGCGAGGTTAAGCGGTTCAACTGTTCAACAATCAGTGCCACTAGCGGAACGACTACCGCGCCGGCCATCAAACCGCCCGCCAGCCGCAGAGCCAGCAGTCCTCCGGACATCGGTCGAAGTCCGCTTAATTTGAAGACAAGCGCGTAATAAGAAAGTTCAAAAACGGCGGCGATTGCGCCGAGTACAGCATAGGTTGCAGGCTGGTCACCAAACACTTCATCACGGATCCAGTTAACTCCTGCGGCCAGAATGACAAAAAACGGAATCGACAGACCCAGCGGAGCTGGACAAAAGGCGTCATGCAGCAATCCGGCCAGCACAGCGGCATAGAATATCCGCGCATGATCTGTGTGCAGCGCAATGAATATGATCAGTCCGGTCAGCAATGGAAGCTCCAGCGCGCCGAATGCGTTCCAGGACGGAAGCACTGTTTGAAGTACTGTGCCAGCCGCCAGCAGTACAGTAATGAAGCGACGGCTCATTCCTCAGCCTCCGCGTTTTCTTCTTCACCTGCAACAAACACCACATCCATCAGTTCGGTTACCGCTTTCGGAATAATATCTGCATACTGGTAAAGCCCGGCTTCTTCCATACCAACGGTTTCGATGTATCCGATCAGAATGTCTTTCGGGAAAACCCCGCCGAGACCGGATGTCACTACGGCATCGCCGGCCCGAACCGGCGCATCTTTGTGAATGAACTGCATACGGGCAACCGGATATCCCTGAGCATTCACGCCGAGTCCTGTTACCAGGCCGAATGAACCGGTGCGGCTTACGCGGGCTGAAACTTTGCAGGCAGGATCTGAAATCAGGAGAACTTCAGCGGTATATACAGAAACTTCGGCAGTCCGTCCGACCAGACCGTCGGGAGAAATAACAGCCCGTCCTGCTTCGACGCCTTGGGCTCTCCCCTTATCCAGCCGCATACTCTGCCACCATCCACTAATTGTACGGGCGGTTACCTGGCAGGGAATCAGTGTATGTTTCTGGCGTTTGTAGAAATCGAGTTGATCCTGCAGATGACGGTTTTCCTGCTCCAGGTTTTCAAGTTCAACCAGCTTGGCCTGCAGGTAGATCACTTCTTCGGAAAGGCGGCTGTTTTTCTCCATTACGCCGCCAAAGCCCCGAACGGTATTGCCCCCCTCTTTCAGGCTGTGGGCGGTTTTAATAAAAAATGCCTGCACAGTAGAAATCGGATCTTTGAAAATGCCTTTGATGCGGGCGGTACATCCGCCCGAAAGATTAAAGAGCAACAGCAGTGCTGCCACCGCTACTGCCCATTTTAAAAAACTTTTCTGTACAACCATAGACCCGTTCCGGTCCTTAATTCAGAGAACCCGGAGGGACGGAAAAACAGGAAGCTGCGCATTTAGCGTGCGCGGGCTTCAGAGAGTTTACGCAGGAAGTTGATTTCGTGCAGCACCACACCGGTACCTTCGGCGACCGCACTTAGCGGATCGTCGGCAATATGAACCGGCAGGCCTGTATTATCAGCAATGAGCTTGTCCAGTCCGCGCAATAATGCGCCGCCGCCGGCCAGCACCATTCCGCGGTCTACCAGGTCGGCAGACAGTTCCGGCGGACAGCGATCCAGCGTCACACGGACAGCCTCAACGATACCTGAAACAGGATCTTTGAGTGCGCCGCGGACTTCTTCAGAGCTGATAATCAGCGTTTTCGGAAGGCCGGCGACCTGATCGCGGCCTTTCACTTCCATAGTTGTCTCTTCGCCTATCAGCATAGCCGAACCGATTGAAATCTTAATATCTTCTGCGGTCCGTTCACCAATAAGCAGATTATATTCCCGTTTCAGATACTGGATGATCGCTTCATCCAGGTCGTCCCCCCCGATGCGCACGCTGCGACTGAAGACAATACCGGCAAGCGAAATCAGTGCAACCTCCGTTGTACCGCCGCCGATATCGACAATCATATTGCCGGCCGGTTCCTGAACCGGCAGTCCCACACCGATCGCAGCAGCCATCGGTTCTTCTATTAAAAACACATCCCTTGCGCCGGCATGGACTGCAGAATCCTTGACGGCGCGTTTTTCAACTTCTGTGATACCGCTTGGAACGGCTACGACCACACGCGGACGCACCATTCGACGGCGGTTATGAACTTTCTGAATGAAATACCGCAGCATGGCTTCGGTAATTTCAAAATCGGCAATTACGCCGCCCTTCATCGGGCGGATGGCAGTGATGCTGCCCGGCGTACGGCCCAGCATGCGTTTGGCTTCGTCGCCGACGGCAAGAACGCGGTTGGTACCGGCCTGCACGGCGACTACAGAAGGCTCGCGAAGAACGATGCCTCGATCACGGACATATACCAGTGTATTGGCAGTACCGAGGTCGATACCAATGTCGCTGGAAAAAAGGCCCATCAACCGGTTTAGCATAGTGTCAATTCCTGTTTTAAATCCGAAAATGTAAAAATCTCATTAAGTGCTTCATAATTGCGCGTTTAAACAAAACCGGTCAAGCCGAAACATACGAATGTTGAAGGACGTTTTTGAATAAAAAACAACTTTGTGGAGTTCTGCACGGCCTATACCTCTTAAGCAATTGATAGAAAGTAGGTTGTTGCAAAATCAGTACGGAATAATTATGATTGCACACGGAGGCGGGAGTTATGGATAAAACCAGTCCGAATTTCGCAGGCATCTGCTGCCACGAAGTCGAGCGTCAGATGCTTGAGCTGTGGGATACGGAAAAGCGGCGCATCGGCCATGATCTTCACGACGGGGTCGGCCAGCAGATGACGGGGATCGGAGTAAGGCTCTCGAGCACCGTCTGCGTGAAAGCGGAAATCCTGAAGCGGACGAAGTTCATAAAATTGCCGAGTTGGCGGATGAAGTTGTTAATCGTATCCGCGAAGTGGTTGCAGGTATGGCTCTTTCAGAAATCCAGGATCAGGATGCCGCAACAGCGCTTAATCAGCTTTGTCAGCGTATTGAGCAATGCTATCACATCCGTTGCGTTTTTTTAAATATGCTTGAGGCTTCTCCCGTCA
>JBGAJP010000040.1:0-21563 GCA_044224855.1 Pontiellaceae bacterium
GGCGTAATGAATATCAGCGGCGGGCCGTCGAAGAAACACGGCTGGGAATTCCGGTTATTTTCGTCGACGACGTGCTGCACGGGTTCAGAACCATTTATCCGATCCCGCTGGCGCAGGCCTGTTCGTGGAATCCCGAACTTGTTGAAAAGGCGACTCGGATCTCTGCAGAAGAAGGCTCCGCCGCCGGGCTCAACTGGTTTTTTCAGCCGATGATTGATGTTGCGCATGACCCGCGCTGGGGGCGGGTTGCCGAAGGTTACGGAGAAGATCCGTATGCCGCTTCGGTTTTTTGCGCGGCCTCGGTCCGGGGTTATCAGGGGAATGATCTTTCCCGACCGGATTCGGTTGCCGCCTGCCTGAAACATTTTACGGGATATTCGGCGTCAGAGGGCGGACGCGATTATTCCTATACTTCCATTACTGACCGCGAGCTGTGGGAATGGTATCTGCCGCCCTACAAGGCGGGCATCGACGCCGGCGCGGCAACGATCATGAGTTCCTTCAACGACATCAACGGCACTCCCGCCGTCTGCAACCGTTACATTTTGACAGAGATTCTGCGCAACCGCTGGGGCTTTACCGGCGCGGTGGTTTCAGACTGGAACTCGGTCGCACAGCTGAAGCTGCAGGGCTTTTCTGAAAACCCGCGGATCAACGGTAAAGCTTCGCTGGAAGCCGGCAACGACATCGATATGGTGAGCCATATCTATGAAAAATATATTCCCGCTCTGATTAAAGAGAAAAAGCTGTCGATGGATACGGTTGATGAAGCCGTGCGGCGCGTACTTCGTCTTAAATTCCGCAAGGGTCTTTTTGAACACCCGTATACGCCGGTGCGCCCGGAATCAGAAATCTTTTTGAAAAAAGATTCTCTTCGTATCGCCGAAGAGCTGGCCGTTGAGTCCATGGTTCTGCTGAAAAACAAAAATAACGTGCTGCCGATCGGAAAACAGGTGAAGTCTGTCGCGCTGGTCGGGCCGCTGCTCAATGATAAGAAAGCACTGAAGGGCTGCTGGTCGGAGTATGGACGGGTGGAGGATGTGATTTCGATAGAAGACGGATTGCGGCAGGTTTTATCTCCCGATGTGAAAATCACAAAAAATCCGTCGGAAGCGGATCTGATTCTTCTCTGTATCGGCGAACAGGCGGGCATGAGCGGAGAAAACACCTCCCGGGCTAAGATTGAGCTGCCGGGCGCGGAGCTGGTTGGGCAATATACCCGGTTCAACAAGCCGCTGGTTTTGATTTTCACAAGCGGCCGCCCGGTCGTACTCGAGGATATTGAACCGAAAGTGGATGCGATTCTGGCCATTTGGCAGCCCGGTCTGCGCGGCGCGGTTGCGCTGGCGCGTCTTCTGACCGGAGAGGAAAATCCATCCGGACGCCTTGCCATGACCTTCCCTCGGCATGCCGGGCAGATCCCCATTTATTACAATATGCACAACCGGTCGCGGTCGTTCGGGGAATATCAGGATCTGAAAACCACGCCGATGTATGAGTTCGGCTACGGGCTCAGTTACACTGAATTTAAATACAGCAATCTGCGATTGAGCCGACCGGCAGTCGCTTCAAATGAAACGGTTACGGCGACAGTAACCGTCTCCAACACCGGCAAGGTAAAAGGCAAAGAGACGGTCTTCTGGTATATTACCGATCCCGAAGCCACCATCACCCAGCCGATTAAAAGTCTGAAGCTCTTCACTAAAATAGAACTTCAGCCGGGCGAAACGAAAGACGTCGTATTCCAGATTAATCCGGAAGAGCACTTGAGTTACGCCGGTCCGGACGGAAAGCGGATTCTGGAAGACGGCCGGTTTATTGTCCGTGCGGGAGATCAGTCGGCAACATTTCAGCTTCGGACTGGGTCGGATTCATAAGGCCGCTGTCGATTTTACGGAACGGTGACTTTATAAAAGCCGGACGGATTTCCATTGGTGTGGGAAAACGTTCCGGTACCGGAGGCCACGTTGCTCCAGACAGCGGTCACCAGATTGGTGCAGAACCAGAGAGTTGCGCTTTCACCGGAATCTATGCCGACGGCTGATACATTCTGTCCGCTGGAGATTCCGGTTTTAAATGAGCGGATTTTCTGCAGCTGCGGCTGTGCTTCGGTCTGAAGAACCAGCACGGGGCGCCAGTCGGTCTGGATATGTTCGCCGGAAGCAAAATAGTAGTTGTTGGCCATGTTGTCTTTCCCCCAGGCACCAAGCGTGATCCGTCCGGCTCCGTTGGTGCGAAATGTTTCAACCGTTGCGGCATTCAGCGTAATTTCAATCTGCCGTCCGGACACCGAATCAGCGGCGGTGACGCTGCCGGCGGCAGTCTGCCACAGAGCGGTGTCTCCGCAGTTTGCCAGCGCACTGCCGTCAGCGTTTTCCCATGCCAGTGATCCAGCGGCGTTGCGGTACAGATAGCAGGCCGCTCCGGTCGAGGAGGCGGGAGCGTTTGTGTTATTGACGCCCGTTACGCTCGATCCGGCCCCCTCGTTCCATGAATAATTGTTGGTCGTGTAAACCATCGGATAGGCATCGAGTGTCCATGTGCCGGAAGTCAGATTGGCGGTTTGCGTCAGTTTCAGAACGGCGTTCGTAACCGGTCTGTTGAGGGAAGAGAGATCAAAATCAAGAATTCCGCGGATTGCGGCTTTATTAATCAGCAGTCTGTCGGCTCCGCCCATATCGGCCTGGTTGACCGTTGAAAGTGACCGCACCGTGGTATCTTTTCCCGGTCTGATACTGACCGGTGCATTTGCATTGGTGGTCAGATTATAATAATAGGCCAGTGATCCGGCTTCTCCGCTTCCAGCTCCCTGGGAAAAAATGAAGTAGGAAACGAAAACGGCGGAACCTGTTCCCTGCGGACTTGCGACAACGCTGATTCCGGGATTGCCGAAAGAATAACTGCCGTTAGGGGTTTGCGGGGACAGCTGCACGAGCGCTCCGTTGCCGGTGGGCCAGCGGTTGGTATCGCCGTACGTGTACAGATGAATTCTCCATTGATCCCAGCTTTCGCCGGGAATCCCCATATTTCCTTCCTGGATATTGTACCGGCCGCTGGACACTTCAATGACATCCCGCTGTCCGATATTTCCGGTCACCCCGTTGTCGATCATACACTGGTTATAACCGTCTGCCGCTGCCGGCTGCCATGCCGTGCCTCCCAGCGGATGGAACAGCCGGGTTACCGGTGCATAGGCGTTCAGATCCCTTGTTCCGCTCCAGTAATGGAAACCGACGGTTGCATTTACGCAATAGTATCCATCGGTGAGAACCAGCGCTGTTTCATAAAAGCAGGGAGTGCCGTTCCAGTCGCTTGAAAATTTTCCGGCAGTCCATGTTCCGTCGGCAGCCGGATTTGTGATCAGATTCTGGGCGCTGTAGTACAGTTTAAATCCGAGCTGACAGGGCGATGAGGATTCGCCGTTTGGCCCTTCCGACATCCATTGCTCGTGCGTGATAATCAGCCAGTCTCCGTTTTCGATCTTTGTGATTTTCGGCATATCGGCATTGTCAATCAGCGTCCGCAGGTAGGTCCAGCTGACCAGATTGGTGGACGCCGCCAGATTGACTTTATAACGGTATCCGCCGTTGGTTACCGCGTACGGTGTATGGTAAACGGCGGCGTACTTCCATCCGGACGGCTGACCCGCGAGGTCGATAACGGACACGCACTGCATGGCCTGATTGGAGCTGTCCTTCAGGTTGTAACGGCTGGCCGCAGCATTATCCGGATGCTCCAGGATGGAAACCAGATTGTCGTACGGCAGTGTGACAGCCGCCACTGCTCTCAGGAAGACGAGAAAGAGAATCCCGGCGGTTGCGCAGAGTATTTTCTTCATGCTGTTTCTGTATGGCCTTGTACACATGACGGTTGCTCACGGTTTTGATTGCTAAGATGAAACGTTTGCGGAAGGAGACGGGTGCGGGGAGTTGCGTTTTCTATAGGCGGTCGGACTGGTTCCGGTCAGGCGGTAGTCGCGCGGGCTGACGTTAAGGAGCGCATGAAAGCGGTGATTAAAGTGCGACAGGCTGGCAAACCCGGACTGGTACGCGATCTCGCTGATGGAAATGTCCGTATCCAGCAGCTGGCGGCAGGCATAATCAATGCGGACCTGGTTCAAGAACTGGGTAAAAGATCTGCCGGTGTACTTTATAAATTGCCGGGCAAAGGTGGCTTTACTCATGCCTGAAATTTTGAGCATCTCGGCCAGAGTCAGTTCTTCCTGAAAACGGTTCAGGATGACATCAATGGTCCGCTTCATGCCTCCGTAAACCGTTTGGCGGGAGGACGGGCTGAATGTTGTTTCGGAAAGCGGGCTGAGCTCGTTTGCCGGAGCATTTTTTATGGTGTTCAGGATTTTCAGCAAAGAAGCAAAACGTTCCAGCGCATCGCATTTCTGCATGACTTCAACCAGCTTCATAACCTGAGACAAGGCCGGGCCTGAAAGATGGAGGCCCCGCTGAGCATTTTTGAAGAGCTCCTGCAGCGCGGTTGTTTCAGCGATCTTCCAAAAGGGGTGACTCTCTTCAAAGAGGAATTGAACGGCATAGCCGGAGGATTTCTCCAGCCCGATCCAGCAGTGCGGAAGATACGATCCAATCAGCAGTACGTCGGGTGCGGCAAAACGCTGAATGCTGTTTCCGACACACCGGGTGCCGGTGCCGCGAGTGATCAACGTGAGTTCCGTTTCGGGATGGCAATGCCACATTTTTCCGGCACCTTCATAGGGATGAACCCGGCCGTTCGCACCCAGCAGGGTGACGTTACTGATGCTGTCTTCCCAGCGTAATAACCGCAGCGATTCCCCTGCGGGAAATTTGATGTTTTCGTGATTTAACTTCATAGATGGCTCAAATTTTGCCCACAATAATACCTGAAGTGATACCAAAGAACAAGTATTTGAGTCGTCACGACAAGACTCATTTATGCTGACGGAGTATGTTTTTCCACGTGACAGTGCAACCATAACCATCAAGGAGGCGTCTATGCAGGAGTATCGTTTTTCATTTGGTCCATGGAACATTCATGAAGGTGCCGATCCCTTTGGCCCCGTAACCCGCAGCACCATTGCATTCGCGGATAAACTTAAAGAATATCGTAAGCTGGGTTTTGCCGGCGTGCAGTTCCATGATGACGACGCGGTGCCGAATCTGAATAATCTTTCTGCGAAGGAAGTTATTTCTGAGGCCAAAAAACTGAAGAGCGTGCTGGACGGCGAAGGTCTGGTCGCCGAGTTCGTTGCACCCCGTCTGTGGGAAGATGCCCGGACCATCGACGGCGGCTACACCTCCAACGATCCCGCCTGCCGGGAGTACGCTTTGAAACGGAGCCTCCAGAGTGTTGATATCGCCCGCGAACTGGGATGCGATCTGCTTGTACTGTGGCTGGCCCGCGAAGGAACTTATGTACGCGAAGCGAAAGACAGCAAAGTGGCCGTGGACCGGCTGGCGGAAGCCGTAGAGAAAATGCTGGCGCATGATCCGAATATCCGGATCGCCATTGAAGCAAAGCCCAATGAACCCATGGATCACACCTATCTTCCGACCACGGGACATGCCATTGCGCTGGGATACCGCACACGGGCTCCGGAACGGGTCGGAGTGGTCATCGAAAGCGCTCACGCCATTCTGGCCGGGCTGGATCCTTCCGATGAAATGGGCTTCGCGCTGTCCTACGACAAATTGTTTTCCGTGCATCTGAATGATCAGAACGGATTGAAGTTTGACCAGGACAAAACCTTCGGCAGCGTGGATTTGCGGCGCGCCTTCAATCAGGTAAGACTGCTTGAAAAATACGGCTACGGCAAAAAAGGCGAGTTCGTCGGTCTGGATGTAAAAGCCATGCGCACCCAGAAAATTGAATCGGCAACTCAGCATCTGTCAAACAGCCGCGAAATTTTCCTGCGGCTGGTTGATGTCGTGCGGGGAATGGATCAGAAACAGGCCGATGCGCTCATTCAGGCGAGAGATTACGAAGCGCTCGAAATGCTGATCATCAAAGCCTTGATGGGGTAAGGTGATGAAAACCGACATCCTCATACTGAATACTGCAGTGCTGGATCTGCGCAGTGCCGACTTCACCTTTGTCGAGGCGCTGGCAGGTCCCGGCGGACTGGCCCGCGGCGAAACCGCGGATCTGCCCGCATTTACGCAGGAGCAGTATCAGTCGTGGATTGCGAACGGCCGGGCCACCGCTGGTGGTCCCGGCAATACCGCCCCGCTCGTTGCCCGTATGGGATTGAACGTGGCGGTCGGAACAAATCTAGGTGCCGGCCGCTTCGGCAGAATGGACATTCAGGGCCGCACGTTTCACGATCTTTTGACTGCTCAGGGAGTCGATATGTCGGCAACGTGCATTCATCCTTCATTGCCGACCGGCACGACATTCATCTATGAAGCTCCCGGCCATGAGCGCGGCGGCATTGCCTATTTTCCCTGCGCCAACAACGACTTCGACTTTGAGCATTTCAAGCGCGAGGTTGAACGGCTCCGTCCGGCGATGGTGTATTACATGTACTCCGGACTTTCTTATCGCGGCGATGCGAATGAGGGGCGCGACTTGGCGGCATTCATGGCCTGGTGCCGAGAACAGGGCTGCATCACCATGGCCGACTGCCATACGCTCACCGGCAATCCGCGCGCGCTGATTGAGCGGGGCGAAGGCGTTCCCGCTTACCGTTTACTGGAGCCGCTTCTGCCTGAGCTGGATATCTTTTTTACTTCAGCGGATGAAGCGCGCTTGATCAGCAACACCTTGGCGGAACGCCGTCCCGATAAAAATCTTCAGACAGATATCGAGTTTCTTGCAGAGCGCTTTGCCGCCCGGAAAAGTTCCTCGACACGGCTGCTCGGAGTAACGGTTTCATCGGGAGCATTTGTAAAAGCATTCAGGCCGGGCGAAACGAACGCGGAGACGAGTCAATGCACCTCGCGGTTTATGACGGGCGACGTGGTCGATCTGGTCGGTGCGGGCGACTCGTTCCGCGCGGGGCTGATCGCCTATGTAACTGCCAATCGCGAGTCATTCGCAAACGGCACGCTCAAGGTTGAAGAAGCGGTTCAGTTCGGAAATCTGACGGCCTCGCTTTATCTGACTGCTCCGCTGAACAACCGTTACGCCGGAATTCCTCCGTACGAACGGCTGCTTACGGTCATTCGCAATGGTCGCACGTATAGGGATTCCGCCGCCCTGAGAAAGGATCTTGGCCTGTAATGGAACATCGTTTTCTAGGTTTCGGGTTCGGCCCGATTCAATCGGGACTCTTCGTCCGGGAGGCCGTCGAAAGCGGCGTCTTTTCAGATGTTGCGGTGGTCGAAATTGATGCGGCGCTGGTCGCCGCAATCCGTGCAAACGGAAACCGTTACAGCCTTAACATCGCTTCGCCGGACGGACTGGCCGTCGTGGAAGTATCCGGCGTGCGCATGCTGAATCCAAACGATCCGCACGATCAGGCGGAACTGGAGGAAGCTTCCCGCTGTGCAACGGAAATAACAACGGCGCTGCCTTCCGTAGCTTTTTACGCCGCGGGAGCGAAGGCCGGCGTCGCCGGATGCATCGCGCGCGGCCTGGCTGCTAAGAATGGCCCGCCCTGCATCGTTTATACGGCGGAAAACAATACCACCGCCGCAGAGCAGCTTGATGCCGCTGTGCATGCCGCTCTGCCGGCAGGAACAAATTTACGGCCTGTTGAATTTTTGAATACCGTTATCGGGAAAATGAGCCAGACGGTAACGGATCAGGACGATATCCGGCGGCGGAATCTGGCTCCCGTCGTGCCGGGCTATCCCCGCGCATTCCTGGTTGAGTCTTTCAACAAGATCCTGATTTCAAAAATTACGCTTCCCGGATTCACGCCGGGCATCACGTCATTTGTCGAAAAGAAGGATTTGAAGCCCTTCGAAGAAGCCAAACTGTATGGACATAATGCGGTTCACGCTCTGCTGGGCTTTCTTGCCCGCGCCGCCGGCATTGAATCATTCTCCGCATTGCGTAACCACGCATCGATTATGGCGCTGGCACGCCGGGCGTTTGTTGACGAAATCGGCACGGCGTTCATCCGGAAATATAAGACGGAAACCGATGCTCTTTTTACGCCGGCGGGCTTCCGGCACTATGCCGACGACCTGCTTGAGCGGATGACCTGTCCATTTTTAAACGACAGTGTAGAGCGCGCCATTCGCGATCCCGAACGGAAGCTGGGCGTGGATGACCGTCTTTTCGGCGCAATGCGTCTTTGCCTGGAACAGAACGTTGAGCCGCTGGCTCTCGCAGAAGGTACTTTCGCCGGCTTGAAGACGGTTTCTTCCGGCGATATATTAAAATCCACATCCGGGATTCGCGCCGTTTTGCAGCGTCTATGGCGCGATCAGGCGGATCACCCGTGTCTGGATGCAATAGTGAACTGCCTGCAGTTCGCAGAACAAAAACAAAAGGAGATGAAAAAATGAAAAACGCCATGATGATTTTTTCCATCGCAACAGCGATGATCGTTAGCAGGCCGTGTTCTGCGCAGATCGATTACGGCGCGGATGCCGCCAGCAATACATTCGGCCCGGGCGGAGCCGTCGGGAAAGGACAGGATTTTAACTATCTCGCATTGCGCGATCATATCGGCCCTACCGGCGTTCCGCTGGGCGGTATCGGTGCGGGGTGCTTCGATCTGGCACCCGACGGCCAGTTTACGCGCATCGGCGTGAACAACACGTTCGATATCCTCAAAGACGAAACCGGCAAGGGGTTCTTTCTGGCTCTGTGGGAGAAGTCTGCGAAAGACCGTCCGGCGGCGGTGAGAAGGCTTGTACGCGACAGTCAGACTTTCCTTGGAATGAAAGGCATGGATCACACCGTCTATCACGGACTTTTCCCCCGCGCGACGATGACTTTCAGTCAGGACAACGGCCCGTTTTTTAATGTCCGCACTTCGCTTCACGCATGGTCGGGCCTTGTGCCGCAGAATGTGAAAGATTCCTCACTGCCGGTGGTGTGGTTTGATGTAACGCTCGCTAACACAAGTCCTCGTCCTGTTGAGGCAAGTGTCGCATTTTCCTGGAGTGATATTATCGGCCGGGGCATCAGAGATGTGGAAAATCTGGACAAGGTTCCGGAGAGAGCCTTCAGCGTCCATGACACTAAATGGATTGTTATGCCTAAGGCATCAACCAAAGCGGAATCATTTGCCTCGGGCGACTGGAAAGGTGTGCGGCAGTTTGCCAATAAGCCCATTCAGCCCAAGAAGTTCACATTCCAGAACTACAACACCGACGCGGTTATTATTGCCGAGCAGCAGAAAGATGCGCAGATCTCTTTCCTGCCCGCTTATGAAATCCGTAAAGGAGATGAAGCGTGGCAGTCCTTCCGGCAGGATGGCGTTTTTGCGGCCACCGCAGATACTGTGACTCTTGCCCAGGACGGCGGCCCGGCAATGGCCAGCGCTGTTGCAATAAAAGCTAAGCTTAAAGGCGGCGAGAAACGCACACTCCGGTTCATGGTGGCCTGGTACATGCCCGAAATGGAACCAGACCGTCAGAACGGTCATCCGCGCAGTTATTCCGGCAAGGCCGATTACAGCCGTTACTACCACAATTACTTTAAGAATATTCAATCGCTCGCTGATTACGCAACGGCCGAAGGACAGCGCATTCTGCAGCAGACGCAGGAATGGCAGACACCGGTTCTTGAAAGCAATCTGCCTGACTGGCTGAAGTTCAAACTCATCAATTGCGGATACACGCTTTACAGCAACACCATGCTCAATAAGGGCGGCGATTTCACCGTCATGGAAGGCGGCATGGGCGGGCTGGCCGGCACGATGGACCAGCGGCTGGTCGCGCACCCGGTGTACCAGAAATTTTTCACACAGCTCGATCGCTCGGAAATGCAGATGTTTGCTGATTCGCAGGGACCCAAGGGCGACATCATGCACTTCTGCGGAGCCTATTATGTCGGCATGATGTCAGCGAAGGGCGGCCCGTCACCGACGGCCAACAGTTCGATGACTGATAATTCCTGCGCGTGGATCATCCAGCTGGCTAAAGATTATCAGCAGACCGGCGATCTGGAATACCTCAAGCGCAACGCGGATTATCTCCGCAAGTCGCTGGCGTATCTGAAGACCAAGCTCATCGGCCAGACCGGCATCCTCGGCGGCGCGCAGACCTACGACGACCGTCCGCACCCGGAGATGTTTTCTTATCTTGCCAGCGTGTATCTGACGACGCTGCAGGCAGGCCAGATAGCCGCCGAAGCGTTGGGTGATGCGGCTATGGCGGAAGACTGCAAAAAGCAGTATCTCGTCTCGCAGGCGGCTTTCATCAAATATCTCTGGAACGGCCGGTTTTTTGCCTACGGCTGCGACCCCGACGGCTCGAATCGCGATGACGACGTGCTGTTCACCGGTCAGATCCCGAGCCAGTTTGTCAGCCGCTACTGCGGATGGGACGACACTATTCCGCTGGACATGACCCAGGCCGCTCTCGTGTCGCAGTTCAAAACGTCGCTTTCTTACGCGCCGGATTACTACGCCCCGAAATATTTCGACCTGAAAATGCAGTCCGCAATAGACATTCCCGGTTCGCAATGTTTCCCGTTTCAGCTGGAATGCTTTACCGCCATGGCGGCCATCCAGACCGGTTACGTCGCGGACGGTCTGGACATTATGAAGCACATCCAGCTTGTCAATCTTCGTAAAGGCTGGACGTGGAGCCAGAACATCTGGAACCCCGCCGAACTGACCTATATGAGTGCACCGGTCACATGGTTCATTACGGATGTGCTCAGCGGAGCGGCGCTGGATATTCCTTCAGGTACGTTGACGCTGGGTCCGGTTGCTCTGCCCGGTGAAGACAGCCTGAGCATACCGCTGTACTTCCCGCGGTTCTGGGCGCAGCTGGACTGTCAGCCCGCATCCGGCAAAGCCTCGCTGCGAATCACTAAAACATTCGGCGAAGAGAACCTTGTCATTCGTACGATAAAGGGCATGCCGGCAGGCGTCGCCTCATCGGCAGCCGTACGGCAGGCCATCACGCCGTTTACGGTCAAGCAGGGCGCGGTGTTGGACTTGAGCCCGTATCTCAAGACGATTTCGGGCAGCGTTTCACACCGGGCTGTTCTTCCGCGGGCAGGACAGGAACCGTTTAAATACGTGCAGACAAAGTAACCTGAGCTTAAGGATGATATCACCATGAGCTGTTCACAGGGGATCATGTGGGCAGCTCATCGGTGAAAGGTTTCCTGCGGAATGCACAACCGGGCGTTACGCCGCAAGTGCAGTCCACCCAAAGACAGAAAGGAAATTGATCCGCCGCCGGGTTTGCTGAACTCGTTTACGAGACTTTGAAAACTCTGAGAAAAAGCCGCTTTCCGGAGGCCTGAAGTATGTAGAAGCGCACACGCGCAGAAAAAACATTTAGCTCAAGTAGTCGATTAAACAAGGAGACGAAGATGGCTGAGGTGAAACACAAAACGGGTTTTATTATTCTGATTACGCTGGTTGCTACGATCGGCGGGTTCTTATTCGGATTCGATTCGGGCGTAATCAACGGAACCGTTGACGGATTGAAGCTCGCGTTCAATTCGGACAGTGTCGTTACCGGATTCAACGTGGCATCTATGCTGCTCGGCTGTGCGATCGGTGCATTTTTTGCCGGGACTCTGGCTGATAAAATGGGTCGCCGGACAATCCTGATTATCTCTTCTGTTTTTTTCACGGTAAGCGCATGGGGGTCGGGGATCGCCGTTTCGTCCGGTGAGTTTATTATTTACCGGGTTCTCGGCGGATTTGCAGTCGGTGCGGCCAGTGTTTTATCGCCCGCCTATATCAGCGAGGTCACGCCGGCCAGATTTCGTGGAGCACTTTCATCGATTCAGCAGATGGCGATTATTGCCGGATTGTTCGTGTCGTTCCTCAGCAACTACATGATCGCCCATTTTTCAGGCGGATCCACTCAGATGTTTGCCTGGGGTTATGAGGCCTGGCGCTGGATGTTTTGGATCGAACTTGCTCCGGCCGTTACGTTCGGTATTGCCCTGCTTTTTATCCCGGAAAGCCCGCGTTTTCTGACAGCCAGCAATAAACGGGAAAAGGCGCTGAGCGTGCTTAAAAAGCTGATGGGCGACTCCGCCCAAGCCAAGCTGGCGGAAATTGAAGACTCGCTTTCCGAAGCACACCACCGTCCACGCCTCAAAGATATTCTTGATTCAAAATTCGGGATCCGTCCGATCGTCTGGGTAGGGGTTGGATTGGCAACATTCCAGCAGCTTGTCGGCATCAATGTGGTATTTTATTACGGCGCAGTCATGTGGCAGTCGGCCGGATTTACTGAAAACGACGCCTTGCTGATCAACGTGATCAGCGGCGCGGTAAGCATTGCAGCCTGCTTTATCGCGACTTCTTTGGTCGACCGGATCGGACGCAAGCCGTTGCTTTTGATCGGATCAATCGGAATGGCGCTTGCACTGGGAACGATGGCGGCGATCTTCGCCACGGCAGCTGTGCAGGATGGCGGCACGCTTAAACTGGCCGGAAACAGCGGGGTCATTGCACTGATTGCCGCGAACCTGTACGTCTTTTTCTTCAACACATCCTGGGGACCGGTGATGTGGGTGATGCTGGGCGAAATGTTTCCGAACCAGATTCGCGGATCGGGGCTGGCGATCAGCGGATTGGCACAGTGGGTGGCAAATTTTGCCATCACCATGACTTTCCCGATCATGCTTGCAGGCGTCGGGCTCGGCGGAGCCTATGGACTGTATGCAGCTTGTTCAGCCGTCTCGATTTTCTTCATTATGAAGTTTGTGAAGGAAACCAAGGGCATTGAACTGGAAGATATGCAGGGCTGAACGCCAGCCCGATGGCGTGCTGGTTTGTTAACGCTGAAAGAAGATCACGGGAACGATGCTTCGTTTTAATCAGTGCGGCTGGTGAATATAAAATCAAAAACAGTTGAAACGAATGCAATTAGAATGCTAAAAGAAAGAGGTCGAGTATAAAAAAGAAAGGATACGATTTTGACCTCATCTTTTTCTGAGCGGAAAAAAACTATTTTGGGCATGCTTACCGAAGACAGCGGAACCAGCGTTTCCACTTTGGCTCAGGCGTTGGGTGTGAGCGTGGTGACGATCCGGACCGATCTTGCGGCGCTGGAGGAAGAGGGTTTCATAGTGCGTACCCACGGCGGCGCAATGCCGGCGTTTCATCCGCAGATGCTCGAACGGATGCGGCAGGAAAAAGACCGTAAGGCATCTATTGCCAAATTCGCGGCGGAAAAAATTCAGGACGGCGACACCGTCATTATTTCTGCGGGTACGACCACGGCGCTGATTGCTAAATATCTGCTCGGTCGCCGTAATGTGCACATTGTTACCAACAATACGCTGCTGCTGACCTATGTCCGCGCCAATCCGCAGCTGCGCGTAACACTGGTTGGCGGCGAGTTCCGTCCGTCCGAAGAAGGGCTGGTAGGCCCGCTGGCGATTCAGTCGCTGGATCAGGTTTTTGTTTCCAAAGCCTTCATCGGCGTGGACGGCGTTTCGATCAAGCAGGGTCTGACGGCGCATCTGGTGGAAAGTGCCGATCTTGTGCGTAAAATGGCGCAGCAGGCCGATCAGGTGTTCGCTATCTGTGATTCGAGCAAATTTAAGAAAACCGGTTTTGCGCGTATTCTTCCTTTCAACGGCGTGGACGGACTGATCACAGATTCCGGTCTCGATGTTGAACTGGAAAAAGAACTGCGTGAAGCAGGCGTGAGTATTTACAAAGCAGAGGGATAAGGAGCTTTATTTATGGCAACAGAAGTTTTGATGCCGCGGCAGGGCCAGTCAGTTGAATCCTGCATCATCACCGGCTGGAAGGTGAAAGAGGGCGATACGGTAAAGGCCGGTCAGGCGCTGTGCGAAGTGGAAACCGATAAAGCCACCTTTGAAGTCGAAGCTCCTGCGGCCGGCACCGTGCTCGGCATTTTTTATCCGGATGGCGCGGACGTGCCGGTACTCAAAATCATCGCCGCCATCGGCGCGCCGGGAGAAGACGTTTCCGGCTTGCGGCCCGCAATGTCAGAGGTCAGCAATCAGGAATCAGTAGTCAGTGTTGTGGCAGCTCCGGAAGTTAACGCAAAAATTCTGACTCCTGACTCCCGACCCCTGACTTCCGGTTCTTCCTCCGGAATTTCGCCGCGAGCACGCAATCTGGCGGAGGCCAAAGGCATCGACGCTTCCACGCTCGCCGGTTCCGGCCCGGACGGCCGTGTAATCGAACGCGACGTTAAAGCGGCTCTTGAAGGAAAAGCTCCGCTTTCACCTGCCGCCAAGGCGAAAATCGCCGCTATCGGCAGCGGTATTGGCGGACGCATACTTGCTACCGATGTTCAAATGCCTTCCGCTGCTGCACCGGCGGCTCCGGCTGCGCCTGCGGTTTCATACAGCGCCGAACAGATGGGCGCGCTGAAAGAAATTCCGGTCAAAGGCGTACGCAAAGTCGTCGCGGGCCGGATGCTTTCCTCTCTGCAGACTACGGCGCAGCTCACGATGCACACGTCGGCGGACGCCCGCGCCGTTATGACCGCCCGCGCAAAATTCAAAACATCGACGGATAAAGCAGGCATTACCATTAACGACCTCGTCCTCTATGCGGTTGCGCAGACGCTCGTCAACTTCCCCGATCTCAATGCCTACTGGCTGGGCGATAAGCTGGTTCAGTTTGAAAACGTCCACCTCGGCATGGCGGTCGATACGCCGCGCGGCCTGATGGTTCCGGTGATCCGCTTTGCCAATAAACTTTCGCTCGAAGAAATTTCAGTTGAAGCCAAGCGGCTTGGCAGCGCCTGTATCAGGGGTACGATTGACCCGGATGCACTCAAAGGCGGAACGTTCACCGTGACCAATCTCGGCGCGTCAGGTATTGAAATGTTCACGCCGGTGCTCAATGCACCGGAAACCGGCATTCTGGGGGTCTGCAACGTGCAGCCGAAGCCGGTGATGAAGAAAGACGGCGGCGTTGAATTCATTCCGCATATGGGACTTTCGCTGACCTTTAATCATTGCGCCACCGACGGCGCACCTGCCGGACGGTTTCTTGCCGCGATGCGCGACCGGCTCGCCGGGTTACAGTTTTAATTACTCGTTACGTTATGGAGTTTACTATGTACGACATCATTATCATCGGTGCAGGACCCGGCGGCTATGTCATGGCCGAACGCGCCGGACATCTCGGTAAAAAAGTTCTGCTGGTTGAAAAAGAGCATCTTGGCGGTGTCTGTCTGAACTGCGGCTGTATTCCGACCAAGACACTGCTTAATTCCGCCAAGCATTATGTCCACGCCAAGGAAGCACCGGAGTTCGGCGTAACGACCGGTGAGGTGAAGTTTGATCTCTCCAAGGCGATGAGCTGGAAGAGTGAAGTGATTGAAACCTTGCGCGGCGGCATCGGCTTCATGATGAAGAAGAACAAGGTGACTGTGGTTAACGGCACGGCGAAACTTCTCGGTTCGCGCAAAGTGCAGGTCGGCGAAACAATTTATGAAGGCACCAATGTAGTGATCGCTACCGGCTCGGCGCCGTTTGTTCCGCCGATTCCCGGCACGAAACAGCCGCATGTGATGACCAGCACCGAAATCCTGAACATTACCGAAATGCCGAAAACGCTGACTGTGATCGGCGGCGGCGTGATCGGTGTTGAGTTTGCCAGCTTCTTCAGCAGTCTCGGTGTCAAAGTCGATGTGATTGAAATGCTCGAAGAAATCATTCCGTTTATGGATCGCGGGCAGGCCAAAGAGTTCCGTAAAGCGCTCAAAGGCAAAGTGAATTTCAACCTCGGCTGCAAAGTGACCGCTATCGACGGCCACGAAGTCAAATACACCGACGCCAAAGGCGAAGCAAAAGCCATCCAGGCGGACATTGTGCTGATGTCGGTCGGCCGCGTTCCGAATCTTGCCGGCATGGGATTCCAGGCGGACATTGTGCTGATGTCGGTCGGCCGTGTTCCGAACCTTGCCGGCATGGGATTTGAAGAAGCCCGGCTCGATTTCGACCGCCGCGGTATCAAAGTTGACGAACAGCAGCGTACGAACCTGCCGGGAGTGTACGCCATCGGCGACGTCACCGGCCTTTCACAGCTGGCGCATTCCGCGACCCGCATGGGCGAAGTGGCGCTCAATACGATTTGCGGACAGCCTGACCGATTCCGCCGCAACGCCATTCCGTGGGCCGTCTATTCGATGCCCGAAGTCGCCGGTTGCGGCTTTACGGAAGAACAGGCGCAGGCGGCCGGACACAAAATAAAAACCGCTTCGCTGCCGCTGACGATGAGCGGACGCTTTCTCGCTGAGAACGGCAAGCGCGGCCCCGGCTCCGTCAAAGTCATCAAAGACGCCGACACCGATGTGCTGCTTGGAGTCCACATGGTCGGCGCAGGCGTTTCCGAAATGATTTACGGCGCTGCCGTGATGATTGAGGCCGAACTGCGGGTGAAAGATATCCGCGAAATTGTTTTTCCGCATCCGACCGTCGGAGAGGTTATGCGCGACACCATGTTTCAACTTTAAACCAAAGGAGTGTTTCCGTGCCTAAGCATCAAATCGTATGTCCCAAAGAAGTCCGCAAAGCGGGCGAAATCACCTTCAAGCCGATTCCGGTCAACCAGTATAAGCCGGACTATAAGAAGGAAGTGAAGAAGTACGGCGTCGAGCGTCTGAAGAAGATGTACTACGACATGCTGGTTGTCCGCGAATTTGAAACGATGCTCAATCAGATCAAGGTGCAAGGTTCCTATGCCGGAATCGAGTACAACCATCCCGGTCCGGCGCACCTTTCGATCGGACAGGAAGCCGCCGCCGTCGGACAGGCCGTTAATCTGACGACGGATGACTACATCTTCGGCTCGCACCGCTCGCACGGCGAAATTCTCGCCAAGTGTCTGTCCGCGGTTTACCAGCTCGACGACGCCAAGCTCACCAAAATCATGGATGAGTTTTTCGGCGGCGCAACGGTTAAACCGGTCAAAGACGGCTCGCACAAGAGCGTCAAGGATCTCGCCGAAGACTTCGTCCTCTACGGCACGCTGGCAGAAATCTTCGCCCGGCAGAACGGCTTCAATAAAGGCCTTGGCGGTTCGATGCACGCGTTCTTCATTCCGTTCGGCTCCATGCCGAATAATGCGCTGGTCGGCGGCTCCGGCGACGTTTCTGTCGGTTCCGCGCTGTTCAAGCTGATCAACCGCAAGCCCGGCATCGTTATCGCCAACATCGGCGATGCATCGCTCGGTTGCGGCCCGGTCTGGGAAGGTTTCTGGATGGCCGCGATGGATCAGTACCGCACGCTGTGGGACAAGAGCTTCGGCGCGCCGCCGGTGCTGTTCAATATCATGAACAACCACTATGGTATGGGCGGACAGACCGCCGGCGAAACGATGGGCTACGGCATGGTCGCGCGTATCGGTGCCGGTATTAATCCGGAGCAGATGCACGCCGAACGTGTGGATGGCTATAATCCGCTGGCCGTTGCCGACGCCACCGAGCGCCAGAAAAAAGTTCTGCTCGAAGGCAAAGGCCCGGCGCTTCTCGACGTTGTCACCTATCGCATTTCCGGCCACTCGCCGTCTGATGCCTCTTCCTACCGTTCCAAAGAGGAAATCGAAGCATGGGAAGCCAATGACTGCGTGAAGCTGTTCGGCGAATACCTGATCAGCAACGGCGCGCTGACCGCGGACGAAGCCGCCGCGCTGAAAGCGACGGTGGTTGCCAAAATCACGAAGACGCTCAAGTTGGCGACGGACAAGTCCGTTTCGCCGTACACCGATATTAACCTTATCGAAGACGTGATGTATTCCAACGGCAAGGTTGAAAAATTTGATGACCGCAAACCGGATGTGCTGATGCCGATGGAAGAAAATCCGCGCGTCAAAAAGCTCGCCGGCAAAGCCCGCTATGCGTTTGATGCCGACGGCAAGCCGATCGGCGCTAACCGGCTCTACACCTACCGCGACGGCATTTTCGAAGCGATGCTGCACCGCTTCTACACCGATCCGACGATGATCGCTTACGGCGAAGAAAACCGCGACTGGGGCGGAGCGTTCGCCTGCTATAACGGTCTGACTGAATCGATCCCGTACCACCGTCTGTTCAACTCGCCGATCTCCGAAGGTGCAATCGTCGGTTCCGCCTGCGGCTACGCGCTGAGTGGCGGCCGCGTCTGCGTTGAGCTGATGTACTGCGATTTCATGGGCCGCGCCGGCGACGAAATCTTCAACCAGATTTCCAAATGGCAGTCGATGTCCGCCGGCATTCTCAAGATGCCGCTGGTTCTGCGCATTTCTGTCGGTAACAAGTACGGCGCGCAGCACTCGCAGGACTGGACCGCGATGGTGAACCACATTCCGGGCCTGAAAGTTTATTATCCCGCCACGACGTACGATGCGAAGGGGATGCTCAATCTGGCGCTCGCCGGAACCGACCCCGTTATCTTCTTCGAATCGCAGAAGACCTACGGCATCGGCGAAATGTTTGAGAAGAGCGGCGTGCCGGAAGGCTACTACGAAACGCCGGAAGGCGAACCGGCTGTCCGTCGCGAAGGTAAGGACATCACGATCATCACCGTCGGCCCTGTGCTCTACACCGGGATCAAGGCTGCCGATGAACTGAAAGCGAAGTATGGTCTGGAAGCCGAAGTGATCGACCTGCGTTTTGTCAACCCGCTCAACTACGACAAGCTCGTCGCCTCGGCGAAGAAAACCGGCCGCGTGGTGCTGGCTTCGGATTCCGTCGAACGCGGAAGCGCACTGCATAATATCGCCGCCAACCTGACCCAGCTCTGTTTCGACCACCTTGATGCACCGCCGGTGGTCATTGGCGCCAAGAACTGGATTTCTCCGGCGGCGGAGATGGAAAAAGACTATTATCCGCAGGCCGACTGGCTGATCGACGCGATCCACCAGCGCATTCTGCCGCTGCCGGGTCACGTTGCAAAACACAACTACACCACCGGCGAAATGCTGCGCGCTGCCCGTAAAGGCGTGTAATTCCTGAGTGTTTGTAATTTAAAATAAGGCAAAGTAATGAAGACAAAAGCAGTGCGGTTGTACGGTGAAAATGATCTGCGGCTGGAAGAGTTCGAACTTCCTGCGATCAAGAATACAGAGATTCTGGCGAGAATCGTATCGGACAGCATCTGCATGTCGTCCTATAAGGCTGCAAGCCAAGGTACAAAACATAAACGCGTTCCGGGCAATGTTGCTGAGTCGCCGATTATCATAGGCCATGAGTTCTGCGGAGAAATCGTGGAAGTCGGTTCAAAGTGGAGTAAACAGTTCAAAGCCGGACAGAAGTTTTCGATTCAGCCTGCGCTGGTGGACGCAACCGGTCCGGTCGGCGTTTTGTCGGCTCCCGGCTATTCCTATCAGCATATCGGCGGTGATGCGCAGTACATCGTCATACCGGAAGAAGTGATGCGCAATAACTGTCTGCTGCCGTTCGAAGGTGAAGCGTTTTATCTCGGCTCGCTGGCAGAACCGATGTCCTGCATCGTCGGCGGATTCCATGCCAATTATCATACAACGCCCGGAAGCTATGTGCACAGTATGGGGATTAAAGAGGGCGGGGCGATGGCGCTTCTTGCCGGTGTCGGCCCGATGGGCCTCGGCGCGATCGACTACGCGATTCATTGCGACCGCAAGCCCGCGCTGGTGGTTGTCACTGATATCGATAATGCCCGTCTTGCACGTGCGGCTTCCATCTTTACGGTCGAAGATGCGAAGAAAAACGGCGTGGAACTGGTTTACGTCAACACCGCTGAAGAGGGTAAAGGTGTGGATTATCTCAAATCGCTGACGCCAAAAAGCGCCGGATTTGATGATGTATTTGTTTATGCACCGGTTCGCTCTGTTGTTGAACAGGCGGATAAAATTCTTGGGTTTGACGGCTGTTTGAATTTTTTCGCCGGCCCGACCAATCCTGAATTTTCGGCTGAATTCAATTTCTACAACGTACATTACGCGGCGACCCACATCGTCGGCACCAGCGGCGGAAACACGGATGACATGCTCGAATCCCTCACGATGATGGAGGCGGGGCTGCTGAACCCGTCTGTTATGATCACCCATGTTGGCGGTCTGGATACAGTTATCGAAACCACACTCAATCTTCCGAAGATTCCCGGCGGCAAGAAACTGATTTATACCGGCGTCAGCATGCCTCTGACGGCGCTGACTGAACTGAAGCAGAAAAGCTGCCCGTTTTGTAAGCAGCTTGCTGGAATCGTCGAAAAGCATAACGGTCTCTGGAGCCCGGAAGCAGAGAAATATCTGCTCGCGAATGCTCCGGCAGTTTGAGATGCGACGGAGATTGTTTCACGAGTAGGAAATGACGATCTCGGCAGCATCCACTGCCAATTGATTTTCGTGATAGCGTGATCGTTTGGAAATTGCGGCTTTCACCGGAAATTACCACTTCTCGACGAAAAACCGGGAAATGGTCGGAGTGGCGAGATTTGAACTCGCGGCCTCTTGCACCCCAAAGCACTCAGTGGTATTCAGTCTGTGACTTTTTGTTTCAGTAAGTCTCTGACTATGCGCAACCTATAACAAATTTAAGTTCTTGTCAAGTCGGTTGAAAAGGCATGAAAAACCCTGCTCTCTAGTGGTCAGAAGTCACACTTTTGCCACACTTTTTCGGATTCAAAAGAAGCAGTTGCTTTCCGCAACGGCCTAAATTTTTTCTGAGAAGGAAGATCATCTATAGAAGCCAGTCAAATCGGCAAAGACGCCAATACCAGCGGCATCAACATGCCGAAAGCAATGACGAACGATTTATAAAAATCGTGCCGACTCCAGACGTATAAGCAAATACTGCAAGATATTTCTCCATCAGAGACATTCCTCCAAAAAGTGAACACTTTACTATAGTAATCAACTGAAGTTGATCCTTAGTTGAGTCAAACGTTGCAAGGTCGGTTGACAGTCATTGGAGAGTGTGCGGGAAGTTTCTCGCCGCATTTTAAAATGCTAAGTCGACAAACGACCATACAGGAGTCGGAATGGGATAATAACTGCATGGGCGGGTAGCATTATAGTATGCGAACTTTGACGAATAGGGAGCATGCCGATGGAGATGAGATCAGTTGTGGTTTTGGTTTTACGCAGTGATTACGCTCATCAGTCTGCAACTGAGGCAAAAGCGACTTGTTATGACAGCCATATTTAAAAGGCTAATCCTGCTTGTTGTCACAACATGTTTTTCATTTCCGGTGGTGGCGTTTCATGTTGTTATGCAAAGCAGGCAAACCGTCTTCCCTGAAATTCAAGCGATTATGGCGGATGAATTGGTTCCGAATACGCTTTGGGAACTCTCTTTTTATCTGGACGCGCTGAGCCAGTGGGGTCCGTCCGGTTTCGATATTTCTGAGGAACGAACGGATGTGATTGGGATTTATAAGGACTGGCTGGAGGCTGGGAAAACGACAAACGCTGTTTGGACCACTTTGGCGCAGGATGTGTACACCAATTTTTTTAACCGGCTGGACAATGAAGCTGAGTTAATTTTCCAGCACTCCAGAGAGTCCGGTTCACAAAAGTTTCCTTA
>JBGAJP010000041.1:0-21599 GCA_044224855.1 Pontiellaceae bacterium
ATTTCTCAGTGGAACAAGTCAGCGCTGTTACGATGCCACGAGGCGTCAACCCTTGTAAAACCGCCGGATTTTCATAAACAAAAAAATCATCATCGCAATTGATGAAGCCGTATTGCAGCGCTGAACCGAATACCAGCCAGGTCAGAACTGTCAGCAGCAGGCAGATAAAAAAAATCTTCTTCTGGTCAGTCGTCACATTTGTCATGCAACCCATCCGCCGCAGCTCAATACCGCAACTTAACATTTATACTTTTTCAAGAGCGACAGTACAGGTGTGACCGTTGAGATCAACCGTCTCACCTTCCGTTTCGATGGTTTCAATTGACAGCGCAAGAACTTCGGACCGGATATAATCATCAAATGCCGCAACCGCTTCACGAACCGCTTCATCCGAAGCCAGTTTAAGGTGGATCCGGTCGGTAACTTCCAATCCGTGCGCTTTGCGCATCTGCTGCACATTATTAACCAGTTCGCGGGCCAGTCCTTCACGGATGAGATCCTCGTCCAGCTCCAGATCGAGAGCCACAACGAGCGCGCCCTGCGCCTGCACAGCGAGACCTGCCTTCGGAGTGCGTTCCACGATGATATCTTCGCCGGCGAGTTCAACCGGCTGGCCGCTGACAGTCAGCGTAAGACCCTTGCCTGCCGCAGCGATCTTCAGTTCTTCAAGTGAAAGCTTCTGCACCGCCTGGTTGATCTGCTGAACCTGTTTTCCAAACTTCGGACCAAGCGTCTTAAAGTTGGCTTTGGCGCTAAGCGTTGCAAGACTGGTTTCGTCGTCATCGAAAATCACTTCACGGACGTTCAGTTCTTCGGCAATGATTTCTTTAAGTTCGCCAACCTGATTGAGCAGTCCGCTGTCGCGGCTGACGACGTCAAGACGGCGCAACGGCTGGCGGACTTTTACGTCGCGGTCTTTGCGAAGCTGGCGGCCCATGCTGACGACATCCATGACGATGCGCATCTGGGTTTCCAGCGCGATGTCACGCTTGGCACCTTGCGCAGTCGGAAAGTCGCAAAGGTGTACCGATTCCGGCATATCGGCCGTGCGCAGGTTACGGTAAATCTCTTCCGCGATGAACGGCGTGAACGGCGCGGCGATTTTGCAGAGTTCAATCAGCGCGTGATATAGCGTGGCATAAGCCTGCTGTTTGTCGCTGTCGTCTTCGCTCCTCCAGAAGCGGCGGCGCGAGCGGCGGATATACCAGTTGGTCAGGTCTTCGATGAACGCCACAAACGGACGAACCGCGCGTTGCAGGTCGTAGTTGTCCATCGCCGCAGTCACTTCCTGGCAGAGATCGGCCAGCGAGCTTTCGATCCAGTGGTCAAGCAGGTTGGCGCTCTGACCTGGTTTTGATTTTCCGGGCTTCCACTTATCAATATTGGCGTAGGTGACAAAGAAGCTGTAGGAGTTCCAGAGCGGAATGAGCAGGTGGCGCAGCGCGTGTTTAACGCCTTCTTCGGAAAAGCGCAGCGACTCGGCTTTGACAACCGGCGAGTTGATCATGTAAAGGCGGAGTGCGTCGGCGCCGTATTCATGAACGACGTGCAGCGGATCGGGATAGTTCTTGAGCCGCTTGCTCATTTTCAGCCCGTCTTCGGCCAGCACCAGGCCGTTCACGACAACGTTGCGGAAAGCCGGCTTTTTAAAGAGCGCAGTAGAAAGCACCATGAGCGTATAGAACCAGCCGCGGGTCTGATCGAGTCCTTCGGCAATGAAATGCGCCGGGAAGTTGGCTTCAAAGTGCGCTTTGTTTTCAAACGGATAATGCTGCTGCGCATACGGCATGGCACCGGACTCAAACCAGCAGTCGAGTACTTCCGGTGTGCGTTTGTAGGTTTTGCCGTCCTTCTTGATCAGAATTCCGTCGAGATTGTGTTTGTGCAGGTCAGTGACTTTTTGCCCGGAAAGCTTTTCAAGTTCGTCTACGGACGAAATACAGAGGGTGTCGGACGGATCCGCCACATTAACCCAGACCGGAATACAGGAACCCCAGAAGCGGTTGCGGCTGATGTTCCAATCTTTGGCGTCGGCCAGCCAGTTGGCAAAGCGTTTTTCGCCGACGTATTCGGGCATCCAGTGCACCTGGGCATTATTGGCAAGCATTTCGTCGCGCAGGTCTTCGACACGGACATACCACGCATCAATGGCGCGGTAGATCAACGGCGTATCGGTACGTTCGCAGAACGGATAGCTGTGCTGAATGGTGGACTGATGAACCAGTTTCCCTTCGTCTTTGAGCCGTTTGATAATCGCCTTGTCCGCGTCTTTGCAGAACTGCCCGTTATAATCGGGAACCTGCGCGGTGAATTTACAATCTTCGTCGAGCGGTTCAACCAGCGGAATATCGGCGGCGCGGCAGATGCGGTAGTCGTCTTCACCGTAAGCCGGCGCCATGTGAACGATACCGGTTCCGTCTTCGGTGCTGACAAAACCGTCGAGCAGCACGCGAAACGAACGGGGGTTATCCTTGAAGTAATTAAAGAGCGGTTCGTAGGTCAGACCTTCGAGATCGCTACCTTTGAATTTTTTGAGGATTTCATACTCGGTTTCTTTTTTGTAGTAAGCGCTCAGGCGCGCTTCGGCCAGCACATAGACCTCGCCGCTTTCCGCATCACGCACAGCGACGTAGTCAATATCGGCTCCGGCGCAAATGGCAAGGTTGGACGGAAGCGTCCACGGAGTAGTCGTCCAGACCAGTGCAAACGCGTTTTCGATTTCAAAACCGTTCAGTTTTACGCGAATGGTAATAGCAGGATCCTGCACATCCTGATAGTTGCGGCCTGCCTCAAAGTTAGAAAGCGGTGTATTCAGTTTCCAGCTGTAAGGCATGATGCGGTGGGCGCGGTAAATGCGGCCCTGCTTCCAGAGCTCTGAAAACACCCACCAGATGGTTTCCATGAAATCTTTGTCCATGGTCTTGTAGTCGTTTTTGAAATCGACCCAGCGACCCATGCGGGTAACGGTCTTCTCCCACTCTTCGACATATTTAGTGACCATTGATCGGCACTGTTCATTGAAAACGCCGACACCCGCTTCGACGATGGCAGGCGCACCAGCGAGACCCAGTGCATCCTGAGCCAGCGCCTCGATCGGCAGACCGTGGCAGTCCCAGCCGAAGCGGCGTTCGACGCGATGACCGCGCATGGTTTGATAGCGCGGAACGATGTCTTTGATCGTTCCGGCGAGCAGATGGCCGTAATGCGGCAGTCCGGTGGCGAACGGCGGACCGTCGTAAAAAACGAATTCGGAGTTTTTGGCGCGGTTTTCGACCGACTTCTTGAACGTGCCGTGCGCCTGCCAGAAGGCAAGCACCCCCTCTTCCATTCCCGCAAAATCAACTTTACTGGCCACCGGTTTGAACATGTTTCTACTTCCTGAATAAAGGCGATCTACGCACTGCAAAAGATTGGAGCGGGAGACGGGAGTCGAACCCGCGACGTCAAGCTTGGGAAGCTTGCATTCTACCACTGAATTACTCCCGCTACGAAAGACTGGGATTCTCTGACGGGCTCCGCGAACTTTCAAGCGTGTTTTTCCAATGTTTGCAAAAATCGGCAGCTCCCGCGCATGATAATCCGGAAAATTTCAAATCGGGGTGGACATCAGATTTTTTTTGGCT
The DNA here is from genome assembly GCA_044224855.1 of Pontiellaceae bacterium. Classification (GTDB taxonomy): domain Bacteria; phylum Verrucomicrobiota; class Kiritimatiellia; order Kiritimatiellales; family Tichowtungiaceae; genus Tichowtungia. Next base: position 3,624 of record JBGAJP010000041.1, read on the forward strand.
ATGGTATCCGTTCTCTTAACCGAGAAATGGTAGGGTACCGAAGCGGTCAAACGGGGCAGACTGTAAATCTGCTGGCTATGCCTTCGAAGGTTCGAATCCTTCCCCTACCACCATTCTGAAAGCCCATGCCGCGCAGTTGCGCGGCATTTTATTTAGGGATGGCAGGCTGTTTATTGAAGTTATCCGGTTCGAAAAAAGATAACTTTCTGTTATTCTTCCGGTGATGAAAGAAAACCCACAATTTGATTTCTGGTATGCGGTGAACAATACCGAGGTGATTTCGGTGCCGGAACGCCGTCTCGAAACGTTCGGCACCACTATGGTGAATTACCATCTGGTCACCGAGCTGATGGATTCCGTCAATAAAGTCCGGGTGCGCGAAGGAAAGCTGAAAGCATTCCGTCCTGAAATCATCACGCCGCAGGCTATTGACGAAATGATGCTTGAAGGCTTCGGTAACGAAGCTCGCAACTATGCGGACTGGCTGCACAAAAACGCACAGGATATGCAGATTCTGAAATACGGTTTCAAGGTGCAGAAGCAGGAAGTCAACGACTACATCCTGAGCGATCCGCTCCAGACCGTTGTTGATCGTGTTAAAAACGAAGTTGCCGGCAACGGCGATCCGCTTGGCGCGGTGCTGGTCGGCGTGGACCGCCCGTGGGAAGTCTGCCTGCTAAAGCTGATGGTTGAGATGGTTCAGAACTCAGTGGCGGGCAATATTCAGGATATCCGCCAGCAGCAGCGTGACCAGAAAGCGCAAATGTACCGACAGATTGAACAGGCGTTTCTGGCTGCTTCACGCGACGCCGCCAAAGTGCCCGAACTGGCCGATTTGCTGAAGCGAAACGGGTTATTCGAACGCTACGAAGACCGGTTTTTTGCGGCCGTCCGTGCTTCTAAATAAAAACCGTTCGTGCGCATTGACACACTCCGGCGACTTCTATACTTTCTCGGTTCTCTTTTCGGGCGTTTAGCTCAGTTGGTTAGAGCGCTTCCTTGACATGGAAGAGGTCAACAGTTCGAGTCTGTTATCGCCCACCATTCCCGAATCTTCGCCGGCGTCCAGCCCGCGGATATCTTCTCTCGGTGAATCCATTGAATATCAATTGGTTGCAGGTTTTTCTTTCAAACCATGAGTAACTTAATCTATTCTCCTCCGGCAAAAGCAGGTACGAGCTATGGAATATCTATCCTTCTGGAAAATGAGACAGCCGCCGTTTGAGTCGAACTGCGATGCGCAGTTTTTCTACGAGAGCGAAGCACACGGCGAGGCTCTGGCACGCCTGCTCTATCTGGTTTCGGATCGAGGAATGGGCATGGGTGCCATGACCGGAGAAATCGGCAGCGGCAAAACGATGGTGCTGAATGTGCTGACATCCCGTCTACGCAAAGACCTTTACACGACGATTAAACTGCACACCGCTCACCTGCCCTTCGAACACATCGTCGCGGAGATCAACCAGCAGCTTCGCGGCAAAGGCGAAGCCGCCGTAAATGACGACAAATATTACCTGCTCAAGGAATTCGAACAGCTTCTGCACAACAAAGTCAGCTCGATCGGCAAACACCTGATCCTGATTCTGGATGAAGCGCAGTTCCTGAGCGAAGAATGCCTCGACGAGCTGAAGTGTCTGACCAACTACAACCAGCAGGAATCCGTGCTGACGATTATTCTTTCCGGCCAGCCCGAGCTGAAAGCCAAATTAAGCGCCCTGCCGCAGATTTACCAGCGGCTCGGTATGTTCTGCTACCTGAAAAACCTGCGCTACGAAGAAATGACCCCTTACCTGGAACACCGCTTAAAAACGGCCGGGGCTGAAAAAACCGACATCTTCAATCCGAACAGTATTGATCCGCTTTTTTCATTCTCCGGCGGATGCCCCCGGCAGATTAACCGCGTCTGCAAGCTGGCCGTTGACCGCGCCTGCCTGATGAAAAAGGAACAGGTCGATGCGGATATGATCCGGATGATTGTTCGCGACATCGAAAAGCACTTCGGTTAATCGGAGTTACCGATGAAAAAGGCGCTCATTGCCGGCTCTGCCGCTGTCGTTCTCCTTATCAGTGCCTTTGCCGTTGATTACGTTTTCTTTGATAAGCATTACACCAATCAAATCCGCGCAAGCCATCTGTTACGCCGCGAGCTTTGGTCGATCGGTATTGTCCGCGGCGAAACGCCGTTTAAGCTGACCGTTCCGGAAAAGCCGATTCTGCGCGCCCGTGACATCACCGACACTGCGGCCCGCATGGCGGCCGATCCGTTTGCGGTGCAGGAAAACGGACAGTGGTATCTCTTCTTTGAGGTCGACAGTATCACCACCCGTCAAGGCGAGATTGCTCTGGCAACCAGCGCCGATACAACTAACTGGGTGTACCGGCAGATCGTACTGAATGAACCGTTTCATCTTTCCTACCCGTATGTTTTTAAGTGGGACGGAGTCTATTACATGATCCCGGAAAGCCATAAGGCCGGAGCCGTCCGCCTCTACCGCGCCGATCCGTTTCCGGTACACTGGACGCATATCACCGATCTCATTCAGGGTAACTATCAGGATCCGACCATTATTCGGTACGAAGACCGCTGGTGGCTTTTTGCCTGCCGGGGACAGAATGAAACCATGGACGTTTTTTATGCCGACGAACTGACCGGTCCGTGGCATGCGCATACGAAGAACCCGGTGATTGCCGGCGACCGCACCCGCGCACGTTGCGGAGGACGAGCCCGTGCGGTCAATGGAAAACTGATCCGCTTTGCGCAGGACTGTCTGGACCGTTACGGGCACCGGCTGCTCGGGTTTGAAGTGACAACGCTCACGCCGGACGATTACGCCGAACAGCCCATCAAAGAAAACCCGCTGCTCAAACCGGACGGTTCGGGATGGAACGCCCGCCGGATGCATCAACTGGACCTCTACCAGACCGGCACAAACAGCTGGATCGGATTTGCGGACGGCAATGCACATTAAAGCGCGCCTGCATAAGCTATTTACTGGACGCCGCATACAGCAAAACGCAATATAGGTTCAAAATAGGTTCTATTCATCCAGCCATGCAGAACAAACCTAAAACCGTCGTTACCATCATTGCCGACAGAAATTTTGTCATTCCTGTTTACATACTGGTTCTGTCGCTCAAATTTTTTCAGCCTGCACAGCGTATTCATATTCTCGGCATCTCACTTTCCTCAGGCGAAAAGAAGTTCTTCACCCAGTTTGAAAATGTGTTTGTTTTCGACGCTTCCATTCCGCGCAGCGACAAACCGGGCGCCATGAGAATCATTGCCGATATTCTTAAGGGCGAAGCATTGCTGACGGCGGAAAACTGCGATGAACCGTGGGTCGCTCTGCTTGACGGCGATTGCATTGCGACCGGAGACATAACGCCGTATCTGTCACCGGACGAGCCCGCACTCTACGCCCGGTCACGTTCAATTAAGGAGGATGACCGCATTTTCCAGTACTACCGCCGTCCCGGCGAACCGGCAAGCGGCATCCCGGAACGGTTTTTGAAACGCTGGCGTGAAGATGTCGGCCAACGCGCAGTCCCTGCCCGCGCAACCACGGTGCTTTCCGGCAATCTGATTCTGCATCGGGACTATCTCGACTTCTGCGGAACCTGGAAAACCATCATGCAGAAAGTTCTGGTGCATGAAGAGCCGTCCAGAACCGATATCGCTTATTTCATGCCCGCAGAATTCGCCCTGAGCGCCTGGCTGATGTTTGCGGAAAACCCGCCGCCGGTTCGCGAAGTGCAGCTCAACAGCAATCCGGAAGCCTATCTTGCCCACCTGGGGCCAGCTCCGAGATACTGGCGGCTCTGGATTCCAAAAAATCTGCCTCATTTCGACAAGGTGGTGAGGCTCCTCGATTGGGCAAAAGAACAAGGATACGCAATCCCTTTATTGCCTTACGCGCTTAAAAAGCGTAATAAGCCAGCCATTATAGCGATAGCTTTTGTGTACGAAGTACTCAGTGCGATGCGATGGAAGGTTAAACGGGTTTACAAAAAAATTACCGACCGTTTATCAAAACGTCCGGCGCAAAGATGCAGGCAGAAGTGAATTTGAGTGCATATAAAAAGACAGCTGGGATGAACTATGAGAGATAAACCGAGCGAAGACCTTCACTTCGGGAAACCCGCTGAAGAAAAACCTGCCGTTCCGCCGGCTGTCGAAAATAAATCTGCGGATGAAACTCCGGAAGAACTGTCCGGAACCGTAGAATTGCCTGCTGAAGAAGCGGAAGAAAAAAAGAAACCGGCACCCCGTTTCGGCGAAGAACCTCCCTTCCGGATTAAAGATCAATTCAGTGATCTCAGCAACATCCCGCCGACACTGGCGCGCGACACCGTCCGCCCGTCAAAAGCATCTGTTCCGGGTGCCGGCATGGCGGAAACCGCCCGTCCCGGACGCACCATCCGCAAAGATAATGCCTTTCAGGATTTCTTCCGCAATCTGGACCTGATCAAAATCGTTCGCGGCATCTACCGCAAGTTCTGGATCGTTCTGCTGGCCGCTTTCGGCATGATGATTCTGCTGATTCCCGTAGCACGCGTCCTGCAGGGCGGCGTAACCTGGTCTGCTGAATCCGTATTCATCTACACCAAGCCCGCGCAGAAACACATCGACACTCAAGGCTCAACCTTTCTGCTCCGTCCGCTCACGCAGGACACGCTGGTCGACATGTTCCTTTCGCCCGCACACATCAAGGCTCTGGAAGATGCCGTCGGATTAAAACCGCTCCAGAAAAATGTCTCGTTCGATTCGCAAAGCAAATCTGATATCGTCACATTGAAAGTCACCGGCATACCGGACGAAAACACAGCAATCGCGGCGGTCAACAAACTGGCTGATATCATCATTACCAGCAACGACCAGTATTACAGACAACTCGCCGCTTCGGCATATGAACAGTACAAAACACAGCGCGAAGTCGCCGAAAAGAATTTCAACGAGGCCGTGCAGGCCGTCGAAGCGTTCCAGCTGAAAAACAAAGTACTTGAGCTTGGTACGATGTACGAAAGCTATTTTTCGGCAGTTAATGCGGCTTCAGAGCGCCTCAGCATCGCACTGGTCGCACACGAGGGTCTTCTCGTTCGCATTAAAAACTACGAAAAAATGATCTCCGACCTGCCGGAAGAAGTACTGAACGAATCTCTGGAAGAAAACCCTCTCAAGCGCCGCATTTCCAACGCTGAAGCCGCCTTGCTGGACGCCCGCATTCAGTACGCCGCCGACAATCCGAAAATTCTGCGGCAGGAACGTGAAATCGCCGAGCTGCGTAAACTGCTCCAGAGCGGAAGCTATGATGAAACCCGCGAACGTACGTATGTGAAAAACCCGCTCAAGGGACAGCTTGAAGGTGAACTTCTCAAGCTTCGTTCCGAAGAAAATGTCGCGGCACAACAGGTAACCGCTTTAAAAAAAGACCTGAACGATCTTCAGGTTAAATTCCAGGACATGCCGCGTCTCGAAAAAGAATATGCCGCCCTGCTGGAAAAACGCGCCCAGACGGATGCTGCGCTGAAATCGCTGAAAGCCAGCGAGGAATCCGCCCGGCTGACCATGCAGTCCAACCTGTCCGACTTTAAGCTCATCAGCCCGGCGTTAACCGCCGAACCGACCGCCGCATCACTGCTCGGAAAAATCATTCCGATTGCCGGATTCATCTTCGGCTTTTTCGGCGGACTGCTGCTGGTGCTGATCATCGAACTGCTCGACGCGAAAATCCGCACACAACAGCAGCTCGCAAACGCTTACAACGCGCCTTGCCTGGCCTCGATCATTGAGATCCCCCGTCTGGAAAATTACGACACCTACCAGCTGCTTCTGCCCTCCCTGCGCGAGATTTCAGAACGGCTGAACGTGGTTCTGCAGGGCCAGCGTGCAAAAGTTCTGGGCTTCTTCAGCTCGCTCGACGGCGAAGGCAAGAGCATCCTTTCCTTTAATCTGGCGCGCTACTACAGCTCCCTGCACATCAAAGTGCTCTTTGTCGGCTTCGATGCGCATCCCAACCCCTGCCTGCCCGGAGCAGCGGACACCGGCTGGCCGCAAATGGGAATTGAGGATTATCTGCGCGGCACCGCGGAACTGGCCGATATGATTACCAATGTAAACGGCGTCGATGTAATCCGCGCACAGGAACTGCGCGCCGATCTGCTCGATCTGGCGAAAGGTTCATCCATGCCACGTCTATGGGATCTGCTCCGGCAGAACTACGATCTCATCATCACCGAATCGCCCGCTGTGCTTGACCATCCGCTCTCCGGAACCATCGCCGGTTTTCAGGATGAAATCATTTACGTTCTGGCCTCGCCGGTCAGCGACCGCCGTCTCGTGGATGCCGGTCTTGAATTTCTGGAAGACCGCGGCCTTGCACCGCGCGCCATCATTTTCAACCGCGTCAACCCGTACTATCTTGAAGACGTCCGGCAGCAGCGCATCATCCGCAATCTGGCGGAACCGCGCAATCCGCTGGCAGAAATTCTTGACCGCCTCCAGCCGCTGCTCGGCCTGTTCGCCCGCTTCAGGAAACCGGCTGAACCGGTTGCCGAAACAACACCGGAAGAACCGGTATCCGGCGAACCGTTTGAAGATGAAACTGCCGGGTTCCCGGAGGATGAAGACCTTCCTGAATTCATCGGCGGAGAAGATGTCGATGAATCATCCCGGGCTTCAGAAAAGCTGGATGACATCGCCGAAGAGCCGGAGACCGAAAAAGAACCGGAAGATCTCTCTTTCAAAAAATGGCTTGGTAAAACGGGCGACCGGCAGATAAAAAACCCCGGCAAGGACGCTGAAGACGATGAGAAATAAGCGTGTCATTACTGCCGTCCTGCTGCTTCTGGCGAGTCTGACTCAGGCGGCCGAGGAGGTTTCTGCTCCTGTCAGCACGGACAGCCACAGCCCGATTACAGCGACTCAGAAACGTTCGAAGTTTGCGCCGGAATATTTCGTTCCGCACAGTCCGGACGACCGCAAACTGCAGGTTGGCGACGAAGTTGAAATCGGCGTTTTCGGACAGCGCGACACGATCGCCGAAAATGTACCGGTCGCGCCGGACGGTAAGCTCTACTATATGTTCCTGCCCGGCGTTCCGGCCGAAGGTCGAACTGCTCAGGAAGTGGCCAAGGAAATGGAATCGAAACTCGGCCACCTCTTTAACAATCCAGAGGTATCCATCATCCCCACGCGGTTCATCTCCAATCGCTTCGCCATCTTCGGAAAGGTTGAGAACAGCGGCAGTTACCCTCTCGACACACCGACGACCGTCCGGCAGTCCATTGCAAAAGCGCAGGGCATCGCACTCGGCAAGTATCACGACAGCTGGATTCCGATTCATAACTATAAAGACAGCTGGCTGCTTCGCGGACAGGAAAAAATTCCCGTCAACTTCGCAGCACTGATGGACAAAGACGATTTCTCCGAAGACATCTATGTCCGGCCTGGCGACGTCCTCTACATTGCCTCTGCGCTGGGACGCGAAATTTATCTCATGGGCGAAGTCAACCAGCCCCAGTCGCAGCCGTTTACCGCCGGCCTGACGCTCACCCAGCTCATCTCCGGGCTGGATGCCGGTGCCGGCGGCTATAAGCAGGACACCGCAGACATTAAACGGGTCGTCATTCTGCGCGACGCGATGAACGATCCAAAAGTTTTCAAAGTTAATTTGGATGCCATCATGCGCGGCAAGGAACACAATGTATTCCTCGAAGCAGGCGATATTGTTTTTGTTCCCGAGAAATCGTTCCTGTTCACCCGCACCCTCGTCAAGGCGATGGTCAGCACCTTCGTCAACACCTTTGCCAGCGAATTCGCCAGCGACCTTAACCGCAAATATCTTTTCCCCGGCGGTTTCACGACGCCCAGAGTGACCCCATGAAAATTAAACAGCTCATTCTGCTCTCGATCCTGCTGACTGCGATCTTCACCGCAGGCTGCACAACATTGCGCGATAAGCCGCGGCTGAACAGCAACAAGGAACTCCAGCCCGCCGAAGTACTCGAGCTGCCCAATGCCGGTGACCTGACATTGAAGGAAATGGAAACGGGTGTCTGGATTCAGCTTAATCCGGATGAACAGGTTGATACCAAACTGATCACCAAGCCGAAAGAAGGCCCTTACCTGCTTGGCGTCGGCGATGTTGTTCAAATCACGCTTTACGGCGAAGGCGATGCCGAGACACGGCGAGTCCTGCCGATCGACCCGTCCGGCAATATCACCTATATGCTTCTCGGCACAATTCCCGCAGCCGGTCGTACCATCGATGACCTCACCGCCGACATGCGCAAACGCCTGAACGAAAAGCTGAACTATTCCATTCTCAGTGTGATCCCCGTCCGCTTCAGCAGCCAGACTTTCACTGTACTCGGACAGCTCAACAAGCCGCAGGTCTATCCATTGCAGGGACGCACCTATATCCTGGACGCCATCGCTCAGGCCGGCGGCCCGAAAGTCGGCGTCATTCGCGATGTCAGTGCTGACATCCACGACTACGCTCACGCCACGCTGGTGCGAGGCGGCGAAGTCATTCCGGTCGACTTTGAACGGCTTGTTTACAAAGCCGACGCTTCACAGAATCTTGAAATCCGCAGCGGTGATATCATCACCATTCCTTCGGCTCTGGACCGCAAAATCTATGCCTTAGGTGCATTCAATAATCCGCAAGGTATCCAGTTTGCTTCTTCGCAGACAACTCTTATGAATGCAGTCGTTCAGGCGGGAGGTATCAATCCTTTAAATGGCGACGGCCACGTTCTCATCATCCGCGGCAACACCGCTAATCCAAAAGTCATGCTCATGGATATGTCGCAATTCGACTCAAAAAAAGCCCGCGTCTTCAAAATTCTCAGCGGCCACGCGATGGACGTCACCCTCCAGGCAGGAGACATTGTCTACGCCGTACCGAGAAAATTCGGATTCTTCCGGGATGTTGTCAAACAGGCCGTCACCATGTTCGGAACCACAATCACCCGCGATGCGGCAACCGACATCTGGCAGCGGAAAGTTGACCCGTTCAACTACGGTGACAACCGTCCGCAATAAAATCCGCCGTTATTCCGCAATCAAGTCGTAGTCGAGCGACCCGGTAATCTGCACGTCAAACCGGTCCCCGGAAACCGCGTCAAACTCCGGCAGGAAAACAACCCCGTCCACTTCCGGTGCTTCGCGCTGTGAGCGGCCGATCAGCCCTTCTTCGCCGGAACCGTCAATCATCACTTCAACAGTTTTACCGACCTGCGCCGCGCAGTGCGCGGCGGAAACTTCGCGCTGGGCTTCCATCAGAAGTGCGCGGCGCTGTTCTTTAACGGCGACCGGAACACTGTCCTCCATTTGTGCGGAAAGTGTTCCCGGCTCGGCGGAATAGGTAAAAACGCCCGCATGGGTAAAACGCCCTTCTTTTACAAACGCCAACAGCTCCGCGAAATCCTCTTCGGTTTCGCCGGGATGTCCGGTGATGAACGCCGTGCGGATGGCGCAGTCCGGAATGACCTCGCGGATCAAATCGAGCTTCTCCAGCGTCTGGGATTTAGTGATCCGGCGGCCCATTGCGTCGAGCATCCGGTCGGAAATGTGCTGCAACGGCATATCAATGTACGGACAGAAACGAGGATCGGAAGCCAGTACTTCCAGCACCTCGCGGGTCAGGTGCTGCGGACAGGCATACATCAGCCGGAACCAGATATCTTCGGCGATTTCGTCGCGCAACCGGTACAGCAGAGACTTAAGATGCAGTTCGCCGTCCCAGTCTTTGCCGTACGCGGTCGTGTCCTGTGCAATCAGATTGATCTCCACCGCGCCCGCCTCCATCAGCGCCCGCGCTTCGGAGATAATATCATCCATCGGGCGGCTGATCTGCCTTCCGCGGATGCGCGGAATTGAGCAGAAGGTGCAGGGATTGGAACAGCCTTCGGAAATTTTCAGATAGGCGGTGTGCGGAGATCCCATCCGCAGGCGCGGACGGATCAGGAAGTCACTGTACCCTTCCGGCTCGGACGCTTCCGATTTTTCGCCCAGCAGACCGGCGCAGATTTCCGGCAGGCGGCTGTAATCGGGAAATGAAACCCGTGCGTCGGCGGCTTCCAGAAATTTCTCCAGCTCCGGACTGTCGGCCACACGCTTAACGAGACAGCCGACTGCCACAACAGCGCGCGGGCCGCCGCCTGCTTTGAGGCCGCGCAGTTCGTGCAGTACTCCTGATGCTTCTTCGCGAGCGTCCTGAATGAAGCCGCAGGTATTGACGAGACAGATATCGGCATCCGCCGGTTCCTCGGCAATCATCCAGCCGCTCTCAACGAAGCGACCGAGAATAAGTTCGGAATCCACGGTGTTCTTGGCGCAACCGAGGCTGACCAGTGCGACCACCGGCGAACGGGACTGTTTTTTTGTGTTTTTCATATTTTTATTCCGGGAAAAAATCGCCGAGTTTGGAACCCGGAGCGGATTTCAACTTCTTCGGCGGCGTTCGCGGCGGTTCACAGCGCACCAGAAATTCGCGGCAGGAAATCACCGACGCGCCGAATACAGAAACCAGCCGCTGCTCCGTCCAGTCGGAGGTAATAACCAGAATCCGCTCCGGCTGTTTTGCGTCGTGAACCATCTGTTCAATCAAACCGTCCGCCGTGCGGTTGGAAGGCGAGAAGATCACCTCCAGATGAGGCGCGTCAAAAACAGCATCGCGCCCGCCCTCGCGTCCGTCGAACACCACGGTAATGCGCGGAGCCATTTCGGTCGCTGTGCGCTCAATACGGCGCACCAGCCGCTGGCGGGCGGTCGGCAGATCGCTGCGCGATCCCTCCATTGCGCCGTCCTGATGCATCAGGTTGTAGCCGTCTATAATGAGCCAGTCGAAATCCATACGGCAATGGAACGTTGGAATGGCGGGAGGTTGCAAGACCAAAGCTTGCCAACTGACGGGAAAACTCTTCCGTTGGCCTGCGGTTTTGAGTAGATTCCGCGCATGAGTAAACTTCACGGCACCGTTGCCCATGTTATGCGCCGGTTTGTACCCGATAAATGGGGCGGAACCGAAACTGTTGTTTTCAACCTCGCCCGCGAACTCGAAAAAAACGGACTCAACAGCCCGATCTTCTGTACCGGCATGTTTGCAAAAACCGGCACGGAAAAAATCGATGGCGTCACCGTCCGGCGTTTCCGCTACTGCTTCCCGTGGTTCGGTCTGAGTGAAGAAGCCAAAAGCGCACTGCGGCTGAAAGGCGGAAGCCCCCTCTCCCTGCAGCTTTTTTTCGCCCTGCTGTTCCAGAAAGACCTGACGCTGATTCATACGCACGTCGGCCGGCGGCTCGGCGGTATTGCCCGCACCGCCGCGCGCATCCGGAAAGTTCCGTATGTCATCCATGTTCACGGCGGACGCCACACCGTCCCGCAGGATCAGTACGACCAGATGGTTGCGCCGGTTGCAGGGAAACTCGAGTGGGGGAAAATCTTCGGCATGCTTTTTGGATCGCGCCGGGTTTTTGACGATGCCGCCGCCGTCATCTGCGTCGGACAGAGCGAAGCGGATGAAATGCGCCGGCGCTCGCCGGGCCGCAATATTCACTACCTGCCTAACGGCGTACATGTTCAGCGCTTTGCTTCCGGCGAACCGGATGCGTTCCGCAAAGCCTACGGTCTGGAAAATCATAAATTTGTGCTCTGCCTTTCACGCATCGACTTCCAGAAAAACCAGCTCCTGCTGGTGAGAGCTTTCGCGGAGTTCCGCAAAACGCATCCGGACTGGAAACTCGTTTTTATCGGCTCGGTTTCCGTCGAGGAGTATCACCGGAAGATTCTCGAAGAAATCGAACGGGTTGGACTGAACGACGCTGTGCTGATTATTCCCGGACTGAAACCGGACGATCCGCTGCTGCCTTCCGCCTATAAAGCGGCGGAAATGTTCGTTCTGCCGACCGCCAACGAACCGTTCGGTATTGTCATTCTCGAAGCCTGGGCGGCGGGTACGCCGGTCATCGCCACGCGCGTCGGCGGCATCCCCGGCTTCACAGCCGACGGCGAAAATATTCTGCTGTCGGAAGACAACAACGCCGCCATGCTGACCCTAAAGATGGAACAGCTCGCCGGCTCGCCGGAACTTCGGGCAAAACTCGCGAAGAACGGATTCGCCGAAGTCTCAGCAAGCTACGACTGGAGTGCCATAGCGCAACGTGTCATCAAAATCTACGAAGAGGTTCTGAAATGACCAAACTCCTCATCTGGATCGGTATCATCATCGGCGGATGGATCGGCTGGTGGCTCGGCGGAAAAACGGGCTTCGGCATGTGGGGCGAATTTTTCGTCAGCAGCCTGGGCAGCATCGCCGGAGTCTTCATCGGCTGGAAAATTGCGGACGAGTACTTCTAAGAAATGATGAACGATCATTTATAGTTCATCATTCCTCTCAAAACGTAGTTCAGCACGCCGCCGTTTTTCAGGTATTCAATTTCGAGCGGCGCATCGACGCGGGCTTTCCCCTGCAAAGGTTTTGCTGTCGGCCCGCTGCCCCCAGCGGGCGCGCCGGGTGAGGTCACCCGGCCTACAACATCAAGGAGTTTTCCCGGCGCAAAGTCCCTGGCGACGCCGGTGATGGTGAAGCTTTCTTTACCGGTCAGCCCAAGCGATTCCGCCGTTTCACCGTTGATGAATTCGCACGGCAGAATGCCCATGCCGACGAGGTTGGAACGGTGAATCCGCTCAAAGCTTTCGGCAATGACCGCTTTGACGCCCAGCAGCCTGGTGCCTTTGGCCGCCCAGTCGCGCGACGAACCGGCTCCGTACATTTTACCCGCCAGTACAACGAGCGGTGTGCCGGTTTCAGCGTATTTCATGGCCGCATCGTAAATAAACATCTCTTCGCCGGTCGGCAGATAGATGGTGCGTCCGCCTTCCGTTTCGACCATTTTATTTTTGATGCGGATATTGGCGAATGTTCCGCGCATCATCACTTCGTGGTTCCCGCGGCGCGAGCCGTAGGAATTGAAGTCGCGTTCCGCCACGCCATGCGCACGCAAATAGTCCGCCGCCGGGCTCTTTTTCGAAATGTTGCCGGCCGGAGAAATGTGATCGGTCGTGATGAAATCGCCGAACAGTCCGAGCACCGAAGCATTTTTGATATCCGCCAGCGGCGCGGGCGGCTGCTGACAGTCTTCAAAGAACGTGGGCTCACGAATATAGGTGGAGTCGCCGTCCCATTCAAAAACCTGACTTTTCACGGTTTCCAGAGCGTTCCATTCCGGGCTGATATTGAAGGCTTTGCCATAAACATCCGTGTAGAACGCCGGATCGGCGGCCAGCGCAATCGCAGCCTGCAACTCGTCCGTGGTCGGCCAGATATCTTTAAGGAACACGTCTTTGCCGGAAGCATTTTTTCCGACCGGTTCTGTTTCGAGGTCGATGTTGACCGTACCGGCCAGCGCGTAAGCGACGACCAGCGCGGGCGAAGCCAGATAGTTGGCTTTGGTCAGAGGATGCACACGGCCTTCAAAATTCCGGTTGCCGGAAAGAACGGCAGCGACTGTTAAATCTTTGGCTTTAATCTCTTCTTCAATTTCCGGCGCCAGCGGTCCGCTGTTGCCGATACAGGTGGCGCAACCGTAGGCGGCAACCTGGAAACCGAGTTTGCTGAGCGGTTCGAGCAGTCCGGCTTTTTCGAGGTAGCGCGTGGCCGCCCGCGATCCGGGCGCCAGTGACGTTTTTACAAAGGCCGGAACAGTCAGTCCGTTTTCAACCGCTTTCTTGGCGACCAGTGCCGCACCCATCATCAGTCCGGGATTGGACGTGTTCGTGCAGCTGGTGATGGAAGCAATGACGACACTCCCATTGCCGATTTCAGGTTTCAAGTTTCTGGTTTCAGGTTTCAGGAAGTCCTTTTGGAATTCTTCTTTCAGTCCGGAAAGCGAAAGCTGCTGATGCGGACGGCTCGGTCCAGCCAGCGCCGGCGCGACGGTTGAAAGATCGAGTTCAAGCGTGTCGTTATAGTCGGCTTCGCTGTCATAGCCCCAGATGCCCTGCGCTTTGCAGTACGCTTCGACCAGCGCGCACTGCTCTTCGCTGCGACCGGTTTCGCGCAGATAGCCGATCGTCTTTTCGTCGATCGCGAAAAAGCCCATCGTTGCGCCGTATTCCGGCGCCATATTGGCGACAGGGCATCGGTCAGCCAGGCTCAGGTTGGCGGCCCCTTCGCCGCAGAATTCAACAAATTTTCCGACAACGCCTTTTTTGCGGAGCATACGGGTAACCGTCAGCGCCAGATCGGTTGCGGTAACGCCGGGCTTGAGCGCGCCGGTGAATTTAAAGCCGACCACTTCCGGCGTCAGAATCGGAATCGGCTGTCCGAGCATCGCCGCTTCGGCTTCGATACCGCCGACGCCCCAGCCGAGCACGCCCATGCAATTGATCATCGTCGTATGACTGTCGGTTCCGACCAGCGTGTCGGGATAGGCGATACCGTTTTCAACCGCCACGCAAGTGGCGAGATATTCCATATTGACCTGATGGCAGATGCCGAGGCCGGGAGGAAGTACGCGCAGTTTTTCAAATGCACCCTGCCCCCACTTCAGGAATTTATAGCGCTCGGCGTTGCGTTCAAATTCGCGGGCAACGTTGATATCCAGCGAAGCGGCGCATCCGGCGGAATCGAGCTGCACGGAATGGTCAACGACCAGATCAACCGGCACCTGAGGTTCAATGCGCGATGCATCTTTACCGGCCTTTTTCATCGCCGAGCGCAGCGCGGCCAGATCGACCACACAGGGAACACCGGTAAAATCCTGAAGGAGTACGCGGGCCGGCATAAAAGGCAGTTCTTCAATTTCGCTTTTCGGCGACCACTGAGCGAGCTGCACAATATGCTGCGGCGTGTAAGCCGGATGTCCCTGCATCCGGAGAACCGACTCCAGCAGAACTTTCACTGAAAACGGCATACGGGAAAAATCGTAGCCGCCCTTTTTCTCCAGCCCCGGCAGGCTGAAATATTTCACATCAGAGCCGGCGAGTGTTTTCAAAAAATCGTTTTTATTCATAGAAGGTCTCCGGTAAAGGGGCTGGAGAATAAACCACGGCAACCGAAGATGACACGGAAAAAAAGATCGAACCGCAAAATCGCCGGAGAACCGTCCCAATGCCGCAAAATGATAAATCCTTTGTGGCCGGTTCAAAATATGATAGGTGATCGTCCGAATGAAACCGCAATCCTCCAGCACCCGCTCGATCCGATGGCCGCTGATCCTCGCCGGTCTGACCGCTGTGACGGGTATCTGTCTCTCGGTGTACCTCCGGGAACGCATTGCGCAGACGGAGGCCGAGGCGGCGCGGCTCACGGCAGAAACCTTGAGGCTGAACACCGAACAGGAACTGTCCCTGTTCGCCGAAGTACTCGAATCCGTTTGCGCTCTGCACGCCCTGTCCGACGCCGTCAATCAGGCCGCCATGAATGAATTCATTGAAAAAGGCCTGGTTTATCAGCATGCCGTACTGGGAGCCTTCGGGCTCACCCAGCAGATCAATCCCTGGCTGCGGGCGAGTATTGAAGGAAAGGACAAAAATCAGCCGGGAGCCTATCAGGTTGTCCAGCAGGGACCGGACGGAACCTGGATTCCGGCAGAACAAAGACCCGCTTATTATCCTCTCACATGGCAGAGCCGCGCCAACGGACTGAATGTTCCCGTCGGATTTGATTTTTCCTCCCTCGGCGCAGATGCCCGCAACACCATTGAACAGATCAAAAGCACCCGCCGTCCGGCGCTAGTACCGTCGCCGGTCCCTGACTTTTCCGCATCGCTTCCGATCGGCAATTCCACAGCCCCGGCCTACTGGGTTTTCGCTCCGGTTGTTCCCCGGCAGGCCGACGCCAATATTCTGTACGCACCGAACGCCGTCATCGGGTTTGCGGTCGCCGTTCTCCATCCGGAAACCATTCTCAAACGCGTTGCTGAACGCTCCATACCGTCGTCCGAACTCCGGCTGAATCTGACAGTTCCGCCGGATATGGAAGCCAAAGAAACGATCCGTCTCATCAACGGCATATGGCTCTACCGCCATCCGCTGGAAGCCATCGGCTCGCAATGGATATTTGAATGCTCCCTGCCGATCACCGTAACCGGACACCGTTCTGCGGCGGCGCTTACCGACGGACTGATCATCACCGCCCTCATGACCAGCCTGCTTCTGTTCCTTGGCGGCCGAACGCGCAGGATCGAAGCCGAGGTGCGCGCCCGCACCGAAGATCTGCGCATTGCCAACGACCGGCTGGAAGAAAATCTCCGCGAGCGGGCGCGGCTGGAAGAAGAAATGAATGAACTCGCTGCGCGCGAACAGCGGCGGATCGGACGCGACCTGCACGACTCGCTCGGCCAGAAACTCACCGGAGCTGTTTTTCTCAGCCGTTCTCTGCTGGACTACTTTTTAAACAACAAAGATCAGGGGTCAGGAGACAGGAGTCAGGAGACAGGTGCCAGAGAACAGATGGCTGAAAGTGAAAATCGGCAACCAAAAATCGGCAATCAAAAATCATCAATCGGAAATCAGGAAACTCACGCCCGGACACTGAATGAAACGCTGAAATCCGCGGTCTCTCAGGTACGGAATATGGCGCGCGGACTCGCCCCCGTAACACTCAGCGACGAAAGCCTCTGCGAAGCGCTCGGACAACTGGCCGAAGAAATGACAGGGCTGTACGGTGTTTCCTGCGAAATCGCTGAATGCGATCCGCTGCCCGCTCTTGACCGAAAAACCAAAGAACAGCTCTACCTCATCGCCCGCGAAGCGGCGAACAACGCCGCCCGCCATGCACAGGCCGGACATGTAACCCTCCGGCTGACCGGCGGTGAATCAGGATGGAAACTGTGCGTTGAAGACAACGGCAAGGGGCTGTCCGAAGTACCACCCTCCGGAGAAGGCATGGGCATACGGATCATGCGGCACCGCGCAGGACTGATCGGTGCCGGATTTGCCATCCGCTCCGCTCCGGGCAGAGGAACCTGTATCGAAGTAACGAAAAAGGAAAAGGTATGAGCTATTCGGCTGACAAACCGGCCCGCGTACTGATCGTTGACGACCACGCCATCGTCCGCTACGGCATGGGCGTACTGCTTTCCGGCGCAGGCGATCTGACTCTGTGCGGAGAAGCCGGAACCTATGACGAAGCGCTGGCGGCGATTCGGAAACTTCAACCGGATGTCGCCGTCATCGACCTGATTCTCTACGACCGGAGCGGTCTCGACCTCATCCGGGAAATCAGAAGTCAGAAGTCAGGAGTCAGAAGTCAGGAGTCAGAGATCAGGAGTCAGGAAACTCTCTCCCAAACTCCATCACTCCACCACTCCCATACTCCCACACCTTCCCGCCCTCTCCCCATCCTCGTCATGTCCATGCACGACGAAGCCACCCACGCCGAAAAAGCGCTGCGCGCCGGAGCCCAGGGATACATCATGAAAGAAGATGCCGACGAAGTGCTCGTCGAAGCCCTGCGCACCGTCCTCAGCGGAAAAATCTATGTCAGCGGAGACATCAACGAAAAACTCCTCCGCACCTATGCGGAAAGCGACAACGACACGGAAAGCAGCGGTATTGAAAGCCTGACGGATCGTGAAAAGGAAATTTTTGAGTGTCTTGGACAAGGCCTCACGACCCGCAAAATTGCCGACCAATTCAACCTCAGTCCCCGGACGGTTGAAGTGCATCGCGCCCGTATCAAGAAAAAGCTCGCCTGCGAAGATGCCGCGCAACTGCTGCGCACCGCCGTTCAGTGGGTGGAATCCCGCTGAATTTTATAGTGATGGATCGCCACATGGGATTTACCCGTACTGCCGGAACTCAGCTGTATTCAGCGTGGATCCGGCAATTTTCTGCTGACCGGCCCGCTCGCAAGCCGGATCTACGGGCTTCGCCCTAAGTTCCGGCTTTACCTGATACGGTCGGCAATTCAGCCGTGACCGCTCTGCAATTGTGTGCCTTTTCTGCTTAGAGCGTATTCGAAAATT
>JBGAJP010000042.1:0-21588 GCA_044224855.1 Pontiellaceae bacterium
GTCGACCTCAACCGTCGCGCCTTCCGCCCAGCCGGGAATGCGCAGATAAAGCGGGAACTTCACCGGTTTGTCCGCAGTCACCTTCAGCTCTACCGCACCGTTAAAAGGATAGTCCGTCTTCTGCTGAATCGTCACCGGAGCGCCTTCAGCGCCGGCGAGGGTATTCACAGAGCCGGGGCCGTAGAAAACCGCAGCAATGCCGCCCGCGCCGTCACCCATCCACATACGGCCCATAAACGTGGGGAACGCCCGGTGGATATTACCGGTACAGCATTCCGGCGCATGATCCGGACGATAGGCCTGCAGGCTTCGGTTCGTTTTGCCTGTATTCGGATGGTTGCAGGTTTGCGTGGCATTCATCTGATTGGGCGCGGCATAATACTGAAGCGTTTTCTGATCCTTGGTCTGAACACTGTACGCCGCGTTGTACATCGCCCGTTCGATCGTATCGGCCCAGCGCACATCACCGGAAGCCATCAGCATGTAGCCGAGACTCCAGGTATAATCGATAATCACACAGGTTTCATGCTGACGGACCGGTTGTTTCCCGGAGAGACCGCAGTCTGACGACAGAACGCCGTCAACCAGTTCATGGTCGCGCTGCAAAGAACGGAATGCACCGGTGGCGGCATCCAGATATTCTTTCTTCCCGGTGGCCAGATACAGGATGGCAGCCTGCTTGCTGATTTCGGATACAGAAACCCCGTGCCCTCTCAGCGGTTCTTCCTTCGCCATCTTATCCAGCGTCCAGATTTTATTTTTGGTATTCGAGGGAGCGTCTTCAAAAATCTTCCAGGTGCGCTCGGCCATCTGCAAGAACCGGATGTCGCCGGTCTGCGTGTACAGCCAGCACATGCCTTCAATCGCATCGACATCGCGGTTATCGATGCCGAACTTTTCGGGCAGCGTCAGATAATGCTTCGCCAAAGCGTCCAGCACACTTTTATCGCCGGTCGCCTGGTAATAAGCGATAAGCGCCCGGGTGAAAACGGTGAACGGCCATTGCGCGCCCATGATACTCGGACCGGCCACGCCGTCCGGCCCCAGAACGATTCTGAAATCAGCGGAGACCGGGCCAAGATGCCCGTTGGCTTCAGGATGCTCCAGTACATAGCGGATGTTTTTCAGACCGATATCCAGCAGTGCCGAATCATTCAGCAGCAGGCCGCAACGGTAAATCCCGTCGACAAAGTAAGCCGTCTGTTCGTAGCTCTGCCAGGCCGGTTTCAACGTCTTTCCGACCCACAGATCGGTGTTGAACGGATATCCGCAGGCCGAGCGGTTCAGCGCCATCCCGTCACGCTGACGCTCCAGCGTTTCCTTCAGCCAGCCTTCCGGATGGATCCGGGTGGAAGGCAATTCCTGAAACACGCCGTTATAGGTTTTAGCAGCAGTCGCTTCCGGAAAAGCTCCCTGTGCAACCGCATACAAAATGATGCCGGCCGCAGCGGCGCGGGTTTTTCTTATTCCATACCAATTGACCATATTTCTGTCTCCGTTTCGATTTTGAACATCGTGCCCAAAGCAAAGCTGATCAGCGTTCAATATCCGGCTCATTTATTTTAAACATCACCGCGCAGTGATTTCGCCCAGCAGCAATCGCGTAGATTCCGCAGTCTTCTTGACCGTAAAACGGACATATGCAGCCTGCCGCTGCACCGGAACAGTATATTCGTAGGCAGGGACAGTAGCGCCGGACTGTACGCCAAATGTCATCTGCTGAATTGCCACGGACTCCCACGTTGTTCCGTCTACGCTGACTTCAACACCGATCGAATCCACCATGCACTTGGTGAGATCATAAAAATAGACCGACGCGGACGTCACCGTCATGGGCACAGCCAGTTTAGCGGTAATCACTACATCACTGTTATACTGAACACTCTGACTGGCGGCCGTCGCCCACTTCCCGTCAATCAGCAGAGAAGGTGGTGCTGTATCCGCATGCGTCGCCGCGAACGGAACGCTGGTCGTATAGGAAACAATTTCAGCCTGAGGAATCTCAGAAAAAGGAGCATCGGAGATTTCCGGAAGAACCGGCAGGTGAAGCAGCGTGGCTCCATACGGAATCAGCTGCACCGACTCAAGCTGTTCACTGACAACTGCATTTGTCGAAGGCAGCGCCGGTGTTTCTCCGTACGGTTCGATCAGCTTCCATGAAGGAATTTTTCGCGCCGAGGCCGTTAATACGACAGGCGCTGTTTCGGGTGTCCACGGATAATTTGTGACCGGTTCAGCCGCAACCGTCACCGCATCTAAATCCTGTTCCGTTTTCAGAACCAGTCCGTAATTCCATGGCGTTGAAGCCGTCACATCCCATGCGGGGAAATCGGGATTCTGCCCCAGCGTGTCATCGACTCTCGTCATCTCCTCACCGATTTTCAGTGAGAAAATCAGCGGGCCGCGCACCAGCGTAATGCCGCCGGCAACCGGAGTCTCTTTGCGCAGCTTCATCGGAAAATTCAGCTTAACCGTTGAGCCGTTTGCAAAAGTCCGTTCCAGCTTCAGGAAAGTTCCCGGCTGAACCTGTTCAGCAACCGGCTGGCCGTCCACTTCAACCGTCGCGCCTTCCGCCCAGCCGGGAATGCGCAGATAAAGCGGAAACTTCACCGGCTTATCCGCAGTCACCTTCAGCTCGACCGCACCGTTAAAAGGATAGTCCGTCTTCTGCTGAATCGTCACTGGAGCGCCTTCTGCTCCCGCGCGGGTGCTCACAGAACCGGGGCCGTAGAAAACCGCAGCAATGCCGCCCGCGCCGTCACCCATCCACATACGCCCGATAAAATCCGGAAACATGCGCTGAAGATTACCGGTACAGCACTCCGGCGCATGGTCGGGGCGATAGGCCTGCAGACTGCGGTTCAATGTGCCTGTATTCGGATGATTGCAGGTTTGCGTGGCATTCATCTGATTAGGCGCGCCGTAATACTGAAGCGTTTTCTGATCTTTCGTCTGAACGCTGTACGCCGCGTTGTAGATCGCCCGCTCGATCGTATCAGCCCAGTGCGCATCACCGGAGGCCATCAGCATGTAGCCGAGACTCCATGTGTAGTCGATAATCACGCAGGTTTCATGCTGACGAATCGGCTCCTTCCCGGAAAGACCGCTATCGGACGATAAAACACCGTCAACCAGTTCATGGTCGCGCTGCAAAGAGCGGAATGCGCCTGTTGCGGCATCCAGATATTCTTTCTTCCCGGTGGCCAGATACAGAATGGCGGCCTGTTTGCTGATCTCGGAGGCGGAAACGCCGTGTCCGCGCAACGGCTCTTCATTCGTCATCTTTTCCAGCGTCCAGATTTTCCCGCTCGTATTTGAAGGTGAATCTACAAAATTCAGCCAGGTACGCTCGGCCAGCCGCACAAACCGGGCGTCGCCGGTTTGAAGATAAAGCCAGCACATCCCTTCAATCGCGTCCACATCGCGGTTGTCGATGCCGAACTTTTCGGGAAACGTCAGGTAATGCTTCGCTAAAGCCTCCAGCAAACTCCGGTCGCCGGTTGCCTGATAATAAGCAATCAGCGCCCGGGTGAAAACGGTGAACGGCCATTGCGCACCCATGATACTCGGACCGGCCACGCCGTCCGGGTCAAGAACGATCCGGAAATCCGCCGCAACCGGCCCGAGGTGACCGTTGGTTTCAGGATGATCCAGCACATAGCGGATATTGCTCAGCCCGGTATCCAGCAGCGCCGCATCATTCAGCAGCAGGCCGCAGCGGTAAACCCCGTCGACAAAATAGGCCGTCTGCTCATAACTCTGCCAGGCCGGCTTCAGCGTCTTTCCAATCCACAGCGCGGTATTAAAAGGATACCCGCAGGCATACCGGTTCAGCGCCATCCCGTCGCGCTGGAGCTCCAGCGTCTCCTTCAGCCAGCCTTCCGGCTGAATAGTTGTAACGGGAAGTTCCCGGAATACGCCGTTATAGATTTTACCGGTAAGCGATACACACAAGCCGCCCTGCACAGCGGCTCCGCACAGAATGACACCAGCCGCTGCGACGCGGATGATTCGATACCATTTGTTCATGTCCCGGTCTCCGTCTTGATTTTAAACAAACTGCCCGAAACACAGTTGACCTGCGTTCAATATCCGGTTCGTTTATTTTAAACGTCAAAAAGCCGTCGCTGCGATCACGCAACGACGGCTTCCCGATAGCGAAACGAACATCTGCCGCTTCGCGTTGGACAGAAACCGCAACCTTGCAATATCGGCGTTCGCTGTTAGCGTACCGCAATTTCACCCAGCAGAATCCGCATGGAGCCTTCAGCCCGTTTGAATGAAAAGCGGACATAAGCGGCTTCGCTTCTCACCGGAATCGTCAGTTCATACGCCGGAACACTCGCTCCGACCTGTACTTCAGCCTCTGTCACTTTCTTCACAGCAATCGGTTCCCAGTCTTTTCCGTTCAGGCTGACTTCCACTCCAACGGATCCAACAAAGCCTTTTTTCATCGAATAGAACCAGGCCACGGCCTCTTTTACTTTAACCGCAGATTCCAGCTTTGCCGTAACAACGACATCGTTCTTGAACTCAACGCTCTGTTCAGCCGCGCCCGCCCATTGGCCATCGGTCAGAACCGACGGCGGCTCCGTATCCGCATGGGAGGCAGCAGCCGGAATACTGAAAGAATAAGAGGCTATTTTGGCTGCCGCTCCGGCAGTTGAGTCCGCCGCCATAGATATTCCAGGCTGAACCATTAGCGATGACGCCGCAATGATCCACAGATATTTATTCGTCGACTTTTCCATTGTGTATTCCTCCTTATTTTTCCGTTTCCGTTACCTTACCGCAATTTCGCCGAGCAGGATCCTCTCGGAACCCGCAGCGCGGACTCGTCGTATTCCATGCCCATTGATCATATCTCTGCGCTCCGTTCCGATTTTGATATATTCGTATATATCTCATCCAAAACAAAGTCAACCGAAGTTCCGCAACCAAAACATCTTCTTCAATTGTTTAAAAAAGAAACCGCCGCTGCGATCACGCAACGGCGGTTTTCTTCGTTTGCTGTATCCGGCGCCTATGCGCTCTTACTGCCGTCATCAAACAATCCGGCCGCACGCAGTTTCTGCTGCAGTTCCGTTATCGAAATATCCCTCACGCCGGTCTTATTCAAAGCCGTCATGGCTGCAGCAACACCGGCCGCCTGACCGAAAGACGCTACGACCGGCTGCGTCCGCAATGCCCCCAGCGCAAAATGCGTACAGCTGAGACTCTTGCCGGCAACCAGCAGACCTTCGGTATTTTTCGGCAGCAGCGCGCGGTACGGAATACCAGCCATCGGCATACGAACCTGCTCTTCCGTAAGGCGCGTTCCGTTATTGTCGATCCCGCCGCTGGTCAGTGCAATGGTATCGTCGGGCCGCTTGCCGCTCTTGAGATCATTCACCGTAATGACATGCTCGCCGACCAGACGGCGGCACTCGCGCACGCCCAGTTTGGGCGCGATCCAGACGGCATAACCCGCCTTCCGCAGTACATCCGTCTTCTTACGGATACCGATCACCGCTTTCTGATAGGCCTCACCCAGACACACCGGATCGCGTGTATCTTCGCACTGCATGGCGCCGCCCCAGTGAAGATAAATACCCGCGTCGCGGGTTTTATACGTTCCGTCTTCGATGTCGTTTTTTCCCAGCCAGTGGTTCAGATTATTTTCGACCAGTCCGCCGCCCAGCTCCTTCAGCGGCAGGATAGCGCCTTTGCGCAAACGCTGGCTGATAAACATCAGCGTACAGTTTTGCACACGGCTGTCGGATTTTTCCACGCCGAACGATTCGCCGTATTCACTCTGCGCCTCGCGGCCGTAGCGGGTTTCGCAACCCGCCAGATGAGCGATCAGTCCCGTTCCGGTGGCATCGATCGTGACAGCGGCTTCAATGATCTTCCGCTGCCCGTTCAGAAGATCGACCTCAATCCCGCGCACCCGGTTACGGCTGCCTTCGCTGACCAGCGCGCGGACGGCCCGCGCGCCGCAAATCAATTGCAGGTTTGGCTCTTTGGCGATCAGGCTGTTGATGACTTGAACGTACGAACTCGGCAGATACCAGTAATTATTTCCGCCGGCCTGACCGGCATTAAAGTTTTCAATGGGTTTGCCGGACAGTTCATAGCTGCGGTTCAGCAGTTCGGCCATCTCGCGGAAAATGCCGAGGCGCGGTCCGCCGCAAAGCATACTCACATACATATTCACCGGCGCGCCGCCCGGCATGGCATCCTCTTCGACGAGTATGACCTTCGCCCCTGCTCTGGCCGCCGCCAGCGCGGCAGGAACGCCCGACGGGCCGGCGCCGACCACCAGCACGTCGGCTTTTAATGAATCATTCAGGGATGCGGCGGGCGCAACCGTCTGCGGTTCAGCGCCCATAGTCCGGAGTACCGGAATCCCCGCCGCACCGGCCATTGTTGCGACCAGAGAGCCTTTAAGAAAACTTCTTCGTTCAATCGGTCTCATCACCGCACCTTATTTTTTACCGTCAAACAAACCTGCCTCACGGATTTTCTGCTGAAGATCCGTGATCGAAATATCCCGCACACCGGTTTTGTTCACTGCGGTCATAGCCGCTGCGATACCGACGGCCTGACCGATGCTGCCGAGAACCGGCTGAACCCGGTAGGAGCTGGCGGCAATATGCGTACCGCTGATGCTCTTGCAGGCAACCAGCAGTCCTTCGGAATTCCGCGGAATCAGCGCGCGGTAAGGAATGCCGCTGAGCGGCAGACGTTTGTCTTCCTCCTTGATGCCTTTCTCGCCCCAGGCATCAACTCCGTAGGTGCTGAGAGCCACCGTATCATCCGGCAGCTTGCCGCTCTTGAGATCGTTGTAGGTGATGATGTGCTCGCCGCGCACGCGGCGGGTTTCGCGCACACCCAGCTTCGGCGCCAGCCAGACGGCGTAGCCGTTGGCGGCGTAAATCTTCAGATCTTTTTCGATCTCGCGGTAGGCCTTCATCTGCGCCTCGGCCAGCGCCACCGGATCGCGCGTATCTTTACAGGTTACCGCGCTGCCCCAGTGCAGATAAGTTCCCGCGTTGCGCCGGCCGGCTGTCTCAAGATCAATTCCTTTTTTAATCGCATCCGCATCGCTCTTTTTCTTCAGCCAGCCGTATCCGGATTCGTTCGGCAAATAGCGGATCGTCGAAAAGTCCATGCTCGGGCCTTTGCGAAGCTGCTGTGTGATGAACATCCAGGTACAGTTCTGCACTTTGTCGTCCGCCATCTCAGGACCGAACGGTTCGCCGGTTACACTCTTGGCTTCGCGGCCGTACATCGTCTCACAGCCGGCCATTGCCGCCACAACACCGTCGCCGGAAGCATCAATGGTAACCGCGGCTTCAATGATCTGACGCTGTCCGTTCAGACGTTCGATCTCCACGCCGCGGATGCGGTTGCGACTGCCTTCGGTTACCAGCACGCCGACGGCGCGGGCACCGCAGATCAGCTGCAGGTTATCCTTCTGCTCGCCCAGCATGTCCATAATCACTTCGACATACGATGTGGGCATATACCATCCGTCCCGCTTACCCTCGATCACAGCAGGAGAAAGTGAAATGTTGTGGTCCTTATTGAGCCGGTCGAGAAGCTCACGGTAAATGCCGAGCCGCGGGCCGCCGCAAGGACTCGAAACGTACATATCCACCGGCTGACCGCCCGGAACCGCGTCGTCTTCGATCAGAATAACCTTGGCTCCCGCGCGGGCCGCCGCCAGTGCCGCCGGCCAGCCGCCGGAACCGGCGCCGACCACCAGCACGTCGGCTTTAAGAGAATCTTTGAAATACGTCTGAGCCGTTACCGTTTTCAGTTCTTCCCCTTTTGCACGGGGCACTGCAAATCCTGCCGCACCGGCCGCAGCCGCCATGAATGTCCCTTTGAGAAAACTTCTCCGTTCCATAACTGCTCCTTAGTTTGAATTACTTTTTGCCGTAATCAGGATCCATGTCCGGGGTTCTCAGCCCCGCCATTTCCAAAGCCTGGAAAATAAATGCGTTCCATGCAAACACTCTATGACCTCCAAAGGCCGGATTCCCCGGATCGGTTGCCAGATATTCCTGACTGGTCGGAAAATCCGGATCTGTATTCACTTCAGCCCACAACCGGTTGGCAATCGCCTGATCCGCTTTCTTCCAGCCATGCAGTTTCCCGGCGACATAACCACAGATTTCGATCCGCATCCAGCTTCCGCCGTTGTAATAAACCCCGTCCTTCTGGCGGTTTTTAAACGGACGGGCATGATCCGCACTGATCATCGGATGGAAGGTATCGGTAAGATACTGCCAGCCCGGCGCTTCGTCTTTCAGACCGATGACTATCGGACGCGCCGTTCCGCCCTCCGCAGAATACGGAGCCGCGGCATTCGGCAGAAATACCGGCATACGGTCGAGGTGATTGCACACCATTTCGTCGTCGAGAACCGGCCGTTTGAAAAGCCAGAGCGAAAGAAAGTCCGGCCAGATTTCATCGAAGGTTACTTCGTTCGTAACGCCGCGTGCCGGAAGCATGTGCTTCAGTTCCGGACTGTAGTAACTGCGGTAAACAGTTTCCGCTTTCTTAATGTAATCTTCGGTGATCGTTTCGCTGATGCCGGGGATTTGCAGTTCTTTGATCGTCCGCAGAGTAACGGCCCATACGCCCTGATTGCCGCAGACATCCGTCGTGCCTTTAGGAAATGAAATCACATCATTCTGCCCCATGATCATTTTCGACCAGCACACGCCGTCCCGGTCCGGATCATACGTATTCAGGCAATACTCGGCCGCCTTGCGGAGTTTATCCATCGGCAGCGGCGTGCCGAACCGCTGATTGTTTTTCAGCGCCCACATCAGAAAATGCGGCGTGGAATCGTTCGACTTGCGCTCGCGCTGGCCGACATTCGCCGGAATCAGCGTGCCGATCGCCCCGTTGGTTCCCTGATTATCCGCCCAGGATTGGAATACCGCTTCGTTCAGCTCGCGGTTATGCAGTCCGCTGACCGCCAGAAAACTGTCGCGCATATACATCTCGCTGGCGGCGGAATAAAAGATACTGGGTGCGCAGATAATCCGGTCGACGTGCGGTTCAGCCTGCCAGCAGAGACTCATCGTATCGGCCCAGATAATTTTCTCGGCGTCACTGCCTTTAAATCCGAATGCGTCGGCAAAGTGCAGCTGGCTTGCCAAACGATAGCCGCGCAACGTGTCGTCCACTTTATCGTCCACATAAATAAACACGGTCTTCGCTTCCGGACGGCCCATCTCCAGCCGGTGGTACGGCTCAAAATAAGTCGGACGCTGTTCGATCACCAGATTGCGCAGCTCAATATTAACCGGCCCGCCTTTCTGATAATAACCCGGACCGATCAGCAGTGACGCTCCGTTTCCTTTGCGCGACGGAATATAAACCGTGCTTTCAAACTTCTTCCAGCCGTCCGGTGATGCCGGCAGGCGGTCCTGATAGAGGCCAAAGTCGCCGCACGGTTTTCCGTCCAGCGTATCCCAGAAGCGGGTGCTCAGCTGATGCGGTGAGCGGTATTCAAAATTAATCCGGTAGGTCTGAAGCGCTTCCGCATTGAACGGAATGGACATTCCGCTGAGCTGCAGGGATTCACTTTGACCTGAAAGTTTCCAGCCTTCGGCCTGTTCGCTCGCGACCGCAGCACCGACTTTCCTCCACGCACTCACCGGCGGCAGTGCAACCGGTTTGCCGGGCACAGAATCATCCGCCTGCGTAAAAATTTCGCCGAACGTCTGTTGAACAAACCATTTCCCGTTCTTCCGCTGTTCACTGTCCGCCACGTTGTAAAGATTCACATCCGGCACTTCCCGGGCGGCTACCATTGAGGGGCCGGCTCCGTGATTGATGCGACGGATAATCCGCGACCAGCCGTTGCGGAAACCGGCATCGGTCAGCAGACCGACCGTCAGGCCGTTCTTCGTCCGGAAACCGGCCGCCGGAAAATATTCGCGCAGCGGGCCGCCTTTACAGTCGGCCTGATCGAAGCTCCAGAGCTTTGCCGGTTCATCAACCGGTTCAAGGCAATTGCTGACCTCATAGAACAGGAGGTACATATCGGGCTGATAAAACCGAATCTGCTTTTTAACCAGCTTGTCGCTGAGAATGTCGTATTGAACCTGAGCTTCAATCACCAGACACAGCTCATCCGATTTCATTTCCCCGCGCAGAACAACGTGCCGGTCATCGCCCGTCCAGGAAGTCGCCCGCCAGTTATCCCGGCGCAGTGCCAGACTGCGTTCGCCATTGGTAAAAAACGCCGAAAATTCTCCACCGCCATTATGCCGGGCGACCGGCTTCCCGTCTTTCAGGATCTCCACGCCGTAGCCCTGCTTCGCGTCGCCCTGAACTTTGAGCGAAAGTCCGGCGGCAAAGCTCTGCCCGGAAAATAAAAATGCCGCCGCAAAAAACAGTATCCCGGCCCGCAATTTAAAATCAGCTTTCCGCACATGCTTCATTTTTATTCTCCATCAACAAACCCGTTTTATTCGGACACGGTGCGAACCCGGAAGAAAGATCGCTGCTCCGGTCCGGCCTCGCTGCCCTGCCATTCATTCGTACCGTTCCGGCGCGCACAGCGATCCATCTCAGTCCATTGCCCGCTTTTCAGGTCGCTCAGTCGTTCGATGATATAGGGAGTTTGCAGACCATGCAGTCCGCCGCGCCACCGCAACTGAGGCCGCCCTTCCGCATCCAGACGAAACTCAATGATCTTAAAAATGTCCGCCGGATTCCGCGGATCGGTTCCGCCCAAATACACCTGCCAATTCGGTCGGCCCTGACCGGTCAGATCCATTTCATCCAGCGCTTCCCAGGAGTTCGCTCCGGCGCTTTCCGGCGTAATTCCCTGCGTCTCATACCATCCCAGCGGCACGTTGCGCTGCGCCGTCCGGGCAGCCGCCATAAACACCGTAAAAGTTCCGGCGTTTGTATTCCATGCATACGTGGTGCCGTCCGGACAGTTCTGCAACGTGACGTTTGGCGTACCGTTAAACGCGGCACACTGAAGTAGAACAAAGTCCGCCGCACCGCTCTTGTAAGCGGCACCGTCAATAACAACAGATGAACCGGAATGAAAGATGCCGGTGCTTTGTGCGAAATTCATGCCCGATACGCCCGACGAATTGAACTCATATTCCACCGTGCCGGAACCGCCGACCTCCAGCCCCGGGCCGGACGATGAAGTTGAGCCGATGACAGCGGTATCGCCCGCAATACGCAGCCGGTCCGGCAGCGCGTTGGAAATTCCGGTGGAACCCAGCTGAATCCGTCCGCGAAATTCGCCGCCGCTGAGAAACACAGCGCCTGTTATTGGTGCCGCCGCGTTATCGACACCGACCTTCAAAACATAATTTCCGGTTTCGTCTCCCATCTGCAGCAGACCGCCGCTGATGCTGAGCCGGCCGTCCGCGCCGGAAGCGTTCTGCCGGCCCACCTGAGAGCTGTCGAGAAGAGTAATCAGCTTCCCGCCGGGAAGAATATTCAGGAAACCCAACCCCGTAGAATAAGTCGCCGCGTTGTCTCCCACATAAAACCGCTGAATAGAACCGGCATCTGTCGTCACGGTTGCGCTCAATCCTTTCCGGATATAAACCAGGTTGCTGACACCGGGATACTGACCGCGATCCCAGTTTGCGCCCTTGGCCCATAAACCGCTCGTCAAAAGAACAAAGTTACCGGAGACCGGTGCCAGCGGCGGCGGTTCCGGCGGCTCCGGCGGCGGCAACGCCGGAGAACCGTCGCCGTAGCGCGCAGAAAGATAGTCGCCGATCACGGTCGCATAAACCTCGTGTCCCGGTTTTTCCAGATGAACCCCGCCGGTAGTGTTGAATTCGTTCGGGTCATATTCCGCCGACGCTTTGTTGAGTTCGATCAGATCAACCGGAGCCCGCCCTTCCGCCACCGAACCGGCGGCCACGTTCCGTGTTTCGTCCAGAAACAGATGGAACCGTCCCAGCGCGCTGTAATGATCTTCGGCGTTATTAAACAGCTCCGGGCTGAAGCCCGAATAATAGGAATCAAAATCATCGGGCGATCCCTGATAAAAATCATGCGCAGTCACGAGAATCGGAATAGCGCCGTACTGCCGGGTCAGATCAACAATCATCCTCAGATGACTGTTGAAGTCCTCCGGCGAACTCACGTTCACGCCGTTGGCTGCCTGCCGCTTGTGATCGTTCATACCGAAATTGATGATCACAAACTCCGGAATCACCATGCCGTACAGCCCTTGCTCTGCTTCCTGAAACGCGTACTTAAGCCGCTGATATCCGCCCAATCTCGGATCCGCCGCATCGCTGCCGTAATCGACCGGAACATCGAAACCGGCGCCCAGATACGCCCGGCTGCCGCCCTTGCCGTGCGTGATCGTGCGGTTCGTGATCGAATGATCCGCCGGATCGGAAGCGTGCGCCGTCAGCACTTTAAGATTAAACCGCTGTTGCAGAATGTCCGTCCAGTGCTCCTTGCCGCCGTCATTTGGATCACGAAGTAAACCGTTGTTACTCGTCAGACTGTCGCCCAGCAGAATGACGGTTGCACCGGCGATGTTATGCGCCGGATCGCGCTCCGGGATTACCGGAGCATACAGGCCGGTCACCCGGACGCTGTCCAGCAAGGCATAGGCTCCGGTATCTGCCGCGTCGGTGCGGAACCGTATGCGGAACCCGGACTGACGGTCTGCCGCCGGACCGCAGTCCGCGACCGTCAGCGGGTCATCAAATGTTCCGGTCTGCTCGGAGGTCACCGGGTGCCAGGTCACACCGTCCGCCGACCATTCACAGGTCAGCCCTTCGCCGGAAGCGAAACCTGACAGAGAACGCCGGTAGCTCACCTGAATGCCGCGCATGTTCCAGGTGTTGACTGGCTTCTCAATCCAGGTGCTCTGACTCAGCTTAACGCTTTTCCCGGCGCGGCCGGAAACAGTCCGGAGCTGCGCGCGTGCGTTTTGATTGGTCCACCGGAACGGAGCCTCATTCAATGCACCGTTCTCAAACTCATCCGCATAAAGAAGCGTCAAAGCGTTCGTGCTTCCCTGTACGCTGTATCCGGAGCTGTATTTCCAGACGCGGCCGGGAATGACCGTTCCCTCGCCGGTCACTGTATCAATCCGCCAGTAATACTTCGTACTTGCGGCCGGTGTACCTGCGGAAAAAGAAAGATTGGTCAGGTTGCCGCGGAATTCGGTTTCGTCCGGCGTGCTGTCTTTTCCGTAATACACATTAAACGAAACGCCGGTCGTTCCGGCGCTCCATTGCAGTACATTCGCCACCGCAGAGGTCACCGTACCGTCAACCGCCGGTTGCGGCGTATGCGTTTTACGCGAATCACTCGGACCGGTTTTAAATTTCCATACCGTTCCCCGCGCTCCGGACAGGTTGCCGTTTACATCGTAGGCATCCACCCTCCACTGGTAATAGGTATCCGGATCGAGATCCGCCAGTGCAAGTTCCGTTCTGGAAATATACGCCTTCTTTTCCAGAGCAGAGGTTCCCAGATAAACGATGAACCGGACTTCGCTGGTTCCGGGAGCCCAGCGGAGCACTGCGTTATCCGGATCAATCAGCGGATCACTTGCCGGCGGAGGTGTATTGGCGGGAGACAGATTGACCGCCCCGTTAACAGAGACAGCGATTCCTATCTGAACCGCCAAAACCAGACCAAGCAACCTCGCATCTCCCATGACTCAGCTCCTCCGGCCGCAAACCGCGGCCTCATTGAAATCGTATTCACCGCAACATAGATCCCGCCGGACTTTTAAGAACCAGCGCCGCATGGGTCGCATACAGCGAAAGCAGATCGCGGCTGTAGTCTTCAAGAACTCCGCGTGCCAGACCGTTCTGGTCGCCCAGCCGGTAAAGCGCCCGGGCAAGGAACAGCTCTTTGAGCGGTTTTTCCCGGGTCATATTTTTATCGACCTTCATCTGCTCCCGCTTGCCCGTCGACTGCACCATATCGGAAACCGCATAACCTTTCATGCCCGGCTTGTTCAGCAATGCCGCCAATACCGGCGCGGCCTGCGGGTCGCCAATCGATTCCAGCGCGCCGCTTATCGCCATGATGTGCGAAAGCTCTGATTTTTCATCCAGCAGTCCGGCCAGCCTCAGCAGTGACGGCAGAACGCGCGGGTCGCGGGTGTAACCGGCGGACAGAACCAGGCTGTCCAGCTCGCTGCGGCTTCCGCCGTACTGCCCGTACACCTTGAAGTTCCAGCCTTTATCCCAGACTGCGGCGCGATCCAGCTCGTCCACCAGCGTTTTAACGCCGGTATTATCGCCGTACATACCGAGAATCCGGGCGATCCAAAGCCGGCTGGACTCCGGAAGCGATGAGCGGCCATAAGCTTCGCGCAGCAGCGGTAAGGCGGCTTCCGGCTGAGTCAGCACGGCTGCAATTTTATTACAGTCAGCCGGTTTTTTACAGAGTTCATCCACCGCTTTAGCCATCTGTGCGGGGTTGAACGGCTGTGACTCGGCAAACTTAATCGGCTCTGGAAACATGCCGACGCCGGTCAGATATTTCTGCAAAGCGGGCAGATCAATGCCGCGCGTATGTCCGCCGCCGGCCGCTGCCATCGAAGCCGCATACCCGGCGGCATAACCCAGATTCTGGACGTCGGACTGCATCCGGATCGTCGGTACGGAATCGCGGTGTACGCTCATCCCCAGACCGACAACCAGAATACCATCGATCTTCTGCGGAATCAGCGCGCCGTAGGGAATCCAGACCGGATGCTTGATGTGTTCCGGCGGCATCAATGAGAACAGCGGATGCGTCATGAATCCGTGCGAATCAAAGGATGATGTGGCATACGCGACGGTATCGCTATAGGTGCGCCCGCTTAAAATATCCACCGGGGTCACCGTTTTTTCACCGGCGATGCGGCGGCGCTCGCGGGTCTGGATGATCTGCGCCATATCATATTCTTCAGCGGCGAATTCCGCGCCCAGCAGAAAAGTCCGCTTCACGTCCAGCGCATCCATGTCATCGGTAAAAGTCCAGTCGTTGTTGAAAAACCAGTAGGAACGGCGGGTCGGCAGATTGCGGAACGCCGGAAATCCTGTGCCCTGCAAAGCCGGAACCTTGGCATCAATAAAGTCATAGGCGGCACCGGCCGCCACCGCCATTTCTGAGCCGCCGGTTCCGTCCACCACGGCATCGGCCAGAATAACACCGCGTCCGTGCGACGGCGTTGTCACCACCACACCGCAAACGCGGTCGCCCGACATCACCACGCCGCAGCCGATCACGCCGAAAATAATTTCCCCGCCGTCGTACTGCAGCATCCGGCGGTACGCTTCTTTCTTCGCTTCAATATTCCAGCACGTCGGTTTTACCGGCTTCACTCCGGTCAGATCATCCGTCAGTTTATCCAGCTCCGCGGTAAATCCGCCGCGGTATCCGCCGAAATAACTGCTGACCATTCCGTCGGTTCCGGTTCCGCCGAGACCGTACAGATAATCCAGCACGATGGTTTTTGCGCCGCCGCGTACCGCACCGATGCCGGCCGGAGCGCCGCCGGTTCCGCCGCCGACGACCACCACATCCGCTTTACCGAATACCGGCAGCACGCCTTCGCCAACTCGCACATAGGATGCACCGGTCGCAGGCAGTTCGCGCAGTCCCGTCAACCGTTCGCGGATATCCGCTGCAACCGCATCTTTCTGCTGGTTCGTTTTGCGGTTCACCGTTTTCGAAAGAACCGTTTTCT
Source organism: Pontiellaceae bacterium (assembly GCA_044224855.1). Taxonomy (GTDB): domain Bacteria; phylum Verrucomicrobiota; class Kiritimatiellia; order Kiritimatiellales; family Tichowtungiaceae; genus Tichowtungia. The sequence goes on from JBGAJP010000042.1 coordinate 15,701, forward strand.
GCGCTTCCTGCGCGGCCAGCAGACCGATCCGTCCGCCGGTCCGGAAATATTCCAGAGGACGCAGCATTGATGCGGCGGCATCGCGGCTGATGTCCGCACAACCGTTCAGCACAAACAGACGGCTGACGCCTTCAGGACGAAATGCGGATTCCGCAACCTGCGCACAGCCCGGCCAGACTCCGGCAGCGCCGCCCTGGCTGACAACATGATCCGGAGGAACTTCAAAGAACCGGTTTGCCGAATCCACCAGCTGTTTATCCCACGTCAGATCGCGCACTTTCTGCTCGGCGCGGCTGAAGGAATACAGCGTGTCATCCGGCATATCGACCGCCAGTGTATAAAGATGCGCGCGATGGCCGCTGCCATCTTCGGAAAGCGGCGGCAGTTCTTTAACATCCAGAATGCCGGGACCTTTCTTCTCGTAGTCACCGATGGTGATGTACTGAACCGTGCGGGTTCCGGACGGATACGGCGTAAACTGTGCGCCGGCCAGCCGGGCAGCGACGCTGCGCGGTGTAGCATCAACAATCACTTTGCCCAGTACCGCCTGCCGTCCGGATCGGTTGGCAATGATTACTCCGGCCGGATTCCCTTTTTCGTCGGCCAGGATATCCGTCACCATCGAACCGAACAGAAAGTTGACTCCTGCGGCTGTCAGCGCCTTGCTTAAGGCCAGCTTGACTTGCATCGGACGCAGCGGAGCCGGGGCTGCCGGCGCCGTTTCTGTAACATAAATCTCCCCCAGGATATTGCGGTTCAGCCCCTGGTCTTTTTTGACGGAAAGCTTGATAAACCGATCCCGGCCGGCGGCGGCCAGGTCGAAGGTCTGTGCGCCGGATGCGGCGTCTTTGCTGCTCACGGTTCCGAGCAGCTTCCAGTCTTGCGATTCTTTGCTGCGGGAATAAAAAGAAACTTCGCCGGTGCCGTAACTGCCGGCCTTCCGGTACGCATAAAGTCCTACTCGAGTGAAATCGCGGGCTTCTTTAAGATCCAGCACAATATTCACATCGCCGTTAAACTGCACACTGCCTACGTTCGCTCCGGCGGTTTTCCCGTCGTTCAGCAGTGTGCCGGGCTCTGTATCAACATGGGATGTGCTGGACATATCCGCTTTGTACGAAAAAGTCAGGCTTTCAGGCTTGGACTGCGCGGCGTTGTTTTCAAAAACTGTCTTCTCCAGCGGCGTGACCGGTATTTCGCCGGGATTCAGCCACAGCCGGTAGGTTCCGCAGATATCCTCCCCGATGTATGGACGTTCCGCCGCCAGAAACACTTTGGCTCCGGCTCCGGCGGCGCTGACCGCCGCTGCGGCTCCGGCTGAACTGCCGCCGACCACAATCACATCCACCGTGTCGATTACCGGGATTTCCCGCGCGGTTTCTCTAACTGCTTCCGCTCCAGTCTGTCCTGCAAAGAGCATGGCAATCAGTGATGCATTTAAACAAAAAGCTGCTTTTATTTTCATCAGGTCTCCTCATTCCAAACCGCATTTCACCCTGCGTCGGGATGTTAAAGGTAACTCCGCCTGCACCGTTTAGCGTTCAATAAACTGTCTCTATTTTTTAAACATCCAAACAGACAAAAGCCGCAGGGAGATATTCTCCCTGCGGCTGTTACCGATCAAGCCGGTCCTTAAAATAATGCCGGGAAAATCCCGGCATTTGGCGCTGGGCTAGTTTCCGTCTCCGTATTTAGCATTAAGGTAATCACCGATGATCTGTGTATAAACAGCGTGTCCTAAATCGCTCAGATGAACCCCGCCGTTAACGGTAAATTCATTCTGATCGTACTCATACGCCGTTTTATTAATATCAATCAGATCAACATTCATATCATGAGCCAGCTTCCGCATTGCGTCCAGAAACAGGTGAAATCTTCCCAGAGCACTGCCATTATCACAGACATTGGTAAACCATGCGGGACTGTAATCGTGATTATACGCTTCGAAACTATTGGTCTCGCCCGGATAGAAGTCATGAGGAACAACCAGAATCGGACGGGATCCATTTATTCGCACCTGATCGACAATCATTTTCAGATGATTGGTGAAGGCGTACGGAGTGCTCATCTCTAAACCGCTTTTCTTGTCCCTCTTGTGATCATTCATGCCGAAATTAATGAGCACAAAATCAGGTATCACCATGCCGTTGGTATGCGCCGCCGCTTCATCAAACGCATATTCGAGACGTTGGTACCCCCCCCCGTCCCAGGCCGCCGCTTCACTGCCGTGAATAATGTTGGTGCCCGTGTAAGGGCTCTTGTTCCTATAACCAATACCCTGGAAAGCCCGGCTGCCGCCTTTGCCATGAGTAGCGACTCGCACGGGCACATAATTAGTTGTCACGGCGTGAGTCTCCGTATTGGTCACCTTCACGGTACACTCGGAGTAGGCAGAGAGCAGATGAATGTTAAAAAGATTCGTCAACATTCCGGTCCAGTGATCTATTGCTCCGTCATTATTAGCCGTCAGACTGTCGCCAAGGAAAATCGCTGTAGAGTCTTCAATCGAAGTATAACTTGTGTCATGCGCAGGCAGTACCGGCGCATACACTCCGCTGATTTTCACACAGTCCAGATAAGTGCAAGCCGCAGTATTGGTAGAGTCTGAGAGGAACCGTACGCGCAGATCAAACTGATTACCAGCATTCGTGCTGCAAGTGACAACCGACGGATTGTTGGAGAACGATCCGGTCTGGCTGGAACGCAGATTAATCCAGCCTGCTCCGCCGTTCGTTGATATCTGACAACGCAGATAGCCGCCGTAATTTGTATAACCGGCCAGAGAGCAGCGATAACTGATCTGAATATTTTCCATACCCCAGGTATTAATCTTTCTTTCAATGGAGGATGATCCGCTTAGCTTAACAACCTTCCCCTGTCCAAGAACCGTACGCAACTGGGAATCCCCCTGCCGCGTCCAGGTTAACGGACATTCATTCAGTGTTCCGTTTTCAAATTCATCCGCATAGAGGATGGTGTTTGTACCGGTGTAATTCACTGGATTAATGCCGGTCTTGAAACGCCACACACTGTTAGTGATAACAGTCGTTCTATCGGTATCGACCGTATCAATCCGCCAGTAGTATGTAGTATCCGGCACAAGAATGCCGGCAGCAAATGAGCGGTTGGTAAAATTACCCCGGAATTCCGTTTCATCCGGAGTGCTGTCTTTCCCGAAGTAAACATTGTACGTAACCTTGGTTGCTGCTCCTGATCCTGCACTCCACTGCAGCGCATTATCAACCGCTGAAGTGACTGTGCTGCCATTGGCGGGAATCGGTGTATGTGCCCGTCGTAAATCCCCTGATCCTGTTGTAAAAGTCGTCTTTCTATCGTGCCCATCTCCATCCCACTCCCACCAAGGATCGCAGTCAAGTACAGCACCGTTAATATCGTCACAGTCATCTATTTGCCACTCATAGAGCGTATTGGGCTCAAGTACCGCCTGCACTGCAAGCGAGTTGGTGTCCGCCATTGTATAAAGTACAAGATATTTGTCACAGCCGAGAGCCACCGGCCCAAGATATACCTTGATTCTAAATGTATTGGTTGAAACTTGAGGATGCAAATCCCATCTCAGCACCACGGCTGCCGGATCAACATTGGTGGCACCTTGTGCAGGACATACGCTGGTTGATGCATTTGATGATGCAACCACTCCGGCCATTATCAGAATTGCAGTAATTATTCTTCTCATACTCACTCCTCTTTTATTTCTGTTTTATTCAACCACGCAGCCTATCTCTCAATAGGATGCGGCCACTTCGACATCATCCACATAGGCAACTTCGCCGTTTTCCAGAGCCGTACTTCTGAAGCGGATACGGAACCCTTCATTGTTATCCGCACCGGAACCGCAGCTTACCGTCTGAAGTCCGTTGGTGAAGCTGGCGTTCTGCACTGTCTCCAAATCGTTCCAGTTGGTTCCGTCCACCGACCACTCGACATACAGATTGTCGCCGGCGTCATAGCCGGTGGTTGAGCGGCGGTATTTCACACGCACATCATGATATCCTTTGGTGCTGACTGCTTTTTGGAACCAGTTGCTCTTATTCAGTTTGACGCCATATAGGCCGGTATACTTCGCTTCCGTCTTCACTTCGGACGATGAACTCTGGCGGGTCCAGCCGCCAAGCACCAGACTTCCGCTTTCAAAGCCGTCTGCAAAAAGACGGGCTTCAACGGGATAGTAATAGTCCACCACCACATCATTGATAATCAGCTTGCGTCCTGAATAAACTGCCGTTCCGCCCGCCGGGGCGAGAACCAGAATACGGGCGCTGTCCGCCGGAATATACACCGTCCGGACACCGGAAACGTTGTTCGTAATAAAGCTATGGGTAACGGTGTCATAGATATCAACAGCCGATGCTCCGACATCGATCTGAACAGATTTTTCCGTAGTCCATGGGTTGTAATACAGATAGCTCGGATATGCCGCGTCACGGTAAAAATCGGTTTTAAGCAGATCCACCTGCAGAATTTTTTCCCGGATTGTATTCGTTACAATGGCACCGAGATAACCGACGTCTCCGCCGAAGTACAGCGCCAGCCCCAGCCCGCCGTCAACGGGCCCGGAACGCCCGGAGGCCCACATGACCGGCAGATTGGTGACCGCACTGATAATCCGCGGCAGTACATTGGTGTTCGCGGTCGGGCTGTTGGTCATGAAGGTCAGGTACTGCTGGAAATACGACTGCGGCTGGTATCCCCGCAGACTTTCAAAAGGAATCACCCCGTTGGTATCCGCATTAAAAAACGGGGAATCCTTATACTGATCCGCAATATAAGTCTGATAGTAATGGCGCGAACTGCTGGCCAGATGCAAAAGCCATTTGCCGACCGGCCGGGCATACCGCGAATCATAACGGGTCAGCGGGGCAAAAGCCGCCGCCAGATGATATCCCTGCTTGGCATAAGCGCGGTTGGCTCCGCCGCGCGCGCCTTCCGAACCGATCAGTCCGCTGACTTCATACGGTCCGTAGTTTGAATAGAGCACACCCCATCCGGCCCGGGCCGGGCCGGCATCATCGTCATCGCCGGCGGCTCCGTTCGTCGCGCCTTCACCGAATGTCCACCGGAACATCTGATCGGTGTCCCAGCTGTAACCGAGCTCCGCATTCATGCGGGCCATAATCAGCGTGCCGTATCCCATCATGGTGCCGTTATGCATCGGATTCTTCGGAACAGTCCGGAAAAAATTCAGCGCCCATTCGGTTCCGGTAATGAAATCGGCTTCGCCGAATTTTTTGAAAGCCGTGTATTGAATCCATGCCAGTCCGGCCGCGCACTCCCAGACTCCGTCATGCGTGTACTCGCCCACTTCATTGGTACGGAAACCGCGCTCGCCGGTCACCGTATTGAAGTTTACGGTGTAGTAAATTTTATCCAGCGAGTTGGAGGCGACCGGGTTTGTTGTCCGGAGATAATCCCGGCAGCATTCATACCACCGGCGGGACGACTCATACATCACACCGTCCATACTGTTGGAGCCGGACTCCCAGCGGTACGCAATCTGATTGGTCGCCAGCGAATCGGTGTACAGGCCGGCCAGCTGACTGAAATACAGGCTCGGCAGAACTTCATACCAGAATCCGGTCGAACTCTCTTTATAGGTATTGTTGCTGAGCGTCAGACGGTTGGTTACACAGCCCTGAAAATGCATCATGGCGTTCACCCAGTTGGTTCCGAGCTCGATTCCCGACAGCTTGGCGGCAATCACCGTCGGCATCAGATTCAGCGCATCGCCGCCCTTCTGAATTCCGACAAAAGAAGGAATCCACGGAAGATTCACACGGTAATTCTGTTTGTTCTGATTGGATTCCCATTTCGACAGAGGCAGATACTGCCCGGAAGCGTTCATATTCGTAACCAGATTGATGTATCCG
>JBGAJP010000096.1:0-3218 GCA_044224855.1 Pontiellaceae bacterium
GATAGCGGTTCATCATAACAGCGCAGGTTTTTCCGCGGACGAGCAAAAGATTTTCGCGATCAGCCGTTTCAGTAAACATCCGGCAGAGAAAGCATCCTCCATCTTTTTCGCTGTGGATATATTCAACGCGCCATGGTGCCCACAGCGGCCGGTTCATTCCATCCTTCTGCGTGTTGCTCATGGACGGGGATTATGATTAAGATGCGCCTGCAACGCAAATAAGGAATTCAGCCCGTGGCCGTAAAACTGATACATGGAACCGACGAATATCTGGTGAGTCATAATGCCCGCAAGGCCGTTAACGCGCTCTGCCCGGAAAACGAACAGACGCTCAGTCTCGAAACCGTTGACGGCGACGTCAAAACCATCGACGAAGCGGTAACGGCGCTGAAAACCTGTATCGGGGCGCTGCGGACGGTCGGCCTGTTCGGCGGGCAGAAAACGGTCTGGCTTCGTGACGTATCCATTTTTAAAGACGCTGTTATCAGTAAAAACGAAACGGTTAAGGATCTGCTCGGTAAGCTGGCTGAAGATATTAAAAAAGGGCTGCCGGACAGCCAGAATCTGATCATCTCGGCACCCGGCGTAGATCGCCGCTCCGCCTTTTATAAAATCTGTGAGGCGGCTGGCGCGGTTGAGTCCTACGATCTTCCCGAACAGGACTATAAAAAGAAGCCGGTTATCCGCGAACGGGCACAGGCTCTTTTCGCCAAAGCGCCGTGCCGGATCGGCGCGGGCGCGCTCGACCTGTTTCTTGAAAAAGTCGGCACCGACACCCGCCAGCTGGTTATGGAAGTTGAAAAGCTGACGCTTTACATCGGCGACCGCAAAGAAATCACTGTCGAAGACGTCAAAGCCATTACGTCGTCATCTTCCGAAGCGGTGGCGTGGGACTTTACCGATGCTCTCGGCGAACGGCGGCTGGACGAAGCGCTTAAAATTCTGCGCCAGCTTATTTTTCAGGGCGAAGCGCCTGTCGGCATCATATTCGCCATTGAGAGCCTCTACCAGAATCTCATGCAGTATCGCGCCTATATTGACCAGGGCTGGCTGCGGCTTTCCGGCGGCTACGGCGCGAATGCGGTACAGTGGAGCGGTGATCAGGAAATGGAAAAAATGTTTTCACAGCTGCCGTCCGATCCGCGCGAGACGCACTGGTTCCGTACCTCCAAGCTGGCCGGGCAGGCCAAAAACTACAGCGCCGAAGAACTTCGCCGCTGCCAGAAGCGCCTGCTTGAAACCCACGAACAGCTGGTTTCCAGCGGCGTGCCTCAGGAACTGATTCTTGAAATGCTCGTTATCAAACTGATCGCAAAAGTATGAGTATCCGCGAAAACCTCGAAGCGGTTGAAATCCGCATTGCCGCTGCCTGCGAAAAAGCCGGCCGGAACCGCGCAGAAGTAAAACTGGTTGCTGTTTCCAAAACAAAACCGGCGGATGCCGTACTGGAAGCGGCGGATGCCGGACAGATTCTGTTCGGCGAAAACCGCGTACAGGAAGCTCAGGCTAAAATTCCACTTTGCCCCGGCCATCTGCAATGGCACCTCATCGGCCATCTGCAAAGCAACAAAGCGCGCATCGCGGCATCCGGAATTTTCCGGATGATTCATTCAGTCGATTCTGAGCACCTGCTGCGCGAGCTGGATAAATATGCGGCGGTGCCGCTTCCTGTGCTCATTCAGGTTAATGTTTCCGGCGAAGGTTCTAAAGAGGGCTGCGCTCCGGCGGAAGCCGCCGCGCTGATTGAGGCTGCCAACCGCTGTTCCAAGGTTGAAGTTCACGGGCTGATGACAATTCCGCCGTTCACGCCCGATCCGGAAAAAGCGCGGATTCATTTCGCCGCTCTCCGCGTTCTCCGCGACCGGCTCCAGCAGGAAACCGGTACGCCGCTTCCGGAGCTTTCAATGGGCATGTCGCACGATTTCGAGGTGGCGATTGAGGAAGGTGCAACCTATATTCGCGTCGGGTCAGATATTTTTGGAGGACGGTCATGAGTGTTATGGAATCAAAAGTTGTTTTTATCGGCGCGGGCAATATGGCGGAAGCCATCGTCAGCGGAATGGTTGAAGGCAGTTTCTGTGCGCCGGAAAAAATCATCATGACTGACGTTCGTCCGGAGCGACTCGCTGATCTCGCCAAAGAGTACGGCGTTTCAACCTCAACGGACAACCGCGTTGTCAAAAACGCAGAAATCGTTCTGCTTGCCGTGAAACCGCAGGTGATGGCGGATGTACTCAAAGGAATTGCGCCGGTGCTTCGTTCTGAAACGCTGGTCATCAGCATCATGGCAGGAATCCCGGCGGCAAAAATTGAAACCCTGCTCGGCGGCAAACACCGCGTTGTACGCGTCATGCCCAATACGCCTGCGCTGGTCGGGCAGGGGGCTTCCGCGATTGCCTCCGGAACGTACGCCGATGAGGCTGACCTTGAAGTGACGGAAACAATTCTCGGCTGTGTCGGTCTGACAGTACGCGTCGCCGAACACGATCTGGATGCCGTGACGGCCCTGAGCGGTTCCGGTCCAGCCTACATTTTTTACCTGCTCGAAGGCATGCTTGCCGCAGCGGAAAAGATGGGGCTGGATAAAGAAACCGCCCGCAAACTCGCACTCAAGACGGTTGAAGGAGCCGCGCGATTGATGGAAGACTCCGGAGAGGAAGCCGAAAGCCTGCGCGCAAAAGTCACGTCGAAAGGCGGTACGACGGCGGCGGCGATTCAGAAGCTTGATGAGTCAGGAGTGAAGCCGGCAATTGTTGAGGCGCTTCTGGCGGCGCAGAAGCGGTCAATTGAGCTTTCGAATGGCTGAAAACGGTTGCCCGGATAGTTGCGGAACCGGCTCATACGATAATTTCCTGCAGCAGATTCGTGTCACCCGCACCAAACAACTCAGTTTGCGTGTAAAGTGATGTTGTAAATGATACCGAAGCACGAGTATTTGAGTTAACGCGACAAGACATTTTTATACTGGCAGGGTACTTTCTTTTACAAACATGACCATCAAGGAGAAGAAATGAGAACGAAAACAGTTTTTGTCTGTGTACTGCTTGCCGCCGGGCTGTCTTTCGGGGAGGACATGCCGTTTCGTGATGCTTCTCTGCCGGTTGAACAGCGCATTGAGGATCTGTTGAGCCGAATGACACTGGAGGAGAAGGCACTCCAGCTGGATATGCTTCGGCTTGGACAGGATGATAATCCGAACAACGTGAGCGAGAACCGCC
>JBGAJP010000001.1:0-148944 GCA_044224855.1 Pontiellaceae bacterium
CGCAGACGAACATCGGAGTGTCGTCTTTGGACGGAGCGGAAAGAACAACTTTCTTCGCACCGGCATCGATGTGCTTCTGAGCGGTTTCTTTGGTCAGGAAGAAGCCGGTGGATTCAACGACGACTTCAGCGCCGATTTCGCCCCACTTCAGAGCAGCCGGATCTTTTTCAGCCGTAATGCGGATTGCATTGCCGTTGACGACGAGCTTGCCGTCTTTGACTTCTACAGTGCCTTCGAACTGGCCGTGTACGGAATCATACTTGAGCATGTACGCCAGATAGTTGACGTCCAGCAGGTCGTTGATGCCGACCACTACCATGTCTTTGCGACCAACGGAAGCACGGAAAACCATGCGACCGATGCGTCCGAAACCGTTAATACCAACCTTGATCATTTGTCTCTCCCTTTGCGTTGCGCCCCCGTCAAGGGGCTGTTTTCTATAAAATCCCGCGAACCCTACCGGAACACCCCCATAGCGTCAATCCTTCACACCCGCAAACTTGACACCCGCGCATTAAAGCCTCAACACTCTGAAAAACAAAGGATTTTATGATTAAACGCTCCTATCTGATCACCACCGTCATGGGCATCCCGGTGCGGGTGCACATTACACTGATTATCCTCCTGATTATTCTGACTTTTTCGTCCGGCGTTTTCGGCCTGCTTTACGCCGTCGCACTTTTCGCCAGCGTCGCCCTGCACGAACTCGGTCACTCGTGGGTCGCCATCCGTAAAGGATGCCGCGTACACGAAATCATGCTGCTACCGATCGGCGGCGTCGCCAAAATGAACAATATTCCTTCGCGGCCGAAAGATGAATTTCTGATCGCCGCCGCCGGACCGCTGACCAGCCTTATTCTGGCCGTCTTCTTCGGCTGGCTTGGACAATTCGCTTTTTTTTTCATTTCCCTGCGTAATGTAAATCTGATGCTGTGCCTGTTCAATCTGCTGCCGTCGTTCCCGATGGATGGAGGACGTATCTTCCGCGCCTTCATGACACCGCGTCTCGGACGCCTCAAAGCCACCGCACTGGCCGCGCGCATCGGACGAATCATGGCCGTCGCCTTTGCGGTTTTCGGCCTGTTTCAGGGAAACTTCTTCCTCATCGTAATCGCTATTTTCATTTATCAGGCGGCAGGAGCGGAATACCGCGCGATCTATTTGCAGCAAATGAGCCAGGATTGGTTCACCGCCGGACAGACCGCCGATGTCGAAGTAAGTCCGCCGCCCTACGCGCGCAAAGCTCCGCCGGTCTGGAAGAAATGGAAAAACAAAACCAACGCCTTTTTCGGCGATCTTTTCAAAAACTGGGGATAGACAACTACTCCACCACAGCGCGGTATACACTTGGCGTCTGGTCAACCGGCTGTTTCGGATAACGGAAAAAGAGATCCCATACAATCAGCAGAGTCAGCACCAGTCCGAGCGTTCCAAGAATCGTCAGCCAGAACTTCCGGCTGAACTCCGGTCTCTTTAACAGATGCTGAAGCCGGCGGAATCCGCTGTTGTGACTGCGACGACGGTGTGTATGAGAAATATCGGGATTTACAGCCTCATCAAATGTTTTACTGCTGCGCCGGCGATGACGGTGTTTTCTGGACGGCTCCGGCTTCTTTGTCCAGGGCGATTCTTTTACTTCGTAAATATCGGATGAGGCCATTGGTTTGTTCCTTGAGCAAAAGCTACACAACCGGTCCGGTTATCACAATTACAAACCTTTTGCAAAAGCGGCGTACGAACGATTACCCAATCAAATCAACCATTTTGGTGATTACGCCCTGACGGCTTCCAATCACGCCACGCGCAGCGGCGCCAAGCTGTGCGCAGGCGGATGAATCGGCCAGCAGTTCGCCGACGGCGCTTTCCAGCTCCTGACTGTCCTTCACCTGCCGCAGAGCTTTGGCTGAAAGAAAGTCGTCCATGACCGACGGAAAGTTTTCCATATTCGGCCCGACGACGACCGCTTTACCGAACAGCGCCGGTTCAATGGGGTTCTGCCCGCCGTGTTCGCAAAGGCTCTTGCCGACAAACACGACATCGGAAGCGGCATAGAAACTCATCAGCTCGCCGGTGGTGTCAACAACCAGTACATCCGGCTTCGCCGCGCCGCCGTCCAGCTTACTGCGTAAAGCGTAAGAGAGCCCCTGCGCTTCCAGCGTTCTGACGACTTCATCGCGGCGCTCGGCGTGACGCGGCACCAGCACCAGAAAGAGCTCCGGATGCTTTTCGCGCAGGGTCTTGTAAATCCGGCAGAGGACTTCCTCTTCGCCCGGCCAGGTCGAACCGGCAACCAGAATCAGCGCATCCTCCGGAACTGAAATCGTTTTGAGTACCGCGCGGGCTTTGCTGTCCGCATCGGCGGCAGGCGGCGGCAGGTCATACTTGGCCGTACCGAGAATCTTTACTGTTTCCGGGCGCGCGCCCATCGCCAGAATGCGCTCCGCGTCCTGCCGGCCCTGCATGCAGACAGGATCCATCATTTCGAGCAGCCGGCGCGTGAACGGGCGCAGCCGCATATAGCCTTTGAACGAAGAGTCGGAAATGCGCCCGTTAATCAGCGCTACCGGAATGCCGCGCTTATGCGCCTGCCGCACCAGATTCGGCCAGAACTCGCACTCCACCAGAATCAGTTTGAGCGGATTGATGACGTTGAAAACGCGGTTCATCACCACCGGCAGATCGAGCGGGAAATAGATCAGCACGTCGCACGCGGCGAGTTTTTTCTCAGCCAGCGTATGGCCGGTCGACGTGGTCGTACTCAGCACAAAGCGCGATTCAGGATTCCGCTTGCGGTACTCCTCAATAAAGCGCAGCGCCACAAAAAGTTCACCGACGCTGACCGCATGAATCCAGATATGCCGCGCTTCGGCCAGCCGGGCGGCCGTGTTTTCGCCGTAAATGCCAAACCGCTGTTCAAAATGCCGCCGGTAGCCGCCGCGCCGCGCCATACGAGTCAGGAACTTCGGCAGCATAAACAGAAAGCCGATAGGAAAAAGCAGGTTGTAGATAATCCAAATCATCGGCGGAGTATTCCGGTTCGGGGTATAAGTTTCAAGCGCGAGGATGCGCTTCTTCGTAAACCCGCTTCAGTTTTTCAACCGAAACGTGGGTATAAATCTGCGTCGTCGAGAGACTGGCGTGGCCGAGCAGTTCCTGCACACTGCGCAGATCAGCGCCGTTATCCAGCAGGTGCGTGGCGAAGCTGTGGCGCAGCGCGTGCGGCGAAATCGTCGGCTTCAACCCGCAATAGCCTACATAAATTTTAAGCATCCGCTCGATCGAACGAGCCGTAAGCGGTCCGCCGAGCTTATTGAGAAAGATGACGCGCCGCGGATCACCCTTCATGCCGAGCGACAGCCAGATATCCTGCCGCCACGCCAGCGCGTTTTGCAACGCCCGCTCCGCCGGTCGTCCAAGGGGGCAGAGCCGTTCTTTCTTCCCCTTACCCAGCACGCTGACAATGCCGGAAAGGATATCAATCCGGTTCTCGGTCAGATTGACCAGCTCACCGATACGCATGCCGGTGCTGTAGAGCACTTCAAGAATCGCGGTGTCGCGCACCGGGATATATTCCTGAAAAAGCCCTTCCGGCTTCGCAGCAGCCGCCATCGCATGCGGTGCCGCCAGCAGCTGTTCGATTTCATTCATCGAAAGAACCGCCGGCAGATAGCTGCCCTTTTTCGGCAGATGCAGTCCGCTGAACGGATTGAGCGGAACATATTCTTCGCGCACCAGGAATTTATAAAATGACCGCAGGGCCGACAGCTTGCGGCTGGTCGTCGTTGGCTCCAGCTCCAGCTTCTGAAAAAAGACCAAAAACTTGCGGGCAGTAAACCGGTCGGCCTCTTTCCAGCTGTACGGCGGCTTCGCTTCTTCGCCCCAGATCAGTTCAATAAACTGCCGGATATCGATCAGGTAATTGCTGACTGTATGCTCTGAGGCGTTTTTCTCCCCCTGCAGATATTTAACAAAATGCTCTACACAGGGATCTGCCAGTGCGTTCATTCGGATGCAGCAGCTTTTTTCACTTTCGGCTCAGGAAGGCCGTACTGTTCGCGGAGCGTGTCGTAGTCCGGAATCTGCGCGGCGTAACGGGCCATCATTTTCTTCAGCGCGGCAACCTGTTTTTCGGAAAGCGCGCCCTTGCCCGCAAACTGGGTTGAAAGCGATTCGTAGAAGCTCTGGTCGTTGAATTCGCGCTTGCCGCGCATAACCGGCGGGTTCCAGGTCTGTACGGTTTTGAGCAGCTCAAGCAGTGTGCCGGTCTGTCCGGCATCCGCCGTTTCCGGTTTAGCGGCCATGTTGAGGCTTTCCTTAATCGCATTGAAGTCCGGAATCTGGTCGGAATATTTCGTCAGCACCGAGTCGAGTGCAGCAAGCTGACGCTCACTGAGGTTGCGTCCGCCCTGTACCTGCTGGCGCAGCGATTCACAGAATTTGCCGTCGTCATAAACTTTTTTGCCGACTTTACGCGATTCAGCAAACTTAACTCCCGCCAGCAGTTCCAGCTTGCGGACTGTTTCAGCCGAAGCCGCTTCCGGCTTCTGAAGGCTGAGCGCACCGACCTGTTCATCGCCGATCTGGCTCATGTATTTGCAGGCCAAATTATGAATCATCTGCTGCTGCCGGGTGGTAATCCGTCCTTCCTCGGCAAACTTTTCGCGGACCGACTGAACCGTTTCGCGATCGTCATAGGTACGGCGTCCGCGCTTAACCGGCTCGGCCCACTCCTTAACCTGCTCCAGCGCCGCGAGGACACTCTGGGTATCTGACGGCTCGGCCATGTCGCGCGCACCTTCCAGCCACTCAAGGAACTGTGTATAAAACTTCTGCATCATGTCCGCCCACTCGACCGTGCCATGCTCAATCTGGTCGAGTTTTTCTTCCATCTCAGCGGTGAACTTGACATTGAAAAGCGGATCCAGTGCGCCGACGAGAAAGTCGTTTACGCGCAGGCCGGCCTCGGTCGGAACCAGCGAGCGTTTCTCTTTGGTAACGTATTCGCGTTTATCCAGCGTCGCCAGCGTCTGCGCGTAGGTGCTCGGACGGCCGACGCCGTTTTCTTCGAGCGCCTTAATCAGCGACGGTTCGCTGTAGCGCGCCGGCGGCTTGGTGAACTTCTGTTCGCCGAGCCATTCCACGCAGTCGAGCTTTTCGCCTTCCGTCAGCGGCGGCAGTTTTACTTCTTCGTTTTCTTCCTCGTCGTCCTCGTTTTTCTTATCGGCGGCCTTTTCGATACCGCTGGCGCGCATGTAACCGGGGAAAACAATTTCCGACGACGTGGCGCGAAAAAGATAGACATTGGCCCCGCCGGTTTCGATTTCGGCAGTACGGCGGGCGATGCGCGAAGGCACCATCTGGCTGGCGACAAAACGTTCCCAGATCAGCTTGTAGAGCTTCTGCTCTTCCGGCTTGAGATTGGTAAGATTCTGCGGAGTCTGCGTAACATCGGTCGGACGGATCGCTTCGTGCGCTTCCTGCGCGTTGCCGCGGCTCTTATAGAAGTTCGGCTTTTCGGGCAGATATTCCGCACCGTATTCCGCAGTGACAAATGTCCGGCAGGCTTCCTGCGCGCTCTTGGCGATGTTGAACGAGTCGGTTCGCATGTAGGTGATCAGCCCGTTTTCATACAAAGCCTGCGCGATGCTCATGGCACGCGCCGGAGAAAATCCGCAGACGCTGGAAGCGGCCTGCTGCAGTGAACTGGTGATGAACGGAGCGCGCGCTTTGCGCTGAACTTCTTTTTCGATGATCCGTGCAACGTGCAGCGCACTCGCTTCGAGTTCAGCGCGGATTTTCTGCGCCTGCTCGCTGCCTTTGATTTCAGCCTTCTCGCCGTTAATCTGTGCCAGCTTGACGGCGAACGGGTCGCGAGGATTGATCAGCTTGCGCACGTTGGCACCGAGTACCCAGTATTCTTCCGGGTTGAAATTCTGAATTTCGCGTTCGCGCTCGCAGACCAGACGGAGAGCAACCGACTGCACACGTCCGGCGCTGACGCCGCCCCGGATCTGCCGCCAAAGCAGCGGACTCACCTTGAAGCCGACCAGCCGGTCGAGCACACGGCGCGCCTGCTGCGAGTTGACGCGGTTCATATCAATTTCGCCGGGCTTTGAAAACGCCTCTTTGATCGCCGGCTTGGTGATTTCGTTATACGTAACGCGGCTGAATTTTTCCGGCGGAACGATTCCCTTGAGCAGTTCGAAAAGATGCCAGGCAATGGCTTCCCCTTCGCGGTCAGGGTCGGGTGCCAGAATCACTTCATTGCACTTCTTGGCGGCGGCTTTCAGCTCGGTGATCACTTTCGCGCGGCCGGTGGTGTTGACATATTCCGGTTCGAACCCTTTTTCGACATCCACGCCGAGCTTCTTCGGCGGCAGATCGCGCACATGGCCCATCGACGCTTTGACGATATAATCTTCGCCGAGATACTTGTTGATGGTTTTCGCTTTGGCAGGAGATTCTACAATGACCAGTTTCATATCGTTTCCTTTTTCACCGCGAATAAACGCGAATGAACGCTAATTTAACGGGCTGTATCCAGTACGATCCGTTCCCATTCCAGTTTGGGATGTTTTAAATTTATAATCAGGCCGACCTTCAGCCCGGTTATTTTCAGATAATTCAGCATCTTCCCACGCTCTTCATCACAAATGGATTCTATAGTTTTCGCATCCGCAACAACCCGGGTTTCGACAATCAGATCCGGAATGTACTCATCAATTTGTTCACCTTTATAAAATACAGGATAGACCGCCTGCTGATCATAAGAAACATCCGCCAGCCCGAATTCCCGGCAAAGCGCCCGTTCATAGGTTTTCTCACGCAACCCATGACCAAGTTCGTTATGAACCTCCATCGCACAGCCTATGATTTTAAAAACCAGTTCTTTTTCTATAAGCTCTTTCACTGAACCCATTAGCGTCCATTCGCGTTCATTAGCGGTTTATCTTCTTAAATCCTCAGCCAGCTCCACGACACGGCCCGGCATCATTTTCAAAACGCGCTTCATTTCCAGCCCGATGAGCAGTGCGCTCACTTTAGAGCTCGGCAGTCCGGCGGCGCGAGCCAGACTGTCTACATCCAGAGCCTCTTTCCAGAGGGCTTTCACCAACGTCTGCTCATCTTCTGACAGCGGAACTTCCGGCCGCGCCGAGGATACATTCACCGGTTTTTCAAACTGCCCGGCGGGCACCAAAAGCTCGAACTCTTCTAATATATCGTCCACGTTGTCGACCAATTTCGCCCCGTTTTTTATCAGCCGGTTAGTTCCTTTGGACGCCGGAGAGTCGATCCGGCCCGGCACGGCAAAGACGCTCCGGCCCTGCTCCATGGCGGAATCCGAGGTATGCAGTGCACCGCTCTTGAAGCCCGCTTCGACCACAATAATTCCCATCGAAAGGCCGCTGATAATGCGGTTACGGTACGGAAACGTCTGGCGGTCAGCCTGCCGGCCAAGCGGATATTCGCTGATTACGGCACCGCTTCCGGCGATGGCATCGGCCAGTTCCGCGTTTTCAGGCGGATAAAGCTGATCAATCGCCGCGCCCAGCACTGCGATTGTGCGGCCTTTCCCTTTAAGAGCGCCTTCGTGCGCCACCGTATCAATTCCGCGGGCAAGGCCGCTGACAACCGTAAAACCTGTCTGCGCGAGCTGGTACGCCAGCCGGTCCGCCGTGCTGAGGCCGTAGCTTGTGCACTGGCGCGAACCGACGATCCCCAGAGCGTGGCGGTCGCGCGGTTCCAGTTTTCCGCGCACATAAAGCGCCAGCGGCGGATCGTGAATCGTTTTGAGCGCGGCCGGATATTCCGCGTCGAGCGGCGTGATAATATGAATACCCAGCGCTTCGGCCTTTTCCAGTTCGGCCTGCGGATCAACCTGCGTACGCTGCGTCAGAATAGTTTCAGAAAGTTTTTCGCCGATTCCTTTTACCATCCGCAGATCGGACTGCTCAGGAGCGAAAACCGCCTGCGGCGAACCTAATGCGTCAATCAGGGCCTGAACCTTGATCGGCCCGATTCCCTCAATCATGTTCAGAGCAATATACGCTTCGCGATCCGTCATGATTTCGATTTTCTGGCTTTCGGTTTCTCGAACAAATCCATCTGCGCATCTTTGAGCAGGTCGTAGGTTTTCAGAATGCGCAAGGTCTGGATGAGATCGGATTTCTCGTAGTTCTTGGAAACATCCACGCTCTCCATCAGTTCCAGCAGCATCGTGCGGAACGAGAGTACGCCGTCAATACCGCCCTGCCGCAGCAAAGCCAGCGTTTCTTCCTGCGGTGCAACAGCAGGCGTCAGGTCGGAAAGACAGAGGATTTTCGTGATCGAGCCCGGTCCGAGCGTCTTGCGCGCCTCTTTAATAACCGACAGCTCGGCAAACCGGAAGATGTCAGGATTTTTTTTCAATACCGCCGGACTGAACCGGTCGGTATGCCAGCCGCGAATGCTGACGATAGCGCGCTGAACTTTGGCCAATGCCGGCGCGCTCCAGATAATTTCCGAGGGAGTCGTAAATACACCGGCCTGACCGGGCCGGGCAATCAGCAGATCAATTTCCTCGGCGTCGAGTTTGTGGCGCGCGGCGACCTGATGCTTGTTGGGCTGAATGACGAAAAAGCCGAGCGTTTCAAAATACTCGCGTACAATCTGTTCATTGACTGATGCCATTCCAGACCTCCTCTAACAGCTCCTCGGGAACTTCGCAGCCGAACTCAACATGGCCAATGCGGTCGGCCAGTACAAATTTCGTCAGGCCGCCGACGGTCTTCTTATCCACCGCCATCGCGGCGCGGATCTCTTTCCACGCCAGATCCGGCGCACCGACCGGCAGAGAAAGCCCGGCCAGCAGTTTTTCAATCCGGGCCGATTCGGCAACTGAAAGACCTTTAAGCGCAACGGAAAGATGCGCGGCATAGACCATGCCGATCGCGACCGCTTCGCCGTGAAGAAACTGACCGTAGCCTGCCACGTTTTCGATGGCGTGCGCCAGTGTGTGTCCGAAATTCAGAATGCCGCGCAGTCCGCTTTCGCGTTCATCTTTGCCGACAACTTCCGCCTTGATTTCGCAACAGCGGGCAACCGTTTCCCCGAGTGTTGAAAAATCCGTACCGGATTTTTCGAGAGTCCGGAAAAGCTCAGCATCCCAGATGATGCCGTATTTGACCACTTCGGCCATTCCGGCGGCCAGCTCGCGCCGCGGCAGAGTTTTAAGCGTATCGAGGTCAATCAGCACCAGCTCCGGCTGATGAAATGCGCCGACCAGATTCTTTCCTTCCGGAATATTGATGCCGGTTTTTCCTCCGACCGAGCTATCGACCATCGCCAGCAACGTGGTCGGCACCTGCACAAAGCGGATGCCGCGCAGCCAGCTGGCGGCGGCGAAGCCGGTCAGGTCGCCGATGACGCCGCCGCCGAGGGCAACCATAAAGCATTTGCGGTCGAGACCGTGCGCGGCGGCTTTGCTGTAGAGGTTCATCAGCTGAGCCTGACACTTGGTCGGTTCGCCAGCCGGAAGTATTTCGAGCGCGGGGTTGAATCCGGCTTTTTCCAGAGATTGAACGGCCCGTCCGGCGTAAAGCGGCGCGACGGATTCGTCGGTAACAACCAGACATTTTCCTTTGAGTCCGGCGGTTTTGCAGGCTTCGCCCAGCGAATCGAGATTTCCCGAGCCGATGTGAATGGGATACGAACGATCCCCGAGATCAACATTTACGTCGCGTTTCATAGCTGTAAGGTTGATAGGGAGCTGAGGCCTGCCTGTCAAGGTGATTTCTTTAAGGTAAGATAGTCAACGTGTTGCGGCATAAGCTGGAAAATAAAAAACTCTCCGCCGGACGGATACCCGCCGGAGGAGAGTTTCTGCACCTTAAAAGGCGCTACTTCAGGTTCAGTGTCTGGCCGGGCTTGAGCGTCAGAGGCTGGGCAAATTCCACAACCGTCAGTCCTTCGGCGGATTTCACCGTGCAAGGCAGCGCTTTGCCGTCGAGCTGGGCCTGCTTCACCGGAACATTCAGGCGGAGTTCGCGGAAGCTTGTTTCGCCGTCGCTGCAGGTCATTTCGAACGTGTTCGCCGTCCGGATGAACTGTCCGAAGCCGAAGGCTGAAACCCACGGGGCTTTGAGCGGATTTTCTTTTATCGGCGAAGCGATCGTCAGAATGCCGCGCGTGTTATCAACCTGAAAGCCGGTGGCCGCAAGGAAGGTCGCCCAGATTGACATCGGGCGGTAGTAGTGCGCGCCGCACTCCTGATGGTTGAAAAAGCGTCCGGCGCGCATATAGCGGCGGTGAACGGCTTTCACCACGTTCATGCCTTCATCAACCATGCCCTGCTCCATCATGTGCGCAGCAGCCGCATATTCAATCCCGGTCCAGTTGCCTTCGCCCTGCACGTTACGGAAAGTCGGCATATTGGGCTGGCGGCCTGAAGGATAGACACCATTGAAGAGTCCCTGTTCCGGTGTGAAGTTATATTTATAAACCGCCGCAAGCGCCTGCTTCACCCGGTCAGCCGGCACGCTGTTACCAAGACCCATGAGTTTGGTGTACATTTCGCCGCTGAGCTGGTCGACCATACAGGCTTCGTCGCGCTGGTCGCCTTCGAACCACAGGCTGTAATACTCATTGTTCCAAAGTTTACGGTCTAAATTCTTAAGCGCCTTTTCCTGCAGAGCCGTCCATTTGGCCGCATTCATGGAGTCGCCGGCATCTTCAGCCAGCCGGATACCGCAGCGCAGCGCGCCGATCCAGATACTGCTGAGGTACGAAGGTGTGCCCCGGAGTTCCCAGGTGTCGTAGGTGTTGCTCTTCGTGTTCTGATCGGGCAGTCCGTCACCGTCACTGTCCATACCTTCGAAAACGCCCAAAGCCTTGATCACACGCGGATAGTAGAACTTGAGATAGTCCTTGTCGCCGAACCACATATAGTCGCGGGCGATTTCCAGCACAAGGTGCATATTCACATCAACATAACCGTATCCGTTGTTTTTGCCGCCCTTGGTCAGGTCGGACGGCAGCGAGTGATACAGCCGTCCGGTGGTGTCGTTCTGATAGGTGGTCGCCAGACGCGTCCAGTTCTTCTGGAAGTCGGGGAAGAAGGTGGCGATCGGATGAGAACCCTGATACGACACGTCAACGGTGTTTAGACCGCAGCAGCCGTAGCCTTCCCATACGCCCATCTGGTCTTCAGCCGTCCACCAGGTCATACCGATCAACGTATAGAGCTGTGTCGAAACGGCAATCTTCAGCTCGGCCGGCAGATTGCTGTCGCGAAGCAGTTTCTGAAAAGCGCGGACGCGGCGGCTGATATCCTCGTAATTGCCGGTCATGAACCGGTTGACCTCTTCGGCATCCTTGAACCAGTGGTTGTACATGTGCCCCATGTTGCGTTTGCCGTCAGGGCTGGTGTGATTCGGGAAGTACCAGCTCAGCACCACTTTGATCTGCTTCTCTTCGCCGGGTTTGAGGGTCAGGCTGGAACTGAGCATACTATCGCCCCAGTTGTACGCCTTGCCGTCTCCGCCGACGTACTGAGAAACGGTCTGAAGCAGCAGGTCAACGAGATCGCGGCCTTTCTTCGACGGAACCAGCAGATCGGGATCAACCGCTTTTGCCTGCTCAAGAATAGACTGTAACGAAGCAATTTTACCGGCCTGTTCGATGATGCCGGCAATCTGGTCATCGGTCATGCCGTCCAGTTCTTTCTTCTTGCTGGCAACCTGTTCGGGCATGGCGTGCATGTTGGGCGCGTGTCCGCCGCCGACTTTGACCGTTCCAAGCGTTGTCGGGCAGGGTTGTGCATCGGTGTTCGGCAGTTTACCGGTGAAACGGAACCCGCGCATTGCGGTTTCATAGCGCTGATGCCACGGATTAAGCTGAATCGTCCGGCCGATGAGAAAATCGCTGAAATCGGATGCGATCCAGGACGGTTCGCCGCCGCTCATCGAAAGACACATACTGCCGATCGTGGACTTGAAAGGGACTTCCGCATCCGTCCGCATCGTCAGGAAAGCAGAATCTTTGTCAGCCGTAACCTTGGTGTTCAGCTTGCGTACTTCGGCGCTGCGGCGGGCCCCGTCGCCGCCGCGGGCCAGCGGATTGCGCAGATAGCTCGCCAGTGAAACTTCCTGCACCTGGTCGGAGGTGTTGCGGATCGTAAAGATGGCATAGAAGCCCGGCGTGCCGCTGGTCTTCAGTTCATGCGGAACGGCGGGGGAGAAAAACTCGCCGGTCACTTGAACAGGGAGCGTGCTGTCTTTGTACTTCAGAATCGCACCGGGAAAAACGGGATTGTATTCGATCGACTCAACGTTTTGCAGCCAGGTGTTATAGGAATACACATTCATCAGCTCGCCGTTGACGCTCAGGCGACGGACAACCGGTTCCGAACCTTTAGCCTGCGCGCGGACGTAGAACTGCAGCGCTTCCTGGTTCATTTCGTTGATCGGATTACGGTCCTGCTTGTCATTAGCCCAGAAGTCCTGCCGGTACGCCCATGTGCCGCGATTGAAAATGGCCCAGTCATGGAAACAGCCGTCCGGCCATAATTCCATGAAGCCAGCACCCACACCGCCCAGCAGAGCGCCGCTGCGTTCCGGAACCGGCGCATTCAGAACGATTTCATTAACCGGCCCTTCGGCCGCCTTCGCGCCAGATGTAACTACCGCTGCCACGGCTGTTGCCAGCCACAGTTTTCCAAAATAACCGGATACTTTCTTCTTCATCGGGAATCCTCCTGACTCGTTGTTCGAAATACTCTACCTGGATTTTTCGTTGCTGCGAGGCTCAATCGAATCGCCGCAATCCGGCATGTATATATTTGTATATAAGCGAGCCCGTCAAGGAATTTATCAGAATTGAACCGTTCCAAGACAGCAAAACACACGACGAAGAACGCTTTTGAATAATCAGAAGTTTCAGCCTGACAACAGGTTAAAAAAATAAAACTATCCGCCAAAAGGAAGTTATCCTTCCGGCGGATAGTTTTTACGTCTTACCGAAAAGCTACTTCAGGCCCAAAGTTTGACCAGACTTTACGATCAAAGGCTGGGCAAACCGTACAACCGTCAGTCCGTCTTCGGATTTCACATTGCAAGGCAGCGCCTTTCCATCCAGCTGCGCCTGCGTTACCGGCACATTCAGGCGAAGCTCGCGGAAACCGGTTTCGCCGCTGGCGCAGGTCATTTCGAATGAGTCAGCCGTCCGGTTAAATTGTCCCCAGCCGGTCGCGGAAACCCACGGAGCCTTCAGCGGATTTTCCTTTATCGGAGGAGCGATGGTCAGCGTCTGTTTCGGTGTATCGATTTTAAATCCGGTACTCGCCAGCAGCGTTGCCCAGACCGACATTGGGCGGCTGTAACGGGCTCCGCACTCCTGATGATTCTGGAACCGGCCGGCGCGCACATAGCGCTGCTGCACCGATGAGACAATGTCCATCCCCTCTTTCACCATGCCGTGATCAATCATCATCGCGGCCATGTGGTACTCAATGCCGGTCCAGTTGCCCTGCCCCTGCACGTTTTGATAGGTGGGCATGCGGGGCTGGCGGTTCGGCGGATAAATGCCGTTGTGCAGGCCGTGTTCGAAGTCAAAATTATATTTATAGATCACGCCGAGCACGTCCTTGACTCTGCCGGAGCTGATGGTGTTGCCCAGTCCGGTGAGATGCGTATAAAGCTCACCGGCCAGCTGGTCGGCCATACAACCTTCATCGCGCAGATCGCCGTCGATCCACAGGCTGTAATACTCGCCGTTCCACAGTTTGGCGTTGAAGCTCTTCACCGCTTTATCGAGAAGGACTTTCCACTTTTCGGCCTGCGCTGTATCACCGGCATCTTCCGCCATGCGGATTCCGTACCGCAGTGTGCCGATCCACAGACTACAGAAATAGGACGGAACGCCCTGAAGCTCCCAGGTATCATAGGTATTGCTCTTCGTATTCTGGTCGGGCAGGCCGTCGCCGTCGCTGTCCATGCCTTCAAAGACGCTGATCGACTTCACGATGCGCGGATAATAGAGATCGAGATAATCCTTACCGCCGTACCACAGATAATCGCGGCCGATCATGCAGACAAACTGGCAGTTGCGATCCACATAGCCGTACCCTTGATTCTTACTTCCCAGATTCAGATCGGAAGGCAGCAGAATGTACATCCGGCCCGTGGTGTCGCTCTGATAATCAATCGCCATTCCGGTCCACTTTTTCTGGAATTCGGGAAACAGCGCGGCAATCGGGTACGAACCTTCTTCCAGCACCGTCGCACTGTTCAGGCCGCAACAGCCCAGCCCTTCCCAAATACCGACTTTGCCGTCCTGCGTCCACCAGCTGCTGGCGACCAGCGTATTGAGCTGTCCGGAAACCGCCGCCACCAGATCTTCCGGCAGATTCGTATCGCGCAGCAGACGCTGGAACGCTTTTACGCGTCCGCTCAAATCGCTGTAGCCGGCGGTCAGGAACCGGTTGACCTCAAGAGCGTCTTTGAACCAGTTGCTGTACATGTGGCCCATATTCCGGTCACCCTTGGGGCTGAGGTGCGACGGAAAATACCAGCTGAGCGCCAGACGGATCTGCCGCTCCTCGCCCGGCTTAAGCGTAACCGTTGAGCAGAGCATACTGTCGCCCCAGTTATTGGCCTTGCCGTCTCCGCCGGCATACTGGGCGACCGTCTGCCGGAGAATTTCCACCAGCTCGCGTCCCTTCTTTTCAGGAACCAGAAAATCCGGATCAACGGCCTGCGCCTGCTGGACAATCGACCGCAGCGAAGCAGTGTTTTGCGCCTGCGTGATAATTTCAAGAACCTGCGCATCGGTCAGCTTGTCCAGCTCGGCTTTTTTACTGGCAACTTCTTTCGGCTGTTCGTGCATGTTCGGCAGATGTCCGCCGCCGACCGTCAGCACGCCCAGCTTCACCGGGCATGGCTGATCGCCGGTATTCGGCAGTCTTCCGGTCTGACGGAATTCGCGCAGCGGCGTTTCGTAGCGCTGATGCCAGGTCGTGACCTGAATCGTCCGGCCGAGAAGATACTCGCTGAAATCCGATGCGATCCACGACGGTTCGCCGCCGGTCACGGAAAGACACATGCTGCCCAGCGTCGATTTAAACGGCATGGCCGAATCAGTCTGCATCGTCAGGTAAGTCGTGTCCTTTTCAGTGTTCACCGTCGTGCGCAGCTTGCGGGCCTCAGCGCCGCGGTTGGCGGCGTCGCCGCCGCGCGCCAGCGGATTGCGCAGATAGGTCGCCAGCGAAATTTCCTGCGGCTGAGCGGAAGTATTTTTGACCGTGAAGACCGCGTAAAAGCCCGGCGTTCCGCTGGTCTTGAGATCATGCGGAATAACCGGCGAAAAGAACTGTCCGGTCACTTTCACCGGCAGCGTGCGGTCAACGTAGGTCAGCGTCGCGCCCGGAAAGGTCGGATCGTACGAGATGCCTTCGACGTTCTGCATCCAGGTGTTGTAGGAGTACACATTCATCTGGCCGCCGTTCACACCCAGCCGGCGCGCGACAGGCTTTCCGCCCGGCGCGCAGGCGCGGATGAAAAACTGCATCGCGTCGGCGTTCATCTCGCCCATTACAAAGCGGTCCTGTTTCAGTTTCGGATCCGTCAGAAAGTCGCCGCGATATGCCCACGGGCCGCGATTAAAAATCGACCAGTCG
Source organism: Pontiellaceae bacterium (assembly GCA_044224855.1). GTDB lineage: Bacteria > Verrucomicrobiota > Kiritimatiellia > Kiritimatiellales > Tichowtungiaceae > Tichowtungia. Next base: position 15,653 of record JBGAJP010000001.1, read on the forward strand.
TGAAAGCAACCGTCCGGCCACAGTTCGACGTAGCCGGTTCCGATACCGCCCAGCATTGATCCGCAGCTCTGCTCAACCGGACTGTAAAGAACGCCCTTGGCCGTTCCTTCGTCCGCGGCGAAAGCACCTGCGGACAGAACTGCAGATATCGCGGCGGATAGCCAAACTGTTCCCGTACGTTTGTTTATCTTCAGCGGCATCTGCGTCCTCCGGTTTTCAAAATCACACTGCATTTATTTTAAAGTCAGAGTTTGCCCGGCCTTCAGGGTCAAGGGCTGCTCAAACCGCACAACCGTCAGTCCGTCTTCGGACTTCACCTTGCAGGGCAGCGCTTTTCCGTCCAGCTGCGCCTGCTTGACCGGAACGTTCAGACGAAGTTCGCGGAAGCCGGCCTCGCCGTTGGCACAGGTCATTTCGAACGTATTGGCCGTCCGGATAAACTGTCCCCAGCCGGCTGCCGAAACCCACGGAGCCTTCAGCGGATTTTCCTTTATCGGCGGAGCGATGGTCAGGATCTGCTTCGGCGTATCGATTTTAAATCCGGTGCTCGCCAGCAGCGCTGCCCAGATCGACATGGGGCGGTTGTACCGGTTTCCGCACTCCTCATAGTTCTGGAATCGACCGGCCCGCAAATAACGTTGTTTGACGGCCGTAACGATATCCATTCCCTCTTTCACCATTCCGTGATCAATCATCATGGCGGCCACGGCATACTCGGTGCCCGGCCATTTACCATCGACCTGAACGTTCTGGAAGGTTGGCATACGCGGCTGGCGTCCGGGCGGATAGGCGGCGTTGTGCAGGCCGTGATCATAGTCGAAATTGTACTTATAGATGACGCCCAGCACTTCGCGAACGCGCTCAGCGGGCAGCGTGTTGCCCAGGCCCATCAGGCGTGTGTAGAGTTCTCCGGTGAGCTGGTCAGCGAAGCAGGCTTCGTCGCGAAGGTCGTCCTTGACCCACAGGCTGTAATATTCGCCGTTCCAGATCTTGGCATCAAAGTTCTTGACCGCCTTGTCGAGGATCGCCTGCCACTTGGCCGCGTTAGCCGTGTCGCCGGCGTCGTCGGCCATGCGAATGCCGCAGCGCAGCGCGCCGATCCAGAGGCTGCAGAAGTAGGAAGGAACGCCCTGGAAATCCCAGGTGTCGTACGTGTTGCTCTTCGTGTTCTGGTCGGGCAGCCCGTCACCGTCACTGTCCAGCCCCTCAAAGACGCTAAGCGATTTGATGATACGCGGATAATAGGTGTCGAGGTACTGCTTGTCGCCGAACCACAGGTAGTCGCGGCAGATGTTCCAGACAAAATGGCAGTTGCGGTCCACGTATCCGTAACCCTGATTCTTGTTGCCGTTGTTCAGATCGGAAGGAAAGAGAATGTACATCCGGCCCGTCGTGTCGTTCTGCCACGTGATGGCAAGATCCGTCCAGGCCTTCTCGAATTCGGGGAAGAGAGCCGTGATGGGATGAGAACCCTGCTCCAGCACAGTGGCGGCATTAAGACCGCAACAGCCCAGCCCTTCCCAGATTCCCATTTTCCCGTCCTGCATCCACCAGCTGCTGCTGATAAGCGTGTTGAGCTGGCCGGAAGCAGACGACATCAGGTCGTTCGGCAGCGTCGTGTCCTGAAGCGTCTGCCGGAAGGCATTTACACGGCTGCTGAAATCACTGAAGTTCGCCGTCAGGAACCGGTTGACCTCTTCGGCATCCTTAAACCAGTTGCTGTACATGTGACCCATGTTCCGTTCGCCCTTCGGGCTGAGATGGTTCGGGAAGTACCAGCTGAGCGCCAGACGGATCTGCCGTTCTTCGCCCGGCTTGAGCGTAAGCGTTGAGCAGAGCATGTTATCACCCCAGTTGACCGCCTTGCCGTCTGTACCGGCGTACTGGGCAACCACCTGTCGAAGAATTTCCACCAGGTCGCGCCCCTTTTTAGATGGGACGAGCAGATCAGGATCAACTGCCTGGGCTTCTTGAACAACAGACCGAAGCGACGCGGTATTCCGGGCCTGTTCGAGGATCTGAGCGACTTCGGCATCGGTGAGTTTATCGAGTTCCGCCCGCTTGCTGGCCAACTCGGTGGGCCACGCGTGCATGTTGGGCATACTTCCGCCGCCGACCGTCAGCACGCCCAGCTTAACCGGACACGGCTGGTCGCCGGTATTAGGTAACCGGCCCGTTTCGCGGAATTCCCGCAAAGACGTTTCGTGGCGCTGCTGCCAGGGATTAACCTGAATTGTCCGCCCGGTAAGATATTCACCGAAATCACCGGCGATCCATGACGGCTCACCGCCGCTGACAGAAAGACACATGCTGCCCAGCGTCGATTTGAACGGCATGGCCGAATCAGTCTGCATCGTCAGGTAGGTCGTATCCTTTTCGGTATTCACCGTTGTGCGCAGTTTGCGGGCCTCGGCACCGCGCTCGGCGGCGGCACCGCCGCGCGCCAGCGGATTGCGCAGATAGGTCGCCAGCGAAATTTCCTGCGGCTGGGAGGAAGTGTTTTTGACCGTGAAGACCGCGTAAAAGCCCGGAGTTCCGCTGACCTTGGTATCGTGCGGAATAACCGGCGAGAAAAACTGCCCGGTCACTTTTACCGGCAGTGTCGGATCGACGTATGAAAGCGTAGCGCCCGGGAAGGTGTAATCATAGGAAATGCTTTGAACGGTCTGCATCCAGCTTGTGGAGTAAATATTCACCTGGCTGCCATTCAGACTCAGACGCCGCGCAACCGGCTTTTCGCCCGGCGCGCAGGCGCGGATGAAAAACTGCATCGCGTCGGCGTTCATCTCGCCGAGCGCATTGCGGTCCTGTCTCAGTTTCGGATCCGCCAGAAAATCGCCGCGGTATGCCCACGGGCCGCGGTTGAAAATCGACCAGTCGTGAAAACAGCCGTCCGGCCGCAGCTCAATATATCCCGTTCCGAGGCCGCCCATCAGCGATCCGCAGTTCTGTTCCACTGTACTGTTAATAACGCTTTGGGCCGTTCCTTCATTCGCCGCGAAAGCGCCTGCTGACAGAATCGCTATCGCAACGGCCAGCCATCGTTTACTTGCTTTTGACTGCATCTGTATTCCTCCTGTGTTTCAAATTCACTTGGTCTTAGAAACGTACCGTATCGCGGCTTCGGAAGCCATGGGCACAGATCGCAACAACATGTACGAAATTCGCCTGCGGCTGAGGCAGTTATTCCGGAAACGCCAGCAGCTCCACCAGATGTCTGGCTTTGTTGGCGGAGTTATGAGTCAGAGTCACACGAAGATACCGGATCTTCTGCGGTGCGAAGCTGCAGCTGTAGCCCTGAGCGGTGGCCGGCACCTTGTTGTCCGGACAGTCAGCCACTTTCTGCCACTTTTTCCCGTCGGTTGAAATCTGAACAATATATCCGTAGCTCCGGCCGTCACCGAAATACGGCACAACCACCACACGTCCGACCGGCACAGATTTCGCGAAATCAACCTGCCACCAAACCGGTTCATCCTTTTCCGGATCGATGGCGCTGTGCCGTTTCGGATCGGAGGAAAAGCCGTCATTGATCTGACGTAAGCTGTTGCTGTCTTTACTGCCGGTCGCCGTCACTTTGCAGTCGGTCGTCAGGCTGGGACATTCCCGCCGAAAGGTCTGCTCCATTTTCGTGCGGTATTTGGCAAACAGCTCGCGCGAAATGGCAACAGTATCTCCGGACGGAACGGTTGAATAGGAATTCGTGGAATCCAGCCACGCCCGTTCCAGTAGAATCACATCCTGCAGAAATTTTTTACTGTCAAACGTCTGCCCGAGGCTTTTCTCCATCTGAGAAAACAGCAGCGCCCAGCGCGGAGCATAGTAATCGCGGATCAGCCCGGCCCACTCTTTGCGGGCATATTCGTGCAGGTCATCCTGCTCCGGCGACGTCCAGGAGGTCACAATATTTTTTGCGTTATACGCATAGAGTTTGCGTTCGGCGTCGTTCGTGCCCCACGCCTTGGCCGACTCCACCCACGGGCCGAGCAGAAATTCGCTTTTTGTCGCCAGCAGACGATCCATATCAGCCAGCAGTTCCAGATAGCGCTGTCCGGTCAGATGAAGTTTTTCCTTATCGTTGGCTTTGTACGCCTGCAGAACCTCCAGCCGGAGCTGCCGCGAAAGATTGGCCAGATTCTGCCGCCCGATATCCGCCAAATCATACAGCAGCGTTTGCGGACATGCGCCGTCCGCAGATTCATTGAGCAACTCCCATGCGTTCAGAAGTTTCAGCGGATCGTAGCCGAAAAGTTTGGCCTCCACATTCATGGCCGACAGCGCGCCAAGGCTGGGCCGCGTGGAAAGTCCGCTGGGAATGGCGTGCCCGACGGTCTGCGGTATTGCATACACTGACTCGCTCAGCAACCGCCAGGCTTCCTGCTGCTTCGAATCATCTTTACCGTAGCGGCGTTTGACATAATTCCGAACCCACTGAGCAACATCAAACTTTTCACTGTGAAAAGCCATCTCCGTCATCAGATCGTACACGATGTAATTCTGATTGATTCCTTCCATGCCCAACCCGACTCCGGACGGCGGATTGATCGTGGAATCCTTAAGCGTCTCGATCGGGCCGCTGGCGATCACGTCCAGCTTCCCGAAAAGCTCCGGGTTCTGACCGAAGTTGTGCAGCATGCACCAGACATACGGATGGCCGTAAAAACCTTTCGTCGAAACACGGCGCGAACCGTAATCCGACCAGAGATCCAGCACCAGCAGACCTCCGACAGGGATATTTTTCACCACCGGCTTCTGCATGCTCCAGCTCTGCATCACCCAGACGGCCTGCGGATCAAATTTCTTCATGGCCGCCAGCACCCGCTCGCCGGTTATCGTCCGGAAATCATCCGTCGCAAAGGTCGCCTTGTTTTCATGGAAAGGATCGGCGGCAAAAAAACGGGTCGAGCCGAAAAGCTTTTCCTGCTCCGTCATAAACGCCAATGCAAACTTTTCAAACAGCGGATCCTGCGGATCCAGCATGCAGGTGCCGGGAAAAAGGGTCCAGTTATCCAGCTGATGAAACTTCGCCTGCGGATAAAGCGTTTTGAACGCTTCGGGAATATGGCCGGCAAAGCCTTGCAATACCGGCGTCATGCCCAGCTCGCGTTCGCGGTCAGCAATCTTTCGTCCCAGCTCCTGATGAGAATCGATCCAGCTCGCAGGCAGCGGCCCGCCGTGGCCGTCGAGATTCGCCATAAAATGCCACGGCAGAAACGCCGGGCCGGTAAGATAGCTGCTGATCTGCTCATCGCTCATCTTGAACTGACGCAGCGCGGCGCGCCACGCGGCCTCCTGCCCGGTAATTGCCAGCGGCATATTGATACCGTTGAGCGCCATCCAATCAATCTCGCGCTCCCAGCGGTTCCAGTCCCACCAGGGTGCGGAGTATCCGAGCGTGCAGTAATTGAAGTAGTAGCGGTACTTATACGGGCTGACGATCCGGACTTTTTCCGTCACCGCCGGAAGCGTCGCGGGAAGATTCATCTGATCGCCGCACCAGGAGAGCTGGCAGTTGCAGCTGTATTTCAGGTACCAGCCGAGCGCGGAGCCGACCGATACCCCGTTATTGCCGCGCAGAACAATTTTCCCGGCGCGGCTTTCAATCTCGAATACATCCTTGCCGTTTTCGGGCGCAATAGATTCAACAATGAATTGATCGGCATAGCCCGGAACGACACGCTTAATCAGCGCAGCGGCTGAGTCGTTCGCCGCAACCCTGTTCGCGCACAGAAATACGAGTGCGCAAAAAACCAGCCGCCGAACAAAGCTGCCTGCCATGCCAAACCTCCTGTTCAGATTTAAAACATAAGCCGGATCATGTGATCCGGCTTATTCGAACTGCAGATTATTTTCCGGGCTTCTCGGCCAGCAGCGCCTGCGCGTGCCGGGCAAAAATTCCGCGGTAATCCTTGGCGTACTGCTCAAGAATTCCTTTGGCCAGACCATCCTTGTCGCCGCAGCGGTAAAGAGCGCGGGCCAGCATGATCTCGCGGAAGGACAGCTCTTTGGCTGACTTACGCTGGTTGTTCTTCTGAAGCGCCAAGGCCTCATCCAAACTGCCGGTGGACCAGCCGCTCATGCCGGGCTGCTTAAGCAGTTTGGCCAGTACATCGGCACCGGAAGGATCGCCTATCGTTTCGAGCGCCATTGCAACCGCGCGAAGATGGCTGAAGGCAGATTTCTCAGTCAGACTGCCGGCCTTCTCAATGATTACCGGGAGCGCGTCACGGCAACTGAGATGACCCAACGCATGAATCAGCACATCCTGTTTGCTGTAGTAGATGCCGTGGCGGATGTTGCCGGGCCCGGAATAGAACCAGCCTGCATCCCACTGCTTGTCAGCTTTCAGTTCGCTAAGCATGAAGTCCGCGCCGCTCGCATCGCCCATGATCGCCAGCGCGACCGCGTATTGATGTTTATCGTCAACCGATACGTCCGAGTTCATTGCCTTCTGCAACAGCGGAACACTGCGGGGATCGGCGAGAACAATACCGCGGGCGATAAAGCTGACTTCCTCTTCGCGGCTGCCCAGCTCGGTGCCGGTGCCGGGCAGATCTTTGACTGCCTTCTGCAGGCGGGCTTCGCTGACCGGGAACGGATCTTTGGCGTCGAGCACTTTCTTTTCCAGCACACCGATGGAAACCAGATGTTCCTGAAGCTGGCGAACGTTGATCTGTCGAGGAGTCAGTCCGGCTTCGGCGGCCATCGCAGCAGCATATCCGGTGGCATAGCCCTGATTCTGCATATCCGGAATCATGCGCGTATACGGCATCGCGTCGCGGTGCGCGCTGATGGCCAGACCGGTAACCAGAATCCCTTCAAGTCCTTTCGGCAGCAGAGAGCGGTACGGAACCGCGGCATAATACTCCTTGGCATTTTCCGGACAGCCCAGCCAGTAGAGCGAATGGATATTAAAGCCGTGTGTGTCCATATTTGAAGCGGCCTGTACGATCGTATCGGGAAACAGCCGCCGCGCCATGATGTCGGTGACATCGAGCGAGTAGTCGCCGATAATCCGGCGGCGCTCGCGGGAGTTGAGGAACGTCGACATGTCAAAAGCGTTGCGATCCGACGCATCGTTTACCGCTGTCTTGGAATACACAAACACATGCCAGACATCAATCAGGTCGCATTCGTCAGCGATCGTGAAGTCGCTGTTGACGTGCCGCCAGGGCATCTCGCGGAATGACAGTCCTACGCCTTGCAGAGCCAGCTCTTCGGTGCCGATCGATTTGCACTCGGCTCCGGCCGCAGCGGCGATGTCGGAGTTGCCGGAAGCGTCAACAACCGTTTTAGCCAGCACAATGCCGCGGCCCTGAGGCGTAACAACCACAACGCCGGTCACACGGCCGTCTTTGACGACTGCGCCGCAGCCGATGGTGCCGAACCAGAGTTCGCCGCCGGCCTTACGCAGTTGCGAGCGGAACCATTCCATACGGACAGAGCCTTCCCAGAAACGTTTCTCCGCCGCTACAACGCCGGGCGGTGTGTTCGACGGAAATGTCTTGCCGACATCGTACTGACCGGAACCGGCAGTCACTTCCTCGGTGAACCCGACGCGGTTGCCATGATGATAACTGAAAATAAAACCTTCGGTGCTCACGCCGCCCAGACCGTACTGATACTCAAGCACCAGCGTCTTTGCCCCCTTGCGGGCGGCCGCGATGCCTGCGGGCGCGCCGGAAGTTCCGCCGCCGACCACGACCACGTCGTATTCGCCCAGCACCGGCAGGCTGCTTTCGTCCTGCGAAACAACCGGCAGCTTTTCGTTAAGCATCGGACGGAAACCCTTGAGAACTTCTTTGATTTCGCCGGCAGCAACCGCTTTGTCGGATTTGACTGCCGCAACAGACATCCGGTCCGCAACCGATCCGGTCTTGGCCGCCGCTTTGCCGATCTTCGTTCCGAGATCAATCAGCGCCAGCGGACGAAGCATCTTTGCTGCCTGCTCGCGCGATACATCGGCGCAGCCGCCGAGAACGTAAAGGTTATCCAGACCAGCGGGCTTAAAGGCTTCGACTGGCAGCGCATCCACGCCCTGCCATTTTCCGCCGGCGCTCTTGACGGACTTCATATGATCCGGCGGAACCTGAAAGAGACGTTCCGATTCGTTCTGCTGGAGAGAATCATACGTCAGGTCGCGCGCAATCTGCTCCGCCTCGGCAAATGATTTATAACTGCCGTCGGCCATCGGAATTTCCAGCGTGTATTCGATGATCGGATAGATAAACCCTTTTTCCTTCTGTTCTCTGCGGGCAATAGCATGCACGAAGGTCGGATCATAGCCAGGTTTGATTTCGCGGGAGGTGATGCCCTTGCCTGCTTTAGCGGTAATTCCCGGCGCGCCGACCACAATGCGCGTGAATTTCTGCACGCCCGCCGGATACGAAGTAAAATCCGCGCCGGCAAGCCGGGCAACGGTCGCCCGCTCGGTAGCGTCGATAATCGTCCCGGCGGCAATCGCCTGCCGTCCGCTGCGGTTAGCGATAACTACGCCGCAAAGTTTGCCGTCGGCATCGCGCAGAACATCCGTGACCATGCTGGCATAGATGAACTGTACCCCGGCCTTGATGAGCGCCTGGTCGAGCTTTTCTTTCACGCCGTAAGGAATCACGCGAACCAGTTCGTTTTCATCTTTCGGCTTATTGCCGCTTTCGAACAAAGCCTTAGCCAGCGGAGACTGCGGGACTTCGTCCTTTTCCAGATACAGCCGCAGGACGCCGGCCATGTCGTCGCCAAGGTAGTAGCGCGGCGATACCAGGAAAACCTTCGCACCGTTATTCGCGGCTTCGACCGCTGCGGCTACCGCGCCGCTGCTTCCGCCGACAACGACTACGTCGGCCTTAGCAACCAGCGGAACTTCACGCGCCGACTGAATAATCGACAGAGCGTTCGCCGGCGGTTTTGCAAGACCGTTTGCCTGAATGGCAACCGCTAAAAATGCCGCACCGAATGCAAGAAAACGTTTCCAGATGATCACAGTCTACTCCTTGGCTTAATCTTCAATGATTTCGGCTATTTCTTATCCGCCAGCACCTGCGTGGCGAAGCGCACATAGAGGCCGCGCAGATCGTGCGTGAAAGCTTCCAGCGTCTTCTGACCCAGGCCGTCTTTGTCACCGCAACGGTAGAGCGCTGCCGCGAGCATGATTTCGCGCGGCGAAGCTTCCCGCATTACAACCATCTTGGGAAGTTTCGGAGAACTTTGCAGTTCAAAATCCTTTTCGAGCGAGTCGGTCACCCATCCGCCGACCCCCGGCAGGCTCAGCAGTCCGTGAAGAACCTCTGCACCCTCTTTGGACGGCATCAGCTCCAGAGCATACGCGATGCTGTGGTAATGCGAATAGCCGCTGTTGGGATCAAGATCTTTGGCTTTGGCAACGATGGCCGGCAGCGCCTTGCGGTCGCCCAGCATACCCAGTGAACGGATCACGCCGTCCATGGTGCTGATCCAGACACCGGTGCGCTCTCCGCGGCGGCGGTAACCCCAGCCCGTATCCCACGGGTTGGATTCCAGATATTTGATCATCGTGTCAAGACCGGTGGCGTCGCCGTTCATTGCCAGTGCGGTCGCATACATGAGCTTGTTCGTTCCGGGTGCACTGGCGTAAGCCGCCTTGAGGGGAGCAATGGCGCTTTTTCCTGCACCCAGAACAATACCGGCAGAGAGCATGCTTCCGGGCATGAGACGGACTGCAGAGGCCAGCTGTTCATCACTTACCGGGAAGGAGTCGTTTTGCGTCAGTATGCTTTCAGGCAGATTGCCGACTTCCACGAGCTGCTGCTGCAGCTGGCGGACATCAATCTTCCGCAGCGTTGTGTTTTCTTTGATGGCCAGTACAGCGGCCAGCCCGGCGGCATAACCCTGATTGTGAATATCGGCCATCATGCGGGCAAACGGCATCGCGTCGCGGTGGGCACTGAAGCCCAGACCGACAGAAAGAATACCGTCGAGTTTCTTCGGCACCAGACAGCGGTACGGAAGGTTGGCTGTAAAAGCTGTGCCTTCTCTCGATGGTGTACTCAGGTTGAAGTACGGGTGAATGAGATAGCCGTGGCTGTCGAGGTTCGACATGGTCTGAACAACGGTGTCCGGAAAGGTGCGCTTGGACATCACGTCGACCAGGTCGAGCGTGTATTCGCCCACGATGCGCCGCCGTTCGCGGTTATTCAGAAAGCGACCGAGATCGAAAGCGAGAGTCAGCCGGTTGCGGCTGAATACGAAGTCATGCCAGACATCGACCACATCCGACTCATCCACAATCGTGTAGCCGATATTGGTGGCGTGCCAGGGCATACCGCGGTTGGGCACCCCGGCATCCTGCATGGCGAGCTGGAGTGAATCGATGAAGGTGTACTCGGCACCGCCGGCAATGGCGATATCAGAGTTCCCGGTGGCATCGATGACGGCTTTAGCGAGAACAACGCCGCGGCCCTGAGGGGTAGCTACGATCACGCCGCAGACACTGCCGTTCTTGACGACCGCGCCGCAACCAATGGTGCCGAACCAGATTTCGCCGCCCGCTTTGCGGATTTCACTCCGCCAGAATTCCTGACGAACCTGCCCCTTCCAGTGCCAGAGATCTTTTCCGGTGCCCCAGGCGGACCGTTCGGCAACTTCCATTGCAAACCCGACACGGTTACCGGCGTGATAGTTGAAAATAAAACCCTCCGTACCGACGCCGCCCAGACCGTACTGATATTCCAGCACCAGCGTCTTGGCTCCTTTGCGGGCGGCCGAGATACCGGCGGGAGCACCGGCAGTTCCGCCACCAACGACAACGACGTCATATTCGCCCAAAACCGGCAGGCCGCGCTGCGGTTGCGGAATGCCCGGCAGTTTCGGGTTGATGCTGCGAAGACCGCCGAGGGCTTCACAAACCTCACCGGCATCGCTGCCGGCGGCCGTGCCGCCGGAGACAGTGAGTTTTGCAACGGAAGTAAGTTTACCGTCCGCAGCCGCCTGCGCGCCGATGCGCGCGCCGACATCTATCAGAGCCAGCGGACGAAGCAGCATAGCCGCCTGCTCGCGTGAAATATCCGCACAGCCGCCCAGCACGTAAAGTCCTTCCACTCCGGCCGGCCGGAAAGAATTGATGTCCAGCTGATCCGCGCCTTTCCACGCACCTGTACCGCTCGCAACGCCTTTGAACTGATCGGGCGGAACCTGGAAGAGCATTTCAGCGTCGTTCTGCAACTGCGGATCATAGGTCAGATCGCGGGCGATATTCTCGGCCTGCGCGTACGACTTGAAGCTGCCGTCGGCCATCGGAATTTCCAGAGTGTATTCAACGATCGGATAAGTGGTGCCTTTGGGAGGAATCACCCAATCCTTGCTCGAAGGAAAGTAGCGGGTGAAGGGAGTATAGCCGGGAGTGATTTCGCGCGACGATACAATGCCCGTGTCGGTCCTAGGTTTTACGCCGACCACAATGCGGCTGAACGTCTGCTTCCCGGCCGGGAAGGCGGAGAACTTCGCGCCGGCGACGCGGGCGACGGTTGCGCGCGGCGTAGCGTCGATAACGGTCTTGGCGGCGATGGCCTGACGACCGGCACGGTTGGCGATGACCACGCCGGCGACCTTGCCGTCGGCATCACGCAGCACATCCGTCGCGTAGCAACCGTAGAGGAATTTGACTCCGGCTTTGAGCAGAGCGTCATCAAGCGCCTTTTTGGCCTGCAACGGAATCACATGGGTAAAGTTCTCATTCTTAAAAACGTTGCTTTTGGCCGCGCTGGTAAAGATCGCCTTGCCCAGTTCAGACTGGGGAGTTTCGCCTTTTTCGAGGTAAAGACGCATCGTGCCGGCGATGTCCTCACCGAGATACATGGACGGAGCGAGGAGATAAACGCTGGAGCCGGCCTTGGAGGCAGCAACAGCAGCCGACACGGCTCCGCAACTTCCGCCGATCACTACCACATCCACCTGATCAACCAGCGGAACTTCACGCGCCGACTCATTGATGGCCTGCGGTCCTTGCGCAAATACGGCGGCGGACAGAGACAGCCCGGCCATGACACTCTTAATTGGGTTTTTCATTTATTATTTCCTTTTCTTACCGATTCTAAACTTCTGCCACTGTCCGGCCGGCGGGAAAGCCGCCAGCCTCATGTCCACAAATTACCACTTCGCCTTGGTCCACGGGAAAACCGTCAGGCGGATATATGTGCTGCCAAGAGGAACCAGTGTAACAGTTTCCTGCTGCTCTTCAAAGTCCGGTTTGCGGGGCAGTGCGGGTGTATAGGTGCACTGCTTGGTTGTCAGGCGGTCGCGCGTCACTTCCAGTTCCCACTCTTTCACCTTGCGGGCCGGAACCAGCAGCTGGATCGGAGCCGCCGCAAACGGATTAGCGGTCATGTCGGTTTTTACCACTTTGACCTGCTCGTTCACCTTATCCTCATCAATATCCAGAGCATAGTTCCACGGGCTGGCAGGCATGATTTCATATGACGGAAATTCCGGCGGAGCGGAACGCGGATCGGTTTTGCAGATCGTCCGTCTTTCTTTGATCAGCAGCGAGTAAACCAGCGGACCGCGTTCCAGCGCCACGCCGTGATGCGGCCAGTGCGTCATTTTGACCGTCATCGGCAGCGTCAGTACCAGCTTGTCGCCGTTCCTGAATTCGCGGTTGATGGTGGCGAACTTGCCGGTTGTCAGCGTTTCGTCCGCCGGTTTTCCGTTGATCGTCAGGCTGGCATTGGCACACCAGCCCGGAATGCGGAGGTGCAGAGGAAATGCCACAGGCTTGTCGGTCTGGATTTCAAACTCAACTGTTTCGCTGAACGGAAAGTCGGTTTTCTCGACAATCGTCACGGGCGTCTGTTTCGCGCCAACCTTGACCGAGAGTTTTCCCGGACCGTACAGCACGGCCGCCACGCCGTCTCTGGTGTCGCTCATCCACATGCGTGAAATGTAATTCGGCATGTTGCGGTTTACGTTACCGGTGCAGCACTCCACATCATGTCCGGGCCGGAACGCAAAACGGTTCAGCTGAAAAATCTCGTGATTGGACATCTGGGTTGCCAGCACCTGATTGGGTGCGGAAAAATATTCATGCGTCTTGAAATCCTTACCGGTCGCGCCAACTCCGGCATTCAGCGCGGCCCGTTCGATCTTGTCGGCCCATTGCGCATCACCGGTGGCCATCAGCGCATAGCCCATTCCCCAGGCCATATCGATGATGTTGCAGGTTTCGTGGCAGGCGCGTTCGCCGTTGCCGATAAAATCTTCAGCCGCGCTGGTTGATCCGTCCACCAGCATGTGCTCCTTCTCCATCAGGCGGAGAACGTTGAGCGTCGCGTTCATGTAGCGCGTATCGCCGCTGTAGAGATAGATGATCATCGGAAGCTTGTAGCGTTCCTGATTGCAGGGGCCATGTCCGCGGGTTTTGACGGCCTGCAGCTGCTGCTTCACCGCACCGGAATCGTTCAGCAGTTTCACCGAGTAGTCCAGCAGCCAGCGCTCGCCGGTCAGGCCGTACAGCCAGCACATCTGTTCGACGTTGCAGATTTCCCGCGCAGCTTTTGGATTCAGCAGGTTTTTGTCTTTCTCGGCTTTGTAGTGCTTCATCAGCGCATCGATGATCCGCTGATCACCGGTCGCACTGTACTGCGCCATCAGAGAACGGAAAAACACAACATGCGGCCAGCGGATTTCCGGCACGTTCACCGGCCCGAGAATGCCGTCGGCATCCGGATTGTTCAGTACGTAATCGATCTGCGCTTTTGCTTTGCCAAGCAGAAAACTGTCGCTGATCTGATAACCGCAGCGGAGCATCGCATCCACCCAGTAAGCATACTGTTCATAGGCCGCCCAGGTATTCTGATCGATCTTGCGGTCTCCAAGCTTCGGGCCGTTCCAGCCGCCGGTATTAAACGGATATCCGCCGTTTTCCAGATGACCGGTCAGTCCGTCCCGCTGAACCGTCAGATAGTTTTTAAGCCAGCCTTCCGCCTGAACCGACTTCACGCCCAGTTCCTTCAGCACCCCGTAGTACAGCTTCTTTTCAGCCGGCTGCTGAAGTGTCGCCAGAGTCGGATCATCGGCACCCGCGGTTATTTCCGGCGGTTTCACCTGAATGAGGTAATCCTGAGCCGAAGCAAATGGAAGTACCGCGGACAGACTCAATAGAACTGCTGCCAGCCGGGCGGCAGATGAATAAACCAGTTTTTTCACGCTCATATGCATCCTCAATCCTTTTCCAGATTACTGTTCAGAACTCTTCTGCATGGACACTGTGCAACAGGGCGTTAACACGCCGCCGCAATCTTATATATATATTTATATATATCGTGCGTCGTCAAGAGGATATTTAAGGAAGAATTGCCTGAAGCCGGTAGAAGACGCGAACGGCGGTATTGGTGACGGTAATGAATGAATCAGTTCCGGAACCCCAAATGAGATTGGTATGCGCCGCCAGCCAGGCAAGATTGGTCCCGGCCAGATCATTGGTGGTGCAGAAAACCTGATACTGCCGCGCTGTGCTGCCGGAAAAATAAACAGCCTGACTGGTCGAGACAGCAAATGTTTCTATTTCAAAAAAGGACGCCGCATTGGTCGGATTGGTGTCCGCAATGTATTCCTGAAAATTCGAAAAGCCGTCCCCGTCGCTGTCAGCCGAAGCAACCAGCCCGGAAATTGTTCCGTACTGTTCTTCCCAGTAATTCGGAATACCGTCGCTGTCAAAGTCGTTAGTGCTAATGATGATGGAGCTGATCCATGATGCGTAAGCTGGAACAGAAACAGAAAAAGTTCGGTCGTAGCCGGTCTGGAAAATATTTACTTCCCTTGACGTATTAATTCCAGCCAATTTCCATACACCGGCCTCCTGAACAAAGGTTCCTCCGCCGGAATCATAAATACCAACACCTGCCTCTGTGCCTGCCGCATCAAACTTCATTACAAACCCGGAATTGCTAAAAGCCGGCGGAATACTGTACGCCCATGCTTCAATCGATGAAATTTTATTGCTACCCCAGCGCTTTGTTCCCCGTCCACTTCCGCTGTCAGTAAAATAATACTGTCCGATGATTTTGGTCACCGTACCTGTAAAGCCGTAGCCGACCAAAATCGCACTTGAGTTCAGTAAAGATGATCCTGAGTGCATCCCGTAGTATCCGGGAAATGTCTTGTCATAACGGATCAGAGCAATATCAGCCGTTCCGTGATAGATGATTTCTTTTTTAAAATAGTTTGTCCCGTTGATGATCAATGTCCCGGATCCGCCGTAATCCGCCACATGGGAAGCCGTCAAAATCCAGTTCGGAGCCACGGCTACGCACGATCCGTCCGGATGATTAAACACATAATCCCATGTGAAGCCATTCGTAGCAAAAGGATCGGTTTCCGCAACTGTGTTATTCGCCGTAATGATGGCCGGCGAGGAGCCGGCCATCAGCAAAAACAGCAGGCTGATCAGCCGGGTTTTCATTGATACATATACCGCAGTCGCTTAATCACACCGAATACAATGCCGACGCCGGCAAGCAGAACAGCGGTCGTCGGCTCAGGAATTACCTGATTGATCTGATCCCTGTAGGCCGTCAGATCCGCCACATAAGTGGTGTCGCCGAAAACCGCCGTATTAGCCGGCTGACTGTTGTAGGTTCCGACCGTCAGCATAACTCCCGCAAGCTGCCAGTTGTTGGTTGTTCCGATAAAAACACCGCCGCCGGAATCATACGTTGCGCCTTGAGCCTCTCCGGCAACGTTGTCGAAATCGGTATAAAAAGTATCCGTTATGCCATAACCGTCATTGATTCCGTCAACTGAGCCGTTAACTGTATTGGATCCCCAGCGCTTCGTAGAACCGGAAGCATAACTGTATCCCTGCAATGTTCCATCCGCGCCGGCAAAGTTGGTTGTACCCCAAACCCAGCTGCTTGGTGTGACATCCACATACCATGTGGTTAACGATGCAGCCCGGTTCCGTCCGTCGCCAATCATCGTCAGCGCGGAACCGTTCGAAGGAGTGCTGTCAGCAATACTTACCGCGGGAAGTCCGGAAATACTGTTTGTCACCTTGAAAAGAACCAGATCCGCATTGCTGCCCGTGCTGTTAGTGATTCGTTTCCAGCTTGAACTGTCTATACCATAAGAGGTTGCATTAAGAACAACGCCGGTCGGGTTATCTAGCTGTTTCACATGGTAGGCCGTAATGAACCATGAATTACCAAGATAAGTCACACTGGAAGGAGCTCCGTTTGCAGAGGAAATCTTCCCGACATAATCCCAGCCGATTACGCCCGTTCCTGTGGTATTGCCGGACCCGTTACCGCCGGCAATAATCACAGCCTGAGCAATCGAACAAAAAGATAAGACCGATAGAAAAAACAGGGGTTTGTTTTTCATTATTGAGAATTCTACGGCAAAAACCGTAAAAACTCAACCGAATTTCGGCTCCACAAAAACCGGCGGATGCATATAAAGCGGTTCCAGCGGTTCACTGTGCGTCAAAGCCAGTTCGGCTACCTGTTGAGCCAGAGGAAATTGCGGAGTTCCGATACCCGGAAAGAACTTGACCAGCCGTTCGGCTTCCGGACTGACCACCAGCGTTCCGTCAGGCACAGCGACTTCTTCGTACGGAACCAGCTGCCACTCATCGGCGAGTTCAACCATCCCGTTTGTCATGGTTTCAAAAAGTCCGTACCACACCTGCCCGCGGCGGGCATCGCCAACGACCGCAATCCGCTTCGCGCCGGCTTCGCGCGCAACAGCCAGCGCCAGCGCGGCTCCGCTGCTGACGGCGCGGACTTCCGTCTTACCCGGCAAGGCCAGCGCCTGAGCCACCGCAAACGACATCCGCATGCCGGAAAACGATCCCGGCCCGCGGCCAACCGCATACAGCGAAATATCGCTGTACGAAAAACCGATTTCGCCCAGCAAAGTTTCCAGCGTTTCAAAAAGAACGCCGTGCCGGACTTTTTCGCCCAGCCACGTTCTTTCGGCCAACAAAGCACCGTCTTTAAACAGCGCCACACTGCCCTGCCGCGAAGAAAGTTCGATTCCGAGCACGATCATAAAGGATTCTCCACAATACGGATCAGGCGCTGATCTTCATCGGTGCCGCGCTCAAGCCGGATATGAATCGTCGAAGGCGGAAGCAGTTCGGCGGCGCGTTCGGCCCATTCAATCACCGTGATGCCGCCGGCTTCCAGATATTCATCCAAACCAAGGTCGAACGCCTCTTCAGGGCTGCCAAGCCGGTAAAGATCCATATGATGAAACGGCACCGTTCCGCGGTATTCGCTGATGAGCGTGTACGTCGGGCTGCACACCGGCTCCCGGACACCGGCGGCCTGAGCAAGTCCCTGCGTGAAGCAGGTTTTCCCCGCGCCGAGATTGCCGTGCAAAGCAATCACCGCCGGTTTTGCCAGGGTCTGAAAAAACTCAGCGGCGATATTCCAGGTGTCGGACGGGCTGTTGGAAATCCATTGCATAGCGCGGGAAAATAAAGCGGTCAGAGGATTTTGTCGAGCAGAGCGGGCAGTTCATTCATTGCCGCGACCTGATGCTCTGCAGCGGTTTTTTCGCCGCCGACGCGGATACAGCGGCAGCCGGCGGCGTGTCCGGCAACGATATCGTGCTCCTGATCGCCAACCATCCATGAACCGCTCAAATCAATATCGTGCTTTTCTGAGGCCAGCCGGAACATACCCGGCTTCGGCTTGCGGCAGGCGCAGTGATCCGCCGCCAAATGCGGACAGTAAAAAATATCGAGCAGTTCAAGCCCATGCTCCGCCAGAACACAGCGCAGATTCCTGTGCATTTCCTCAACGGTCTCCAGAGAATATTCGCCTTTGCCAACGCCCTGCTGGTTGGTGACAATCACCGCGACAAAACCGCGCTGCCGGACAATCTTCAGCGACTCAACAAACGCGGGCAATAGATGGAATTTATCCCAGCCGGTCACATAACGTTCCGGATCCGGAACGCGGTTTACCACGCCGTCGCGGTCAAAAAAAACACAGCGCCGGCTCATTCGGGCTTAGCCTCCGGTTTATAGGTAATCGCAAAAACCTGCGGCGCACTGCGCACTTCCATACCGTCTTCGTAAATTGCGACTGCTTGTACACGATGCGGGCCTTCGCCTACCGTCCGCTCATCAAAAGAAAGCTCAACGCCGGCGGCATACGGCTTGCGGTCAAGCTGACGTCCGTTCCAGAGCAGGCAAATCTCTTTCGGCGTTTCTTTCCCGCCGGGAGCCGCTTTTACGACAATCTGATGCGGCGCGCCGTTAGCCATTCCGGAGATTGAAACGGTTCGTCCCTTTTTATTAATGACCACCGGAAAATCTTTGAACCCGCCCGGCGTCACCGGAGAAAGCGCCTGCGCAATGATGCGAACATCGTGGTATCCGTCACCCATTTCCTTAAACGGAAGCTCGATCAAGGTGATATTATCCGCTTCTTTGATCTGCTTCCCGTCGAGCAATGCGCTGTACAGAACCTGCGCCGGCATCGGACATTTCGCCTCGGCAACAAATGCGGAATCAAGACTGCTGGAAATTTCCCTGCTCAGTCCGACTGTTTTTATTTCAACCGGAACCCCCGCAATCTGCGAAAGCGGATCGCCCAGCAGCAGTACCTGCACCGGACTGGCAATGGACTGGTAAAAACTCTCCATCGCTGAGCAGCCGGAAACATAGTAAACAAAAAAGCGGGCATGCGGAAATTTCGTCCAGACATTATAAGGTTCCGTTACCATGCCTGCCGTCACGGTGGCTCCGGCCTTGAGCCACTCGGTGCATTTGGCCTGCGGCTTCTGGAACTCCGCCGACCAGCTGGTCAGGTGTTCGCCGAACGCTCCCGGCGCAAACATGCCGAACGCTGAAGGCTTCACCGTTTCCGCGCCGGTCATTACACCCAGGAGATTAGTCCGCGCAGACGGCTGGTTGGTGTAAATCTCCGCAGAACCGCCGCGCAGCGTCATTTCCGCTTTTACTTCCGCATACTGCCACTCGCGCGGACCGGAGCGTTTGTCGTCACCGGTTTGCACAAACAAAACCGGAGCCTTGACGCCTCCCTGCCGGGCGAGAATTCCATTCTGCAGACAGCGCAGCACGGTATCCATGTCCGTGCCGTTCTCGCCGATGTACCCCAGCATCATCGAAGGCAGCGGCATTTTTTCTTTCAGCCCGCCCTGCCAGACATCAAACGACCGCGCCGGATTTTTCGGGCCGCCCTCTTTGACCGGCCCGGCAAACAGAGGCGAAGCAAACTGCCCTTTTTCGATCATTTCGAGCGCCGGAACTTTGCCGCGCGTGAAAGTAAGCCCCATCAGAGACATCTGCTGCCGGTCATTCGGAGACGTGACGATACGGATCGGAAAATCGACGGAATAGACCCACGCCAATACCTGATTCGTCAGTCCGCGCTCTTCGATGACTTTCTGCGCGGGATCATAAATGTACTGCGCGAACTCTTCCGGCGTGCACTCCGCGCGCCCGGTTACGATGGATTCGGGAAGGTTCAGATAAATCAGATTCCCGCCCGGCACGCCATGAAGCGCGGCGAAAACAGTGGCGGCCTTCTTCGAATTCTGTGAGTTTTCGTTCACCAGCACCGCAACACGGTGCGGCATC
Source organism: Pontiellaceae bacterium (assembly GCA_044224855.1). GTDB lineage: Bacteria > Verrucomicrobiota > Kiritimatiellia > Kiritimatiellales > Tichowtungiaceae > Tichowtungia. The sequence goes on from JBGAJP010000001.1 coordinate 35,235, forward strand.
TGCGCCTGAACCGCGACCGCCAGCAGAACCATCATCAGACTCAAAACGCTTTTTTTGCGCATGCGTGTCCCCCGTTTTTAAAGCACGACTTGCAGAGCCTACCGCTTGACGAAAATTAAACAAGAACGGATAATCCCGCAACCGTGAAGACCCGCGATACCATTTTCATTTTGAGTCTGCTGTCCTCTGCCGCATTCAGCGCGACAGACGATGAAGGCTTTAAACGGTATCAGCTCATCCTGGACAAACCGCCCTTCGGCCAGACACCTCCTGAAGCCGAAGTCGTGCAGGTTGCAGCTTCCCAGTCCTTCGCCCGTAATCTCCGACTCTCCATGCTTTTCGAAGGCCCGGACGGCACAACGCGGGCCGGCATCGTCGATAACACTACGAAAAAAAGTTACATCCTCCGCATCGGCGAACCGCAGGACGGACTTGAAGTGGTTGAGGCGGATGTAAAATCTTCCGAAGCTATGCTTCGTAAAGGCAACGAAGTGGCTCTTTTCAAGCTGGAAGCCGGTGCCGGCGAACCGATTTCAAAAAGCGAACAGACTTCCCGTCAATCCTCGTATGCTGAACGCCGCCGCGCGTTATTGAAGAAAGTCGAAGAACGGCGCAAAGAAACAGAGCCGCCGCCGGAACCCCAGCTGACCGGCGAAGCGCTGAAAAAACATCTGGAAAATGTGCAGATGGATGCGATCCGTAACGGCCTGCCGCCGCTCCCGCTGCCGCTTACGCCGGAAATGGACGCCCAGCTCGTCTCTGAAGGCGTTCTGCCGCCTCAGTAGTCGGGATGCATCCCGAACTTACTGAATATTCTCGATCGTCTTCAGCACCACATCCCCGACCGTCTGCATACTTTTAACCGACAGCTTGTCGAGCGTATCAGCCGGTGTATGCCAGTAATCGTTGCGGCCCGGTGCGGAGCCGTAGTCAAAATCAATCACATCCACCACCGGCATTCCCGCCAGCAGGAACGGAACATGGTCATCCAGAATAGAGCCGGGCCCGATGCTGAACTGCGCGCGGACACCCAGTTCGTGGGCGGCATAAAAGATTTCCTTCATCAGCGTGGGCGAACTGTTGCGAGGAATCGAAATGTTCAGATCCTTATCGCCGACCATATCGATCACGATCACCGCTTCAACCAGTCTGGCTCCGCCCGCATCGTAAATCTGCTGAGCCAAACGGCGGCTGCCGTGCAGCCCGTCGTGCGGGCCGTATTCTTTGCGGCACTCCTCGCCGTCGAGAAACGCAATCATGAATTCGGTTTCATACGGTCCGCGTTTGGTCAGAACACGCGCCAGCTCCAGCAGCACACCGGAACTGGAGCCTGAATCATTCGCGCCCTGAAAATCTTTGGAGATACCGCTCTTCGTATCGAAATGTGAAGCCAGAACAATCAACCGGTTCGTCTTACCCGGAAGACGGCCCAGCACATTGTTGAAATGCATTTTGCCGTTCGGCGTATCCTCCGAAAACGTATCGATTGTCGTTTTCAGCCCGAGCGCCTTGAGCTTACCTTCCAGCAGCACGGAAGCCCGGCGCGCCCCGCCGCCGCCCGCATCGCGCGGGCTGATTTTCACCAGCGCCTCGGTCTCGGCCATCGCCTTCGCGCCGTCAAAAGCAGCCGGCTTACAGCCGGAAAAAAGCAGGCAGAAAACAGCTGAACAGACAGAAATGGATTTTGCAGACATCGGGAACTCCGGTCTTATTCACCGCCGTCGGTTTTGGCCTTGGCGGTTTCCTTGATCTTTTTAGACAGTTCGTCGGCGAGCTTCTTGTCTTCCATCAGCGCTTTGCGCGCGCCGTCGCGGCCTTGTCCAAGCTGCTGGCCGTTATAAGAAAGCCACGAGCCTTTCTTTTCAATCAGGCCGCAGTCGGTTCCGGCATCCACGATCGAACCGGTCCACGAGATGCCTTCGGCGTAAAGAATATCGAACTCGGCGGTGGTGAACGGCGGAGCGACTTTGTTTTTGACCACTTTGACTTTGGTCCGGTTGCCGTAGATCGCGCCGGCCGTATCCTTAAGCTGGCCGATGCGGCGGATGTCGAGGCGCACGGAAGAATAAAACTTCAGCGCGCGGCCGCCGGGCGTCGTTTCGGGACTGCCGAACATCACACCGACTTTTTCGCGGATCTGGTTGGTGAAAATACAGCAGCAGTTTGAGCGGCTGATCGCGGACGTCAGCTTGCGCAGCGCCTGACTCATCAAACGCGCCTGCAAACCGACGTGCGACTGGCCCATTTCGCCGTCAAGTTCAGCGCGCGGCGCAAGTGCGGCAACGGAGTCCACGACCACGACGTCGATGGAGTTGCTCTTCACCAGCGATTCGCAGATATTGAGCGCTTCTTCGCCGGAGTCGGGCTGCGAAACCAGCAGGTTGTTCAGGTCGACGCCGATCTTCTGGGCGTAGCCCGGATCGAGCGCATGTTCGGTGTCAATGAAAGCCGCCGTGCCGCCCTCTTTCTGGACATTGGCGATGATGTGGGAAACCAGCGTGGTTTTACCGGACGATTCCGGGCCGAAAATTTCGATCACGCGGCCGCGCGGAACGCCGCCGATGCCGAGCGCGATATCCAGCGTCAGTGCGCCGGTGGAAATGCACGGGATTTTGCGGGGACCGGACTCGTCACCCAGGCGGACGATTGCGCCGTCGCCGTATTGTTTTTTGATGTCAGCGAGTACTGCCTCAAGATTAGAGGCGCCTTCTTTTTTGTCGGTTTTTGCAGCCATGCGGGAGAGCCTACACAGCGCGGAAAATTGTTCAAGCGCAGAAGCGGCTGTCTTTTTAAGAAAAGGCTTCGTGCCCTCGCAAAGACCGCAGAGTCAATAAGGTGGAAGCGGCATCCCTGCCGCTGGACAGCAATGGGTGAGCTCAGCGGCAGGGATGCCGCTTCCACAAAAAATCCGCCGCAAACTTTTCAAAACATCAGAAAACCACTACATTTCGTCCCTATGAATATCCTCATTCGCAACGAAACCGCTGCCGACATCGCCGCCATATCGGCCGTCACCGAAGCCGCCTTCCGGACCTGCCCGTACAGCCGGCAGACCGAACAGTTTATTGTCCTCGCCCTGCGCAAAGCCGTAGTCATGACCATTTCACTGGTGGCGGAAGTTGACGGCAAAGTCGCTGGGCACATCGCCTTCTCGCCGGTAAAGGTTTCCGACGGCAGTTCCGGCTGGTACGGACTCGGCCCCGTTTCCGTTCTGCCGGAACTCCAGCGGCAGGGAATCGGCAAAGCGCTCATCAACAAAGGACTTTCTCTGCTGAAAGAATCCGGAGCGAACGGCTGTATGCTCGTCGGCGATCCTGACTACTACAAGCGCTTCGGCTTCAAACATTATCCCAAACTGACCCACGAAGGAATTCCCCTGAAGTACGTTCTCGGCCTGCCGTTTGGCAAAGCCAAACCGCGCGGCGCCATCACCTTCCACGAAGCCTTCACCGCAACCAGCTGATAAGGTGGAAGCGGCATCCTGCCGTTGGCCAGCAGCGGTTGAACTCAGCGGCAGGGATGCCGCTTCCACATTAAAGCTCATCGGAAAATCCGCCGCAAAACTTTCCAAGGCCTGAAAAAGGCTTCTCTTTCCCTGCTCGCGTCGTTATTTTCCGGTCTCAGGAACACAGAACTTGCCTGACTAACAAACTACTCTGGAGAAAAAATGAACGTGAATAAACACATCGCCATTACAGTTTCTTGTGTAGTTGCTCTGCTTTCTTATGCATCTGATGATTATGTAATCACCATAAACGGGAAAGCTTACGAGATCGGGCTGGATTCTTCAAAAACTATCTCCCAGTCGGATGGAACAGAACTCAAGGTAGAGTTAAAACTGAAGAAAGAAATCGAATGTGATCGCCACTATTTTAGTTTTTCACATTCCAGCAAATATAAAGCAAGTAGCAGTGATTTAGGAGATGGAATTTTTCAAACAACGCTCACCACGCCAGAAGGTGCCATGATCATTGTTCAGGAGTATCACAACAGAAACCCGAGCTCTTTGGTGGATTACATGCTAAAGGAGTTGTCTAAAGAAGAAATCGATTATGGGTACGCCTATAAGGAAGATGATATCTTGAAAGAAGCGGGGGAGTTCCGGGTTAAAGGAAAACGGGGAACCACTACCTATAATAACGATAACTGGATCCGTGAAGTATGTGCTGTTGGGGGTAAGGATTGTGGCATTTTGATTGTTACAGCCATTGATACGAAAAGTAATTCGAAGGAACAGTTCCTTATTGATACCTTTTGGAAAACTCTAAAAATTAAAAAACTGCATTGAATAAACGAATTCAGCCTATCGAGCGTCCCACACCCAAACGCTGATTCGAAACGTTCAATACATCTTTGTCACCTTCTCCACATACCTCTCAATGTCGCACTTCCGTTTGAGTCCGGCGGCGTTCATGTAGCGGGTTTTGCCGAAGACCGGACGCTCTGCCCAGGCGGTGTCGTGCTTGCCGAAGACCCAGGCGACTCCGGCGTAGGAGTTCGGGTCGCGGCCATCGAGAAAATATTTGTTGTTAATGGCGAGGAGCGTTTCAAACGCCTCTTCCGGCGAGCGGCTCCACTCCAGCACCTTTTTGCCCCAGTACATCCGCATGTAGTTATGCATGAAGCCGGTGACGCGCATTTCGGTCATGGCGGCGTTCCAGTACGGATCGTGCGTCCGCGACTGTTCGAGCTGTTCGCGGGTATAGAGAAATTCCCGCTTATCTTTGGCGTGGTTTTTCAGCGACCGCTTCGCCCAGTCGGGCAGACAGGAAAAGCGGTCGTAGTCCGGCGTGAACCAGACAAAGTTCATCGCCAGCTCGCGGCGGACAATCAATTGCTCCAGAAAGCAGCTTTCCGGATTTTTTCCGCCGTGTGAGGGCACACGGCCTACACTGTAGGCCCGGTCCCCTGACCGGGCGGCTATTATTTCCAAGGCGATATAGAGCGGAGAAATCTGTCCGAAGTGGAGATACGGGCTGAGCATGGAAACATCATCCGTCTGCGGCTGGTTGCTGTGCGCTTCATAAACCGCGAGGCTTCCGGCAATAAACCGTTTCAGCCGCTTCTTCACTTCTGCTGTTCCGCCTTTGAATTTGCTACGCGCGCCAACCGACTTCGGAATATCCCGGCTCCACCCTTTCAGTAATTCGCGTCCATTCGCGTTGATTCGCGGTTTAACGGTTTTGACCGGCTGAAGGAATTCATCCAGGCGTTTCAACAGTTTCGGACGGATGGTGCGGGCCATGTATTCGGCGTGATCGGAGGCGGTTTCGACCGGCACAACGACGTCACTTTCGATTTCGACGACTTCGCAACCGGCTTCTTCGGCGACACGGGCGCGCCATTCGGCCTGATGGCGCAAATATCCCATATCGCAGACGATCAGCGCGGCGTCACGGCCCGCTTTGAGCGCGACATCCGCCGGATGTCCTCGTCCGATAAACGCACCAATGTCGCGTTTTTCCAGCGTCTGGAAGGTTTCCGCCAAGCCTTCCAGCATGAAGGCGTAGTGCCGCTCGGTGGCTTCGGGATAGTCGTCCATCAGGCCGAATACGACGGCGACAGGCAGACCGAGGTCGTTGGCGCGCTCGACGGCATATTCGAGCGCGTGGTTCCATTCGGCGCGCTGGCTCTGCTGCATCCAGTATAAAACAAACCCGCCGTTGCGGGCGGGTTTGTCGTTGAGCTGATGAATGCGCGCCGGGTGAATCATTTCTTCCCGGAATGCTTAAACATCAGCTTCAGATCTTCGAGCAGGCACTGAAGGTCCTCTTCGTGTTCAATTTCCTGCGTGATGATCTGGAGCGCAATGTTGTAGGTGACCGGATCGGCGTCTTTGGTGATTTTCATCAGTTTTTCATAGACGCCGATAGCGCACTGTTCGCCCGCGATGTTCTGTTCGAGCACCTTCTGAACGAACGGGTCCGCAGGAGCTTCATACTTACAGTTGGTGAGCTTGAACCAGTCCGCAGGAGTCAGCACCGGCGTTCCGCCGAGCTGGATGATGCGGGTGGTGAGCAGTTCGGCGTGCGCCATTTCTTCGGCGGCATGGAGTACGAGCTCGGCGATCACCGCATCTTTCATCGGTCCGGCAACCACTTTGGAGCCGACCCAGTACTGATAGTGCGCCAGCCATTCGTCCGCCAGCGCTTTATTGAGAAGCGTCAGCAGCTTCTTGACGTCCATTCCTACAAGTTGAATTCCGCGACTGCCCATGGAACACCTCCTGTTTTCTGTTAATGATCACATCTGCGGCGGCTCTTCGCCGAGTCCGGCCTTCTTCAAAATCCAGTCGGTGCGCTTCAGCAGCAGCCAGGCGATAAATCCCTGGGCGAGCGGAGCAATCAGTCCGAACAGCAAGACCTTGACAACAATAACCCAAAGCATTTTGAAGAATCCGACGCTGGCCGGCCGATCGGAAAAAATGAAGGTCATCACGGTATTCAGTAACGCTGAACCCGCACCGATTAACGCCAGTACGGCGATATAAATCCCCAACAGCTTAGTTCCTACTGCAATCCAATCTTTTTTCTGCATAATTTGACCGCGCGCCGCGGTTTATTTGCCGGCGCGAACTTCCTTTCGGGCGTTAGACTACCGCTTTTTTTTTGAAAAGCAACCGGCAGGAAAGAGGTTTCGGACCGAAATCAGGCCAGTATGATCAGGAGAACCCCGGCCATAACTCCGGCCAGAGCCCACGCCTTGCTGCGCAGATTGACGTCGCCGAAGATAAACCCGCCGGCGATAAAGGAGACCACCACGCTGCTGCGGCGCAGCATGGAGAGAATCAAAATCAGAGCTTCCGGCTGTTTGACGGCATTGAAATAGACAAAGTCGGAGGCGACCAGCAGCAGACCGATGAGAAGAATACTCCAGCGCCACTGAAACGGCGTAAAGGTTTTCCAGCGCGGCAGCCAGCAGCAGAGCGTGAAGAAGCCGAGCAGAACGACATTGTAGAACGCAAACCAGAACTGAACCAGCATCGTGGCATAGCCGAGCTGCTGGAGCAGATATTTGTCATACAGGGTGCTGAGCGTGCCGATGAAGGTCGCGAGAGAAATGCAGAAAACCCAGCGGCTGCGGTGGAAGACGATTCCTTCCTTCCGGCCGATGAGCGAGAAAGCGTAATAGGCGCAAAGTACAACCGCGATACCGGCCCAGTGCAAAGGCAGCGGACGCTCATGAAAGATAAGCAGTGCGCCGATCAGCGTCCAGGCCGGGCCGGAGGCGCGGATCGGAGAAAAGATCGAAATCGGCAGGTGCTTCATGGCGAAGTAGGCCAGCACCCAGGATACGGAAACGATGAAGGCTTTGAGAAAAATGTGCAGATGCTCAGAAAGTGTCGCGACCGGCACATAGCAGTGGATCTGCTGCGTAAAGTCCGGCGCAAAACGAGACAGGATCATGCACAGCAGCATCGGGATGAGCCCGGCCACCGTGGACAGAAACAGTACCGGCAGAACCGCATTACCGTCCAGCGCGTGTTTTTTGCAAACATCGTAAAGCCCCAGCAGTACCGCTGCAATTAATCCGAGATATATCCACATATAAACAGTCCGGAAATATTAGATAGAAGCGGGGCATGGTACGCATTCCGGTCAGACGCACAAGACGAAACCGGAACTGTTCACCCCCCTCGCTAACTTTTCATTTCTTTACCATTGCACTTCGGCGTTAAGGTCTTATAGTCCGCGGCATGATGGTACCCGGCATAGATATCGATGTCCTGATGGAAGCCACCGGTAACGACCGCATGGTCGCAGCCGAACTCATGAGGCTTTTCTTCGAACTGACCGGCCAGGAACAGGCTCGTCTGGCCGCCGCCGTCGCTCAGGGAAACTTTGCTGCCGCCTCGGCAGTTGCTCATAAAGTGGCCGGTTCCTGCATCGCCTGCGGAATGAACGGCATATCCGCCCGGTTTAAGGAGATGGAAAACCTCTGTAAAGAAGCCATGCCGGACGATGCCTGCGAACGGGTTCAGACCATCGACCGTGAACTGCAGGATACCCGCCGGAATCTGGAAGAACATTTTAACTGTTCACTCTCATCATGAAGTCGATCCTGTTCATAGATGACGATCAGTTTGTAACCACGCTCTACAAAGCCAAGTTGCAGAACGAGGGCTTTTCTGTTGATACCGCACACAGCGCAAATGAAGCGTTTGAACACCTCGAGCGGAAACGGCCGGACATTATTATTCTCGACCTGAACATGCCCGGAATCAACGGCGTTGTTGTACTCAAAACCATCCGAAGCGTTCCGCAGCTTCAGCATATTCCTGTCATCATCTTTTCCAGCGGATATGTTAAGGCGCTGGTGGACGAGGCCGCGCAACTCGGCATTTACAAGTTTTTCGCCAAAGCACAGTGCCCGCCAAAAACGCTGATCTCAGCCGTCACAGAAATTCTCAGCAAAATGGCCATCCCGGCCTCCGCACTGGTGGCTGACACCGACGCCGCATCGGGATCTCTGACTACCGACGATCTGCCCGCGCTGCTGTATCTGTTTGTTGCTTCCGAAAATCAGGCCGAGCAACGCTCTACCCTGTTGAAAATTTACAAAGCCTCCCGTAATTGCATCAATAAAGCACTGGCAGCGAATGAAAGCACCGCGCAGGGCAAACTAAGCCGCGTGGTTGAAAAACTGTTTGAAGACCTTTACGCCCATCCGGAGCACATCACCGCCTCCACCAAACATACGCTGGCCGCAGGACTTCAAAAGCTCAGTGATATTGAGGCTGAAAGTGCCAGACCGGTACTGGATTCCGAACTGGCCCTGAAAAATATTCTGCGGACGCTCGAAAATCAGTCCGCCTGAGAGCCGTCCAGCTCCGCCCAGCGGGCGAAGGCGGCATCCATCTCCACCGGAATAGCGGCGGCGCGGTCGGTAACCGTTTTAATTTCATCCGCCGGCTGCTGATAAAAATCAGGGTCGTTCAGTTTACGGTTCATCTCCGCCAGTTCGGCCTCAAGCTTCTCGATCTTTTTCGGCAGATTCTTAAGATCCTCGCGCTCGCGATTGCTCAGTTTGCGCTTTTGGGTCTTTTGATTCCTAGCCCCTGACTCCTGACTCCTGACCTCTGATTTCTGATCTCTGGCCGCGGCCCGCTGCGTCAACCAGTCGTCATAGCCTCCGACATATTCGTTGATCGCCCCGTCGCCTTCAAACACCAGCGTTTCCGTCACCACATTATTGATGAAAGCGCGGTCGTGGCTGACAAGCAGAACCGTGCCCTGATATTCCACCAGCAGTTCTTCGAGCAGATCGAGCGTCTCCACATCGAGATCGTTGGTCGGCTCGTCGAGTACCAGCACGTTGGACGACTGAGCGAAAATTTTAGCGAGCATCAGCCGGTTACGCTCCCCGCCGGAAAGCGAACTGACCGGCTGCCGGGCATCCGCCGGGGAGAAGAGAAAATTCTGCAGATAACCGATCGCATGCTGCCGTCCGGTACCGGTCTGCACATAATCATTGTCCATGCAGAGATTCCACTTCACGCTCTTCTGCTCATCCAGCGCAACACGGTGCTGATCGAAATAGGCAATTTCCAGCTTGGTGCCGTGCCTGACTTCACCCTGCCTCGGCGCGAGCTGGCCCAGCAGAGTGTTAAGCAGTGTAGACTTTCCGCATCCGTTGGGGCCGATAATTCCGATACGGTCGCCGCGCAGGATTTCGACGGAGAAATTCTTAATGATGTCCACGCCGTCGTATCCGGAGAAAACATCTTTGGCCGTAATCACCTTCCGGCCGGAACGTTCCGCTTCGTTCAGCTGCAGTTTAACCGTACCGACCCGGTCGCGCCGCTGGCCGCGCTCGTTGCGCATTTTTTCAAGTTCGCGTACGCGGCCTTCGTTACGTGTCCGGCGCGCCTTGATCCCCTTGCGGATCCAAACCTCTTCCTGTGCAAGCTTGCGGTCGAACTCCGCCCACTGCCCTTCCTCGGCGTCGAGCAGCGCCTGGCGGCGGGTTAAATAGGTTTCATAGTTGCAGGCCCAGCTGGTCAGCCGCCCGCGATCCAGTTCTACAATGCGCGTCGCCAGCTTACGGAGAAAAACGCGGTCATGCGTCACAAAAAGAACCGTGCCGCGCCAGCGCAGCAGAAAGTTTTCCAGCCATTGGATGGATTCAATATCAAGGTGGTTGGTCGGCTCGTCGAGAATCAACAGATCCGGTTCATTGACCAGCGCCTTGGCCAGCAGCGCGCGGCGGCGCATCCCTCCGGAGAGCGAAGAAAACTCCTGCTCCGGATCGAGCCCCAGCAGCGAGATCGCCTTTTCCACAGGATGATCCAGCGCGTGCTCGTGGTTCCAGTCTGAGGAAACCAGGTCAAAAACCGTTCCTTGAACATCCTGCGGAACTGTCTGCTGCAGGCGGGCGATGCGCACATCGCGCGAGCGGACGATTTCACCGTCGTCCGGCTCCAGATCGCCGCTGACGATTTTGAGCAGCGTGGATTTTCCTTCACCGTTACGCCCGAGCAGACAGATGCGCTCGCCGGGTTCGATTTGCAACGTCACGCCGTCGAGCAGCGGAGGGCCGCCGAACGCTATATGAAGATTCTGTAAACTGAGTAATGCCATACGAAGGCGGAGAAGGTATCAGTCCGGCGGGCTGATTCAAACAGCATTTATACAAAATGACGCCCCAGCAGTTCTTCGACCTGATCGCGCCAGCCAGCATCGTACTTCCGGCCTTTTTGCAGCCGGACAAAAATCCGGCGCGAAGCAATCTGGCCGAACAGCTCCGCCGACGCGAAGCGATCCAGCAGATGCAGCGGCTGTTTTTTGACCGTCGCAATCAGCGCTTCCAGCAATTCGATCGGCTCTTCGCGCTCCGCGCAAAGTACAAACTGCCAAAGTATGTCCGGCTCGTCAGAAATCGCCTGCTGAATCATCCGGGGAGCTTCTTTCAGATGACCGGCGCTGATCACCAGCGCCCGGCGGTTCAGCCCGGCCCGCTCTTTGAAAAGCCCGGTCAGCCGGTAACCGGTAAAACGCGGCGTTACCGGATCGGCGGGCATGTCGGCGCTATCGTGCAGCAGAACTTCAATACGCACCATATCCTCTTCCGACATCGTCGAAGTCGAAACCACGCCGTACGGCGGAAGCGGCATCGCTTTTATTCCGTACAGCTCGGCCTGCCCACGCAGATCGGTTCCCGGCAGAAGAAGCGTCTGCATACATTGAATGCCGATGTTCGGGCCAAGGCCGCGCGCCCACTCAATACTGCGGAGTACATCATCCAGCGGCTGTTGCGGCAGACCATACATCAGGTCGAGCGTCACATGAACGCCCGCGCCGGCCAGAAGCCGGATGCCGTGCTCGACCTGCGCGATATTCGCCGGGCGGCGGATGGTACGGAGTACGTTCGGATCAGTACTCTGCACGCCAACCTCGACATCAATGAAATTGACCTTGGCCATCAGCGCCGCCTGTTCCGGCGTCAGCGTATCGGCACGCAGCTCGGCGTAAAATCCCAGCTTCCGGTCGACGTTGATTTCCGCCAGCAGATCCAGTAAACGGGTAAAATCCGCGCGGGCATTGAACGTCGGATCGACAAAGCGGATTTCCCGCGTGCCGGCAGCACGCAGTTCCTGAACGCGCCGGGCCGCAGCTTCCGCCGGAAGCGCGCGGACACCTTTCTGCAAATGGTGATAGCGACAGTAGGTGCAGGTCAGCGGACAGCCGCGCGAAGTTTCGATGTAAACCGCCGGACGTGCCTGAATGCAGTCCATCAGCGCCGCCACCGGAACCTGCACCGCCGCCAGATCAATCTGCGGCGGCGGTTTACTTCCCCTCCGCCAGCCGCCGGGCGATGAAATCAGCACGTTGTCATACGCCGGCAGCTTGCCGGTGCGGATTCCTTTCAGAATTTCGGGAAAAACAGCCTCCCCTTCGCCGGTCACCAGCGCATTAAAAACCGGCTCATCCAGAAGAAACGGATGATCCTCTGAAATCTCCGGACCTCCAGCCATCAGGAAGAGATCATAACGCGCTTCCCGCAACAGACGGGCGATTCGCAGACTGCGCTCCACGTTCCAGAGACAAAGCGTAAAAGCGACAGCCTCGACGCCGCTTACCAGAATTTCGCGAAGCAGACAGGCGTTATCCAGCTCGTCCCACTTTGCCGGAGCCGAAATGACTTCCCAGAACTCAGCTTCAGGATGCTGAGAAAGCGCATGCGACAGCCAAAGCGCCGCGAACGGAAAATTTTCACGCTGCGTGGACGTGTCGTTGTCCAGCAGCGGAAGCTGTAGAAAGAGAATCTGTTTTTTCATAGGAACTCTCGGGTCAGCGGCGGGCGGACGTACGGCAGATAGCCGGGAATGATTTCAGAAAGTGCCTGTTTGATACGGGCGATGGCGAACGCCCCGTTTGTTCGCGCGTTCACAGCATCAACCGCCGCCTGATTTTCCGGCGACTGTTCCTTCTCAATCCGCAGGTACGGCAACGGTTCAATATTAGCGGAAGCGCTGACAAAACCTTTAGCTCCGGCGGCGTATGCGGCGGAGATTTTCCGGTCGCCGCCGACAAAGTAGCGCGGCGTCGCCGGCAACAGCGAAAAATCAGCGGACGAGTCTTTTATACCCCAATGCGGAACCTGCGCCAGAATTTCCGGCGTCAGCGGGTTACCGGTGTGCTTCGGAAAATTGTAAAGAATCAGCGGAAGCGCGGTCGATTCCGCCAGCGCGGTAAACCATTCGACCAGACCGGCGGCCGGCGCTCCGGCAAAATAGAACGGCGGAAGCGCGGCAACAAAATCGGCTCCTTCACCTTCGGCGGCGCGAGCGCTTTCCACGCAAGTCGAAAGCCCCGGACTGCCGGCATGGGCAATAAGAAGTCCGTCCCAGTTTTCGCGGGCGGTTTGAAGCAGTTGCAACTGCTCATTAGGTGTCAGAGAGAAGAATTCGCCGGTTGTGCCATTGATCAACAGATTGCGTACGCCGCATTCGGCCAGCCAGTCGAGGTGCGCCAGAAATGCACCAAAGTCGATCATACCGTTTCCCGCAAACGGAACCGGCACCGGAACAACTAAACCATTCAGCTCAAAGCCGGTCATGTTCATAAGTTACTTATTCTAACTCCATCCAGGGATTTGATGATTCGAGTCAATAAAATATTTGATTGAAAAAATCGAATAATCGCGTTAGTCTAAAATATATATTCATATATATCTACTGCATGAAAGGAATTCTACCAGTAGGAACTGTTAAATGAAAGGGAGACCGACTATGAAGCGCTTATTCTGCATGATTATGGTTGTGACGGCATTCACCGCAATAAATTCTTCGGCCCTTGTTTCGGCCAAATTCGATACGGATGGCGACGGAAAAGTCAGCAAAAAGGAATGGGTTGATGCACGGTTGAAACAGTATGAAGCGGCCGGAAAATCAATAACCGCAGAGAAACTCGGCACAACGTTTGATGAAAAAATCGACACCAATAGCGACGGATTCGCTGACTAATTTAAACTATCCACTCACATTTTTAAAAGCCCTGCCCATCTTCGGTGGGGCTTTTATTTTTAGACACAAGAGAGATTGCGCACACCCGACCCGCCCAGGCGAAGCGCGCCGAAAAAAATCTAACTCCATCCTGTCGTTTTCTGTGACTGATACCGGAACAAATCAGCCCTTCGAGTTCAAATCCGGGGTTTTATTCATGGGTCTCTTCCCTCTGCTCCCGTTTTCAAAATTTTCCGATCAGGCTGCTGAAAATATTTGTTTGAAAAATTCAATAATAGCGTTATTTTTAAAATATATATTTATATATATTCGCAGTAAGAGCAGGATTCTCATCAGTAAAAGCTGTCAAACAAAAGGGAGCCCGACTATGAAGCGTTTGTTCTGCATGATGATACTTGTGATGGCATTCGCCGCAATAGAGACACTGGCCGCTGTTCCAGCCAAGATGGATACGGACGGCGACGGAAAAGTCAGCAAAAAGGAATGGGTTGCAGCGCGCCTGAAAGGTTATGAAGAGGCTGGGAAAACAACGACCGTGGAAAGACTCGAAAAAGCGTTTGATGACAAATACGACACCGATCACGACGGTTTTGCCGACGAATAACAACCCAATCGTCATCGCTTCAGAAAAGCCCCGCCTCTACCGGCGGGGCTTTTTGTTACCAGATAGACTTCTCTGCCCAGTCGATGCGCGCCAGAAACACCCCGAAAGCCACCGATCAGCTTTTTTTCAGGATTTCCTAATCGAGTCGGGGAAAAAATACTTGATTGAAAAAAATGGATAATAACACGGAAATAAGATATATATTTATATACAACTACTGGGTATACTGAATGTGCACAGTAGAAACTGTCAAATGAAAGGGAGACCGACCATGAAGCGTTTATTCTGCATGATTATGTTTATGATGACGTCCACCGCAATGATGGCTTCCGCCGATGGGGTTCCGGCCAAATTCGATACAGACGGAGACGGAAAGGTCAGCAAGAAGGAATGGGTTGATGCACGCTTAAAAGGTTATGAAGCGGCTGGCAAAACGACGACCGTCGAAAAATTGGGAGCATCGTTTGATAAACTTTATGACGCCAATCAGGACGGCTTCGCTGACGAGACGAAATAATCAAATCGTCATCGTTTTCAGAAAAACCCCGCCTCTGCTGGCGGGGCTTTTGTTTTTAGGAAATGCTTCCTTTCATCGAACGTGTTAGATTATCAGCCGGATGACGAAACACGAATCTATCCCGAACTGCCCGCTTTGCGCTAACGGCGCAGCGGAGCTGTTTCACCGCGACCGGAAGCGTAATTATTTCCGCTGTCTGCAGTGCGATCTTGTTTTTGTCCCGCCGGAATTCCACCTCGATCCGGAGGCGGAAAAGGCGCGCTATGATTTCCACAGCCAAAGTCTGAAAGACTCCGGCTACCGCGTCTTCCTGAACCGCCTGTTCAACCCTTTGGAAAAGAAGCTTTCGCCCGGAGCGCGCGGTCTCGACTTCGGCTGCGGCCAAACGCCAACACTTTCCATGCTGTTCGAAGAAGCCGGTTATACCTGCGACAACTACGACCTGCACTACTTCAATAATCCGCCCGCTTTAGAAAAGAAGTACGACTTCCTCACCTGTTCGGAAACGATGGAGCACTTTCAGCGTCCGAGCGAAGAGTTCGAGCGTTTTCTGCGGCTGGTGAAGTCCGGCGGCTGGATCGGAATTATGACGCAGTTGCGCAACGAAGCGCCGCCGTTCGAAAAGTGGTTCTATAAAGATGACGCGACGCACATCTGTTTTTTCTCGCGCTTGACGTTCCAATGGCTGGGGAAAACCTGCAACCTGCACGCCGAGTTCCATCCGGACAGCGTCGTCCTTTTTCAAATGCCGGTAAAATAAAAGGCCGACCAGGAAGTTCGGAGCGGCCTTTCGTTTTCCAATGAGTG
This sequence comes from Pontiellaceae bacterium, assembly GCA_044224855.1. Classification (GTDB taxonomy): domain Bacteria; phylum Verrucomicrobiota; class Kiritimatiellia; order Kiritimatiellales; family Tichowtungiaceae; genus Tichowtungia. The sequence continues at coordinate 50,628 of JBGAJP010000001.1, forward strand.
GAAAAACCTATTTGGTCTTTTTTGGAACGATCATCATGTAGATGTTACGACCCATCAGGCGCGGAGCCTGTTCTATGGTCGCTACTTCAGCGCAGTCGGCAATGATGCGTTTCATCAGCTCGAATCCGAGTTCGCGGTGGGCGTTTTCACGTCCGCGGAACATGAGAGATACCTTTACGCGGTCACCGCCTTCAATAAATTCATGCGTATGGCGAAGCTTGGTTTGGTAGTCGTGGTCACCGACGTTAACGTGAAACTTGACCTCTTTGAGCTTGGCGGCAATCTGCTTCTTCTTCTGCTCTTTTTTCTTCTTTTCCTGCTCAAACTTGAATTTGCCATGATCCATGATGCGGCACACCGGAGGAGTGGTGGTGGCGGAAATTTCCACGAGGTCGAGCCCTGTTTCGTGGGCGCGGATTAATGCCTGGCGGGTCGGAATAATCCCCATCTGTTCGCCGTTTTCGTCGATACAGCGAATCTCGGGAACGCGGATCATGTTGTTCATTCTCGGACCGAACTCTCTGCGCGGCCGCTCTTTATAATTCGGATTACTAATAACTTCCTCCCGGTTGCTTTCTCTGATCAGGCTTTACTCTGCACGGCCTTTTTAACTTTTTCAACAAAATCAGCCAGCGTCATTACTTCCTGCGCGCCGCTGCGATCGCGCACAGCAACGGTGCCGTTCTCGATTTCCTTGGCACCAAGCACCAGCATGTACGGCACTTTATCCATCTGAGCTGTGCGGATTTTTGCGCCGATTTTTCCGGATTTACGGTCAACCGTTGCGCGGATGTCCTGCTGACGAAGTTCGGCGGCTATTTTGACAGCAGCGTCCGTCTGCTCTTCGGAAAGCGGCAAAACGCGCACCTGCTCCGGCGCCAGCCAGGGCGGAAACGCACCGCTGTAATGCTCAACCAGAATCCCGAAAAACCGTTCGATGCTTCCGAAAAGCGCGCGATGCACCATATAGGGCCGGTGCGGCTTACCGTCTTCGCCGATATAGCTGAGGTCGAAACGGTCCGGCAGGTTAAAGTCGAACTGGATGGTGCTCATCTGCCACTCGCGGCCGATGGCATCCTTGATCTTGAGGTCGATCTTCGGCCCGTAGAACGCGCCGCCGCCGATATCCGTTTCGTACGGAAGACCTGACGCTTTGAGCGCGGATTCGAGCGAAGCGGTGGCCTGCTCCCAGCGGGCCGGATCGCCGACGGCTTTCTCCGGACGGGTGGAAAGATAGGCGGTAATGCTTTCGAAACCGAAGGTTTTCCAGATGAAGGTCGAGAAGCGGAGGACTTCCTTGATTTCATCCTCGATCTGCTCCGGCGTACAGAAAATATGCGCATCATCCTGCGTGAAGCCGCGAACGCGCAACAGTCCGTGGAGCACACCCGCCTTTTCGTAGCGGTACACCGTGCCCAGTTCGGCCCAGCGCAGCGGCAGATCGCGGTAAGAACGGATGTCGGATTTGTAAATGTTGATGTGGAACGGGCAGTTCATCGGCTTGACGTAATAGTCCGACTTATCGATTTCCATCGGAGCGTACATGCCCTCTTTGTAGAAATCGAGATGGCCGGAAGTCTGCCAGAGATTGGCTTTGCCGACGTGCGGAGTGTAGAGAAGTTCGTAGCCGTTGCGGAAATGTTCCTGCCGCCAGAACTCTTCAATCAGCGACCGGATACGCGCGCCCTTCGGGTGCCAGTGAATCAGGCCTGGGCCGACTTCTTCGTGCACGCTGAACAGGTCGAGTTCCTTGCCGAGCTTGCGATGGTCGCGAAGTTTGGCTTCTTCGAGCTGCTTGATGTACAGATTCAGCTGTTTTTCATTAGTGAAAGCGGTGCCGTTGATGCGCTGAAGCATCGGATTGGTTTCTTTGCCGCGGTAGTAGGAGCCGGCGAGACTCAGCAGCTTGAACGCGCGGATCTGGCCGGTACGTTCAAGGTGCGGGCCGCGGCACAGGTCAAAGAAGCTTCCGCATTTGTAAAAGCTGATCGCTTCGCCTTCCGGAATGTCGGCCAGCCGTTCGAGCTTGTACTTCTGCCCCGCCAGCATCTTCACCGCTTCGGCGCGGCTGACTTCGATCCGTTCAAACGGAAGGTCTTCGGCGACGATTTTTGCCATTTCGGCCTCAATGACCGGAAAGTCCTCCGGCGTCAGGCGCTGAGTCAGATCAAAGTCGTAGTAAAAGCCGTCATCGGTCGAAGGGCCGATGTCGAGGTGAACGTTTTCGTAAAGCCGGCAGACGGCGGCGGCCATAACATGAGCCGTGCTGTGCCGGAGCGTTTCAAGTTGAAGGTCATTTTTCATAAATAGGCCGCGAACTGTACCTTTACGATCAGGGTGTGTCAATCAGGCGTCGCAGATGATGCACCGCGCAAAACGATTGGATATCTACGCGAAACATGGCACGGTACTGTAGTTTTTATCGGGAGATACCTATGTTGTTTAAACATGTCTGCTTTATTGTCTTTTTTCTGTTTGTTGCAAGCGGTTGCACATCCTTCCGCGGGATGCCAAGTCATGGCGGCGGGAAGCGCTTTGATGAAGAGCAGAGACTGATTGCCGCCGCCACTTATCGGGCTCTCAACCAAATGGATGTGGAAAAACTTAAGGGTAAAAAGGTAAGAATCGCAAGCGAGTTTATGACAACGTATGGCAGCGGGAACGCCACATACGGCGGGTTGCAGAGTATTGGATTTTCGCCGAGCTTCCAGGATCAGCTTGTCGATTATCTCGGCCCAACCAGCGGCCGGACAGGCGAACAAAGAGCCATCACAACCTCCACTGCCAGCTTCAGTTACCGCCCGGATATGAGCTTTTACACCTCACAAGCCAACACAGACCGTGACGCCGCCTATTTCATCTCCTGCCTTGAAATGAAGCTGCGGCATTCTGGGGTAACAACGGTTCTGAAAGATGAAGAAGTCACCCTGTTTATCCTGCTGGATGTTCTCGGAACGAATCTCAGCCGTAAAGACCGGCTGGTTCAACATACTGACTTCCTTGATGCCGCCTGCGAATTTACCTACTACGCCATGGATACAAAGACAGGAACCCTGCTTTTTGAATCCCGCCGGAGCGGCGGCATTGCCCGGTACGAGGAAAACACCACGCTGTTTATCGGCAGGAGCTCCATTAAACGCAGCGTCGAATCAACTTCGCCGTTACTGGATATGCCGGATTTCCACACCCGCAAAGAGGAAATTCCGGTCGAAGAAAAACCGGTTGCCAATGAAATACAGAAGCCTGCCGATCCCCCGGCGACCGGCCGTGAACCCAGAGCCTCCCGAAACCGTCCGTATTGGCAATACTCCATTGGGTTTCTGCAACGATTGATGACCTTTCAAAAGCCCGCGCCTTCACCCGGAGAAAATGAGCAGAATCCGCTGGCACAGCCTGCACAGTCCGGCGCAAACGAGGAATCGGAAACCGCCCGCCGAAGTCAGCAGCTCAAAGATCTGGAGGCCAGGGCCATGCAACTGATTCAGTCCGGCGAAAGCAACAAAGCGTCCGAGGTCGTCCAGCAGATTCGCGCCATCGATCCGACGGCGGACGAACTCAAAAAAATTACCGTACTGCAAGGCCCCCAGCAGTAAGCTTGTATTGTCTCCGGCTTCGCTGAGCGATCCACATCATCCATCACACAGCCTGTGATGTGCCGAATACGTTTTCGGGACCCCTTGGAAAACCTGCGGTTTTGGCTTTGCCGACGGGACGGAAGTCCGTATGGTGTCGGGTCATTTTGGAGGAAATACATGGCCGCTCTGACCGAAGAACAACTGCTCGCAACCCTTGAAGCCGAAACCGTCCCTTGCGCCGACCTGCTCGAACAGTTCGACGCCCTATGCTCTGATGGCAAGGAAGTCCGTGCCATCGAATGGGCCGAACTGCTTAAAGACACTCTGACTGATCGCAAACTGCTCGACGAAGCCGTCGCCGCTTACGAATGGCTCGCGGTCAAACAAGGCACTTCACCCGCTATCGCGCAAAAAGAGCTTCTGCACATTCTAAGCACCAGCCGTAAAGAACAGAAATTTATCGAACCCGCCTTTGAAAAAGCCTCTTCCACGGAAGAGGCTTTTTCACGCCTGAAACATCTGCGTTCCATGAAAAAAGGAATGCTCTGCTACAGCAAAACCTGGGGCTTCGGCATCATTAACCGCGTAGACCCTTTCTACCAGAAGGTCGAGGTCGCCTTTGAAAAGAAAGGTGACCACGAGCTCGCGTTCTCCTATGCCGCCACCGGACTGGAAGTGCTCACCGACGACCACTTGATGGCCATTCGCCATAAAACCCCTGACGAGTTTGTCCGGCTGATAAAGGAAAATCCGGCCGAAATCATCCGGATCACACTGCGCAGCTACGGCCCGCTTTCGCTCAATCTGATTCAGGATCACCTGATGCCTGACGTGTTCGCCACCGAAGCCGACTGGAAAAAGTTCTGGGATGCGGCACGCAAAGATCTCAAAAACGACCCGCTCATCGAAATCCCCTCCAAGCGCACCGAGCCGTTGCGCCTGCGCCGCAAGGCTAAGGCGTACGACCAGACCTGGTTTGAAAATTTCAGGAACGAGCGCGATATGCCGGCTGTTTTCCAAGGGTTGGACGAAATTCAGGCGCAGACGATCCAGCCTCTGGAAGCCTATATGGTTGCAACGATCGCCAACCGCCTTGCCTTCGCCGTCAAAGGCGGCTCGCTCAACCAGCCCGGCTGGATTGCGCAGGCTCTTGTTTACGCCGAACAGCTCGGCGTCGAGCCGGAAGGCGTAGACTGTGTCGCCGAGCTGACCAAGCTGGCTCGCCGCGACGATCTGCCTGCCCTGCTCGAAGAACTTCCGTCCCGTTTTATGCAGGCTTTCATCAACCGCCTCTTCACCGCATCCGAAACGGCCAGAAGCTTTCTGCTGCGCCGCCTGCCGGAATTCGGCACCACAGCGCTCAGCGAAACCGTCGATGCACTGATCCGCAACGGCGCGGAAACCGAACTGGCTGAACAGATCCGCGATACCGTCCGCCGCCGCGCATGCAGCCCCGCGCTGCTGCTCTGGATTCTGCGCAATGAAGAACGCGCCGACGGCTGGCAGCTTACCAATAAAGCCGACCTCGCCTTTCAGACCATCGAGCTGATCGAACAGGAACACTGCGGTGCCGCCCTGCGTGCTCAGAATCAGCTCCGCGAACAGATTGAAGATGCCGAATCGCTGAAAGGCGTTCTCGCCGCGATGAGCGACTCCCAGCGGCGCGACTTTATGCGGCGTATCAGCGAATCGCCAGCCTGGAGCAAACTCGACCGTCAGTCGCTGCAGGCAAAAGTCATTAAACTCTGCCCGGACCTGCACGAAGTCGTCCTGCGCAAGACCAATGCCGCACCGAAAGAGAAAAAGCAGCGCATCACCTCGAAGCGCAGCTATCAGGCGCGCAAAGACCAGTTCGAACACATTCTCAAAAAAGAAATTCCGGAAAACTCGAAAGAAATCGAACTCGCCCGCAGCTATGGCGACCTGCGCGAAAATTCCGAATTCAAATTCGCCAAAGAAAAACAGCGCCTGCTCGGCCTGCAGGCGGAAGAGCTGCAGAAAGCGCTCGATGAGGTCAAACCGACCGACTTCAAGGACTTTCCCTGCGATGTCGTTGGCATCGCCACCGGCGTTGAACTGGTCTATGCCGACGGAACCCGCGAGACCTACTACATTCTCGGCGAATGGGACCAGGACGAAACACTGCACATCATCTCTTCCCAGACCGGCATGGCCCTGGCGCTTGCAGGCACCAAGGCCGGCAGCCGGGTTAAGGTACCGACCTCCAGCGGCGAAGCGGTTGAAGTTGAAATCGCCGCGGTAACACCGCTTTCCGAAGAAATCAGAAACTGGCTGAACGGATAAATATGAACGGACTGAATGAATGGATCCGGCACGGGTTTGACGTCATCATGATGACGACGTTTATACTCTCGGCGGCTTACTTTCTCCTGACACTCATCGCGCTTCTACTGCGCCGCCGGACTGCCGTTGAAGAACAGATGAACCCGGCAGAGTTCCCGCGCATTACCGTCCAGATTCCAACCTACAACGAACTGGCTGCTCTCAACTGCGCGGAATGCTGCCTCGCCTTCGACTACCCGGCAGACCGGCTTCAGATTCTGATCGGCGACGACAGCAATAAACCGGAACTATCGGCGCAGATTGACGCCTTCGCGGCCGAACGCCCGCGCGTACAGGTCTCCGACTTCCTGCCGGAAAAAGATTTCCTGCGCCGCATCGTGCAGCCGGTCATCAAAGATCCGTCGCTGGCGGGCGTACAGGCTTCGTGGCGGATTACCAATGTCCACCAGAACCACACCACCCTGATGGGCGCCGGCATCATCAATGTCATCCACATCGTCATTCTTCCCTTTATTAAACGGTTTGCGCATGCCGGCGTATTCTGCGGCTCTGCCGAACTTGTCCGCAAAGACCTGCTGATCGAGAACGGCGGCTGGACCCCCGGCGTACTCACTGAAGATGTGGACTATTCGCTGCGCGTCATTGCCTCGGGCGGACATATTGTTTACCTCGAAGACCTGCATTGTATCTGCGAAGTGCCGTACACACCGCGCGATCTTTTCCGCCAGCAGATGCGCTGGGCCTACGGCGTCATGCGCGCCTTCATGAACCACGGACGCAAACTGCTGCTGTCGCGGCTGACCCGCACCCGCACAAAGCTCGCTGCCGTCTGCTTCGGCGGCGGCTACATCATGGTGGCCTGCTTCATTCTCACCACGGTCTTCGGCGCGCTGAATATCGCCAGCGCCTGGGGCATCGAGCCGGTCGGCGGACCGGATACGTTTGCAGACATGGTGATTAATACCGCCGGAAACTTCCTACTCACCTGCGGCATGCTCATCTCCAGCCTCTGCGCGAGCTTCATCGCGGGCGTCAGTCTGCGCAATGTCGGCAAACTGGCGCTGGCTTCACTGAGCATCGGTCTTGTACTGATTTTCTTTGTCGGCAAAGGACTCTTCAAAGCCGCGCTCGGCCTGCCGATGCAGTGGTTCATGGTCCGCAAAAACGGCAACGCCGTCGCAGCAGCTTGATATCTTCAAATCTGCAAAGATACTCCTTGTGCTATTACGTTTCGCGGTATACCGTTTTGCGTAGTACTGAGGAGCTCTATGGATTCATGGATCACACAGCTTCGAAAAGGATTGATCGAACTCTGCATTCTCAACCTGCTGAAGCAGGGCGAAAGCTACGGCTACGAAATTCTGCAGTCGCTGCAACAGATTGAAGAGCTGGTTGTCACCGACAGTACCGTCTACCCCATTCTCAGCCGCCTCCGCAAAGACGGGTGTCTGAAGGTACAGACCAAGCCTTCTTCCTCCGGCCCGCCGCGGCGCTATTTCTCACTGACCGCGCTGGGCCGCCAGCGCGCAAAGGAAATGAACCTTTACTGGACCAGCCTGCAGTCCGCTATTGAAAAGCTGAAAACCGGAACCTATGGAGACGCGATATGAATCTGCCAAAAGAGCTGACTGCCCGTATTGAGAGTCATCTTTCCAATGTCCGGAAACATCTCGGCAGTTTCCCTCCTGATGAACAGAAGGAAATTCTTCAATCCATCGAAGCGCATATTCACGACGCCCTCGAAAGCAGAAGCGGCGGAGAACCGGCCGCCGCCCTGCTTGATGCAGTCCTCGCCGAAATGGATCCGCCGGAGTCTTATGGCGAACAACCACTGACGAAACAACCTGGATCGGGAATGAGGCCATTCGTATTTATGGCTGTCGCCTTGACGGCAGCCCTCGTTATCTGGACCACTTTTGGAATCAGCAAGGCGAACACGATTTCCACTGCGGAGTCCAAGGGTTCTCCAGTTGTCTTGAACACCTTCCCTTTGAAAGGAAGTAACTGTGTTAACCCAAACATCACCGAACTACAGGTCACATTCAGCAAAGATATGCGCACAGACCAGATGTGGTCATGGTGTATAGAATCCCAAGACACTGCCCCGAAATTTATCAGCGGCGGAACAAAGTTCATCGACAAGAGAACATGTGTCACTTCTGTTATACTGGAGCCGAACAGGACATATGTAGTCTGGATTAATACTCAAAAACACAACGCATTTCGAGATATTGATAACAATCCGGCCGCACCCTATCGCCTCGAATTCAGGACTGGCAACGCACAATCCAACACCTATTCCTCCCCCGCCGAGTTGACATCAGATCCAGTCGGACACTGGGTGACCATCGACTTTGTAGACTCTGTTGATCAATTCAATCCGGAAACTATAAACTGGACAGGAGACCTGTATCTAAAATCGCTCACCTTCCAGTCTAACGGACAAACCGACAGATCGTTCTGGAATTGGTCAAACGGAATTCTGCATCACTCCGGGGACAATACGGATGCAAAATTCTTCATCAAAAAGATTTCCGGCAAGGATTACCTGTTTCTGGAATGGATCAATGGCGATGTTATAAATAAATGTATGGCCCCTAAGTACTATGTGCTCAAAAAAGGTTCTGCAGAGAACCTCCTCACGTCTAAATCTATCCCTTCGAAGGCGTTTTTAAAAGCTGTTGAAAAACCATCAGCCCCTCACCCTCCTCCGGGAAAATATGCATTTCAAATTATAAAAGTCACGGCCCCTGCTGAAATCATCCCAAGCCCGAAAGCAGATGTAGAAAAAATCATTCAGAGTCCCGAAGCAAAAATCAGTGAATACCCAACCCTTATCGCAGGCCTTGGAGAATCTATAACAAATGAACAAATTGAGGCTATGTCGATGGATGTAGATTGGGGTGTTGTTGATGAGAAACCCATCACTAAAGAAAAAACATTTAGACTGGAGACTCTATTGCGGTCACCGTAAATAAAATAGAAAACGGAATCATCAGTTATCACTTAAATATGCACCATTTGGAATTGAATGGCTTCTTTGAAGCTAAAATAAAAAACGGCTTTCTCGTAAAGACACAACCCAGATTCGAAAAAGAAGCACTTGATATAGATCTAACGCAAAAGCTTAGCTCGTGGATATTGATAAACGGAATCCTTGAACCACAGCCCGAAGGAAAAAATATAAACCTAATCACCTGCATACGAGTGATTCCTCCCGTTACGACTGCTGACACACAGAAAGGAACAACGATGAAACAGCCGCTGACACTAACAGCCACCGCAATTATGGTTGCAACCAATCTTATTGCAGGAGAAACGCAAACAGGCTTTCGTTTACAGGAGGCCATCAACAACGCCTCCCCGGGAGATACCATCACTATTCCTCCGGGAACCTATACCCAACCTGTAACTATTCGCAAAGCACTCACCCTCGATGGTCAGGGCGCTGTATTTGAAGTGCAAGCGAATCAACCGGCCATTCAGATTGACACCTCCCGGCCGGTTTCTCTGAAAAATCTGGAGATCCAGTATCAGCCCAAGTCTAAACAGCAGAAAGGAGACTCCCCCTATGCGGTGTATACCAGTGGCGGCGATCTTTTAATTGAAAACTGCGCTTTCAAGGATATGAGCCGCTCCGGCAATTCTCCATGCGCCGTTCTTGCCGCAGAAAAAAGCACCTTGAATATCAAAAACAGCCGGTTTGAGGGATTTGACTACACGATCCAGTTCTGGAACGAATCATCCGGAAACGTCGATAACTGCCTGATAGCAAATCCCGGACATTGCGGCATAACGATCGGAGAGTATTCTTCGGCAATCCTGAAATACAACATCATAACCGGCTCGCACTACCATGCCGTTCGTTGCACCGGTGGAAAGATCATCGCCAACGCGAACCTGATTATGGACAATAAAAATCGAGGATTCTATATCGGCAATAAATCGTCAGCCGGAACGCTGTCGAATAACCTGATGATCAACAACTCCATCGGAATCAGTGTATTCGCCAATTCCAACATGAAAATTGAAAACAATATCATCCTTCGTTCCGGTTACGCCGGATTATCTCTCAGTGACACGGCAACACTCGATATGAAGGACAATATGATTATAAATAATGAAAGAGGTGTAACCGGGTTTTCCGAAGAAAAAGACAAAGAGCCATCAGTTAAGGTGACTGGAAAAAATCTGATCTATGGCAACACTGTAGAGTGTGAGAAGGCTGAGCTGTCCTCACGAACCATCAGAATCGACCCGCTGCTGAACGATGCTGATTCCGGATTATTTGCCGCAACAGCAGATGGTGCAAAGGATGCCGGACTGTCAGATCCTTCAGAGCTGCAGATGCTCTGGAAAAAATGGAAAGCCGCAACAAGCCGGTAGCGGTCAGGTGGCAAAACCGCCCTGCAGTTCAACTTGCAGGGCGTAGGTTGCAAATTTTCCAATAACTGGAAAATCACCGAGGCCGATAGCGCAGTCACCGAGGCCGGAGCCGGAAATTTTAGCGGGCACGCCCTGCTCCCGAAAACCCGCGATAATTTCCGCCAGCGCGGCGTTACAAAGGCCCATCTCTTCCATCAGTTTCTGATTCAGAATCAGCATCCGGCCCAGCTGCGAAAAATCGTCAAGCACTTCGCCGACGCTGGCGTCCATCCGGTCGAAGATGCGCTCGAAATAGTCTGCGTTTAAAGCGCGGCGTTCTTCGAGATAACGGATCACGTCGGCGGTTTTCATCTTCGATCCGGAGTAAACCGCCGTCAGAGGAAAAGAAACCTTCAGCGGATTGATTTCTAAAGGTTCCGCGCGGTAGGCAACTACACCGCCGAAAACGCTTGCCGCAACATCCGAACCGGAACCGCGGCCCTGCACGCGATGAATCGTTGCCAGACTGCGTTTAAAAAGTTCCATCCGGTCTCCGTCGCCGCCCATCAGCGCGGCGTGGGTGGCGACGGTGACGGCGGCAGAGGAACCGAAACCGATATCGCTGGAAAATTCCGATTCGATTTTCAGTTCGATGCCCTGTGTCAGCGGATACTGCCTTACGGCATCGAGTACGAACCGGAAATCGGGGTGATCCGTCAGCACGCCGAGCGGTGCTTCGTAATTTCCAAGCCCGGAAACAATCCTCAGTGCCGGCGTATTAATCTGCAAAAGCTCGACCGTAATCCGCTTATTGATCGCGCAGACCAGCGCACGACGGCCATGCAAAACGGCGTGTTCTCCGAGAAGCATCAAACTGCCTGGCGCCGAAGCTTTCATGTCAGACAATGCGTGTTCCAAGCGGATCGCCGCGAACGGGCGATACTTTATAGCCGTATTTTTCAGCCAGCGCCACCGGCATAAAGTCCGCCAGCACCAGCACGACGCCGCCGTTCTGACCGCGGATGGAACCTGCGCCGCAGATTTTTGCCGCGCCGCCGGCGGTTTCGACATCGGCAATAAACTGTTGAACTCTCGGCGGAACAACACCGATGCGGCAAAGCAGCCGGTGGTTTTCGCGGAGCAGTGAGCGCATCAGCGCGCTGTTGTTTTCACGCACGGCTTTTTCAACTTCAGTGGTAACCGTTTCAAAATCATTCCAGATCAGGTCGTTCTGAAACTGTTCTTTGACCTGCACGACACATTCGCCGGTGGTCGCTTCGGGAGCGCCGGTCTCGACCAGATACATCTTCATGCGCGGAAGCGGCACCGAACGCGCCGCACCGTTCTGAAACGCGGCGCAACCGCCGTAAAGAGAAATGTATGAATCCACACCGCTGGGGTGGCCGTGCTGAAGCCTTTCGGTCTCCAGACTGAATTCGTAATACCATTCCGGCCGGAAATCGACGCGCAGGAAGTGACCGAGCGCGCGCAGTTCACTGAGTACCGACGCGGCGGAAGAGCCCATTCCGCTGCCGACCGGAATACTCGACTTAAGCTTAATGACAATGCCGCTGTCGAGCGAACGGTGCAGTCCGTCGAGTACGGTGATAAAACCGAACTTAAAGAGATCAACCGGCTTGTGGAGCACGTCGCGAATGCCCATTTTGCCTTCAAGGAACAGATGGTAATTATTAAGTGCCCGCCGCTTGAAATCCTGAAGCGCCAGCATGGTGAACGACTCGCGTTCGCTGATGTCCTGCAACTCGAAAGCCACCTGTCCGTCCGATGCCGTCTCAATGGTCGCCGTAACGCTGCGGTCAATCGCCATGGCAACGGCCGGCTTTCCGTAAACCACGGAATGCTCTCCGCTAAGGATCAGTTTGCCTGGGGCAATTGCTTTCATCTCATCACATTAAATCAGATTCAGGCCTTTGCGTAAATGCGCTTATGGCCCTGCATACCGGCAAAGCGGAAAGGCCCGGTGCGGTACTGCGGAAAAGTGTGTTCGCCACCGTCGACCGGAATGCCGTAGTTGTAAATATCTTCGTACTGCCGGAACGTCAGTTCAGTGCGTCCGGCAAGCAGAGTCTGGTGCTGCGCCGCGAACAGCGCGTCACGGGAACCCGGCTGCACCACGCCGCTAAAAAACTCGCCAACACAGCCGGAGCCGTAACTGTAGAGTCCGATCCGCTTGCCGGACAAATCCTCCGGCGCGTTATCGAGCAGCGAAGCCAGTCCGACATACAGCGAAGCGGAATAACAGTTGCCCGCCTGCCGGCTGTAAATCAGCGATTCGCCGATCACCCGGCGCAGATCTTCGTCTGAAGTTCCCTTCGCCAGTTTCTGGTGCGCCTTTTCGGCCATGCGGGTGAACGGAATGTGGTAACAGAAACGGGCGAAGTCATCTAGCGAGCGGCCGCTCTCGGCGGCGTACTGTTTCCACGATTCCAGCAGCGCCTTGATGTACACCAGCGTCGAATACTTGCCGTCCACCAGCGCTTCGGAAAGATAGTTGGGCCGCCAGAAATCCATTACGTCGTCGGCATAAAATCCGGCCTCGGGGTCGATGACGAGCAGGCGCGGATCGGCGGAAACGGTGAAAGCGACTGCGCCGCAACCCTGCGTCGATTCGCCGGGACTGCCGAGTTCGTAGCGGGCTACATCCGAAGCGATCACCAGCACCCTGCTCTGCGGCTTCATCGCGACCAGCCCCATCGCCATGCGCAACGCCGCCGTCGCGCTGTAACAGGCCTGCTTCAGTTCGACCACGCGGCAGCGCCCCGGCAGACCGAGCAGGCCGTGAACAAACATCCCGGCAGACTTCGACTGGTCAATGCCGCTTTCGGTGGCAAACAGCAGCGCTTCAACGCCTTCCAGCGCGCCCTGCTCTTTCAGCCGGAACGCCGCGCTGGCGGCCATCGTGACAACATCTTCGTCCGGCGGCGGAATCCCCATCTTTTCCTGCCCGATGCCGGTATAGAATTTTTCCGGATCGACGCCGCGCGCTTCCGCCAGCGTTTTCAGATCGAGAAAATACTGCGAGGTATAAAACGAAATCTGGTCGATGCCGGTTTTCATGATTGAACAATCAGCTCCGCGCGGCCTTTGATTTTTTCCACGCGGTCCGCACCGAGCAGAAACATCGCGGTAACAAACTCACGCTTGAGCTTTTGAATCACTTCCCGCACCGCTTCCGCCGATTCCATCGCCGGATTCAGGAACGGACGCGCCAGCCCGCAGAGCGATGCGCCGAGAATGACCGCTTTCGCCATATCCACTCCGGACCGGATACCGCCGGAAGCAATCAAGGTGCCATTGAGCGGAGCGAGTTGTTTTAGTGCCATCGGCGTCGGAATTCCCCAATCCTGAAAGAGCTGGCCGAGCGACGGATCTTCACTACGCTCACCTTCGACGCGGCTCCACGACGTTCCGCCGGAACCGGCGACGTCGATATATTTCACACCGGCTGCAATCAGCAGTTCGGCATCGGCGGCGGAAATGCCTGCGCCGACTTCTTTAACGATCACCGGCACTTCCAGCCCCCGGACAATTTCGCCGATTTTTCCCAGAAGACCGGAAAAGTTGGTGTCGCCTTCCGGCTGGATCGCTTCCTGCAGCGGATTCAGATGCAGACAGAGCGCGTCGGCTTTCAGCACCTGCACCACGGCGCGGGCGTGCTGGAGCGTCATATCTTCGTTAAGCTGCACCGCGCCGAGATTGGAAAACAGCAGCGCCGACGGCGCGACACCGCGCAAGTCAAAACTTGAGCGAGCTGTCGGCTCGGTGAAAAAGATGCGCTGGGAGCCGACGCCCATCGCCACGCCTTCGGCTTCGGCGGCGGCGGCGAGGTTGGTATTGATCTTCTTGAACAGCTTATCGCCGCCGCCGGTCATCGACGAAATCAGCAGCGGAAACGAAAGCTTCTTGCCCATGAACTCGACCGACGGATCAATCGCCTTCAGATCGATTTCCGGCAGCGCGCGGTGCGTCAGCCGGATCTCGTCAAAGTAAAACTTACGGCGATCCATCTCGTCCTTTTGCGCGACGATCTTAACGTGCTCCACTTTCCGTTTTTCAAGTTCGCTCATGATTCTTCCCTTTCGCCCCGCAGAGCCATGCTGTTGCGGGCGACGGCAATTGCCTTGTGATATTTATCAAGCAACACCTCTTTAGACGGCAGAATGGTAAAGTAATCGGCCACTTTGATATTGCTCTTGTGCAACTGCAACAGTTCGACATGCTCCGGATTCTTTCCCGCACACAGAATCAGTCCGATGGGCGGATTCTCACCCTCGACCGATTCGTGTTTTTCGAGCCACGCCAGATACAGCTCCATCTGGCCTTTATAGGCAGCATCGAACTCGCCGAGCTTCAAATCAATCGCCACAAGCGCCTTAAGCCGACGGTGATAAAAAAGCAAATCCAGGTAATAGTCGCGACTGTCAATCGGGATACGCTTCTGCCGGGCCATAAAGGCAAAGTCACTGCCCAACTCGGTGATGAACCGCTGCAACTCAGCGGTAATTGCCGACTCAAGGTCTTTCTCTGAGTAGCTATCCTTCAAATCGAGGAAATCCAGAAAATACGGATCACGGAACACCAAGTCGGGAGTAATCTGACCCGTGGCTCCCAGTTGCTGAAGTTCACGCTGAATGGTCTCTTCCGGCTTTTTACTGATCGCCGTACGCTCGAAAAGCATTGATTGGATGCGCTCATCAAGCGTCCGCGTACTCCATTTTTCGAGCCTGCACATCTCAATATAGAACGACCGCTTCAGTTCTTCTTCGATCGGGAGGATGGTTCGAATGTGAGTCCAGCTCAATTGTGTACGCAGTGCGTTCACAATTTGAGGGTCGGGAAAAGTCTCCGCGAAGCGGAGACAATGATGCAAATGCCTCTTACTCCAGCCTTTACCGTATTCCGCCGTCAATTGCTGCGACACTGCGGCAACAATGTGTTGCCCGTATTCCGCCCGCCGAGCCTTCAGCACCTCGTCATTAAGCCGCTTACCGACCTGCCAGTACAAAAGCGTCATCGCGGCGTTAACCGTCACCGCAACCTGCTGACGGCCCTGCTCAATCAGCGATCTGATTTCTGAAAAAAGACTCTGGCTCAGGCGCAACTCGTTATTCATGAAATAGTATCCTTCTGCGCGACGATCTTAACGTGCTCCACTTTCCGTTTTTCAAGTTCGCTCATAAATTTACCAATTAATTTCCGGAATCATTTTACCCGTTCGTCTGCATCCACCTTTGCCGCAATTCTGCTTTCAGTTCGCGCCCATTTTTGAAAGAAGAAGTTCCGATCTGAACACGTTGAACAGGACATCCCTTTTTAAATTTCAGAGTAAATCCAAACGCATAATTTTCGATGCGGCGAATATCATTATATCGATAGGTCTCCAACCCTTTCCCAGCGGAGTCAAAAAACTTTAAGTTCTCTTCTTCCAACTTGACCCAATATTCACGATTTCGACATTTAAAATAGCCATGCGTTATCAACAACCATATGGGCACGAGGAAATAAAACTTTAATTCCGGCGGTGCAGAGGGAGCAGAACATAACACCCCACAAAAGATTGAATTTATAATTCCCCCACACATCAACCAATTTAACCACAACGACTTATCTTCAATATATACTTTCTCAGCAGGAGAAGAACCTGACCTGTGCGGTATTTTACTCACCGTCTTCTTACTCATGTTTTACCGTTCCAGTTTGCGGTGGGCAGCCATCAGTTCCCCGGAATTGGTGAGCGCGGCCATAAGGGAAAGTTCGCCGCAAAGGACGGCGGCGGAGCAGATGAGCGCGAGGCGGCGGGCGTTAGCGCCGGGTTCGCGTTCTGCGCGGCAGCCGAGTTTCGTCAAAACCTCTTCAACAAACGGGAGTCCTTTGCCGTTGCCGACGGTGCCGACGATCAGGTTGGGAATGGTGACGGAAAACCAGAGGTCGCCATTGCGGACTTCAGCCTGCGTGACGCCTTGCGAGCCTTCGATGATGTTGGCGGCGTCCTGTCCGGTGGCGAGATAGAAAGCCAGCAGCATGTTGGCGTAGTGCGCGTTGGCGGAGCGCAGTCCGCCCGCCAGCATGGTGCCGATCAGGTTTTTGCGGATGTTGAGCTGGACGATTTTTTCCGGCGTGCTTTTCAGGTATTTCTGAACCAGCTTTTCAGGAACGGTCAGTTCGGCGATGACATATTTGCCGCGGCCGAGGATGCCGTTGACCGCCGTCGCCTTTTTGTCGGAGCAGAAGTTGCCGGAGAGCGATTCGTATTTCAGCGCCGGGCAGAGTTCGAGGATATGGTTCATCAGCGCTTCGCTGGCCTGCGTGACCATGTTATGGCCGGAAGCGTCGCCGGTGGTGAATTCGAAGCGGATGAAAAGCAGGTTGCCCGCGATCTGCGAATGCATATCGATCAGCTTGGCGAAGCGGCTGGTTGAGGCAACGACAGAGCCAAACTTCGGAAATTCCGCTTTTATTTTTTCCAGACACTGGAAAGCGACGATGGCGTCCGGCGCTTCGAATAGAACCGAGCGGCTCATCCGGTCATCGATGACGACCGCTTTGATTCCGCCGGAAGCGGTGGCGACGCGCGCACCGCGGTTGACGGAGGCGAAGAGCGGCGTTTCATAGGTGGCGAGCGGGAGTTCGGTTTCGACATCAATTTCCGTCCCGGTGATTTTGACCGGCCCGACCCACTGAAGCGGCACATTGGCAAACTGGTTACTCATGCAGGGTTTTTAGACTGTTTGAGCGCAAAGCGAAAGATTTTTCAGGTTTCTAAACCCGCCGGTTCATGATAGCTTCCCGCGTATAATGCATCCGGCAATTAAACCCCTGATCGGACTGCTTGCGGCGGGAGCTTTTTCTGCGCAGGCGACGGATTGTTTTATCAACCTTGGAACCGGCACAACGTATTCCGGAAAGCTTTCGTCTTCCGGCTTTTCTCTGGCCGCGCCGCAGTGGGCCGGCGAATCGGTTTTTAACCGGACCGCCTCGTTCACGCCGAACGATCCGCTTTACTCCAGTCAGTGGAATCTGACTGCCGCCAATGTGCAGGGTGCGTGGGATCTGGGCTATTCCGGCGCCGGCGTAACCATCGGCCTCGTCGACGACGGGGTTCAGGCCAATCATCCCGATCTGCGCGTTTCGACATCCGACAGCTATAATTTCGTCGGCAATAATTCCGATCCGTCGCCGACGCTTCCTGATCAGAATCATGGAACGGCGGTGGCCGGGGTGGCGGCGGCAATCGGCAATAATGGAACCGGGGTAATCGGCCCGGCCTATAACGCCAGCGTGGCGGGACTGAAAGTCGGGTTCGACGCATCCGGAACATCCCAGCAGTTCGTTGATGCCACGCTCTATCACTCTTCCAGCGCCAACCCCGCGCAAAACACGATCAAGATTAAGAACCACAGTTACGGCATATCGAGCCCGTACATTGATGACGCCGGAACACTGGCGGAATCGGCCGCACTGAATCAGTCAGCTGCCGCAGGAACCATTCATGTACTGGCCGCCGGCAATGACGGCGGCGACGCTAACTGGAAGCGTTTGCAAGCTACGGAAAACGCCATTGTGGTTTCAGCAACCGCTGACGACGGAACCTCCGCTTATTACAGCAATATCGGCGCGAACGTCACCGTAACCGCGCCGAGCAGCGGCGGCACGAAAAGCATTACGACGACCGACCGCACCGAAAGCGACGGTTATAACGAAGGCGACACCACAACCACTTTCGGCGGAACCAGCGCCGCCGCTCCGCTGGTCGCGGGCATTATGGCGATGGGCGTTGAGGCGAATCCGAATATGGACGTGCGCACCGCCAAACACCTGCTGGCGATGACGAGCGCCAAGGTTGATGCGGGTAATGCGTACTGGTCGCAAAACGCCGCCGGAGTGAATTTTAATCCGTTCTACGGGTTCGGGATGATTGATGCCGGAGCGTTCGTCGCCGCCGCCGAAGTATTTACCGGCGTGACCGACCGGGTGGTCGGCACCGCTGACCTGACACCGGCCGAAGGCACTGTTATCGCCGACCGTCCGGACGACGGCAGCTGGCTGTGGGGTCACGTTACAGGCATTACCGTCGGCCCGGAAATCTTCATGAATCCGCTCGAAGAAATCGTGCTGACGGTTTCGATGGCGGCCACAGATGCTTCTGCGTGGTCGCCGACTGAGCTGACGATCGACATTCTCGATCCGTATGGAAACCAGCTGACCGCCGCGTTCTATTCCACTTCCCCCGCCGATACCAGTGATCTGGTTTCATGGAGTTATGTCGTGAACGGTTTCTGGGGAGAAAATGTGACGGGTCAGTGGCTGATCGGTCTGGGCGACGGCGTGGATAACGGATTGACCGGCACACTGACAGAACTTGCGATGACCTTTAACACCGGCCAGGCGGTTCCGGAACCTTCATCCGCCGCATTGATTGCGATGGTCAGTGTCGTAACGCTGTGGATCCGCCGCCGGTTTTCTTACTACTGAGTTCCGGCTCAGGCTTCGTCGAAAAGCCAGGTGGAAAGATAGCGTTCACCGCTGTCGCAGATGACCGTGACGATGAGTTTACCTTCGTTCTCCGGACGTTTCGCCAGCTGGATCGCCGCCCATACATTTCCGCCGGCGGAAATTCCGCATAGAATCCCCTCTTCTTTGGCAAGGCGGCGGGCTGTAATTCCGGCATCAGCGGCGGAAATCTGCAGTACTTCATCAACCAGTTTGGTATCCAGATTGGTGGGAATAAATCCTGCGCCGATTCCCTGAATCTTATGCGGGCCGGGCTTGCCGCCGGAAATAACCGGCGAGTCAGCGGGCTCAACAGCAACGACTTTGACGGACGGTTTGCGTTTTTTGAGTACGCTGCCGACGCCGGTGAGCGTTCCGCCGGTACCAACGCCTGCGACGAAAAAGTCCACCTTGCCGTCGGTATCATCCCATATCTCAACCGCCGTCGTCTGGCGGTGGATTTCGGGATTAGCGGCGTTATCAAACTGCTGCGGCATAAAGGCGTTGGGCAGCGAAGCGACCAGTGCTTCCGCTTTTTTGATGGCTCCGGGCATACCTTCGTTACCGGGAGTAAGAATCAGTTCTGCGCCAAGCGCGGCGAGCAGTTTGCGCCGTTCAATGCTCATGGTTTCCGGCATGGTGAGAATCAGTTTGTACCCTTTGGCGGCGGCGGCAAAGGCCAGCGCGATGCCGGTGTTGCCGCTGGTCGGCTCGACAATCGTTGCACCGGGCTTGAGTTTACCGGTTTTCTCAGCGGCTTCGATCATTGCAATACCGATGCGGTCTTTGACACTGCCGAGAGGATTGCGCGATTCCATTTTTACAGCCACAGCGGCCTTCAACCCGGCGGTCAGCCGGCTGAGTCTGACGAGCGGGGTTCCGCCGATGGTCTGCGTTACGTTGTCATAAATTTTCATTTTAAATTCCTTACAGTTTAGATGGTGTAGCTGGCAGCGCCGGATTTCTCGAGATCGGCGATCCGATCCAGCAGATCTTTGAGGGTTATTTTTGAAAAGTAGGCCTCGAGCACTTTGGAGGCGCCTTCCCAGACCGGACGGGTCACGCAGATGTTTTTGTCGCGGCCTTTACAGTCGTTGCGTTCGCAATCCACCAGCGAGAGTTCACCTTCGGAGGCGCGCAGAATATCATACACAGTGATTTTGGACGCGTCTTTGGCGAGCCGGAAGCCGCCCTTGACGCCGCGCAGTCCGATAACAAGTCCTTCGTTTTTGAGCGGCACAATGATCTGCTCAATATAGTCGGCGGAGATAGACTCCTCTTCAGCAATAATCTTTTTGGAAACCGGTCCGTTTTTCTGGTAGCGGGCGATGCCCAGCAGAATACGAACGGCGTAGCGACCCTTGGTTGACATCTTCATAACTTTATCCCCTCCGGTTAAATCGACTAATCATTATCAGATTTCTAGGTTTTATTAAATACGGGCATATGCAGTCAACTTTAAATTACCTGCCATCCTGCCTGATATTACGTACAAAGTGTTGCCATTCACGTCAAAATCCGGCAGAAAAAGCCTCACTTTAAAGGAAATACTATGAGTTCTTCGCCCGGAAATTTCATTCATGACATCATCGATGCGGATTTAGCCTCCGGCAAACATACCGAAGTGGTCACCCGCTTCCCGCCCGAACCGAACGGCTATCTGCACATCGGCCACGCTAAAGCCATCTGCCTCGACTTCGGCACTGCGCTCAAATACAACGGCCGCTGCCACCTGCGCTACGACGACACCAACCCGACCGCCGAAGACACCGAATATGTCGGCGCGATTGAAGAAGATGTGCGCTGGCTCGGCTTTGACTGGGGTAAAAACCTCTTCTGGGCGTCGGACTATTTCGACCGCATGTACGAATGCGCCGTTGAACTCATTAAACTCGGCAAGGCTTATGTCTGCGACCTGAGCGTCGATGCGTTCAAGGAATACCGTGGCGTACCGAATGTGCCCGGCAAAGAACCGGCCGGCCGCAAGCGCTCCATTGAAGAAAATCTCGAACTGTTCGAACGGATGAAAAACGGCGAGTTCGCCGACGGCACCTACGTTCTGCGCGCCAGAATCGACATGGCCTCCCCCAACCTGCACATGCGCGATCCGGCCATCTACCGCATCAAACACGCCTCGCACCATAACACCGGCGACAAATGGTGCATCTACCCGATGTATGACTTCGCCCACTGTCTTGAAGACTCGATCGAAGGCGTCACCCACTCGCTCTGCACGCTGGAATTTGAAGTGCACCGTCCGCTTTACGACTGGATTCTCGAAACGCTCGGGCTTTATCAGCCGCACCAGTACGAATTCGCCCGGCTCAATCTTACTTACACCATCATGAGCAAACGCAAGCTGCTCGAACTGGTGAAGGAAAAACTGGTCAGCAACTGGGACGATCCGCGCATGCCGACCATTTGCGGCATGCGCCGCCGCGGTTATACGCCGGAAGCCATCCGCGCTTTCTGTACCGAAATCGGAATCACTAAAACCGAAAGCCTCACCGACGTCGCTCTGCTTGAACACCACGTACGCAACGATCTCAACGAAATCGCGCCGCGCCGCATGGCCGTGCTTGATCCGCTCAAAGTCGTCATCACCGGCTATCCCGAAGGACAGACCGAAGAATTCGAACTGCCGAATCATCCGAACAAACCGGAAATGGGCGTCCGTATGGTTCCGTTCAGCCGCGAAATTTACATTGAGCGCGAAGACTTCATGGAGGAACCGCCGAAAAAATTCTTCCGCCTCGCCCCCGGCACCGAAGTGCGCCTGCGCGGCGCTTACCTCGTCACCTGCACGAACGTCGTCAAAGACGCCAGCGGCAACATTACCGAACTGCACTGCTTGTACGATCCCGCGTCTAAAGGCGGCAACGCGCCCGACGGACGTAAAGTCAAAGGTACGATCCACTGGGTTTCCGCACGGCACGGCGTCAAAGCCGAAGTGCGCCTCTACGACCGCCTCTTCACCAGCGAAAATCCGGCCGCCGAAGAGGGCGACTTCAAAGACTATCTGAATCCCGACTCGCTGAAGGTGATTACCGGAATCATCGAGCCCGGACTGGCGACGGCTAAAGCCGGTGAAAAATTCCAGTTCGAGCGTATCGGCTACTTCTGCGCCGACCTCGATACATCCGCCGGAAAACCGGTCTTCAACCGCACCGTCGGCCTGCGCGAATCTTCAGCCAAACAGGCTTAAAAAAAACGCCCCGGGCTCCCCGGGGCGTTTCCACAGTCCGGTCTATCGGAATTACGCACGACCGAAGAAACGTCGATAAAGAGCAATCAGCCCGCCGCCAAGCCCGAGAATCAGAGCCGTCGCCGGTTCAGGGACAGTGTTCGGCATGCTGGTGAGCTGACTTGTGATGCTTGCCGGCGGCGTATAGTTCAGCGAAGAAGACAGAAAGCCGATATTCGCCCAGCTCGACCCAAGGTTCTGTATATTCGTGAATTTAAATTCGAGGGTCTGTCCGACAGTGACACCGGTGAAATTGAAGTCATAAAAATAGTCTGTATTGCGGGCTTCGCCGCCGCCCTGACTGTAGCTGGACGACATAACGTTGCTGTACGAACTCAGCCGGCTTCCGCCCAGCCAGACTTCGAGATCAACCGAGGTGTAATAGTTATGCACGAAAAACGAGAACTCAAAGGCGGAAGCCGGAGCTGCGACAGAAATCGACGCCCATGAATACGGTGTCAAACCCCAGCCGTTGCCGCTGGCGACCGGCTGACAGGCCTCAATGTTACTGCTCCCGGTTAAGGTCGGCGTTCCGCCCGTCCAGCTGTACTTGGTCGCATCGTATGTATTGTTATACGCACTGACTCCATCGCCGCCGATGGCCTTGGCAATATGAAGTGATCCGGTCGACGTGATGTAGCTGGCTCCGGCGGAGCTCTTCCCGTAGATCACAAATTCATTCACATTGGAGCCGGTCGTGTAATTAATAGTTCCGAATCCGCTGGATGATCCCGTTGCTTTCGAACTGGTAATGGTGGCGGCCGGTCCGGTTACGGCCGACAGACAGAAAGCCAGCAGAGATGATGCGATAAACAGTTTGTGCTGTTTCATAAAAAATTCCTTACCTGATAAAATTTACAGACAGAACTCCGGAATCAGCAGCGGCCGTAAAACCGGCGGATCAGAGCGATCAGCGCCCCGCCGAAACCGATCATCAGTGCGCTCGCCGGCTCAGGAACTGCGGCAGGTGTTGTAATGGTTGTATTGGCGGTCGTTTCATACGCATAACGGGTTAGTGTGACAGACCGCACATCCGGCGAATCGACAAATGCAAACTCAGCCCAGCCGTAGTTGTAAACAACGCCGACACCGTCCACGAAGTGTTTATAGCGCAGTCCGACATAGCCGGTCGTGTCTTTCCAGCCGTTCGGATCGGAGCCGAAATAACTGAAAAAGCTGGAACCGTCCATCAGGTTGCCGCCGGTCCATGACGTCTGTGCCGCGACATCCGCTCCGCCGGCCAGCAGTGCATGAAAGCCGTTGGCCATAGCAATCTGTGAAGCATCAAGAAAACCATCGCCGCCGGTTGTCAGCGCCACCGACCAGTTGGGATACGGTCCCGCAAAACCGATATGGAAATCGAAATAGTCGTTACCGGCTCCGGTCAGCGAAAAGGTCAGAGCCTGTTCCGCCCCGACGGCAGATGTTTTGTTCACGGTATTTGTCACAATCGATGCATTCACCGCGGCAGCGCAAAAAACCAGCATTGCCGTTGTTATCATTTGTTTAGCTGTCATAAGTAAGCGCCTTTCTATTTACAGAATACTGCGGATAGATTAGCTGACGCCGAACCGTACTGCCGGATAAACTTCCGGAACCGGGCGAAAACCTTCCCAAACCGCTGTTTCCGCTTTCGGAACACACAAAATGCGCGGGAAAGCGACGACTGTATTTTATATCAGCTCGCGCAGAGCTTTCATGGCGACATCGCCGATCGTCAGCGTACGGCTGCTCTTGCGGAATGAAACCAGATAGCCGGAAGCGAGAGAGCCTTCGCAGACATTTCTGACTTCCCGGATATTCACAATCGTCGAGCGGTCGAGCGCTTTAAACTGTTTCTCCGGAAGAATCTCTTTCCATTCACGGAGTGAACGGTTATGCAGATATTCCTGCCCCTCCATGACGATCACCCGCGAATAGATCCGTTCGCCGGTAATGGCCAGAATCTGCGAAACTTGAATCACATCCACCCCGTCCGGCTGCTTGAACAGCTGAACATCCGCCGAATCAAGCCGTGCCGGAGCTTCCGGAACAGCCTGTCTGCCCCGACTCAGCAGCCGGTTTACTGCACGCGCCAGCGTGTCCTCCATCACCGGCTTAAGCAGATAATCCACCGCCTCGATTTCGAACCCTTTGAGCGCGTAGTGCGGATGTGATGTGGTAATGACCACCTGCGGCTTATAGCTGATTTTTTCCAGCGCTTTAAAGCCCTTCTGCCGTCCGAGATGGATGTCGAGAAACACAACATCCGGTTTTTCTCTTTCGATCAGAGCCACGGCGGATTCCAGCAGCGCCGCCTCACCGGCAATTTTAATTTCCGGATGATCCCCGAGCAGTGCGCCCAAGTTCAGCCGGTCGATTTCATTGTCATCCACAATCACCGCACGCATTTCAATTCCTGTTGTCTTCCGTTATCCATTCCACCCGGAAGCAGGCGCCGCCGGACGGATTGTTCTTCGCGCGCACCTGCCCGCCCAGCAGCCGGGCATTGGTCTGTACCACATAAAGTCCAAGTCCTACGCCGTGATCCGGCCCGGACACAACTGCAAAACTCTGTTCGAACGCCTCAAACAGCACCTGCTGTTCTGCCGGAAGCCCTGTGCCTTCGTCAGCCACTTCCAGCGCAAAACGGTCCGGACTCTTTTCGAAACGGACATCGACCCCGCGGCCGGCCGGCGTGAATTTCAACGCGTTGTGCACCAGATTAATCAGAATCTGCGAAAGCCGCACCGTATCGCTTTCGAATTTCTGTCCGGTCAGCGCTTGATCATTCCAGCGCAGCAAAACTCCTTTGGCGACGGCAATCGGTTCGAGGATATCGCGTACCGACCGGCTCCACTCATCCAGAGCAACCGGCGCATTATGAATACGGGCTTTTCCTGTTTCCGCCGCTGACACATCCAGCAGATTGGTCAGCATCAGATTCAGGTAACGGCCGCCGGAACGGATCTGCTCCAGCAAACGGGTAAAATCCTCCGGTAATTTCCGCTGCTCGCTCTGTTTGCACATCGCCTGCGACAACCCGACCAGCGCACTGAGCGGGGTGCGGATTTCATGGCTCATGTTGGCAAGAAACATGCCTTTGTACTGATTGGCCCGTTCGGCTTCTTCTTTGGCTTTTTGCAGACTGGCCGTGCGCTCTGCCACCTGCTGTTCCAGCCGGGTTGTCATTTCTTTCTGCAATTCCATGGCGTGTGTCTGCACCGCTTCTTTTTCCTTCCGGATCTGATTCACCCGGTCGGCCATCGCCATGAAAAACAGCGTGAATCCGAATACCAGCGCAATCAGTGCCGGCTGTTCGGGAGTGACCGGCGGCGGAAGAATCTTCCACTGCCGCAGGAACTCGACCAGCAGCAGCCCCCAGAAGGAAGCCCAGGCCAGCAGATAAAACCGCGCCGTGCGCTCGCCGCGCCGGAACGCGGCAAAAGCGGTACCCATCGCCAGACAGCCGAAACAAAGATCCTGCAGCTGCACTATTTTCATCAGCTGCCGGTAAGGACCGAACGGGCTCCAGAGGAGAAAAATAAAACAGAAGACCAGAACCGCTTTCAGCGCCCGGTTCAGCCGGGGCATGGTTTCCGGCAGATTGAAAAACCGGCACATATAGCGCATCAGGGCGATCAGCGACAGCTCGTTGAAAAAAATCAGCCCGTTCGTCACTCCGAAACGCCAGCCCGGCAGCTCCAGCCAGGCCCAGTAGCCGGACGTTCCCAGATAAATCAGCGCGACACTGGCAATACTGAGCGAGTAGATCAGCGACCCGCGAAAATGCGTAAATAAAGAAAAAATAATCCCCATCGCGCACAGCACACTCAGCGCCCCCAGACAGAAAAGATACACCATCCCGACCCGGTCGGTTTTTTCGGCATACGCCTCGGGGGAATACACCGTCAGCGGAATACGCACGACTGTCTGGGTGCGAAGCCAGAGATAAACTTCCGCCGTTTCGCCCGGCGCAAGTGTCAGCGCCAGCACCGGCACCCGGCTGTTGACCGCCGACGGATCACGCGGACGCAGATTGCCCGCCTCGCGGTGCTCCGTCAGAGTCCCGTTGCGCACCACAAACCAGTCCAGCAGATCGAACCGCGTATGATCCAGTTCAACAAACCACTCCTTCGGAAAGTCCGCCGCCGATTGAAGTTGGAAACAGACCCAGACTGCGTCCGGCGTAAACCCGTAATGAACCTTTTCATCACGGTTCTGCCTAAACTGCTCCGCCACGGACGGCGAACGCACCTGCTCGAACGTCAGCGACTGCGAAGCATCCCTCAGAATTGACAGATACGGCGAGAGCGAAAGCATCCGGATCTCGGGTGACAGCTGCGCCGGTTCCTGCGCCGCGGCGGAAATAAAAGAAAAGGCGGTCAGAACAACCGCCAGATGCACTATACTCTTCCATCGCCACATGGGGCGCATGATACAGCAATCAGATAAGGTTTCAAGGAAGCTCCCCGCAAAAGCAAAACGCCCCGGAATTCCGGGGCGCAGTTTGAAAACATTACAGCCGGCTCAACATCCGTAAACTTTGCGAACGCGCCGGTACCCCGCGATCACAAGACCGCCGAGCATCAGACTCAGCGCGGTAGCAGGTTCAGGAATCGCTTCAACCGTCATATCATCAAATAAAAATGAATAGCTGGCTGCCGGAACATTAACTTGCAAGGTATCAATGCCTTCAAATCCTGAAAAATTCACCATCTGCCAGTTGATGCCTGAAAACCCGCTGCCGGCCGGAGCTTGATATGAATAGCTGTGAACCGTCTCTCCGTCCTTCAAACCATAGAAGTTTAGGGTGTAAACCGATGTATTTCCGGTTCCGATAGCCAGCGACAAAAATGAAAAGTCGCCGCCGTCAATCCGGCTGACTGTTAAAAGGTTTCCTGCTGAACTGATATGGTCTGTGTCGTTATAGTCCCAATTCAATCCGTACGCATTCACGTTAAAATAGCTGATGTTCCCGTAGTTTTGAGCAGCAAAACGGAATCCGTCCAGATCCTGATAGCTGGGGTTCAGATCCGACCAGCTAACTGCATCCACATCCGTTGTATCGTCAAATGTAATCACACCGGAATTTCCGGAGAGTGCCGTCATAAGCAACGCAACACACAAACCGCATTTCATTATATGTTTCATAATTCTCCTCTTTTGATTTCTTTCTTTTCAAAACCCACACTTGAAACGCTGAAATTTTAGCGGAGCCGTGCAATCCGGAAACAGGAAATTTTCATCGGCCGCCTTATTTTTTTGTAGTTTTTTCCCTGACACAAAGAGAGATGATTGAAAAGCAGGTTTTTCAAATCACCGAAAACTGGCGTATAATCACACCAATGTCCGAACCCCAACATAAAAGAATCCTGCATATCGACATGGATGCCTTCTTCGCGGCGGTCGAGCAGCATGACCGGCCTGAACTTAAAGGGAAACCGGTTGTCGTCGGCTCACCGCCGGATAAGCGCGGCGTGGTTTCAACCTGTTCCTATGAGGCGCGCAAATTCGGCATTCATTCCGCCATGCCGTCACGCACCGCCTTCCAGCACTGTCCGCACGCTATTTTTCTGCCGCCTAACATGAAGCGCTACCATGAAGTTTCAGAACAGATCATGGAAATCTTCCGGCGCTTCACGCCTCTCGTCGAACCGCTTTCCTGCGACGAAGCGTTCCTCGACGTTACCGGCGCGCGTTACCTCTTCGGCAACGGCCCCGAAATCGCCCGCAAAATCAAAGCCGCCGTGCTGGAAGAAACCGGCCTGACCTGCTCCGTCGGCGTCGCTTCCAATATGTTCCTCGCCAAAATCGCCAGCGATCTCAATAAACCGGACGGGCTCACCGTCGTACCGGATTCTGAAAAACTTATTGCTGAGTTCCTCGCGCCGCTGCCGGTCAAACGGATGTGGGGCGCGGGAAAGAAAACACAGGCGATCCTCGAAGCACACCGGGTCCGTACGATCAGCGACCTGCAAACCGTTGATCCGGCAAAGCTCGCCGCGTGGGTTGGCGAAAACTCCGCCGCCTTTTTCCGGCAGCTGGCCTTCGGCCTTGATGACCGCGAAATTGAAACCGCGAGCGAAGAAAAAAGTATCTCCAATGAAATCACCTTCGATGAAGACGAGCGCGACGGCAAAACCGTTGAAGCCGCCCTGCTCGACCTTGCCGATAAAGTCGGCTCGCGGCTACGCCGCGCCGGATTTTACGCAACCACCGCACAGATCAAACTCCGCTGGAAGGATTTCTCCACCATCACCCGTCAGCGGCGGCTCGATCCGCCCTGCTGCGACGACATCACTCTGCGCGAAACCGCGCTTGAGCTGTTCCGGAAAGAAAGTCTGCACAGCCCAGTACGCCTCGTCGGCTTCGGCGTCAGCGGACTGCGCCGAACTGCCGACGCCCCGCAACTCGATCTTTTCCAAAGCCCCGGGAAAAAGACCTCCACCAAACGCGAAACGCTCAGCCGCGCCGTTGACCGCATCCGCGAACGCTTCGGCCGCAAAAGCATCCGCCGGGGATCGACGCTTGAGTAAGCGGTCATTTAAATCTGTGCTTTACCGGCGCAGACACTAAACTTTTCCGAAAAGAGCTCATTATGGAAAAACGCACACTGGGAAAAACAGGCGAACAATTATCGGTTCTCGGATTCGGCGGAATCTTGGTTATGGACACCACTCCGCCGGAAGCCGCGCGATATGTCGGCGAAGCCGTTGACCGCGGCATCAACTACTTTGACGTCGCCCCGGCCTATGGCAATGCCGAAGAACGGCTGGGCCCGGCGCTGAAGCCTTACCGTGATACGGCGTTTCTTGCCTGCAAAACCGGGAAACGCACCGCGGATGAGGCGCGCAGCGAACTGGAAGACTCTCTCAAGAAAATGAAAACCGACCGGTTTGATCTCTACCAGTTCCATGCGGTCACCACGCCGGATGATGTCCGGCAGATTCTTGCGCCCGGCGGAGCGCTGGAAGCCGTTCTGCGGGCGCGCAAGGAAGGACTCATCCGCTACATCGGATTTTCCGCCCACACCGAAGAAGCCGCGCTGAACCTGTTGGACGCCTTTGCTTTTGACAGCGTGCTGTTCCCGGTCAATTTTTCCTGCTGGAACGACGGCGATTTCGGCCCGAAACTCTGCGCAAAAGCCGCAGAAAAAGGAGCCGGAGTTCTCGCCATCAAAGCTCTCGCCAAACGCCCGCTCCGGAAGGATGAAACCAAAGTCTGGGCAAAAAGCTGGTATGTTCCCATCGACACACTGGACGAAGCAATTCCCGCCTTGGCGTTTACGCTTTCAAAACCGGTCACCGCAGCACTCCCGCCCGGTCATATCGAACTGTTCCGGCTGGCCTGTGACGCCTTGAATATGCAGGGCAATCCTGCTTTCTCCGGAATCCAAGGCGCGCCCATCTTCCCAGAGAAAAAATGAAGAACGAAACACAACCAACCGATCCGCTGATCTGCCCAGCGTGTGAAACCGCACTGGAATGGAACGAAAAGGAATGCCGCTGCGCAAACGGACATTCGTTCGATCTCGCGAAAGAAGGTTATGCCAACCTGCTGCTCAGCCATCAGCGCCGTTCCAGCCATCCCGGTGACGATGACAAAATGATTCAAGCCCGCCGCCGCTTCTTCGACTCCGGAGCTTTCGCTCGGTTAACCAGTCTCATTCTCCATTCATCATTCATCACTAATCGCTCATCGCTTTCTCTTCTGGACTGCGGCTGCGGCGAAGGTCATTTCCTCGGCGTGCTGAGCGAGTCGCGCAACGGACAGTTTTTCGGCGTCGATGTTTCCAAAGAAGCGGTACGCTGCGCGGCCAGGCGGTACAAAAAAGCAAAATGGATTGTCGCCAACGGAATGCGCAAACTGCCGTTTGCCGGTTATTCGCTGGATGTGATTCTAAGTGTTCTCGCTCCGCGCAACCCGGAGGAATTCGCCCGCATCCTGAAGCCGGACGGCGCGCTGATTCTCGGTGTTCCAGGACCGAACCATCTGATTGAACTGCGCTCGCGGCTGGCGGCGAACGCCGGAGACTTTGAAGAAAAGGCCGATGAAGCCTCCGCCAAATGCGCGCCGTACTTCGCAGAAGCAACCCGCGAACTGCTGAGCTATCAGCAGACGCTCAATGCGGCGCAACTCGCCGACCTCATCCAAATGACGCCGATCTTCTGGTGCTCCAGTCCGGAAGCAAAAGCTGAAATACAACAACTCAGCGAACTGACCGTCACCATCAGCTTTGTACAGTTATCGTTACAACGCGCCTGAAACGATACGGTCGAGACCGGCAAGGTCTTTTCTGATTTCAATGTTTCGAAATCCCGCTTTTTCCAAACACTGGGAAACCGCCACACCTTGATCGTAACCGATCTCCAGAAACAGTCCTCCTCCCGGTTTTAAGACGCGAGCCGCCTGTTCCACAAGAATCCGGATCAAATCGAGTCCGTCTCTACCGCCATCGAGAGCAAGCCTGGGTTCAAAGTCGCGTACAGATGGATCCAGCGTTTTACAGACCTCAGAAAGAATGTACGGCGGATTGGAAACAATAATATCGAGAGAGTTTTCCGCAAACCCGTCGAGCAGGTTGTTTTGCTGCGTCCGAAACCGGTTGCCCAGCCTCAGCCGTTCCGCATTTTCCCGGGCCAGCGCCAGCGCGTCCGGAGAAATGTCTATACCGGTGACTTCGGCGGTTGGCAGTTCATGAAGAAGAGCCAGCGCAATGCAGCCGGTACCAGTCCCGACATCCACAATCTTCACTGACTTCTGACTTCCGACTTTTGACTTTAAGACTTCTTCTACCAGTAACTCCGTCTCGGGACGCGGAATCAGCGCGCGCCGGTCGCACCGGATTTCCAGACCCCGGAAATCGACGTGGCCGATGATATACTGAATCGGCTCGCCCAGCTCCGCGCGGACAATCAGCTTTTCCAGTTCCGCCTGCTGTTCCGGCGCGGCGGTTTTGAAATAGATTTCGAGCGGCTTGCAGCCGAGCACATGCGCGGCAAGCTCCTCGACGGCGCGCTTCGCGTTTCCGCTCCCCGCCGCTTTCAAGCGAGCTTCTTGTGTCTGGAAAATTTTCATTATTGGCCGGAAACTGTAGGCACAGCCGCCGCAAGGGGCGAGAATTTAATTGTTTTCACGGATTCCCCTTTGCGTTTGACGCAACAACTCCTGCCACTTATCCTGATCGTCATATGAAAGCACCGGATGTACTTCAACGATCAGGAACGTGGATTCTGGGCATCCTTTATTTCAACCGGAATGATCCGCGAATCATTGTTCCGAAACGATTCAGATCCATGGGCTGGACAATCAACTTTGCACGACCTCTGGCAATTCCGTCTCTTCTATTGATGATTGCAGTTGTTCTTGCGCCCTTTGAAATTCTCGACCAGCTGGGAATTTATTCTCATCCCTTGCGCGGCCTGATCATCATTATTGAGCTCATCAGCCTGATGGCATTCTGCTCATGGCGAGCCAATCCATCTCGTTATCTTAAGGATCAATCCGACTCCTGATCCCTGACGCCTGTCCACCGACGTTACGCGCCGATGCCGTACTTCTGGCATTCTTCAAGGGCGTAGCGGTCGGTGCAGCCGGCGACATAGTCGCAGACGGTGCGCCAGAGGCCTTCCTCAGCAATACGCGCCAGCGCTTTGCGCCCCATCGTTTCAGGGTGCTCAATGTAGTGAAGGAACAGTCCGCGCATCAGCGCGACGGCTTCATGATTGGCGTCCAGAACCGCGGGATGTTCGTAGAGCTGCCGGTACATAAATTTGGAAAACTCATCAAGCAGCCCGCTCATTTCGTCACCGAAAGTAATCAGCCGTTCCGGTGCCGTCATAACATCGGATATGTTGCGCGGATTGCGCATTTCGATCCGGCGGTGTCCTTCGCTCAAAATATCCTGAGCCTGCAAGTCGAGCAGGTTGCGGATAGTGATACGCAGAAAGTGTCCATCATCGAGCGCGGCATACTGCTCGCGGGTACGGGCGGCGGCCAGCTTCCAGAATGCCAGCTTTTCGAGCTGTTCGAGTGTGATGAGTCCGGCTTCCAGTCCGTCATCCACGTCGTGGGCATGGTAGGTAATGTCGTCGGCTACATCGGCAATCTGCGCTTCGAGATACTGGAATGGTCCGATCGGATGACCGTCGAGCTGCTCGCCCGGCTTGGCCGCCTGATGTTTAAGCAGTCCGGCCCGAACTTCCCAGGTGAGGTTAAGCCCGGGAAATCCGGGATACTGATATTCGAGCTTTTCGACAGCGCGCAGACTCTGAAGGTTATGGTCGAACCCGCCATGTTCCTTCATGAGATCGTCGAGAACATATTCGCCGCGGTGGCCGAACGGGCTGTGGCCGACGTCGTGCGCAAGACAGATGGTTTCAGTCAGGTCCTCATTAACATGAAAAGCGCGTGCCAGCGTCCGTCCGACAGCGGCCATTTCGATGGTATGCGTAAGCCGTGTGCGGTAGTGGTCGGCGGTGCCGTTGACAAAAACCTGCGTTTTGTATTCGAGGCGGCGGAAACAGCGGCTGTGCAGAATACGGTCGCGGTCGCGCTGGAAACAGGGACGGACCGGATGGTCGGCTTCCGGATAAAGACGGCCTAAGCTGCGGGCGCTGTGCGCGGCGTACGGCGCGAGGTCGCGCGCTTCAAGTTTCTCCCATTCCTGGCGGGCGTGTGTCATGGCGGCAGTTTAGACCTTCCGCACGATTTGACAAATGACACACGCCAAATTTTTGGTCTATTCTGCATCTGGTGGCGCCACCACCGGGGAGACACAAAATATGTACGAGAAGACGGTCGGAACAAAAACGGTTTTTAAAGGACGCATCCTGAGCGTGGATGTGCTGGATGTAGAGTTTCCGGACGGTCGCACCGGCACCCGCGAAATTGTCCGCCACGGCGCGGCGGTGGCTGTAATCGCCCGGCGGCGTGACGGCCGGTTTGTTTTTATCCGCCAGTTCCGCAAGGCCATGGAGCGCGTCTGCTTTGAAGTGATGGCCGGCAACTGCGATCCGGGCGAAGCGGCAGAAGCCGCTGCCGTCCGCGAACTCAAAGAGGAAACCGGCTATACGCCCGACGCCATCCGGTTTCTTTCATCCATCTACCCATCAGTCGGCTACTGCACAGAGCGGATCGATATTTTCTATGCCGACGTCAACGAGCCGGGCGAAACCGACTTCGATCATGACGAAAATATTGAGACGGTTCTGCTGACCGAGGAAGAAATGGACGCCATGATCCGCGCCGGCAAAGTGCAAGACGCCAAAACCCTCGCCGCCTGGTCACTCTGGAAAATATTCAATGCTCAATAATCACTGAATATTGGAGATTGAGCATTACTCAGACTGCCAGCAGGCCGGTCATCAGCAGAATAAAGAGTACGGCGCAGACGACACAAAGGCCAAGCGACCAGTACGGAAGCGGACTTTGATCATCCGTTCGGCGCATCAGCTTTGACCACGTTGCCAAAGCGGCCAGCATAAAGGTGAATCCCAGCACCAGCAAAAACGCCAGCCGGTTCTTATCTGCATGGGGAGCATTGGAACCCGCCCGGCCGACCAGCGGCAGCAGCATGCAGTTGAAAAAGAAGAGATAGCCGACGCTGCCGGTGGCTGGTTTCTGCAACAGAATTTTAAATTTGGAATTCATTTTTCAGATTTTGAAAAAGTTATTCCGCCACCGATTCGCCTTCGCCCACTGCTTTAGGAATAATCTTCAGTTTGTTTTTCGAGCCTTTATTGCGTGTCATGATTTCGTCAGCGCTTTCAACTTTTCTAAACTGCTGACAAACCGCAACAAACGTCCCGTTTGTTTGCTGATAACCGTATTCCATGGCATACACCATTTGCGGATATTTGAGCTGTCCCTGCGAAACCCGGAACTCCCATACATCCGAACCGATATAGTCCACTTTCTTGCTGCCGGCGCCCTGCGGCTTTAATACCTGCCCGTACCAAACCGCACCGTCTTTTCCGGTCATCTCAACCGTTAGACGCATAACGCCTTCAAACCCCATATCCTTGTCCTGCTCGCTGGTGGTTTTCAGCAGAAACATTTTCTGGTCATTCTTCTTCGTATCGCGATAGTCTGAAACCGTTACATTACCGAGACTGATGTACTTCTTAAGCTGTTCGACGCTTTTCCCTATATTATTGGTGCCCTGACCGAATACAGTGAACGCTGCCAGACAAACCGCCGGAACAATAAACTTCTTCTCCATGCGCATAAGGCCTCCTTTTAAAATCCGGCGTTTATACTCTTCCGGCCTCCGGTACTTCAAGCGCCATCACAACTCAAGGCGCAAAAAATTTATCTTTTCTGCCCGGCTGTGCTAGAGTTCAAACCGATTAAACTCTGAATTGAGACATCCCAACATGAGCGAAAAATGGATAACTGTAGCGGGCGCACGGGAGCACAACCTCAAAAACATCACTGTGCGTATCCCGCGCAATAAACTCACCGTCATCACCGGCCTGAGCGGCTCCGGCAAATCGTCCCTCGCCTTCGACACGCTCTACGCCGAAGGCCAGCGCAAATACGTCGAAAGCCTCTCCGCCTACGCCCGTCAGTTCCTGGAACAGATGCAGAAGCCGGATGTGGACACTATAGAAGGTCTTTCACCCGCCATCTCCATCGAACAGCGCACGGCCGGCTCCAACCCGCGCTCCATCGTCGCCACTACCACCGAAATCCACGACTACCTCCGTCTCCTTTTCCCCAGCATCGGAAAAGTCCACTGCCCTTCCTGCGGCAAACCGATCCAGCGGCAGAGCGCCGAAAACATCACCGAACAGCTTCTGCAGATTCCGGAAAAAACCAAAGTCATGCTGCTCGCGCCGCTGGTGCGCGGACGCAAAGGAAAACACGAAGAGATCTTCGCCGCCATCCGGAGGCAGGGCTTCGTTCGCGTACGCGTTAACGGCGAGTTCTGCGAGCTGGACGCGATTCCAGAGCTGGACAAAAATAAAAAGCACACCATCGAGGCGGTGATCGACCGGCTCGTAATCGATCCGGCAACACGCAGCCGTATCAACGACTCCGTTGAACTGGCGCTCGCCACCGGCGAAGGGCTGATGATCGCGATGATCCAGAACGGCGACAAATGGACCGACCGCCTCTACTCCGAAAAGAACGCCTGCCTCGACTGCAACATCAGCTTTGAAACCTTCACGCCGAAGCACTTCTCCTTCAACAGCCCTTACGGTGCCTGCCAAACCTGCCACGGACTCGGCAACATGCTCACCTTCGACGAAGAGCTGGTCGTTCCCGACGAAACCCTTCCGCTCGAAGAGAGTATCCACCCGTGGCGGCGCGGCGGACGCCGCGCCATCATCTACTACAAAAAACTGCTGGCCGCCGTCGCCGGCCACTACGGCATTTCGCTCAGCACACCGTTCAATGAGCTGCCGGCCTCCTTCAAAAAGATTCTCTTCTACGGTTCTGGCGACGAGCCGATCAATTACTACCTGCGCCGCCACAAAGTACAGAAGCCGTTTGAAGGACTCATCCCGAACCTTCAGCGGAGCTACACCGAATCGGAGAGCGAATTCAATCAGGAGCGGCTGCGCGCCTACATGGGCAACCAGCGCTGCACCGCCTGCAACGGCGCGCGCCTGCGCCCCGAAACGCTTGCCTGCACCGTCGGCGGAAAAAACATCTACGAAATCTGCACCCTCTCCATCGAACAGGCGCAGACGTTTTTCCAGACTCTGAAACTCACTGCGGACGAGACAAAGATCGCCCGCGACATTTTGAAGGAAATTCAGGCGCGCCTCGGCTTTATGATGGATGTCGGGCTCGACTACCTCACGCTCGACCGCGAAAGCGGCACGCTCTCCGGCGGCGAAGCCCAGCGCATCCGGCTCGCCACACAGATCGGCTCGCGCCTGACCGGCGTCCTCTACGTTCTCGACGAACCGAGCATCGGCCTGCATCAGCGCGATAACGACCGCCTGCTCGCCACACTCAAGGAACTGCGCGACCTTGGCAACACGGTCGTCGTCGTTGAGCATGACGAACAAACCATCCGCGAAGCCGATTACGTCATCGATCTAGGCCCCGGCGCAGGAGTCCACGGAGGTGAAATCGTCTTCGCCGGAACGCCCGCCCAACTGCTTAAAGCGCCGAAGTCGCTCACCGCGCAGTATATGCGGCGCGAAATTGAAATTGAAACGCCGGAACAGCGCACCAAAGCATCCGCCGGTTACATCGAAATCCGCGGCGCAGCCGAAAACAATCTGAAGAACGTGAATGTAAAAATTCCGCTCGGACTGCTCACTTGCGTCACCGGAGTTTCCGGCTCCGGCAAAAGCACGCTCGTTGACGACGTCTTGCGCCGCGCCCTTTACCGCCGCTTCTTCGGCTCCAAAGATCGCCCCGGCAAACATAAGAAACTGCTCGGCGTCGAACAGATCGATAAGGTCATTGTCATCGACCAGTCGCCGATCGGCCGGACGCCGCGCAGTAATCCCGTCACGTATACCGGCGCGTTTTCAATCATCCGTGACCTCTTCACGCAGCTGCCCGCTTCCAAGGTGCGCGGCTACGGGCCGGGGCGTTTCAGTTTTAACGTCAAAGGCGGACGGTGCGAGCACTGCCAAGGCGACGGCCTGCTCAAAATCGAAATGCACTTTCTGCCCGATGTTTACGTTACCTGCCCGCAGTGTGGTGGAAAACGCTACAACCGCGAAACTCTCGAAGTTCATTACGGCGGCAAAAACATCGCCGAAGTACTCGCCATGACGATCAACGAAGCGTGCGAATTTTTCGCCGCCATCCCCGGCATTGAGCGAAAACTGCGCACGCTCCGCGAAACCGGACTTGGATATCTCTGCCTCGGCCAGTCCGCCACAACCCTTTCCGGCGGCGAAGCCCAGCGCATTAAACTTTCCGCAGAGCTGAGTAAAAAAGCGACCGGCAAAACACTCTACATCCTCGACGAACCAACTACCGGACTGCACTTCGCCGACGTCCACAAACTCATCGAAGTGCTGGAAACCCTGCGCGACGGCGGCAACACCGTGCTGGTGATTGAGCATAATCTCGACGTCATCAAACGCGCCGACTGGCTGATCGACCTCGGCCCCGAAGGCGGCGAGCGCGGCGGAAAAATCGTCGTCGCCGGAACCCCTGAAAAAGTCGCAAAAACGCCCGAATCCTATACGGGAAAGTACTTGGCAGAAATGCTTACGGCATAGGATACTCCGCTCCAATGAATTTCCGCTTTCCAAAGATTTCCGCTTTATTGCTTCTGCTTGCGCCTGCGCTGTTTGCGCAGGAGCCGTCGTCGTTTCCGCAGATTCGGGCGGCACTGGAGGACGAGCTGTATCCGCTCGCCGAGCAGCAGACGTGGGAAGCACTCAGTACGCAACGTACACCGGAAGAGGAAGCAACGTTGAATATCCTGTTGATCCGCGCACTGTCCGGTCAACAGAAATTTAATGATGCGGTGATTCTGGCCGACGAGTCCTCCGGCCTGCCGAAGCAGGACGCTTTTGCCTACTGGCGCGCCCGTGCGCTTTTTGAAGCCGGTAATTTCAGCGCGGCTATCCAGCAGCTCGGAACTCTGCCGAAAGACAGTCTCTACACTCCCGCCGCGCTGCGTCTAAAAGGACGCGCCGAGCAGTCCTCCGGCGATTTTAAGTCCGCACAGAAAACCTTTGAAGCGTTCCGCGAGCAGTTTCCGGCCGACGAAAACGCCGCGCAGAACCTGCTCGATCTCGCCGGGATTTATATGGAGCGCAGTAAAAAGAACGATGCAACAAAAGTTCTACGCGAACTGATCGAGCGCTTCCCGGACAACGCGCTGGCCGACAGCGCCCGTCTTGTGCTGGCGCGCCAGATGATCGCATCCGGCGGTAAGGATGAACAGAGCGAAGCTTCCAGCCTGCTCAACACACTCGGCTCGCGCGAAACAGCGCACCCGCGCCTGCGTTCCGCCGCATGGGTGGAACTTTCGGCGATCGAGCAGCGCGCCGGTAATGCCGCAGGCGCGGCCGACGCGCTCGCCAAGGCCGAGAAGCTGACCGGCGAAGCCGCGTTGCGCGTCCGCCAGAAAGCCGTCCGTGCC
The DNA here is from genome assembly GCA_044224855.1 of Pontiellaceae bacterium. Lineage (GTDB taxonomy): Bacteria > Verrucomicrobiota > Kiritimatiellia > Kiritimatiellales > Tichowtungiaceae > Tichowtungia. The sequence continues at coordinate 88,681 of JBGAJP010000001.1, forward strand.
GGCCTGCTGGCCGACGAGAAGAAAACCAAAGACGCTTTTGCACTGTTCGATGAAGCGGTTAAAGAAGCGCCGAACACCGCCATCGCCGCTGAAGTGCTGATCCAGAAAGCAGAAGCGCTGCTGAAAACGCAACAGTTTACCGACGCCGAAAAAGCATTCCAGGCCGGTCTCGATATTACGACAGATCCGGCTGCGCAGGCCCGCGCACAGGCCGGTAAAGGCTGGAGCCTTTGGGAACAGAAGCGCTACGAAGAGGCCGCCGTTGCTTTTGAAAACTCCGCGCTGAAATGCACCGTACCCGACAGCTGTGCAACCGCGCTGATCAAAGCGGGCGATGCACGCCTGGCCGCCGCGCAGTATGAAAAAGCCCGCGAAAACTACCGCCGCGTAACGTCCTCCTATCCGCAGCATCCGCTCGCCGCTCAGGCAATGTACCAGTGCGGCGTCGCCAGCCTGCTTGCCGGACAATCCGATGCGGCGCGCGATTTTTTTGATCGAACAGAAAAAGATTTTCCGCAAAGCGGATTTGCGCCGCAGTCCGCCTTGCAGCAGGCGGAACTGCTCAAGCGCGAGCAGAAGCAGGATGCAGCGCTGGAGCAGTACCGCCGGATTGCCGCGCAGTACACCAACGCCGCTGTGCAGGCCTCCGCGCTGCACCAGCAGGGCCTCGTGCTTTACCGCCTCGGCAAGTGGGATACCGCGCTGGAAAACTTCCGGACTGTCAGTGAGAAGTTTCCGGATGCTCCCGAAGCTCCGCAGGCTTTTTACATGCGCGGCTTCTGCCGTTATATGCAGGGCAGCACGGAAGAAGCACTGACTATCTGCCAGTCGTTTATCGACAAATATCCCGGCTCTGTCTGGACGCCGGAAGTGCTTTTCTGGCTGGGCGAGCACTACTACAACCGCGGCAGTTACGCACAGGCAAAAGCCACATTCCTCGACATCGCCACGCGCTTTCCGAAACACGAGCTGTCCGACGACGCTCTCTTCTGGGCCGGAAACTCCCTCCTCAAACAGGACAGCTTTCTCGAAGCCTTCACGGTATTCAGCCGCCTCGCCAAAGAATATTCTGACAGTCCGCTGATGCTGAAAACCCGTTTCGCGCAGGGAGAAACTCTGACCGAGCTTGGCGAATTTCCGCGCGCCATTCTCGCCTACGAAGAAGTCATCAAAACCGCGCCGGACGATCCGCTGGCCGACCGCGCCCGCGGACGTCTCGCCGACTGCCTCTTCACGCTCGGCACCTCTGAAGCGGCCCGTTATCAGGAAGCACTTGATGCTTATCAGTCGCTCTATAAACGCCCCGCCGCGCCGTTCGCGCTCCGGCTTCAGGCGCTTTATAAAATCGCCCGCTGCGAAGCCAAGCTGGGCCTGAAGGAAAAATCCTTCGCGCATTACATGGAAGTTGTCTACAGCGGTACAGGCCAAACCGAACCGCTTTCGCCCGAAGCCGCACCCTGGTTCACGCGCGCAGCTTTCGATGCCGCCGCTTGGCAGGAACAGCAGCTGCAATGGAAAGAGGCGGTTAATATTTATGAACGGATTATCCAGTCCGGTGTGCCCGCGAAAAACGAGGCGCAGAAACGGATTGAAAAGATACAGCGCGAACACGCCTCGGCATTTTAAGAATCGAAGCAAAGGAGTTGATTATGGTTGGATGGATAAACAGCGGCGGCCCGGTGATGTGGCTCATTCTTGCCGGCGGATTTATTGCGCTGACGATCTTTCTGGAGCGCTTTTTCCATCTGCACCGCGCCCAGATTAAAATTGATGACTTTCTGAACGGCATCACCACCAACCTCACGCACGGCAACGATCTTGAAGCGATCAGCATCTGCGACCAGACGCCCGGCCCGGCTGCCCATCTCGTCCGCACCGCGCTGCTGCACCGCGACGATTCGAAAGACGAACTCATCAAAGCGGTTCAGCAGGCCGGCATCCGCGAAATTCCGCGCCTTGAACGCCACATGAACCTGCTCATCACCCTCGCGCAGGTTCTGCCGATGCTCGGTCTGCTCGGAACAGTGTTCGGTCTGATCAATATACTCACCGCCCTGCAAGCCGGTTCGCCGCTGGCCGAAATCGGCGACCTCTCAAGCGGACTCTGGAGCGCTCTGCTCACGACGGCCGCCGGACTCAGCACCGGCATTCCCGCCTACGCGGGTTATCACTTCCTCATCAGCCGCGTTGAATCCATTGCGCTCGACATGGAACAGACTGCCGGGGAAATCATCTACTTCCTCACACATCCAGCCGCCGGAGAGCGCCATGAACCGTAACGACTGCGAAGCCGTACTTCATCTGCACCGCACCTTCCTGCCGCGCCGCCGAACCGGGCGCGGTTTTCTAACCGGAACGGTTTTCCTCAACGCCGCGCTTCTTTTCAGCGCCTTCGTACTGGTCACATCGCACTTCGTCCTCAAGCCGGGTATTCTTCTTGATCTGCCCGTGGCCTCTCAGACGGAAAGCATACAGTTCAACGACATGGTGCTGAGTGTTTCGCGCGAAGGTCTTTTCTTCTTCAACGATGAGCAGGTTCAGTCCGCGCAGCTGGAAGCCGTCCTGCACGCCGCCGCGCAGGAACGCCCCGGCATCGCACTGATTCTTGAAGCCGACGCAAGTATGCCGCAGGCAACCGCTGCAACCATTTATGATGCAGCCGCCCGCGCCGGATTCCGCCAGGTACTCATTGCCACTCGAAGCCCCGCACCGGTTACACCCGCTGCACCCGTTGCACCCGTACCGTGAAAATCACTGTCCAGTTTACACCTGCACTCACGGCCGCACTTCTCTGCTCCGCCGTCTGGTTCGCGTTCTGGATGCTTGCCTTCCGGCCGGCACCGCTGCGCCCGCCGATCCCTTCCGTACACCCCGAAGCAACCCGTCTGGTTACGGACGACGAGACCATGCGCAAACTCAAAGCGCCGACACTTTTCGCTCTTCCTTCCGGCGAAGGTTTCAGCGGACAGTTCCTTGAGAACCGGGTTGATCTGCGCCTGACGCTTGAGAAATCTGCCAGCCCTGTTCATTTTCTGGCGCAGGAAAATGTCGCCGCACCCGGCGTTAGTCAGACTCTTCTGACAGCAGAAACAACTCTTCCAACCGGCGCTTTACCGGCACCGGAATCTGCGCCGCGAACAGAGACCCGTCCGGCAGAAGACACCCGGCTGTTCCTGTCGCCTGAGTTGAGATTACGCTCAGCCGAAACCCTTCAGCTGAATATCGCCGGAAAAGGACTGCCGGAAACCGTCCGCGTAAACCTGACCGTCCGTCCGGATGGAACCGTCGAACACGCGCTTTTTGATGCGCCGGCGACCAACGCCGTTCTGCTCAGTGCCGTCCGGCAGTTGCGCTTTAAACCGGCAGCAGATAAAACGGAAGGCTGGATAGATATTCGCTTCGCTCAGGAGGGAAAAGAATAATGCCTGTCGATCCGGTCAGCCTGTTTGCGCTTCCGCTTACGCTGTCACTGATCCTGCTTTTCGCAGCGGCGGCGGCCTACGATTTCATCACCTTCCGCCGCCGGCGCAAAAACGGAAATAAAGCCGTCTATCGGTGTGAAGCCTGCCGGCATATTTATACGGTACTTCACCGTACTCCGATCGCCCGCTGCCCGAATTGCGGCCAGCAGAACGAACCGGTTAGAGAATAAGGGGAAGGCCGGACCTCTTACAGGATTTTGAGTTTTGGCAGATCCTGAATATCAACAGCACCGACGATATGTCCGGCATCATCCACCACCATCAGGTCGTCGATGTTTTTCTCTTCGTAGATTTTCAGAATGTCCACAGCGAGCTGATCGGCTTTGAGCGTAATCGGGTTGCGCGTCATGACGGAGTCGATGGAGACTTCTGTGATATCAGGCGTTTCAATCAGGTGGCGGCGCAGGTCGCCGTCGGTGAAGATGCCGAGCAGCTTTTCTTTTCCGTCCACCACCGCGACACAGCCGGCGCGCGCGCCGGTCATCGCCAGAACGGCTTCTTTCACTTTGACACCGCTCTGCACTTTGGCCAGGCGGTCTTTGGTACGCATGACATCTGTAACTCGCAGGAGCAGTGTACGTCCGATCGCGCCGCCGGGATGAAGCTTCGCATAGTCTTCTTTTTTGAAGCCGCGCGCTTCGAGCAAAACAATAGCGAGAGAATCGCCGAGCGCCAGCGTCACGGTCGTGCTGGTCGTCGGTGCCATGCCGAACGGACAGGCTTCTTTATCGATAGTAACCGGAAGAACCAGATCACTCTGCTTTCCGAGCGGGCTGGTCTCATCGCCGGTCATGCCGATGATCTTAAGGCCGCGCCGTTTGAGGGCCGGAAGCAAGGCGAGCAGTTCATCAGATCCGCCGCTGTAACTGAGTGCCAGCACAATGTCTTTATCGCTGACGATCCCGAAGTCGCCATGCATCGCCTCAATCGGATGAAGCAGTGCGGAAGGCGTTCCGGTACTGTTGAATGTGGCGACCATTTTCTGGCCAATATGAAAATTTTTGCCGACGCCGGTGACAATCACCTTGCCGCCGTTTTTTACGGTGGCGAGAATCCACTCAATGGCGACACTGAAATTCCCGTTGATGCTGTCGCGGACCTTCTTCATACCCGCAATTTCAACATCCATTATCTCTTTAGCACGCTTCTGAAAATTCATTGATATTCCTTGTTTACTGACCGGATCTAAAACGGTGGCAAACCCTACCGCTCTCTGCTAGTTTCATCAACCATGAAGATGAGCAGCGAGGTATTGACGGTTTTCCCGACCGAGCTGGCGAAACGCCGGTACGAGCGCAGCCGTGCCGGTGAATCCGGCGTTCTCGATACATCCCGGCTTTTCACCCAGAAAAAACTGCTTGTCCTGTGCGAACGGGCCGCCCGCCGCGCCGGATTTCTGACAGGCCGCTCAGCCGGTCCGACCGAAACCCGCCTGCTCCTCGAAGAAGCCGCCGGAAACGTTATGTTTGCACCCGGCCAGCCGCTCGCCGGACTCTCGCCTGCCGCACGGGCCGGGCTGCTCCGGCAGACAATCGAAGCCTTTGCGGTTTTCGCCGAAAACGAACCGGTCATTACCGAATGGCTGCTGGCTCACGAACCGGATCATAAATTGAACGGCATTGGACAACTGCTTAAAGCGTGGCGCGCGCTGTGTACAAAACTGGAAATCGCCGACCGCTTCGCCGTCAACACAGCCCTGCTCCGGCTGATTGAATCCGGCGAACTGCCGCGCGAACTGGACGGAGAAATTCATTTCCGTGCCGTCCGCTGGTTCAATCCGTTCGAAGAACGCTTCGCCGCCGCACTTAAAACGCGCCTCGGCCCCGAGCGGGTAAAAATTATTTCCGTCCTGCCGGGCGCTCACGCCGAAGCTGCTGAAGACCGGCTCTGCGCCGTTGTCCGCAGCGAACTCATACGCGGCGCCGAAGAAGAGTGGAAGCCGTGGCTGGAAGATTTCGCCGACGCTTTCGAAGCCGACGACAGCAATATCCTCGAATCGGAATCGCGGGAGCGGGTTTCGTTTTTTGTCTCCGCGCATCCGTACGGTGAAATCGAAGACTCCGCGCGGCGCATTGCCGGCGAAATTGAAACCGGCACCGCGCCGGATGAAATCGCGCTGGTCCTGCGCGACCTGAGCCCGTACACCGACATCATCCCCGACGTCTTTCAGCGCTTCGGTATTCCGTACCACTTCCGGCGCGGCACGCCTGCCGCCGCGCATCCGCCGGTCAAAGCGCTGCTCGCCCTGCTCGCCTTCCCGCAAACTTTCTCGCGCGACCGGCTCTGCGATCTGCTGATCATGCCCGGCATTCAGTGGCCCGGCCTTGACGCCGAGGCGCGGCAGACGCTCGTGCAGGAAATCCGCCTCAAAGAACCGCCGCGCCTGCGCCGCCTGCCGAAAGAACTTTCGCCGTTCTTCCAGCCATTAGCTTTCCCGGAACGGATTCAATTCGTTATTCAGCAGCACGGACTGGAACTGCCGGAAGAAGTCCTCGATCTGATTGACGAGCTCAGCAAGGCTGCTCTTCCGGTACTGCCAATTGACCGGATGGTTTCACTGTTTGAAGAACTGCTGGATAACGTCACGCTCAAAGATGAATCCGGCACCGAAAGCGGCGTCTGGATTGTTAACCCGATGGACGCGGCGGGCCTGCGCTTCGAATCGGTTTATATCGCCGGCATGGACGACCGCACCTTCCCGCAGATTCCGAAGGAGGATTCTCTGCTGAACGATACCGAGCGCAAAGCGCTGCGGGCGTTTCTGGATGAACGAAAAATCCTCTGTCCGCGGCTCGCGCTTTCTGAAACCGGAGCCGCGCTGATTCAGGAAGAGATTCTTTTTCTCACCGCCATGAGTGCGGCGCGGGAGCGGCTGACGCTTTCCTATACCCGCACCGGCGCGGACGGCAAGGAGCGCGCGGCAGGTGAATTCTTCGAACGGATGCGCGGGCTGACCGAAACTGAAAAACCGGCGCTCGGCACATCGTTCCATACCATTCTGCCGCCGGAGCTCTGCCGCGCCGAAGATGAAGTCCGGCAGACGCGGGCGAAGCTTTTTCCATCTCCCACACTCCCGCACGCCCGCACGCCATCCCCCGCTCTTCAAAAATGGCTGGAAAACAATCCGGAGTTCAGCGCCACGGCGCTGGAATCGCTGGCGCGCAACCGGTTCGTTTATTTTCTCGAAAAGGTACTGAGCATCCGGCCCGACCTTACACATGAAGACGATACTGCTCCGATGGATCGCGGCGTGGTCGTTCACGACATCCTCGAACAGGTTTATACCGCCATCGCCAAGCAGAGCGGGCTTTACGCAAACAACTCTTCCGGAGCCTGGAAGATCGCGCAAAGCGGCGAAATTCCGCTGGCAGTTTTTGATCCGGCAAAAGCCGCTGATCTGCTCGCGCTGGCTCGCGGAATCGCAGAAGACGAATTTAAGAAAGCGGAGCGGCGGCCAAGCCGTCACCTCGGCCATCCGGCCGTCTGGGAAACCGAAAAACGGAAGCTTCTGCAGGTGATCGAAAACTTTGTCCGCATGGATATCGAAACGGCGCAGGCCGAAAACCGCTATCCGGCGCTGTTCGAAATGAAGTTTGATGCGAAACACGATTTTCCGGTCACGCTGAAACGCGGCGAGGAAGAAGTCCGGCTGAAAGGAAAGATCGACCGCATCGACCTGATCTTCAGTAAAGACGGCGAACTCGACCGGCTGCTGGTGGTGGACTACAAGAGCAAGTCGCGCGGCGTTCCGGTCAGTCAGCTCGAAAAAGAAATCGCCCTGAATTTCGATTGTCAGATTCCGCTCTACACCTTCGCGGCACAGCAGAAGTTTTTCGGCGCACACAATACGCCGGAACTGGATGAAAAGACTCTGGCTGTCTATCACCTGCAGGATCGCAACCTTGGCAAAATGCAGAAGCACTTCAACTGCCGGCGGCTTTCAATGTCACCGGAGCTGACGGAAGCGTTTCTCGAACAGCTCTTTTCAAATGTCCGGAAACTGCGCGCCGGCGACCTCGCCACCGAACCGCTCATCGCCGGATACGACGACTATTCCCACATCTGCCGCACCACCGCCATCGACCCGAAAGAACTGCTCAAAGAGTTCTGAGCAATAAAAAAGCCCCTCCGCGGACGGAAGGGCTTTTCGTCTAACACCAGCGTGATGATTAGTCGGTGGTAGAGGCCTGAGCGTCTTTTTCAGCCATGGCCGCGCGGCGGCTGAGACGGATTTTGCCGTCGCGGTCCACATCGAGAACCTTGACCCACATGATGTCGCCTTCTTTGCAGATGTCTTCGACTTTGCCGACGCGGAAGTCAGCGAGTTCGGAGATGTGCACGAGACCATCTTTACCGGGCATGATTTCGACGAAAGCGCCGAAGTCGCGGATCGTCTTGACCGTACCTTCGTAGATCTGGCCGATTTCAGCTTCCGCCGTGATAGCATTAACCGCTTTGACCGCCGCCTTCATGGCGTTGGCATCGCTGCTGAATACATTGACGGTACCGTCTTCTTCGATGTCGATCTGTACGCCGTAGGTATCGGTGATACCGCGGATGACTTTTCCGCCGGGGCCGATGAGCGCGCCGATCTTTTCCGGATCAATCTTGATAACGACGATACGCGGAGCGAATTCGGACATTTCTTCGCGCGGAGCCGCAATGACGGTTTCCATGAAATCGAGAATTTTCATGCGTCCGGCGCGGGCCATTTCAAAGGCGCCTTCGACGAGATCCCAGCGCAGGCCGTCGATCTTGAGGTCGACCTGAAAGCCGGTGATCCCCTCGCGGGTTCCGCAGACTTTGAAGTCCATGTCGCCGCAGTGGTCTTCGGTTCCGAGAATATCGAGAACGAGATCGGCTTTGCCGTTATCGCCGGTGAAGAGGCCGACGGAGATACCGCCGACCGGCTTCTTGATCGGAACGCCGGCATCCATCAGAGCCAGTGTGCCTACGCAAACGGAAGCCATGGAGGATGAGCCGTTGGAGCCCATGATCTCGGAGACGACGCGCACGGCGTAGGGATAGTTGTCAGGCAGAACCGGGCGCAGGCTGCGCTCAGCCAGATTGCCGTGGCCGATTTCGCGGCGGCCGGTGTTGCCCAGACGTCCGACTTCACCGACGCTATAAGGCGGGAAGTTGTAGTGGAGCATGAAGTTCTTTTCCGTTTCCCCGCCGGTTACAGCGTCGATGGACTGAGAATCTTTTTTCGGGCCGAGGGTGACGATCGCCAGCGACTGGGTTTCGCCGCGGTTGAAGACCGCCGAACCGTGAACGCGCGGCAATACACCGATCTGCGCTTTAAGTTCGCGAAGTTCGTTGAAGCCGCGTCCGCCGACGCGCGTTTTGTGTTCGAGCACGTTTTTACGGACGGTTTCGATTTCGAGTTCATCGAACAGGTGGAAGTATTCGTTGTCGGCCATTTCCGGGAATACCGCCAGCAGGCTGGCTTTGAGCGATTTCTTGATCGCACTGATCTTGTCCTGACGGGCCAGCTTGTCGCTGGTCGCCAGAGCGGCGAGCAGTTCAGCACCCGCGATTTCGCGGGCTTTGATCAGCTTGGCTTCGTCGGCAGGAACGATTTCGATTTTCTTTTCCGGCAGACCGAGCTGCTTGCGCAGTTCGAGCTGGGCTTTGATAATCGGCTGAATCGCTTCGTGCGCCAGCTTCATGGCGGCGACGAAATCGGCTTCGCTGATTTCTTTGGCGCTGCCTTCAATCATGAGCGGCAAAGCGGCGGTTCCGGCATAGGTCAGATCAAGGTCGCCCTTGGCCAGCTGTTCGTGAGTCGGGCAGATAATGAACCGTCCGTCGACGCGGGCAATGCGTACGGCGGCAATCGGACCCATAAAGGGAACTTCGGAAATCACCAGCGCGGCGCTCGAAGCGTTGACGCTGAGGAAGTCTGTATCGAGCTGTCCGTCGCAGCTGAGCAGCATGTTGTTGATCTGCACGTCGTTGCAATACCCTTTCGGGAAGAGCGGACGAAGCGGGCGGTCGGTGACGCGGGCGGTCAGAATTTCTTTTTCGGACGGACGGGCTTCACGTTTGAAAAATCCGCCGGGGAAACGGCCTGCGGCATAGAATTTTTCGCGGTATTCAACCTGAAGCGGGAAGAAATCCACGCCTTCACGGGGGGTGTTGGTGGCGGTAACGGCGGAAAAGACGATATTATCGCTCAGGCCGCAACTCACTGCGCCGGCTGCCTGCTGTGCGAGGAGGCCGGACTCGAAGAACATCGGCTTGCCGCCGACTTCGAACTGTATTTTGACTGTATTTTTCATTTCTTTTTTCCTTCTGCATCCATGACTTCCGGGAGCCCAACGAGACCGGATGCGTGGTCTCTGGAGGTGGATAAACGGGCGGCCCTTAAAAGGGCGCTGTGTTGGAACGGGGGAATCCCCTGAAACAAAACAGCCCCGTCGTAAACGGGGCCGTCCTCGTCTTCTTAGTGGCGCAAACCAAGGCGCTGAATCAGCTCCTTGTAGCGCGGATTATCTGTTCTGGACAGATAACTGAGCAGTTTTTTGCGTTTGTTCACCATGGTGATCAAACCGCGACGGGTGCTGTTGTCTTTTTTGTGGCTCTGGAGATGCACGGTGAGTGCTTCTACATGCTTCGTCAGCAGTGCAACCTGCACTTCAACGGATCCGGTATCCCGGTCGCTGCGCTGATATTCTTTTCTGGTTTCCGCTTTAACTGCTGTATCCACTTACAGGCTCCTTCTTAACTCTCTTCGTTTTCGCTATATCTATAGTTGAGCGCCGGAATATACAGACGCCCCCAAAGGTTGTAAACCTGTTTTTCAATAAAATCGCCGCCGCCGGTTAAAGACAAACAGCCTGCTTTTCCTGTATTTCACGGCAGGATCCGGCGTATATTCCCCCGGACAAAAGGATCTGATGAAATCAAAAGCCAAACTCATGTGCTCCTGCATCGTGTTATCAACTCTTGCCGCCTCCGCAATGGCGGCCCGCCACAGGTATGACTGTACAACAACGGAAGAATGCAGGATCCGTGACGGCCTGCCGGAGTTTTTCCGCAAAGCCGGTGCCCGCGAGCCCGTTAAGGTCGCCTACTTCGGCGGGAGCATCACTTACGCCGGCGGCTGGCGGGTTAAAACCATGAACTGGTTCAAGAAACAGTTTCCCGAAACCCCGTTTACAGAAATTGCCGCCGCCATCCCCGGAACCGGCACCGGCTTCGGCGCCTGCCGGCTGGAAACCGACGTTCTGGCCTTTCATCCCGATCTGATCTTTTTCGAATTCCGGGTCAACGGCGGCGAAGGGGTTGAGCAGCAGTCCGTTGAAGGAATTATCCGGCAGATCCGTGCGGCGAACCCCAAAACCGAAATCTGTTTCGTTTATACCGTCGGTTTCTGGATGCGGGACGAAATCAACGCAGGCAGGAACACAGCCTTCGGACAGGTGCTGGAACAGCTGGCCGATTATTACGGAATTCCTTCCATTGATCTCGGTATCGAAGTCTTCCGGCAGGAAAAAGCCGGAAAACTGCTGTTCAAAGGCGCCCAGCCCGAACCCGGCAAGCTTCTGTTCTCCAATGACGGAGTCCATCCAACCGATGCCGGGCACAACTTATACACGGAAGTCATCACCCGCTGCCTGAAGAAGATAGAAACAGCCGGAAACAGCGAACGGAAAAAACTGCCGCCGGCGCTGTTTAATCAGCCGTGGGAAAAAGGCGCGCTGATTCCGGCAGGACAGATTTCTAAAACCGCCGGCTGGGAAACCGTGGATATTCATAAGGACCCGGTTTACACCGACGACGGGTTCCGAACCGACCAAATGTTGCGCGGCGCAATAAAATGCAGCGCCGCCGGAGAATCTGTCACCCTCTCATGGGAAGGTACCACACTGGGCTTCAACGACATTCCTTATGGAGCTCCGGTTGTACTCGAAGCCGTAATAGACGGAACCAATACCGTCACCATCACCCGTAAACAGGAGGACAGAGCCAAAAAGTTCGCCCGCTATTTCTTCCTTCCGCCGCAGAATCCCGGACAGCATACGCTGACGCTAACCGTCAAAGAACTTCCGGAAGAGCAGTCCTTCTATCTCGGCCAGTTCATGCAAGCCGGCCCGTCCGGACAATAAAAAACCGCTCCGGAACCCGGAGCGGTTTCTGCGTCGTCTGAATTCCGTTCTTAGCCGTTCAGTGACTTCATCGCCTTCATGGCGGCGCGCAACTCGGCGCCAACCTCTTCGACGAAGTGGCCGCGGATGGCGGCATTAACCTGAACCAGCAGGCGGTTATCGACACCGGTGCTCTTCAGTTCCAGACCTTTGCCGATCACGTCGGTGCCGATTCCGTTCATGAACTCCTTGAGCATCGGCACCGCCGCGTGCGCAAAGAGGTAGCAGCCGTATTCGGCCGTGTCGGAAATGATCCGGTTCATTTCGTAGAGCTTCTTCCGGGCGATCGTGTTGGCGATCAGCGGAGTTTCGTGCAGCGACTCGTAATAGGCTGATTCCGGCTCAATGCCCGCTTCCACCATCGCTTCAAACGCCAGCTCAACGCCGGCTTTAACCATGGCGACCATCAGGATGCCCTTGTCGAAATATTCCTGCTCGGTAATCGTCACATTGGCCGCCGGAGTCTGCTCGAAAGCGGTCTTGCCGGTTTCTTCGCGCCAGGTCAGTAGCTTAACGTCGTCATTCGCCCAGTCTTCCATCATCGTCTTAGAAAACTCGCCGGAGATAATATCGTCCATGTGCTTCTCGAACAGCGGACGCATGATTCCCTTCAGCTCTTCCGACAACTGGAACGCCTGAATCTTCGCCGGATTGGAAAGGCGATCCATCATATTGGTGATGCCGCCCTGTTTGAGCGCTTCGGTAACCGTTTCCCAACCGTACTGAATCAGCTTGGCGGCATAACCCGGCTCAATGCGCTGCTCAACCATCTTGTTGAAACAGAGAATCGAACCGGCCTGCAGCATACCGCAGAGAATCGTCTGCTCGCCCATCAGGTCGGACTTCACTTCGGCCACAAACGAAGATTCCAGAACGCCGGCGCGGTCGCCGCCCTCGGCGGAGCAAAGCGCTTTGGCGATTTCCAAGCCGTCGCCGTTCGGATCGTTTTCGCTGTGAACTGCAATCAGCGTCGGAACACCGAAGCCGCGCTTATATTCTTCGCGGACTTCCGAGCCGGGGGACTTCGGAGCGACCATAATGACCGTCAGGTCTTTGCGGATCTGAGTGCCTTCTTCGACGATATTAAAACCGTGGGCATAGCAGAAGGTCGCGCCCTTCTTCATCAGCGGGACAACCGTCTTAACAACGTCGGTGTGCTGTTTGTCTGGAGCGAGGTTCATCACGATATCAGCCGTCGGCAGCATTTCTTCGTAGGTGCCGACCTTAAAACCGTTCTCGGTCGCGTTCTTCCACGACTGGCGCTTTTCCTTAATCGCGGCGGCGCGCAATGTGTAGGCAACATCCAGGCCGCTGTCGCGCAGATTCAAACCCTGATTCAACCCCTGAGCGCCGCAACCTACGATGACAATCTTTTTGCCCTTGGCGTATTCGCAGCCCTTGGCGAATTCCGAAGCATCCATAAAGCGGCAGGTTCCCAGCTCCTGCAGCTGACGGCGGAGCGGAAGCGTATTGAAATAGTTCTGGCCCATAAAAATCTCCTGTTGGTGGTTTAAAAGCCGCGCAGTGTAGCGGGAGTTTATCGTTGCGTAAATTGAATTGATGTGAATACTGTGTTGCACGATGTGCAACAAAAGGATAAAAGCTGAAACTTGAAACCTGAAAAGCGCCGATCCCGACGGATCATGATTTCAAGTTTCAGGTTTCACATTTCAGGTTTAAAGCGGTGCCGCCCCGGAACGGATTTGAAATACAATGAACATACGTGATTTAAATATGTTCCTCTCCCTCGCCGACTCGCTTCACTTCGGCAAAGCCAGCCGCGCCTGCAACCTCAGCCCGTCGGCGCTCACCCGCTCCATCCAGCGGCTCGAAGAAGAAGTCGGCCACCCGCTCTTCGTGCGCGACAATCGGACCGTCACCCTTACGCCCGCCGGCGTCCGCTTCCAGACCTATGCCCGGCAGGCGCGGCAGGAATGGCAGACGCTTCAGCAGGAACTGCACGACTCGCCGTCCGTCAGCGGCCCGCTCTCGCTCTACGCCTCCATCACCGCCGTCTACAGCCTGCTTCCGGAACTGCTCGAAGCCTACCGCGCCGCCTGCCCCGACGTTCAGCTCGAACTCCGCACCGGCGCCGCTGAGCAGGCCGTCGAACAGGTGCTCACCGGAGAAATCGACCTCGCCGTCGCCGCTCTGCCCGACCGCCGCGCGCCGCAGCTCGAATTTCTGCCGCTGACAAAAATACCGCTCGTCTTCATCGCGCCGAAACAGGGAATCAACTCTGCGCCGCCGCTCAAGCGCGGCAAACTGGATTTAAGTCTCGCGCCGCTCGTTCTTCCGCGCAGCGGACTTTCCCGTCAGCGGCTCGACCAGTGGATGAAGAAAAATAACGTCACGCCCGATATCACCTCGGAAGTCTCCGGCAACGAAGCGCTCATCGCCATGGTGCGGCTCGGCTGCGGCATCGGCATCGTCCCGCAGCTCGTGCTCGAAAAAAGTCCCTTCTGCGACGACGTCCGGATAGTGGAAAATGCGCCGCTTCTCGATCCCTACGAAGTCGGCCTCTGCGCCACCAAACGCGGCCTCGCCCGCCCCGCCGTCCGCGCATTCTGGACGCTGGCCGAGAAAGCGTAGACGCGGTGTCCTCACCGCGTTTCCAATGCTTGGAAAACTCTTTGCCACCGGCCTCTTCACCTGTTAAAAGCTACCTGTTACGAAAGTTGGGTTTTTGTTCCGACCGGCAACCCTGTTTAAAAGAATAAATCTATGACACAACGTTTTTATCAAAAGGCCAGCGTTCAAGTGGCCATGATTTCGGCGACGGCTCTTCTTGTCGCAACAGTTATAACAATTTGGCACCAACGTTCCGAACTGACACATAACAACAAACAACTCATGGCTTCAACTCAAAGTCAGGCTACAGAGATTCAGAGATTAGAGACCCTTCTTACTCCTTTCCGCACAATCGCTCTTGAAAAATTCACGGGCTCGGAGAGCACGGTTCTTCAAAAACTTGCAGAACGCATTACGAATATTGATGCATCACTTGAAAATACAATGCTTGAATTAGGTAGAGTCAAAACTGCCGCCAGTTACCCAAAACTACGAAAGGTCATCAATATACAGCCTGATGGGCAAGAGGTAATTCGTACTGGCGTAATGGTAACATGCAACCCATCTGCCATATCCGATGCATTACAAGTGGCTTTTGCTGCCATACGCGACGGCAATACAACGCTAGCAACCAAACAACTAAAAGACATAGTGTCAGCCGAACCAAACTGGCCGTATGCCTACTTCTATCTTGGGTGCATCACCAAAAACCAATCCGAGTTCAAAATAGCCGCTACTATTTTCACACAACTGCATGAGGTAGACATAATCGAGCCGGAGCCACTTCTTTTCGAGGCTCTCACATCTGCCTTTCTCATTGATTACGACAAAACCAGAACCTTATTAAAGGAGCTGAAAAACTCTAAGAGACCATTAGCTAATGTGTCATACATCGCTCTTCCGCATAACGCCCCAGCCGACATCTTAATTGAATGCAACCGTATTGCAACGGAACTCAAGCTTGAATAAAGCTCTACACTGCGACTCTCGTCCTCGCATTCACTTTAGAATATCAAAAGTCTATCTCATATTTTCCGCAGTTCGGAAATAAAAACGGGCTCCTTTGCGGGAGCCCGTTTCGCGTCTCTGGAACAGAGAACTAGTTCGTCGCGCGGCCGCCGACCCCCTTGGTGCCCTTGGCAATCAGTTTCGCTGCGCCTTTTGGACGCAGGGAACGCGACGCCGCACCGGCCTGCCACATTTCGGAGTCGTGAATGGCTTTGAGCTCTTTGGTGAGGCGTTCTTTGTAGTCTTTTGCGCCGCAGACTTTCAGTACGCGCTTGGCTTCGGACTTCGTCTTGACCGCTTTGTAGAGGTCATTGAATACCGGCAGCGTAGCTTTCTTGAATTTCGGCGCCCAGTCGAGCGCACCGCGCTGGGCGGTGGCCGAGCAGTTCGAGAACATCCAGTCCATACCGTTTTCGTCAACGAGGCGGATCAGGCTCTGGGTGAGCTCTTCAACCGTTTCGTTGAACGCTTCGGACGGGCTGTGGCCGTTTTTGCGGAGTACGTCGTACTGCGCTTCCATCACACCGGCCAGCGCGCCCATCAGGATGCCGCGTTCGCCGACGAGGTCGGAAGTGACTTCCTTCTCGAAGGTGGTCGGGAAGAGGTAGCCGGAACCGATACCGATACCGAGCGCCATGCAGCGTTCTTCGGCGCGGCCGGTGGCATCCTGGAATACGCCGAAGCTGGAGTTGATGCCCGCGCCGCTCAGGAAGTTGCGGCGGACATTCAGGCCGGAGCCTTTCGGTGCAACCAGAATCACGTCGACGTTCGCCGGCGGAATGATTTTGGTCAGATCTTTGTAAACGATCGAGAAGCCGTGGCTGAAGTAAAGGGCGTCGCCCGCTTTCAGGTTTTTCTTGATCTGCGGCCAGCAGAGTTTCTGCGCCGCGTCGGAGAGCAGGTACTGAATGACGGTTCCCTTTTGTACCGCTTCCTCGATTTCGAACAGGGTTTTGCCGGGGACGAAGCCGTCCTTGATGGCGCGGTTCCAGTCCTTCATGAACTTCTTGGACTGACCGACAATGACATTGAAGCCGTTGTCGCGCAGATTCAGCGCCTGAGCCGGGCCTTGTACGCCGTAACCGATGACGGCGATCACTTCGTTCTTCAGCACTTTGCGGGCCTTGGCCAGCGGGAACTCTTTACGGGTCACGACGGTTTCTTTGGTACCGCCGAAGTCGATGACTGCCATAACACTTCTCCTCTTTTTGATTTGAACCTACATCTTCCAACCTCTGGAAAAAGCGTCGCGTTTGCGCCGCGAAGCGCTATGCCGCAACGCAGTTGCTTTCCAATGGCTGGAAAAATCTGTAATCCGGCTAGCCGGCGGCGAGAAACTTCACGCCGTTTTCAAAAAGTTTGAGTCCCAGTCCCTGCGCGGGCAGCGTGCCGTTCAGCTTCTGCATATCCCAGTTGGGGTGGTTCTCAGGAAAGAGGTAGGCCTCGGGATGCGGCATCAGACCGAAGATACGACCGGTCGGATCGCACAGTCCGGCGATCGCATTGAGCGAACCGTTCGGATTGGCCGGAAAATCCATGGTCGGATTGCCGTCGGCGTCCGCGTAGCGCGCGGCGGCGCAGCCGAGTTTTTCAATCTGCTCGATGACGGTTTTGTCCGTCGTGAAAATCTTGCCTTCGCCATGGCGGACCGGCATCGGCATGCCGGCAATGCCTTTAGTGAAAATACAGGGCGAGTTCGCTTCAAACTCCAGGTTGACCCAGAAGTTCTGAAACGTGCCGCAGTCGTTCTGCATCAGCGAAACTTTCGGATCGAAGTATTCGCCGTTCAGTCCGGGAAGCAGTCCGATCTTCGTCATCGTCTGAAAGCCGTTGCAGACACCGAGAATGATTTTGCCGTCGTCGATGAATTTCTGAAGCTCTTCGCGCAGGTGGTGTTTCACCCGCAGTGCGAAAACGTGGCCGCTGGTCATGTGGTCGCCGTAGGAAAAGCCGCCGATAAACATCAGCCCTTTGAACCCGCGCATCTGCGCCGGATTATCGAGCAGGTCGTTCAGATGGACTTTGACCGGCTCCGCGCCCGCCAGCTCCCACGCCCGCGAAGATTCCGCCTCGCAGTTCACGCCGTAGCCCGTAATAATCAAAATCTTTGGTTTCATTTTTATCCCATCAGTTCCGGATGGCTCTGTTTCAACCATTCCCGGACATCCTTTTCAAGCTCTCTTGCAAATTCAATCAGCTCCGCGGCATCCGCATCAGACATAGCCCCTGCCCGGTCATACTCCACTGTGTTCCGTTTTGCCCGGCAGGTATCGAGATACTCCGCGTCCGCTTTACGGCCCGCACCGAGAATCATCGGCAGCGCCTGCAACGTGCGGTAATGCTGAAGAGTCTTCTCCGGACGGTATCCTTCCGCCGAGATCAGAATGGTACAGAGCTTCAGTGCCGCATTGTAGGCAATCCCGAATTTCCAGTCGGCGGACAGCTCGCCGGTTTCCGCATCCTGCAAATCCCGCTCAACAATATTAAACAGATTCGCAATCTCATGCGAACTGCACTTATGCCGCTTAAGCCAGCCGTTACTGAACCATTGCTCTAAACTCATTCTCATCACCGAGGACGAACATTAGCGGAGAATCGAGGACGCTGGAAACAAAATGATCCTCTTCCCGCGCTTTTTGCCGGAATTCGTCCATCGAAAACACATGAGGATTGATTTCCCGCCCGATTTTTTCACTGACCCCCGCAAGAAGTCCGCTCAACTTACGCAATCCCAGCGACCCGATCACCATCAAATCCACATCGCTTCCCGCTCCCGCCTCGCCGCGCGCGACCGACCCGAAAATAAAAGCCCACCGGATCTGATCGCTCTGCATGGCTTCACGCAATACATCGCCCAGACCGGAGGTTTTCAGCACAATATTCCGCAGATCATTGTAAAGCGGATGATTTTTATTCGGCTCATAATAAGTCCGGTTGCCGTCTCTTTCGCAGAGCACCAGTCCGGCGGCGGCGAGCGATTTCAGCTCCTGCTGCAGGATGCGAACCGTTACACCGGAACGGCGCTCTATCTCTCTTAAATAAAGCGGTTCGGATGAAAGCCCGAACAAAAGCCGGAAAATATCGGCCCTCGTCTTTGAAACCAGAATGACATCCAAAGCACTCATTGACGACATAAGGTAAACAATTGTTCACTTTATGTAAACAATCATTTCAAAACAGCCTTCCGCCATTTGCGAACAGAATTTATCAGCCAAATCGCCGAAGCCCGCTTTAAATCATCAAGCGTGACAACCTGTTCTTTAATTTCACCGAACTCCAGCAGGCTGTCGCGCAGTGTCCCGGCCAGCAGGCCGCAGGAAACCGGCGGCGTCACCTTGCGCCCGTCCAGCTCGACCACCACGTTGGCAATACAGCTTTCAGTTATTTCGCCGCGTTCATTAAATAGCAACACGTCGTCGGCATCAGGCTTGTCCGCCTTGGCTTTTTCATAAACCGCCCGGTTCGTCGTCTTGTAGTAAAGAAACATGTCGCCCGCATCGACCGGCTCTTTCGCAAGCGCCACCGTAGACGCGGTGTCCTCACCGCGTTTTATTTCAGATGTCTGAACTTCGAATACGCCGTTCCGATTTAATAACAGCCGAATCTTTGTAGGCCGTGTGACCTCACACGGCGTCCGCCCGGTGGGGTCACCGGGCCTACAGCATTCATTCAATGCTTCCTGAATTTCTGAGAGATTGATCTTAAATTCAAAATACTCCGCCGCCGACGCCAGCCGCTTTAAATGCCGCTCCAGCAAAAAGATTTCGCCATCCTCCCAGAGCATCGTTTCCAGCAGTTGGAATTCCGGAAACCGGCACGTGAGAATCCGCGCCTTGGAAAGCGCCTCGTCATATTCAGCATCCGCATCGGAATCCCAAACGATCCCGCCGCCAATCCCGTATTCCACTCTTCCACTCTTCCGATCCACCACCGCCGTACGGATCGCCACGTTAAACTGCGCCGCGCCATCCGGCGCGATGAAGCCGATTGCTCCGGTGTAGATGCCCCGCGGCGTTTTCTCCAGCCCCCGGATAATCTCCATCGTCTTCGCCTTCGGCGCGCCGGTAATCGACGCGCACGGAAACAGCGCCCGCATCACATCCGCGATTTCTGCGCCTCTGTGCCTCTGTGCCAGATTTCCTTTCACCGTCGAAGTCATCTGCCAGATCGTCGGATATTTTTCGACTTCGAACCGACTGACGGTTTCAACCGAACCGGCTTTAGCAACCCGCCCGATATCGTTGCGGATCATATCGACGATCATGATGTTTTCGGCGCAGTCCTTCGCCGAATTTTTCAATGCTTCGGCAGCGGCGCGATCCGCTTCCGCCGTCAGCGCCCGCGGTCTGGTGCCTTTCATCGGGCGCGAGGTGATTACGCCGTCCTTCAGCTCAAAGAAGAGTTCCGGCGATGCCGAGCAGATCGCCAGTTCATCTGTTTCAATAAACGCGGCATAACGCCCCTGCTGCGCTTCGGTCAGGTCACAGAAAAAACTGAACGGCGAACCGGAGAAGTCCGCATCCAGCCGGAAGGTGTAATTCACCTGATAGGTATCGCCCGCCGCGATACGCTCTTTGATCGCCGCAATCGCCGCCGCATATTCCGCGCGACCGACCGACGGCACCCACTCGCCGAGCTGATACGAACCGGAGGGCTTGAGTTCTGCTTTTTCAAAACCTTGAAAAAGACCGAACTGCAGCAGCGGAACACGACCCGCCGGATGCGTTTTCAGAGCACTGTCAAACGCACCGGCCGCTTCGTAGGAAATAAAACCGGCGGCCCACAGTCCGCTGGTTTCAATTCGATCCAGGCACCGGATAACTTCATCCGGTGTGCGCGCCGTCAGCACTTCGACCGGCTTCTCGAACCGAAGCCAGCCGTTTCCGTGCTGGAGCCAAACGTTCATTAAATGCCGTAGAGCGTTTTCTTGAACGGCTTCACCAGGCTGGCGAGATCGGTATCGATGCGCGTCGCACCTTTGACACTTTTGACGACCAGTTTCTTATCTGCCGTGACGGTTCCGATCTGAGCGACCGGCAGTCCGGCAAAGAGCGCTTCGAAGCGCGCCGCGTTTTCGGGTTTCACCGATACGATGAAACGGCTGTTCGATTCGGAGAATAAAATCTGGTCGTCTTTGAGCTTCCGTTTGCCAAGCATCGGCACCTTGGCGAGATCAATTTCCGCGCCGAGCTGTCCGCCGATGGTGATCAGCGCCAAGCCGACGGCCAGTCCGCCTTTCGACGGCGTATGTGAAGAAAGAAGGATTCCTTCATCCTGCGCCTTGTTCATTGCGCGGTAAATCGCCAGCGCAGCCGGAGCATCAACGGTCGGCACGTCGCCGCCGTAATTCCACGGATTGCCCTGCTCTTCCGCCAGCATACGGTTCCATTCAGAAGCGCCCAGCTCGTTTTTCGTCACGCCGACCATGTAGATCTTGCTGCCCGCTTCTTTCAGCGGCATGGTGACGGCCTTCTTCACATCGTCGATCTGACCGATCGACGAAATGAGCAGCGTCGGCGGAATGGAAATTTTCTTACCGCCGCGCGTCGAATCGTTCTTGCAGGAATCCTTGCCAGAAACCGCCGGCGTGCCGAACGCAATGGTGTAGTCGTAGAGCGCTTTGTTCGATCGCACCAGCTGCGCCATCTTGTATTCGCCGTCCGGCGTCTTGGGCGACTGTACCGGATCGGGCCAGCAGAAGTTATCGAGAATCGCGATGCGGTCGAGGCGTCCGCCGACGCTGATAACGCGGCGGATGGATTCGTCGATGACTGACGCGGTCATGTGATAAGTGTCGATATCGGAAAACCACGGGTTGATGCCTTCGGCCAGAATCGCGCCGCGGTCTTTGTTGTACTCGATGCGCATAACCGTCGCATCGGACGGAACATCGGCGTTAACGCCGACGAACGGCTTCACAACCGAAAGCCCCTTCACTTCGCTGTCGTAGATGCGGCTCTTGAATTCGCGCGAGCAGATATTCAGACGGCCCATCATCTGCCGGAGCTGTTTGGTGCGGTTTCCGCCTTTGGCTTTTTCCGGAGCCGGGATTTCCGGTTTCTTCCAGACGCCTTTCATGTGCAGTTTCGGGCAGCCGGTTTCGTAGAGGAAATCCATATCGAGGCTGGCAACGACCTTGCCGTCATACTTCACCGTAAAATATCCACTGTCATTAAAGGTACCCATAAAGGATACCTCTACATCGCGCTTTTTCGCTAACGCTTCAAAAGCGCTGCGGCATTCGGGCTGAACGGCCAGCGTCATACGCTCCTGCGCTTCGGAAACGAGAATTTCCCACGGCTGAAGTCCTTCATATTTCAACGGCGCGTCTTTGAGTTCGCATTCGCAGCCGCCGGAATATTTGCCCATTTCGCCGAACGAGCAGGAGATGCCGCCCGCACCGTTGTCGGTGATACAGCGGAATAGGCCGAGGTCGCGCGCCTCCATCAGAAATTCGTAGAGCTTGCGCTGAGTCAGCGGGTCGCCGATCTGCACCGCCTGCGCGGGCGATTCGGTGCGCAGTTCTTCGGATGAAAAGGTTGCGCCGTGAATGCCGTCTTTACCGATACGACCGCCGCACATAACCGTCCAGTCGCCGACCTGCACTTCTTTGCGCTCCGACGGGCGTCCGGTGACGTTTACCGGCAGCGTGCCCATCGTGCCGCAATAGACCAGCGGCTTGCCGAGGTAGCGCTCGTCGAAACATTCAAAGCCGCGGCTGTACGGAACGCCCGACTCGTTGCCGCCCGCGATCACGCCGGCGTGCACGCCGTCGCGGATACGGCGTGGATGCATCAGCCCGGCCGGGATTTCCTTGTCGTAGAACGGCGAGCCGAGGCAGTAGCCCCAGACGTTGGAAACCAGCTGCGCGCCCATGCCGGTTCCCATCGGGTCGCGGTTCACGCCGACAATACCGGTCATCGAGCCGCCGAACGGATCGAGCGCCGACGGCGAGTTATGGGTTTCGACTTTGTAAACGAGATGCAGATCATCGTTAAATTTGATCACGCCCGCGTTATCGGTGAACACCGAAACCAGCCAGTCGATTTTTTCCTGCACCTTCTTGGTGGAGGCTTTGACATAGGTTTTGTAGAGGGAGTTGATCACCTCTTCCTTGCCGGTCTCTTCGTCTTTGTATTCGACCGTTCCGGCGAAAATCTTGTGCGAGCAGTGCTCCGACCAGGTCTGGGCAATACACTCCAGCTCGACATCGGTCGGCCATTCCGGCATTCCGAGTTCCTTGCGGTGCGCTTTCACGTCGTCGCGCAGATAGTGGTTGCGGATCGCGCGCATTTCATCGAGCGACATCGACAGAATGCCGTCGCTGGAAATCTTCATCAGCGCCGCGTCGTCGTCCGGCAGTTCGATCACGTTGACCTTGATCTCCGGATGCTCATCGAAAATCGGCGCGGTCAGCTCCGGCCCGGACGCCAGCCACTCTTCTTTGGAAAACACTTCGATCGTCTGAATCAACGTGTTGGCCAGCAGGTCCTTGCCAAGCCGTTCGACATCTTCGCGGGACAGGTCGCCTTTCAGGAAATACTGGATCGAGGTGTACACCTGCTCTTCCCAGGCCAGTTCGCGGCCGAGAATGTCGGCCATCGCGCCGCGGGCGGTGCGCCCGACGTTGTCGGTCACGCCCGGTTTAAAGCCGATTTCGAGCATCCAGTCGAAGCTGGACGGCGCTTTCAGACGGCCGAGAGCGGAACGGGCGACCACCGCGTCGGCAAAGCCGGTCTGGATCGCTTTGGCCTCGGAACGCTTGATGTTGGCGTCCACCTTATAGACATCGCGCGTCTGGCACGCCTTGATCTTCATGCCCAGCGCGCTCTTTGCCTTGCTGATCACGCCGCGTCCGCGCGCATCCGGCACACCCTGTTTCAGTCCGATCTCAATTCTGTAAATCATTAGAAAAACCTCTTTTTTACCGCGAATGAACGCGAATGTACACGAATGAAGAGGGATGCCAAACCCGATTTTTCCAACCCTTGGAAAAATGAAACAGACTCAAACTGGGATTGGCCACGAAAAACACGAAAACACACCAGAACGGCGGGTGGAACGCGACCGCCTGCCCTGAGTTTATCGAAGGGTCGGGCGCGTTTTATGTGGAAGCGGCATCCTGCCGCTGAACAAGGCAGGCAGGATGCCTGCGGTACGTATCGCCGCCATCCTGGCGGCCTTGAAGACCATCGTAAACAAAACCTCGTCGCGTTTCCTGATATTTTAATTTTTTTCGCGCAGAGGCGCAGAGCCGCCAAGTTTCTTTCCGAACTTTTGGAAAATACAAAACATCCAGAGACAAGACATTGCCAACCACTGCCAAACACCTCTATGCTCGCCGCAGTTTTCAGAAAAATGCGTCATGACACCCAGGCAACGTTCGCATCGCAAAATGAAAAAAATGAAGGCGACATCTGAGGCGAGACAATATGTGACTGGCGGAACTTGGCTCGTCGTCACTAGTCTCATTGCTGTAGGGTTTTCATTATATTCATATCACTTTGGTACCGATGAGATGATGGTTCAAACTGCCACTCATGGAACGGTAGCTGCACCTGCAAGAGCACCTCATGATTTTGGTTTTCTTTTTCCGTTATACCTGTCGATTGGAATTGGTGTTGTTGGAGTTTTAATGTGGTTAACAGGCTTAATAATAAAATTGCGAACCCGTAGTTAGAGGCTATCACCGACTCCGGCGGTTCAGTTTCCTCTCAACCGCTCACTGATCACATTTCATTGCGTTCTCTGCGTTCCTTCGCAGTTTCATCTTTCCAGTCATTGGAACGGCTTGACGGGCGAGGCGGTTTTGAAGAGCATGGGCGGCTGATTTTGTAACCGCTAACCGAGGAATTGATTCAGCCTATGTCCGAGCAAAACCTGTTTGATGCCGTCCCGTTTGTATCCAAAGACCTCAGTATCGGCCCGCGTCAGGTGGCCGCCGTCGCCAAACTTTTCGCCGAAGGGGCGACCGTCCCGTTCATTGCCCGCTACCGCAAGGAAGCGCACGGCAACCTCGATGAAGTCCAGATTCTGAACATTCAGGAAAAGCTGACCTACTACAACACGCTGGAAGCCCGCCGCGTGACGATTCTCAGCTCAATTAATGAACAGGGCAAGCTGACCGACGAGCTGCGCGAGCAGATCGAGCGGACGGTTTCCAAGACCGAGCTCGAAGACCTGTACCTGCCCTACAAGCCGAAGCGCCGTACCCGCGCCACCATTGCCAAGGAAAAAGGGCTCGAACCGCTGGCCGATCTGATCCGCGAGCAGTCACTCGACCACCATCCGGCGACCGAGGCGGAAAAATACATCAACGCCGAAAAAGAGGTCGCTTCAGCTGCCGACGCGCTGGCCGGCGCACGCGACATTGTCGCCGAGCAGGTTGCCGAAAAAGCCGACGTCCGCGCGCTGATCCGCGAAGCCTATTTTAAAACCGGCGTGATCGCCTCCGAGCCGGTCAAGGCCGACGCCAAACCGGAAACGTCGAAGTACAAAGACTATTTTGATTTCAGCCAGCCGATTGCCGACATTCCGTCGCACCGCTACCTCGCGATCCGCCGCGGCGAGACCGAAGGCGAGCTGCGCCGCAAACTGGTAATCGACGCCGACAAACAGATTAACCGAATGAAAGAACTCTGCAACCTGAATCCTGCCTCGCCGTTCGCCGGCGAACTCGAAAAAACGATTCAGGACGCCTACAAGCGCATGCTGACGCTCAGCGTCGAAATCGACGTATCGGTCGAAATGAAAATGAAGGCCGACCGCGCCGCCGTCGAAATTTTTGCCAAAAATCTGCGGAGCCTTTTGCTGGCCGCGCCGTACGGCGAAAAGCCGGTCATCGGCATCGACCCTGGACTGCGCACCGGCTGCAAGTGCGTTGCCATCGACGCCACCGGAAAATATCTCGATACGGTCACCATCTATCCCGAGCAGGGCGCGGAGAAAACCCAGCAGGCGCAAATCACGCTGGCGAAGTTCATCGAAAAACATCAGCCGCAGGCGATTGCCATCGGCAACGGAACCGCCGGCCGCGAAACCGAAGCGTTCGTCAAAAAACTGCTCAGCCTGATGAAGAAAACCGGCATCAGCGTGGTTTCCGTCAGCGAAGCCGGAGCATCGGTTTACAGCGCGTCTGAAATCGCCCGCGAAGAATTTCCCGACCTCGACCTGACCATCCGCGGAGCGATCTCGATTGCCCGCCGGTTGCAGGATCCGCTGGCCGAGCTGGTGAAGACCGATCCGAAGTCGATCGGCGTCGGCCAGTATCAGCACGATGTTTATCAGGAACTGCTAAAGGAAAAACTCGATGAAGTGGTCGTCAGCTGCGTAAACCGCGTCGGCGTCGAACTCAACACCGCCAGCGCCCCCCTGCTCT
Organism: Pontiellaceae bacterium; assembly: GCA_044224855.1. Classification (GTDB taxonomy): domain Bacteria; phylum Verrucomicrobiota; class Kiritimatiellia; order Kiritimatiellales; family Tichowtungiaceae; genus Tichowtungia. The sequence continues at coordinate 114,273 of JBGAJP010000001.1, forward strand.
CGCGCGTCGCCGGTATCGGTGAAAGCCTTGCCAAGAAGATTGTCGCCCACCGCAATGAGCACGGCGCTTTCAAGAGCCGCCAGGAGCTAATGAAAGTGGCGGGCCTCGGGCCGCGCGCCTTTGAACAGTCCGCGGGCTTCCTGCGGATTCACGGCAGTGAAAATCCGCTCGACGCTTCGGCGGTTCACCCGGAACGCTACAAGCTGGTCGAACAGATTGCCGCCGATCTCGGCGAGCCGCTACAGAAACTGGTCGGCAATGTGGAGATCGTCAGCAAAATTAAAATTGAAAAGTACACCGGCGGCGATGTCGGCGAACTGACGCTGAAAGACATTATCGACGAACTGAAAAAGCCGGGCCGCGATCCGCGCGAGCAGTTTGAAGCCGTCGGCTTCCGCGACGACGTGATGACGATGAACGACCTGAAGGAAGGGATGGAACTCAAAGGCATCGTCACCAACGTGACGGCCTTCGGCGCGTTCGTCGATATCGGCGTGCATCAGGACGGACTGGTTCACATCTCACAGCTCTGCGACCGGTTCATCAGTGATCCGGCAGAAGTGGTTCAGGCGGGCGACCGCATTACCGTGAAGGTGCTGGAAGTTGATCTGGAACGCAAACGGATTTCGCTGACGGCCCGTAAAGACGGCGGCAAAGCGGCTCCGGCAAAAGGTGCCGCGCCGCAACGCGACAGCCGTCCGCAAGGCAACGGTTCGCGTCCGCCGCAACCGCAGAACCGGAACCAGCGTCAACCGCCGCGAGGTTTCAGCAACAATCCGTTTGCCGGACTCTAACAATTTTCAATATTCAACAACCAATGTTCACTGAGAATTGAACATTGGATATTGCGTATTGATCGTTTCCTGCTATTCCCCCGGATATTTCATACCCCACTGGGCGCGCAGAGCGTCCATGGTGCGCATGGTTTCCAGCGTTTCGCTGAGCGGCATCAACGGACTTTCCGTCAGGCCTTCGCGCAGACAGCGATGAGCTTCGCGGATTTCGTGCTCGAAGCCGTTTGCCGCGCATTCGAACAGTTCTTCTTTCCCTGCTCGAATCAGAATGACCTGATCGGTATGAGAGAAATGCGGAACGCGGATTACGCCCTGCGTTCCGGTGATCACGGCATCGCGCGATCCTGCTTTTCGGAACGAGGCAGACATTTCCGCCCGTTTGCCGTCCGGATACTCGAATGTAAAATCTTCGGTTGTATCCACACCGGTCCAGGCCAGCTTTGCCGAGCTGCTGATTTTTTCAGGAGACCGTCCGAAGATCATACGGGCGTAAGCGATCGGATAAACACCGATATCCAGCAGCGCGCCGCCCGCCAGATACGGATTATACATGCGGTTCCACGGCATCGTTTTTAAAGAACAAAGCGGCATCCGGACACAAAAGTCAGCGTGGAAATGTTCGACTTCACCGATCGCGCCGGAAGCCAGCAGTTCGCGGGCTTTGGCCGATGAAGGATTAAAGCGCGTCCACATGGCTTCCATGCAGAACAGATTTTCAGCACGTGCCAGCGTAATCACTTCTTCGGCTTCCTTAACATTACGGGTGAAGGCTTTTTCGATCAGCACCGGCAGTCCGTGATTCAGACAAAGTTTTGCCGCCGCCGCATGTTCGGCATGCGTGTTCGCGATGTACACCGCGTCGAGCTGTTCGCAACGGAGCATTTCGTCGTAGCTGCCGTACACCTGCGGAATGCCCAGCTTTTTCTGAAGCCGCCGGGCGCGGCGCATCGACTTGGAGGCCGCCGCAACGACCTGCCCTTCGCCGGTATTTTCCATCGCATGAAAAAACTTCGGGGCAATCAGCCCGCAGCCGATAACTCCCCAGCGGAATTTCTGTGTCATGATTTTCTCCGTTACGAACTGCTCTCGCTGGTCGTCAGCAAGGCGGCCAGTTTGCGACCGGCTACGATCGGATTGCTCAGAACTCCCGGGCCGTTCATGCAGCCGCCTTCGCAGCACATCACTTCGACAAAGTTTCCGTCGCATCCGCGAGTCGAGGCCAGTTGGAGCCGGGCCAGCGCTTTGCTATCCAGCCCGTTAAAACAAACAGGCTTGAGCTCCGCCGCATCCGCTCCCAGGTGAGCACGAATAGCGCCGGTTACGCCGCCGCTGACAGGAAATCCACGCCCGCCTGACTGCGCCTGCCGCCCGGCTTTCTCCGGTTCACACTTCCGCACATTGACTCCGGAGGCTTCCAGAATGGCCCCCAGCTCTTCAAACGTCAGCACATAGTCGACATCCGGATTACTCAGAGCCTCGGCCCGTTTGGCGATGCACGGACCGATAAAAACTGTAACCGCGTCCGCAGAATCTGCTCTCGCCGCACGGGCGCTGATGGCCATCGGTGACGGTGTGTGCGAAACAAACGGTTTCAGCTCCGGCAGATGTTTGTTCACTGCATCAACATACGCCGGACAGCAGGAAGTTGTCATGAACGGCGCACCTTCTTTGATCCGTTCTTTCCATTCGGCCGCTTCGCGCCGGACGGTTTCGTCTGCGCCGACAGCGACTTCTTCGACCTGCGTAAAGCCGGCCGGCCTGAGCGCGGCGGTGAGCTGATAAAGATCTCCGGGAAACTGTCCAATGACTGCCGGAGCAAGCAGAGCAATTGTTTTCCGGCCGCTTTTGAGTGTTTTGAGAACATCAATAATCTGCGAGCGTCCTTCAATTGCAGCAAACGGACAGGTCCGGGTGCATTGCCCGCATTCGATACATTTTCCGTAATCAATCACTTCGCGCCCGGCGGCGTTTTTCGAAACGGCGTTCACCGGACAGGTTTCTTCGCAAGGAACCGGCGTACGCACAATGGCATTATACGGGCAGGCCTTCAGGCAAAGTCCGCAGTTTACACACGAGTCGGGATGAATCACAGCGCGGCCGCCGATCACATCAATGGCGTTTTTCGGGCAATTGGTCTGACAGGGCCGGCCCAGACATCCGCGGCAGGCGTTGGTAACCAGATACCGGCTCGACAGACAGGAACTGCAGGCAATATCGATCACCGTCAACCCGGTGTTCTCCACGGCTTCACGGCGTAACGCCCGGTCAAAATAATCCCGGAGCGGAGTCAGCTCATCTTTTTCATCCTCAACGCCGAATCCGAGTGCGGCCATGACGCGGTATTTGAGCACTTCGCGATCCTTGTAGATACAGCAGCGCGATGAGTCGCTGTCCTTCGGGCGCATTTCGGCAGGAATACGGCCGATCTCATCCTGCGGATGACCGCTCATAAACGCCTTCGCCACACGAAACAAAACCTCTTTGCGAATACGTTTCGCCTGATTGTCATATCGATTCATTGCTGTCTTCTCTGCGCCCTGTTTTATTCGTCAGGCTTTTTTGCGGTACGGGCTGGCCTCATAGGCCGTGATCGCGGACGGCAGCTGTACCTGCAGATTCTGAAGCCGCGTGCTGTCTGCCGGGTGAGTTGAAAAAATACTGTCGGCGGGATCCGAGCCGGTACGGTGCTGGGCTGAGCGCTCCCAGATGCGCAAGGCCGCGCGCGGATCGTAACCGGCTTTCGCCATATACATCAGGCCGACGGTATCCGCTTCGGTTTCGTCCATCCGGGAATAACGCGTCATCCACATGCCGTTATAAACAAACAATCCTCCGGCAGCGGCGATTTGCGCGAACTGTTCATACTTCGTGTCCTTGGCAGCAATCACACCGATTACTGCCGCGGCGTTTACCGGCATGACCCGGGTCATCGCTTCGGTGGAGTGACGGCAGTTAACGTGGGCGATTTCATGCGCGATGACGGCGGCGATTTCGTCTTCGTCGCGGGCGAGCCCTTTTTGCGGGTCCCAGAGTCCTTCGTAGACCATGATTTTCCCGCCGGGCGCGGCCATCGCATTAACTACATTCGTTTGGATCAGCGTCACTTCATACGGCAGATCCGGCAGGTTGGAAACCGCGCTGATGCGACGCACCATCTCCTTAAGCTGAGCAACGCGGGCGGCATCTGCATTAATCGGAACACCGCGGGCACGCATTTCCTTGATGGTTTCGTCATAAACCTGTGACCCGATCTCCACATCCTTCTGCACGGAATAGAAGTTTGTTGTCTGCTGGCCGGTTACCGCATCCATTGTATTGCAACCCGCCAGCAGAAGCGCACAGACTAGACTGAAGAGAATTCGTGTTTTCATGAAATCTTAGAAGTTGGATTCGACCATTGGACGGTAAACCAGTTCATGCACGGTCACGTCATCCGGCGAGTTGATGCACTGAACGATCATCTGCGCAGCGGAATCTGCTTTCATATAGTCCGGGCGATCTTCCGTTCGGAAATCGGTATCGGTGCCGCCGGGATAAACGCCGGTGATTTTGACGTTCACCTGCCGGGCTTCTTTGATGAGACACTGCGTGAAACCGTGCAAAGCGTATTTGAGCGAGCAGTAGGCGGAATAGTTCGGCGCGCTGGTACGGGCAATCGTGCTGACCACATTCAGAATATGTCCGCTCTTGCGCGGGCCCATTTCCCGGAGCGCTTCGCGGCAAAGAAGAAAGGATGCCCTGAAGTTGACCGCGTAGGATGCATCCATCTGTTCGGTGCTGACTTCAACCACCGGATTTTTTCCCGGATTAAAACCGGCATTATTGATCAGTACGTCAATCCGGCCCAGCGCTTTCTGCGCCTGCTTATAAAGCGCCACAACGGCGGCGGAATCCGACAAATCACAAACTTCGCCGCGGCAGCCGGTTTCTTTTTTCAGACCGTTCAGCAACTGCTGATCGCGCCCGGTGGCGAAAACCGTGAAGCCCTGCGAGCAAAGCTGCTTAACGGCTTCGCGTCCGATACCGCGCGTCGCACCTGTCACCAAAACCGTCCGGTTCATAAAAAGCTGATCGAACTGCGACAGGAAGGTTTTCATGCGCGCCGCGATTTTTGCAACGCCGCCATCTTCTTCGCTTTCGATATTCAGCGGCAGAACCGGATCGTGCAGCGATTTCCGCAGCAGCGCCCAGCCGTTGCCGTGCGCAGCATCTACCGTAACGTGAACGCCCTCAAAGCTGTTCGGCGTAATCGACCAACCCGGCTCGTCCGTCACAAACTGCTCGAACTTTTTGAGCACTTCGCCGCCATATGCACCGAAATCTTCCGCCTTAATTTTCGCGCGGAATTCCCGGGCTTCGGCGGGCTCGGGCAGTCCGGCCAGCATTTCGTCAACGGAACCTTTTCCAGCGGCATGCAGCTGAGCAACTTTGATCAGCACTTTAGCGATCTGATAAGCACCGTCATCAAGGAAGTAGTTTTCTTTCAGTGCGCCGTGGCCGGAGGTTTCCATCGCCAGCCAGGATTCTTTGCCTTCTTTATTCAGACGGATTGATTCGTTAATGACGTTTTTATAGCCGCGTTTGAAGCGGAGGTGAACGCCGCCGAGCTTCTCTTCGATCCAGTATTTCAAGCCGGTCGAAGTCACCGAGTCGGTCACAATCACGGTGCCGGGATGCTCTTCGAGAACGATAGAAGCCATAAGCGCGATGAAGCGGTTGCGGTTGATCGGTTTACCGTTCTTATCCACCGCGCCAGCGCGGTCCACATCCGTATCGAAAATAATGCCGAGATCCGCGCCGTTTTTTTCTACGGCAGAGATAATGGCATCCATCGCCGCTTTCTCTTCCGGATTCGGAACGTGGTTCGGAAAACGACCGTCCGGATCAAGGAACTGGCTGCCTTTGGTATTCGCGCCCAGAGGCTTCAATACTTGGTCAACAAAGAACCCGCCCGCGCCGTTACCGGCATCGACAACAATCTTCAGTCCGGCCAGCGGCTTATCGCCCAGCCCCGCGCCGTTGCGGATCGTCGCCACCAGCGACGCGGCGTAGTCATCCATCAGGTTGATTTTGGAAACCTTTTTCCAGCACTTGGAATCGAACAGGCCGGTTTCTGTCGCGATGGTCAGAATTTTTTTGATGTCTGCTTTTTCGAGCCCGCCGTCGCGGGTGAAAAACTTCAACCCGTTCCGGTTGAACGGCAGATGGCTGGCCGTCAGCATGATCGAACCGTCGTAGGCATGGTTTTCAAAAACCGTCGCCATAAACATCGCCGGCGTCGAAGAAAGCCCGCTGTCGGCCACCGTACACTCCGCTTTCCTCAACCCCTGAAAAACCGCCGTTTTGATCTTCTCAGCGGAAAGGCGCGAATCGTGGCCGACTGCGACTTTCAGCTGGCTGGCCGGAACGCCCTTCTTTTCCGCCAGCCACTGCGCGAATGCGTAGCCGATCGGGCGGACAATTTCGGGCGTCAGGGTGACCGGCTCGCCGGGAACACCTTCGAGCGCAACACCGCGTACATCACTGCCGTTCTGAAGTTTAAACCAGGTCTGACCCATGATCTGAATCCTCGTTTAGTGTTTAAAGTGGCGCATGCCGGTGAACGCCATCGCGATGCCGTATTTATCGCAGGCGGCGATGACTTCGTCGTCGCGGATCGATCCGCCGGGCTGGACGATAAAGCGCGCGCCGACGGCGTGGGCTTCGTCGATGCTGTCGGCAAACGGGAAGAACGCCTCGGAAACAAATACGCAGTCGCCGATGGTCTTGGCAATTTCCTGTTCGGTGATATTCGGATTCTGCAGTTTCAGGTTTTCAATCGCCTTCGGCACAGCCAGCTTGCGTAGGGAATCCACGCGGTTGGGCTGTCCGGCACCCATGCCGAGTACGCGGAACTGTCCCGGCTTGTATTCCTGCACCACCATAATGGCGTTGGACTTGGTATGCTTCGCGGCGGCGATACCAAATTCGGCCAGCGCCCGCCTGGACTGGTCAAACGCGGTCTTTGTGACGTTTTTCCACTCGGCAATCGAGTCGGTATCCACATCCTGAACGAGAATACCGCCGTTGATATCTTTGATCATTTTACGCGGCGCGGCTTTGGACATCGGCTTGCGCAGCTTCAAAAGGCGGATATTTTTGCTCTTGGCCTTGAGCAGTTCAAGCGCGGCGGGTTCGAAGTCCGGCGCAATCAGCGCTTCGATAAAGCGGCCTTTCAGCAGTTCAGCAGTGGCCATATCCACTTTCTGCGTCACGGCAATCACCGAACCGAAGGCGGAGACGGGGTCGCCATTCCAGGCGGCTTCAAAGGCTTCAGCCAGCGTTTCGCCGGTGGCGTAGCCGCACGGATTGGTATGCTTGATGACCGCTACGCCGGGTTTTCCGGAAAGTTCTTTGACGGCTTCGAGCGCGCCTTCGCCGTCCACATAATTGTTATAGCTCATCTCTTTGCCGTGCAGGACATCGGTGTGGGCGATGCAGGCTTCGGCGGCGGTCGCGTCCGTGTAGAGCCACGCCTTCTGGTGTGAGTTTTCGCCGTAGCGCAGCTCGACGCCGTTGGCGGCGGTTTTGACGAACGGACGCGGGGCGGCGGTTTTCATCTGCCCGGCGAGGTAGCCGGCAATCGTGGCGTCATAGGACGCCGTGCGGGCAAATACTTTCTGTCCGAGTTCAAAGCGAAGTTCTTCCGTCGTGCCGCCGCCGTTGGCGTCCATCGATTCAAGCACACGGGAATAGTCGGCGGGATCGGTGATAACGGTAACGAACTTCATATTTTTAGCGGCGGAGCGAATCATGGTCGGGCCGCCGATATCGATCTGTTCGATGGCTTCATGCAGCGGCACACCGGCTTTGGCGATGGTCGCTTCGAAAGGATAGAGATTGACGCAGACCAGGTCGATCGGCTGGAGACCGTGTTTTTTCATCGTGCTCATGTGCTCTTCGCTGTCGCGCAGGTGAAGCAGTCCGGCGTGAACCTGCGGCGTCAGCGTTTTGACGCGCCCGTCGAGCATTTCTGGGAAGCCGGTAAATTCGGCAACATCTTTGACGGTAATGCCTGCGTCGCGCAGCGCTTTGGCAGTTCCGCCGGTTGAAAGCAGTTCGACGCCGCGCGCGGCCAGCGCTTTGGCAAATTCAACGATTCCGGTCTTGTCTGAGACGCTCAACAGCGCCCGTGTAATTTTTGTCATGAAACATCCCTTCGGTTGAAAAGTGAGAGCCGGATTTAAGCATGAACCGGCAGACCGGCAAACCAATTTTCAGCGGTTTGGAAACTTTTCTTTGACACATCGAAACCTGGCGGATCAGCCAAGCTTTTTGACAAAGCGGGCGATGCGGGTCATGGCTTCTTTTATGTCGTCGAGGGCGGTGGCATAGCAGCAGCGGACGCTGCCCTGCCCGCAGGCACCGAAGGCGGTTCCGGGAACGACAGCCACATTCTCTTCTTCGAGCAGTTTCATGGCGAAGTCGTAGGAAGAAAGCCCGAATTTTTTAATGTTCGGAAACATGTAGAAGGCTCCGCCGGGCAGATGACAGTCGACACCCATTTCCTGAAAAGCGGCATACATGTAGTTGCGGCGTACGCAGTAAGAATCGCGCATTTCATCAATGTCGCGCTTCGGGTCGCGGAGCGCTTCGATGGCGGCTTTCTGACTGAGGACGGGCGCGCAAAGCATAGTGTACTGGTGGATTTTCATCATGGCTTCGGTGAGCTCCGGCGGCGCGCAGGAAAAGCCCATGCGGAAGCCGGTCATGGCCCAGGCTTTGGAAAAGCCGTGCAGGTAAACCGTCCGCTCCTTCATGCCGGGGACGGAAAGCATGCTGATGTGCTGCTGATCGTAGGTGAGTTCGCCGTAGATTTCGTCGGTGAGAACAATCAGGTCGTGCTCAATCGCGAAAGCGGCAATTTCTTCAACTTCTTCCCGCGACAGAACAGCCCCGGTCGGATTGGTCGGGAAATTGAGCATGAGCAGTTTGGTCTTTTTGGTGACTTTGGCTTCGAGCTGGGCGCGGGTGAGTTTGAACCCGTTTTCGGCTGAGGTTTCCACTTTGACCGGCACGCCGTGAGCAAAAATCACCACCGGGCTGTAGGAAACGTAACACGGCTCATGGTAAAGCACTTCGTCGCCGGGCTCAATCAGCGCACGGACCGCCAGATCCATCGCTTCGCTGACGCCGACGGTGATCAGAATTTCATTCTCGGGATTGTATCCGATGCCGGTGATTTTCTGCACATAGCCGGAAATTTCTTTACGCAGAGAAAGCAGGCCGAGATTGGCCGTATAGCTGGTAACACCCTGCTCCAGCGCCGTGATAGCCGCTTCGCGGATATGCCAGGGAGTGACAAAATCCGGCTCGCCGACGCCGAGGCTGATGACATCGGAGCGGGTGCTGACGATATCGAAGAAATCGCGGATTCCGGAGCGCGGGATGTCGCGCACGTGGCCGGCGATCCGGTTACGGAGAGATTTGGGGGCGTTCGTTTTCATCGGAACCACGCATGAGGACATCGTTTTTCTTGTAGGCTTTGAGCATAAAGTGTGTGGCCGTACCGACCACGCCGCCGAGCGGAGAAAGTTTTTCGCTGACGAAGCTGGCGACTTCGTTCAGGGTTCTCCCGCTGACGAACAGGAGCAGGTCGTAGCCGCCGGACATGAGGAAGGCAGAACGGACTTCGGGGAAGCGGCTGATGCGTTCGGCAATCCGGTTGAAGCCGCCTTCGCGTTCGGCGGTCAGACGGACTTCGATAACGGCCGTTACGGGCGCATCGTTGAGTTTGTCTTCATTGATAACGGCCTGGTAGCCCTGAATGATGCCTGCTTTTTCATAGGCTTCGATCTTCGCTTTAACTTCGGACACCGTGGAGCCCAGAAGTCTGGCCAGATTCTCGGGGCTTTCCTTGGCATTGTTTTTCAGCTGTTTGAGCAGTTCGTCCATTTTCTTCTCCCGTTGGAAAGCCTGCTTTATAAACGGTTTCATACCCATTGGGCCACCTGATTGGAAACAAATAAAAAGCGCCCCGGATATCCGGGGCGCTTTCAGGGGTCTTCGCGCACTCCGATTAGAGGAATTTGTACGAAAGAGTGATACCGCCCCAGAGGATGTCATTGTTTTGGGCCCCGTCCAGATCATTGCCAACTCCGCCATCCAGCCGCGTGTACTGCAATAAAGCGCCAAGGCTGAGATCCTCAGTCAGGGCATAGTCCGTGGAAACATACACGTTATAGTCGTTGACCGCGCCGCTGCCGTTGGCTTCACCCCAAACTTTATTGTAGGTTCTTGAGCCGTAGCCGATCGATCCGCCGACTTCGGCGCTCATTGCATCGCTGATTTCCACGCCCTGCGAAACAGCCAGATTGCCGTACCAGCCGTTGCCCTGATCGACATCGTAATAAGCGCTGGCGACCGGAGTCAGGATGATGCTATTGAAGGTCGACTTAAGAAAAACTTCTTCGGTCGGCTTAACTTCGTTGCCGCTGCCGGGAAAAGTGTAAGCAATGACGCCAACGTCTACGGAAACATGGTTTGTCGGTAGCGGAAGCGTGTACGCAGCAGTATAATCGACCTCCGTATCGTCGTTGCCGTCAGAACGGGTTACACCATTCCAGTTACCCCAGACGTTCAGGCTGAACGGACCTTTGGCAGCTGTTACCGACGGCTGTGCAACCAGGTTGTCATTAATAATCTGTCCGCGCCATACATAGGCGGAATAAAGACCGACATCCGCGGCCAGCGAAACGTCCGAAGGCTGTTCCTGAGTCAGCGCCGACTCCTGAGCCATTACCATACCGGCAGATACCGCAACCATAGCCATGAATAGAAATTTCTTCATACTGGATGACTCCTCCTGTTTTGTGTTCATGTCCACCTGCGCTGCAGCACCTGCGCGCAGAACCGCCTTGTGCTGCGACAGGCTCTATCACTTGCCCATTTTCGTTGCAAATCCTTTTTGGATTGAATCCATGTGAACACAAAAAGAGGTGCGCCGGATTTACGGCGCACCTCTTTCTTGTCTCTTATCCTGTTATATATTTAGAAGTTACAGGACAGACCGATGGTGGCAAAGAAGTCCTTGTCATAACCAAGAGTGTCCGCGGAATAATCCGCATCGACCAGCACATCATCATCCAGCTGGGCAACATAGTTCAGAGAACCGTTGATCGCCCAGTTTTCTGTCAGCGCATAGCTCAGTCCAAGCTTCGCCGTTGCGTCGTTGAATCCGTCTTCACCGGCTTCGCTGATCAAATAGCCGACCTTTACTCCGGAAGAGAGCGTCAGCGCATCGGTCAGAGCCTTGGTGTAATCAAGTCCGCCCTGAATGTACCAGTTGTCTTCCACCGCACCGCCCAGACCGTAGTTGGCCGTGATGGAAGGATAAAGACCGGTTTCACCGATCGCTTTGCCGACACTCAGCGCAACTTCTTTATCAGCCTCGGTTCCGCCGCCGTTGGGGTAGGTGTACTCCGTATAGGTGGCGCTGATGTCTACAATCTTCACCGGCAACGTGTAGGACAGATAGTAGTCGATTTCAGAAAACTCATTCTTGTTCAGCCGTCCGCCGAAATCACTGATGTCATAATTCGCCCAGGTACCGACCGCTACGGATCCGTATTCTTCCGGAATCGGAAATCCGGAAATTTTAGCACCAGGCTGAAAGACCAGTCCGTCGTTCAGCGTAACACCACGGAAGATATAGGCGCTGGCGAAGTCCGCCGAAGCGCTCACATCCGCCGCATGGGCGACTCCTGCGGCCAGCGCCGCGACCATTATCATTATTATTCTTTTTTTCATTGCTCCTGTTTCTCCCTTTTTTCCTGTTTTGATTCCGAATGCGCCCGGCGATCCCTTTCCCCGTGCGAACCGCACCCGGACGCATTCTCTTAATTCACACTAAACCGACTGCTCTCTCTCCTCTTCCCCGCCCAGACTTCGAACAATCCATCACCGTCCTGAACGAGACTCATTCCTTCGCAACTTTCCGGTGCAGGTTGCGAACATGCGAGTATTTAGCAAAACATATGCCTAAAATTATTTATATTTGTAATATGTTATTTGTTAGTGTTTTACAAATTTAAGCACAAAGGACAATGTTGGATTGTATAAATTTAGAATAACTTTTTTGTATCTTTTTAATCTGGGGAGACTTTTTTGTACCATAGATCAGCGGATAACGAATCGAACGCTGCCTTAGAAAGTTTCACTGTACGAGAAAACGGCAAAACGACAGGCCGGATCACCAGAAGAAATGACAATACCCTGCTGCACCAGCAGGAACGGCAGGACAGGCAGGCTTGCGTTAAGAACGAGCAGACAAAAATCAGCCGCCGAGTTTTTTGACAAAGGCTTCGGGCGGCGAAACGCGCTTCTGGCCGGTATAATCGAAAACAGCGATACCGGTCTTGGCTAGTGCAACCTCTACACCGGTTTCTCGATTAGAAATACGGTAAAAAATGTCGCAACCGATACGGCTGAAGTCGCCGGCCGCTATTTCAATCTGCAGAATATCTCCGGCAAAAGCCTGCGATTTATAGATAACAACCGAATCCAGCATAATGGTTCCATAGCCTTCAACATCGACCTCGCTATAACCAAAAGACCTGAGAAAGCGAACCCGCGCTTCATGCATTAAAGCCAGAACGTCGGCGTTTCCAAGGTGCCCGCCATAGTTGATATCCGTGATCCGGACAGTCAGTTCGGTTTTAAAGGGATAGACAGACGGCATATCGAGTTTTACACGGCCCACGGAAAACCTCCTTTTTTAGGTTGATTCACTCAACCGGCCTGTGTAGCTTACACCGCTCGTTTTAAAACGATAAGCCTTTGGAGAAGAAAAATGAGAATTCGCCGTTCAATGCGTAAGAAACCGCTTCGCCGTCCGACAAAAAAAGCCGGACCTAAGCGCTACCGTGTGGCCCAGCAGAAAAAGCGTCTGACCGCAGCCGGCATCCCGGAAGCGATCATCCGCCGGATGACCAACAAAGACATCCGCGAAGCGCTGATGAAAAATAATGCCTGAAGCTGTATTTTACAGTTTTGTTTCTGTATAACGCCCCGAAATTTCGGGGCGTTTATTTTTCCGGATATGAAAAAAAGAAACATCATTCTGGTCGGGTTCATGGGAACCGGCAAAACCGTAACGGGCCGCGTGCTGGCAGAACGTACCGGCATGGAACTGGTGGATATGGACTCGCTGATCGAAGAGCGGCAAGGGAAAACCATCCCGGAGATTTTCGCGACCGATGGAGAACCTGCCTTCCGGGTCATGGAACGCGAACTGGTCAAAACACTTTCAAAACGAAGCGGGCTTATTATTTCTACCGGTGGCGGAATTGTACTGAACCCAGACAATATCACTGATTTTGAAAAGAACGGGCTGGTCGTCTGTCTGACCGCTTCACCGGACACCATTTTCAAAAGAGTGGAAAAAGATACCAGCCGGCCCCTTCTTTCCGGCGACAAGAAAGCACAGATTTCCACGCTGCTGGCGAAACGCCAACCGCTTTATGCCGCCATCGCACACGGCATTAACACCGACGGCTTGACCGACGAACAGACGGCCGACCGGATTCTGGAGCTGTACGCGCTTGAATCCTGAGACTGAAAAGATAAGAGTACCCGCCTTCAAAACAGGAGTTTGGTTATGATGGATACGCAGAATGACGATTTACAGAAAAAGCATGAGCTCGAAACCCATGAGGTACAGGAAGTCCTCGGGTTTCTCAAACGCTACGGCAAACTGATCGGCGCGGGCGTTCTTGCGGCCGCCGTAACCGTAATCGCCTCCAGAGGGTGCGCTCATCACAAAGCCTCCCGGATCGCCGAAGCAGAGCAGTTGCTGATAGACGCCAAGGCTCCGCAGCAGCTGGAAGAAATCGTAAATAAATACAGCTCGACGCCGACGGCTCCGGTCGCTCTGCTCAATCTGGCCAAAACCTATTTCAATAACGGCGAAACCGTTCGGGCCCGCGCACAATACGACCGCTTCCTGAAAAAATATAAAAAGCACGAGATGAGCTCCGCCGCCGAACTGGGCCTGGCCTACTGCACCGAGGCCGACGGCGACTTCGCCGGTGCCGCCGCGCAGTTTGCAGCATTCGCCGAAAAGCACAGTAAGAACTATCTTCAGCCGCTGGCCGTCTTAAGCATTGCGCGCTGCAAGGAACAGGCCGGACAGCTTGATGAAGCCCGCATCGTGCTCGAAGATTTCCTGGCGCAAAACGCCGGTTCTCCGTGGGCCGGATCAGCCGAAGGCACGCTGAAGTCGCTCAACGAAACGGCTCAGAAGAAATAAATTACTCTTCTTCGTTCTCGATGTTTTCATCCATCAGCGCCGCGCGGGCGCTGATGTAAGGTCCGGGGAAAAGTTCTGTGAACTCATCCGGGTTCTTCCGGTACATTTCACGAACACTGTGATACGCCGTGCGCGGATAACGCAGCAGATCCTCCAGCTCAGAGGTCTCCGCATTCTGCACCGCGAAAAGCAGTTCGTCGCCGGTTGAATCCTGCACGTTGAGCAGCAACTGCTTGGTGGCGGGCGGCACACGACTCATGTTCTGCATATGGATGGTGTACTTGATATATTCAACCACTCGCTCTTCCATTCCTGCTTCGATGATAAAAATCAGTTCAATCAGCTCAGCGCGGGTGAAAACCAGCCGTACCCGCGGAGGCTCAATATCCGGCGGCAGCACCTTGCGGAGCTCTTCCATGCTTTTGTCGAATTCATCGAGAATCTCTTCGCGGGAAACGGCGGTATCGGGCATCCAGTGAATCAGAATATTCCGGTCGGCATCGTGATAAAGAACCGGTTTATCGACGCGGAAGGAAGCGTCGCATGATTCACACTGAACGCGGTTGAGGCGGTTTTCGAACAGCGCGGTTTTCAGCTCCGGCTGCTGCGCCACGTTAATGGATTCATAGAGCTCCACGGTTTGCTCATGTCTGCACTTCGGACAACGGATCGTATAGGTTTTCTGTGAACTCATAATTTTTACCAGCGGTCTGTGTGAATACGGGATTGATCGTAACGAATTTCGGCAGGCAGGTTTTCAGCCGGCCGGCCGATCGGGAAAATAGCAAACGGTGTGATGTGTTCCGGAACACCAAGTACTTTGCGGCAGCCGGCGACACGCGGCGGTACGCCGATAACGGCGACCCAGACGGAACCAAGGCCCATATCATGCGCCGCCAGATGCAGATTCAGCGCGGCACAGGAGCAGTCCTGCGGCCCGAAACCTTTGAATTTCTCAAGCGTTTCGTCGAGACAGACCAGAATGGCGGCCTGCGCCTGCTTAAACATCGGGTTGCCCTCGTCTACGGCACCGGCCAGTGCGTCGAGCTTTGCGCGATCGGTGGTGACGACAAAATGCCACGGACGTCCGTCGCCCGCGCTCGGCGCATTCATCGCCGCTTCAAGCAGTGTTTTTATCTGCTTTTCCGTCACCGGCGTTTTTTCAAATGCGCGGATGCTTCGCCGCGTCATGATCGATTTGATTGTTTCCATTCTATATCTCCTGAAAATTCATCATATACAGTTTCAAAATAGAAAGGAAATCCCCGAGGTTAACTTTCCGGCGTACGGCCTTAGCCGGGTTAATACAGCCCCCCTCATCTGAAAAATAAGTTAGATTTAAATCACTAAAATATTATGATGGCTCAAATATTTAAGGGATATCATATGAGATCTTTTATTTGCCTTTTTACCCTGTCGCTCATTCTGGCCTCTGCCGCATTCGGAGATGAAACGCACAAGTTATCCGCCCCGGCTTCCTGTCCGGCCTTCGAAGAAGATTGGTCAAGCGGACAAATTGATCCGGCAAAGTGGTATATCCTGCAGAAAATGTGGGGCAACGGTAATAACGGCGTTGTAAAACAGAATGTGTTCATCGCGCAGGATACGGTTAACGGGCAGCGTAAAAATGTCCTGATCTGCCGCGGTCATGGCGATAACTACCAAGGCTCCGTGACCGGCTGGGAAGGAAACAAAACGCGAGTCGGCGGCGTTATTGTCTCCAAACCGTTTTTTGCTTCGGGTCAATTTGAAGTGGTCATGAAAATCGGCGGAACGGAAAAAGCCGTCGCCGGCCCCGAAGATCCGGTGCATCCGGTCGGCATGCTTCCGGCGCTATGGGTTTATGCCTACCGCTGGATTACCCCGCCCGCCGGAAAAACCGGGGCATTCAACCCGGCCAGTCCGTTATACAATCCGCTTCTCGAAATCAAAGGTCAGACCGGGATTATGTACTGGTCGGAACTCGATTTTCCAGAATTCGGCAAGCAACAGAATCACGAAAAAGGCCTCTACAACACCTTCTTAAACCTGAACCATCACTCCAAGGAGCTTTCGACCAAAGCCGCCATTGACGGACAGTATCACACCTTCACCACCATATGGCGGACGGAGCTTGTTCCGATCCACGACATATCGGACCGCCAGGTCGCCGAATACAACGGCTACTGGTGGATACAGGACAAGGCCGTTCCCTACGAAAAATATCGCGGTCAGCCGCTGAAGCGTTTGGGCGGAAACCGCTACGCCCTGTATCAAGGCAAAGAAGTGCGGCATTTCATCGACGGACAGTTCGTCGGCGTAAATGAAACCTTTGTCCCGTCTATGGCGGCTCAGCTCAACCTGGGCGTATGGTTCCCGTTCTGGGCCGGTGCCGCGCCGTGGGGCGAATCAAGCATTTCGATTGCATCCGTGAAGGTGTGGCAGTTCAACGATCCGGGCGATGTCCGCGGCATATTGACCGAGGATATCGGCGACAATATGAATGAGGCCGGGAAGCCTCTATAATCGCGACTTTTATTTTACTGCCGGAGTGTTCACAAAAATCAAGGTTGCTGCGTTTGGACAGCCACACTACATTTCCCTGTGCTGGAAGCTTCCGAAAAAAACCGCTGTGGAGGGAAAAAGAATGAAACACCTGAAAGTGATATTAGCAATCAGCTTCATTTCTGCGGGATGCATTGCGCAACCAATTCCAGAATCAACGAGCTTAAATTCTGAAAAATATACACTTCGATTCGTTCTGGCGACTGGCGAGGGAAAGGTATTTGAATCGATAGAAGGCCTGTCTGAATTCAGGTCGGAAATGAAAGGTTCAAAAGACTGGGTTGCCCACCGAGGATTACCATTCCCGCAACCAGACAAAAACGGCATCGCGGCGGTGATGGATCAAGCGAACGCAACGTACATAGAACTTGCATCAGTACCGATTGATATCGGCAGAGAGTTCTCTTTGCCGGACGGATCACTCAGGGGCATAGTTCGGCAGGAATCTGATCATACAACTTCATCCCCCGGTCAAAGCGCCGCCGCATCCTTTGAACTCAAATACGAAGGCCGCCCGATCAAACTTAATGATATCCCGGTGAGCGGTGATGAATGGCATTTTGCAGCACTCGGACGCACAAACAAAGTTGATTACGTATTGATCAAATTGTACGAGCCGCAAAAATAACGTCCCAACCGCCGCGAGCGGAGCGGCCAATGCCGCTCCTTTACAGGCTCAGCATAAACTGGAACGCTTTATCCCAGAACTCCGGCAGGTGTTCGTGGGCGAAATCGGGATAAATCTCCAGTGACTTCTTCGATTTGATTTTGTTATAGGCCGCAAACTGCGTGGACGGCGGGCAGATGGTATCCGCAAACCCGACACCCATCAGCACCTGCGCCTTAATGCGCGGTGCAAGGTGCTGGACGTCGATGTAGCCGAGTCTGGTGAAAATCTCTTCTTCGCGTTTATGCTGCGGATCGTGGCGGCGGAAAAAATCCTTCAGTTCCGCATACGCATCTTTCGCCTGATCCATATCCCAGACCCGGCGGTAGTCAGAAAGAAACGGATACATCGGCGCAATCCGCTTGATGCGCGGTTCGAGCGCGGCGCAGGCCAGCGTGAGTCCGCCGCCCTGACTTCCGCCCATGGCGCCGACCCGCTTTTCGTCCACGTCCGGCATTTCCATCACGGTCTTTGCCAGCTGTGCGGTATCGAGATAGATCTGCCGGAAAAGCAGTTTTTCGGGCGCGTCGTCGAGACCGCGGACAATCTGCCCTTTGAGCGTCGTTCCTTTAACCCCGCCGGCATCTTCCGAAAGTCCGCCCTGCCCGCGGCAGTCGAGCGCCGCAACGGTAAACCCTGCGGCGGCAAAACCGAGTTTGTCGCCCCAGTCGCCGCAGTTTGCGGAATAGCCATGAAACTGTAAAATCGCCGGATGCTTTTTACCGGCGTTTTTCGGCTGAACCAGCTTGGCGTGAATCCGCCGCTCCGCCGGTGCCGGTAAACCAGAGATGCGAGCAAGTCGCGAACGGAACCTGAAATTCCGTATCAGGAATAATCTCAATCTGCGAATCTACGGCGCGCATTTCGGTCAGCGCTTTTTCCCAGTAAGCGTCGAAATTTGCAGGCCTGGGATTAACGCCTGTGTATTCTTTCAGCTTCTCAAACGGCATATCAAACAGCAGAGGCATGATTATTTCCCCTTTTGACCGGATTCAAAATAACGATCTGTTTCGTCCTTGATCACCTTCGAAAGAGCCAGCAATCCGATCAGATTCGGAATCGCCATCATGCCGTTCATCAGGTCGGAAAAATTCCAGGCCAGTTCCAGCTTGGTCATCGAACCAACCATCACCACCGCGATAAAAATAATGCGGTAAATCTTAATCGAGCGCGGCCCCAGCAGATATTCAATCGCCTTCTCGCCGTAATAATTCCAGCCGATCAGCGTCGAATAAGCAAAGAGCGCGGTGGCAATCGCCACAAGTATCCGGCCGGGAACGCCCAGCGTTTCAGCAAAACTCGCGCTGGTCAATTCGCCGGGGCCGACACCCTGCGTCCAGGAAGTCGCCGTCAGAATCACCAGCGCCGTCATCGTGCAGACCACCAGCGTATCAATAAATGTCTGCGTCATGCTCACCAGCGCCTGTTTCACCGGATCATGCGTACGCGCCGCAGCGGCGGCAATCGGCGCAGAACCCAGTCCGGATTCGTTGGAAAACACACCGCGCGCAATTCCGAAACGCATCGCGGCGGCAATTGTAGCCCCGGCAAAACCGCCGGTGGCCGCCGCCGGGGAAAAGGCATGACGGAAGATCAGCACAAAGGCAGTCGGAATTTCGGTGATATTCAGCGCCAGTACTGTCAAGGCGGCGGCAACATAGCCAAGGATCATAATCGGAACAAGAAATGAGGTGAATTTACCGATGGAACGGATACCGCCGATAATCACCAGCGCTGTCAGAACCATCAGCACCAGTCCGGTAACCCATGGATCAACATGAAAGACCGTCTGAAAAATTCCGGCGGTGGCATTCGCCTGGGCCATATTGCCAATCCCGAACGTCGCCAGCGCGGTGAAGATTGCAAACAGCGTGCCGAGCCACGGAAGGCCGACACCTTTGGAAAGATAATACATCGGGCCGCCGCGCATTCCGTGCGGTCCGTGTTCGCGGTACTTCACCGCCAGCACCGCCTCGGAATACTTCGTCACCATCCCGACCAGCCCCGTCATCCACATCCAGAACACCGCGCCGGGGCCGCCCAGCGTAATCGCCGTCGCCACGCCGACAATATTGCCGATACCGACTGTTGCCGCCAGAGCCGTCATCAGCGCCTGGAAGTGACTGATGTCACCTGCATGGCCATGGTCTTTCTCCCAGATCATCCGGAACGCCAGCGGCAGCGCGCGGAATTGCAGCCCCTTCAGCCGGATCGTCAGGTAAAGGCCGGTTCCGACCAGCAGAATCAGCATCGGCGGACCCCATACCCAGCCCGACAGAACAGAAATCAGCTTCTCAATCGCATGCATTGGCGCCCTTCCAGTTAAGAGACCGGAGAGTGTTAAACATTCCGCCCGCCTTCCGCAAGCGAACAGAGATTTTTTAACCGCGAATCGGCGCAAAAGTACTGCCGGAAATCAGCCGGTTACGGCGTGGATCCGGCTTTACTCTAACCGCGGGGGCAGATATTGACGCAGCGTACTTTCAGCCATTCGCAAACAGCGGATTGCCATCGAGATTGGTGATGCGCCCTTTTTCGACTTCGAATGTCTGGCCGTTGAGATTCACCTGAAAGCGCGGGGTGTGGTTGAGCTTCCAATCGTTGGAAGAAAGTTTTTCAATCATTGGGAGAAGTTCTTCCTCGGAGATTTCTGAACCATTCCATTGCATTACGCCGGGTGGGGACACCCGGCCTACAGTTGAGCAATGAATGGCTGTAGGCCCGCTGCCCTCAGCGGGCGCATACATCGTTTCAAATTCTTTAATCAACGCAGCGGAAAGCGTTTCGACCGATATCTCCGGTGCGAACGACGAAAGATTGACGACTTCCGCCGGAATCGAAGCGACGGCTTTGGTTTCGATGCCTTCGAGCTCGGAGCCGAGGTAGCGGCCCAGCCGGTCGAGATCACTATTCACCAGCAGTGTGCCGTGATGCAAAACGTACTGTCCGCGAAAGCAGAAAGCCTGTCCGGAAAATTTCTTTCCGTCCACCGCCAGCGAGTTTTTCCGAAGCTTAGCGGCCTTGATGCCGAACTGTTCCAGGGTTTTTAAAATCAGCTCGTACTGCTTTTCTTCGCGGTATTCCGTGCGCGGCACAATGACGCCGACGTTCAGGTTGCCTTCGTCGTGATAGACCGCGCCGCCGCCGGAAATCCGCCGCGCCAGCGGCACGTCTTCTTTTTCCATCAGCGAAAGACTGCATTCGCGCCACGGATTCTGGTTTTTACCGATGACAACGCACGGCGAATTGAGACACAGAAACAGAATCGGCCCGCAGTTTTCAGCGTGGCCGAGCAGCCATTCTTCCACCGCCAGATTGCGGTACACGTCCGTGCTTTTGGACTGAACAATTAACATGCGGAAAAACCTATCAGCTCACCGGCCCGGCGGCGACAAAACTCTGAAGCGACCGGCTGCTCTCGAACTCCATTTGCTTACCCGTAACCGGGTCCGTGAATTCAAGGCGGTGCGCGAGCAGCTGCATCGGCCGCTGATAATTATCAGACTCTGCCTCTGAATAATCCGAATACAACGGGTCGTCGATGATGGCCGCCCCGATCTCACACAGGTGTACGCGCAGTTGATGTTTTTTGCCCGTTACCGGCTGCAGGCGGAACAGTCCGATCCCGTCACGGCGCCCGATAAGGTCAATGATGCTCTCCGAATTGACCGGCCCGCCCGGAATAATCTGCATATGAAAATGATCGCGGGGTTCCATGCACGTCTTAATATGCCAGTGTGTTTGGCCGGTCTCCGCCGGAAGCTTTCCCGCCGCAAGGTAAATCTTTTTGACCGCGCCGTCTTTAAACATCTGATGGTACAAACTGCGCTTCGCCCGGTTTTTTACACAGAGCACCAGGCCGGCGGTTGACCGGTCGATCCGGTGAGCGCTGCCAAGCTCTTCATATCCATACTTGGCGCGCAACCGCGTGACCAGCGTCTCGTTTACATATTCCCCGGCAGGATGAACCGGCAGAAAATGAGGCTTATCGGCCACCAGAAAATCATCATTCTCAAAAATCACCTTCTCCTCGAAGGGGATTTTAATTTCGTCGATGACCTCCCGGTAATAGCAGATGCGGCGGCGGTCCGGATAAGGGGTGGCCAGACGGATCGGCTCGCCGTCATCGAAGTGCACCTTGCTGAGTTCGATCCGTTCACGCCAAACGGATTCCGGAATGCGGGGGAAGCGCGACACCATAAACTCATAAATGGTCGCAAAGCCACCGCCTCCGGAAAGAGACACATAAGATGGATTGATGGATTTGCTGTATGAATTCATAAAGTGCGGACTGTACCATCACATGGCGGCATGCAGAATCTCTTCCAGCTCGCCGGCCGTCAGTTCAACCGGATTGGTTTTCATACTGCTGGCGCGTTGCGAGTTTTCAACCAGCGCAGGAAAATCTTTCTCCGTCACGCCGAGCGCGGAAAGCGGCGGAACCTGTAAATCGCGGCACAGTCCGGCAATCCATTGAATTCCGTCTTCGGCAGTCGAACCGCCGGTTATCCGCGCAAACTCTGTCAGCCGCGCCAGCGCGGGCGATTCCGGATCGCGGACTCGCAAGGCCGTCAGGTTAGCTTTCATCGTATACGGAAGCAGCGCGGCGCAGACCATGCCGTGCGGCGCGCCGAACATTCCGCCGACCGGCCCGGAAAATCCGTGTACCGCACCGAGCCCGGCGTTGGCCAGCGCCAGTCCGCCGAACAGGCTGGCCAGCGCCATTTCTTCGCGCGCTTTTAAATCCGATCCGTTTTCAAAGACGCGACGCAGCGAGCGAACAGCGCGCAGCAGGCCCTCGCGGCAGAAACCGTCGGTCATCGGGCTGGCCTTGCGCGAAATAAACGCTTCCAGCAGTTGAGTCAGCGCATCAAGTCCGGTCGCGGCGGTTACGGCGGGCGGCGCGGAAAGCGTACATTCCGGATCGACGATCGCCAGATCGGGAATCATCAGCGGATGGCGAATGCTGACTTTAACGCGATGCTCCGGCGAAGAGAGTACAGAGTTTTTTGTCACTTCGGAACCGGTTCCAGCGGTGGTCGGAATCGCGATGCACGGCGCGGGCCGTACGGTCAGCGACTGCCCTTTGCCGATCACTTCCAGATAATCAAACGGATCGCCGGGATTCGTCAGCAGCGCGGCGGCCGCTTTAGCCAGGTCGATGACGCTGCCGCCGCCGAAGCCGATCACCAGATCGCACTGCGCGGCGCGGGCACGTTCAACGGCTTTGATTACGTCTGCAACCGTCGGTTCGCCGCTGACCGGAAAAAGTTCCGCGCCGACGTTTTCTTTTTTCAGCGCGGCGAGCAGCGGGCGGGCACGTTCCGTATTCCGTCCGGTAACGACCAGCGCGCACCGGCCGAACCCGGCGGCGGCCGGAGCGGCCTGCGCCAGCGTTCCGGTGCCGAAAACGATCCGTCCGGCGGTCGCAAATTCAAAGGTCATGCACTTCTCCAGCCGGATTCTTTTTCCGGCAGAACAGTTGTGTAAAGCACGCGGCTGCGCGGCGCGGCCATCATGGATTCGACCGTCTTGCACCAGCAGGCGTAATGCGCAGTTTCCTTGTGGCGGAGCGGCGCTTCGGCGTCGCGGTAGACCTCCACCAGCATAAAACGGGTCGGGTCGTCCTGCTGCTGAACCAGATCGAACCGCGCAATTCCAGATTCTTTGAGGCTGTTTTCAGCGTTAGCTCTGGTCGCTTCGATAAACCGTTCGATGCATTCCGGTTTAACCTGGATATTCACATGTAAGGCCAGCATAAAACTCCTCCGATTAGATGTGCAGAAGCCTACCGGAGCCGCGCCGGTGTTGCGAATCATAAAACATTATTGACTACACCGCTCTCGGTCGCCAAGCTGTTGCGGCAAAAGGACACATTCCATGAGCCACAACAAGTATCTCGATAAATTTATGAGCACCTTTCCTTTTGAAGGGCTCACGTTTGACGACGTCTCGCTGATCACCCAGTACGCCGACTTTCTGCCCGGCGAAGCGGACATCACCAGCCGCCTGACCACCAATATCAAACTCAACATTCCGTTCCTCAGCGCGGCGATGGATACCGTCACCGAAGCCGATATGGCGATTGCCATGGCTCTGCACGGCGGCATCGGCGTGATTCATAAAAATCTCGATCCCGAGCGGCAGGCCGGCGACGTCGCACGGGTTAAGCATTACCTCAACGGCCTGATCGGCAAACCGGTCACATTCAACATCAACCAGACGCTGGCCGAAATCCAGCAGCGCCGCCTGGAAAAAGGCTACAGCTTCAGCGGATTCCCGATCATGGACGATAACGGGAACCTCGCCGGCATTCTGACCACTAAAGACATGAAATACGCCGCCAGCAACAATGTGCGTGCCGGCGACATCATGACGAAAGAAGTTCTCACGGCCGATGGCGACACCGATCTGCGGCAGGCCTACGAAATCATGCGGAAAAACAAAATCGGCAAACTGCCGCTCGTCAAAGACGGCAAGCTGATCGGTCTCTACAGCTACACCGACGTCGCCGACCTCATCGAAAACACCCGCCCGCTCTATAACCGTGACGAACAGTACCGTCTGCGCGCCGCCGCCGGCATCGGCCCCGGCGACTACGTCCGCGCCGAAGCGCTCGCCGGCGCTGAAGTGGACGTACTCGTTGTCGACACCGCCCACGGCCACAGCAAAGGCGTCATTGAAATGACCGCGTGGGTGAAGAAAAACCTGCCGGGCATCGACGTCATCGCGGGCAATGTCGCCACCGGCGAAGCGGCTCTGGCCCTGCGCAAAGCAGGCGCAGACGCCGTTAAAGTCGGTATCGGCCCCGGCTCCATCTGCACCACCCGCGTCGTCGCGGGCGTCGGCATTCCGCAGATCAGCGCCATTTACAACTGCGCCAAAGCGCTCGAAGGCTCTATTCCGGTCGTTGCCGACGGCGGCGTCCGTCATTCCGGCGACATCGCCAAGGCGCTCGTCGCCGGCGCTTCCAGCGTCATGATGGGCTCCGTTCTCGCCGGAACCGACGAAGGTCCGGGCGAAAAGATTCTTTATGAAGGCCGCCAGTTCGTCGTTTACCGCGGCATGGGCAGCCTCGACGCGATGAAATCGCGCGAAGGTTCCCGTCAGCGCTATGGACAGAAAGATGCCGGCGACGACGAACTCGTTCCGCAAGGCATTGAAGGTGTTGTTCCGTACGCCGGAAGCGTCAGCAAAGTGCTCAGACAATACAGCGGCGGACTTCAGGCCAGCCTCGGCTACTGCGGATGCCGTACCGTCCCGGAACTGCAGGAAAACGGACAATTCGTCCGCGTTTCACATGCCGGAGCGATGGAAGCCCACGCGCACGACATCAAGATCACCAAGGAAGCCCCGAACTACCGGCGGTAATGAAAACATTCTGCGTCATGCTGGGTTCTGTACTCCTGATATCCGGCTGCGCAGAAATGATTACAACCCCGATTAAAGTCGCCGGGAAAACGGCAACCACTTCCATCGGCGTTGCCGGTGATGTGGCCGCCGCCGGAGTCAAAGCCGGCAGCAAAGTGGTCGCAAGCACCGGAGCCGACCCGAAGGTCGTTGAAGCGGCGGCTCTGCTGGCGAAGTAATATGAAGAATCTGAAAACAGCTCTGATCCAGATGAATCCCGCCGTCGGGGCGCTGGAAGAGAACGCCTCGCGCATCATCGCCGGCGCGGAAGGCGCGGCGAAAACCGGCGCACAGCTGATCGTTTTTCCGGAACTGGCGCTGTGCGGCTATCCGCCGGAGGATCTGGTTCTGCGTCCGCAGTTCATTCAAGACTGCGATAAGCAGCTCAAGCGGCTGGCCGATAAACTGCCGAAACAGGTTTTTAGTGTTGTCGGCGCGCCGGTCGCTGACGGTACCGGCCGGTATAATGCGGCGTTTGTTTTTCATCAGGGCAAAATCACCGGCATTTACCGCAAGATGCTTCTGCCTAACTACGGTGTCTTTGACGAAAAGCGCTTATTCGACGCAGGCCGCGAAGCATTTACCTTCGACGCCTTCGGAACCAAAGTCGGCGTCCACATCTGCGAAGATTCGTGGGTAACGGAAGGCGATGCCTGCAATGCGCTGGCGGCGAAGAAACCGGAACTGGTCGTGAATCTTTCCGCTTCGCCCTATCACCGCGGCAAGCGGCTGGAGCGCGAAGAGGTTTTTGCCGCCGCCGCAAAAAAAATGAAAGCGCCTCTGCTCTTCTGTAACCAGACCGGCGGCCAGGATGAACTGGTTTTTGACGGCGGAAGCATGATGTTCGATGCCGCCGGCAACGTCACCGCCCGCGCGCCGTTGTTTGTCGAACATACTCTGCTGATTGGAGGGGCATCGGCCTCGATGCCTGCGGACGCCGAGGCCGGCGTCCCTCCAAAAAATATCGATCCAATCAAAGAGGTTTATGAAGCGCTCAAGACCGGTCTGCGCGATTATGTAAACAAAAACGGTTTCAAGAAAACAGTCGTCGCCGTCAGCGGCGGTATTGATTCCGCACTGGTGCTGACGCTGGCCGTCGATGCGCTCGGCAAAGAGCGCGTCGCCGCCGTCACCATGCCGTCGCAGTATTCGTCCAACGAAACCCTTTCCGACGCCGGACTGATTGCCGCGAATCTCGGTGTGGAGTTCCATACGATTCCGATTTTCCCGATCTACGAAAAATTCACCGGTGCGCTTTCCGAAGTCTGGCATAACACGAAGCCGGACCTCACCGAAGAAAATCTTCAGGCGCGAATCCGCGGCACGCTGATTATGGCGCTCTCGAACAAGTTCGGCTGGCTGGTGCTCACCACCGGCAACAAGAGCGAGTTTGCCACCGGCTACTGCACGCTCTACGGCGATATGGCCGGCGGTTTCGCCGTCATCAAAGACGTTCCGAAAACGCTGGTGTTCGACCTCTGCCGCTGGCGCAACACCCAGGGCGTCGTCATTCCGCCGTCCACCATTGAGCGCCCGCCGACCGCCGAACTGCGGCCTGACCAGAAAGACAGCGACTCGCTCCCGCCGTACGACGTGCTCGACCCGATTCTTGAAGCCTACGTTGAAAAAGATATGGGCGTCGCCGAAATGCTCGCCGCCGGATTCGACGAAGCCGCCGTCCGCAAAGCCGTCCGGCTGGTTGATCTCAGCGAATACAAACGCAGACAGGGTCCGCCCGGTATCAAAATCACCCCGAAAGCCTTCGGCCGCGACCGCCGCATGCCCATCACCAACCGTTACCGTGGGTGACTGCAAAAAAATACCTGTCGTATATTAGTTATGTGCACAGAAAGGACGGAATAATGGGAAAAGAGCTCGCAGATATTCTGAACAATGCGGCAAGAGTGCCGGCTATTTCTACACTCAACAAACATGCTCTCAACCCAGCAGAATGGACATATGAACGCTTGGGTATGTACATTCAATCATTTGAAGCAGATCTAGATGACGAACATGAAATTGGCGCTAGATTGGTATCATTCGGACAGGAGATTACATTTCACATTGCAAATATCGGCTATCATGGGCCGGACATCATAAGTTTTAATGGACTTAACTCGAATGGCGAAAAAGTACAATTAATTCAACATTACTCTCAATTAAGCGTTCTTCTCGTGGCAATGAAGAAGCAACAGGAAAAACCAAGGAGAATTGGGTTCAACTTCAACGCCGACGAAAAAAAATAAAGCCGGCACAACGTTGCCATATCTCGTGCAGTCCCAAGACATAGAACTTTCCAATAGCAAGGGCTGGCGGGCGGTGCGGGAAACGGTTATAAATCCGGCCAGTTTCGGAATGAGTGTCCGGCAGAATATTTTTGGAGGGGCGGCTTCCACGCCGACCTGAACCGGATGCGGCGCGGGTGGAACCGCGCCCTCCAGATTCGAAAAGATTACAGGAGTTGATTATGGTCAAAATTCTTTGCATCGGTGCAGGTTATGTCGGCGGGCCGACAATGGCGATGATTGCCCGGAAGAACCCGAAGGTGAAAGTCACCGTGGTGGACATCAACCAGAAGCGCATTGATGCCTGGAATTCCGACACTCTGCCGATCTACGAGCCGGGGCTGGACGAAGTGGTCAAGGCGTGCCGCGGCAAAAACCTTTTCTTTTCCACGAACGTGGTCAAAGGCATCAAAGAAGCCGATATTATTTTCGTGAGCGTCAACACGCCGACCAAGATGTTCGGCCACGGCGCGGGCTGCGCCGCCGACCTCCAGTACTGGGAAAAGTGCGCGCGCCAGATTCTGGAACTTTCGACGTCCGACAAGATCGTAGTTGAAAAGAGCACCCTGCCCGTCCGCACCGCCGCCGCGATGGAACGCATCCTGCACAGCGGCAAAAACGGCGTCCATTTCGACGTTCTCTCCAATCCGGAATTTCTGGCCGAAGGCACGGCGATTGCCGACCTGGAAAATCCCGACCGCATTCTGATCGGCGGACATCCGACGCCCAGAGGTAAAAAAGCCGTCAAGGCGCTGGCGGATGTTTACGCCGCGTGGGTGCCGAGAGAAAGAATCCTGACGACCAATCTCTGGTCGAGCGAACTTTCCAAGCTGACCGCCAATGCGTTTCTCGCCCAGCGCGTCAGCTCGATCAACAGTATTTCCGCGCTGTGCGAAGCGACCGACGCCGACGTCGGCGAAGTGGCGCGCGCAATCGGCATGGACAGCCGCATCGGCTCGAAGTTCCTGAAAGCCAGCGTCGGCTTCGGCGGCTCGTGCTTCAAGAAGGACATTCTGAATCTCGTGTACCTCTGCGAAACCTACGGCCTGCATGAAGTGGCCGAATACTGGCGGCAGGTGGTGAAGATGAACGAGTATCAGGAGCGCCGGTTTGTCGCCCGCATGCTGAAGGAGATGTTCAACACGATCGCCGGCAAGCATATCGCACTGTTCGGCTTCGCCTTCAAAGCCGATACCGGCGATACGCGCGAAAGCCCGGCCATTCTGATCGCCCGCGAACTGCTGGCGGAAAACGCCAAAGTGGTCATCACTGATCCTCAGGCAATGGAACACGCCAAGGTTGACCTGGCGGACGTCATTGACCGCATTACGTTTGAGCCGGATCCTTACAAGGCCGCCAAAGGCGCGCATGCCGTCGCTCTGCTGACCGAGTGGAAGGAATACAAGACGCTCGACTATCAGAAGATTTTCGATGGCATGGTTCAGCCGGCATTCCTGTTCGACGGACGCAACCATCTCGACCACAAAGCGCTGCACAAGATCGGCTTTAATGTCTATTCGATCGGCAAAGCCGCGCTGAAGCACATCTAGCCGCGTCAGCGGCAGATGATAAACAGCGCCATCAGGACGAAGAAGAGCCCGAGAAGCAGTTTAGAGGAAACCACGTTCCGGTGGCTCCACGCCAGCAGGGTTTCGGTCCGAAGACCGAAGTAAACCGCGATAAAAACAGCCGCCAGCGGCAGAACGAACAGGACGTTGTAGAGCAGCAGAAGCAGCCACGCCCGCGTTTCCGAAAAGGCGCTGTCTTTCAGAATCAGAACCAGCGTCGGAACATACACTTGCCCGGTACAGACGCTTTCCAGCACCGTTACAGCGGTTCCGATCAGCAGTCCGCCCCAGATAATACTGGCGCTTCCAAGACCCCGGCGCATCACATCGTGAATCCGCTGCTTCATACCGGTTGAAAGCTGAAGCGTGACATCGGCGGAACGGCCGGTTTTCCGGAACCGAACAGCGTCGCGGACTGACAAAGCCGCCAGAACCAGCAGAATCACGGCCATGCCGTTTTCCACCACGCTGCGTAATACGGTGAATCCCGAAAACAGATGAAGGACACGGAACAATCCAAACCCCAGCGCCAGATAGGTCAGAAACGAAGCGGTGCAGAATGAAACCCCCAGCAGAATAAGCTGGCGGTTGCGGACTTTGGAAACAGCCAGCAGGCTCATAAAAAAGACCAGTGTCGACATCGCGCAGGGATTAATCCCGTCCAGCAGTCCGGCCGAAATAACCGCCGGAACCGTAAAGCCTTCATACCATTTTTTTGCCAGACCCGGCGAAACTGCAGCCGGAGCGGGACAGGCATTATCCTGCTTCAGCAGATTTGAAATCAGCGCGGCAAACTCTTCATGTGACGGCGACGGGCCGAAAACGTACTGTTTATTGACGATCAGGTAAGCCCGCTCCGGACTCGTATAGCCCAGCTGATGCTCAAGCTGGAGCAGATGCAGAAAGTTGGTTTCTATGCCGATATCGTGTTTTTGAATTCTGCAAGCGCCC
The DNA here is from genome assembly GCA_044224855.1 of Pontiellaceae bacterium. Taxonomy (GTDB): domain Bacteria; phylum Verrucomicrobiota; class Kiritimatiellia; order Kiritimatiellales; family Tichowtungiaceae; genus Tichowtungia. Next base: position 143,780 of record JBGAJP010000001.1, read on the forward strand.
GGAAACTGCTTTTCAATTCCCGGAAGCAGTTCTGCCTCTATCTTCTCGCAGTCATGGCAGCCTGGCTCGTAGAAAAAATCGATCTTCACCGGCTCCGCGCCCCGCGCAATTCCGCAAAGGAATACAGCAATCAGGATCCTGAAAATGTTCTTCCTTTTCATTGTTCCGGCACTGTACACCGGCTTCCGAACCCCTGCCAAGGCTCTGCTCCAATTTTGACAGGGAAGTTTATTTTAAAAGCGCGATGGTGTGTTTAGAATCCGGCGCCAATGAACATTGGATTTTCAGCTTTTGTGATGCAGGGCGGGCGCTCCGGCGTGGCTTCCTACATCCGCGAGCTGATCGGCCACCTCCAGCAGGAGGATCCGGTCAGCCACTACGATATCATGATGCCGATGCGCGAGGCCGAACTGATCAAGCTGACCGCACCGAACTTTCAAAAGTCGCTCTACTCTGACTTCATTTCCCGCCCGGTGGTCAACATTGCGTGGCATAACACGATGCTCCCAATCATCGGAAAGATCCGGAAATTCGATCTGCTGCACATCCCGAGCTACCGGCGGATTCCGCTGGTGAAAAAATGCCCGATTGTCGCGACGGTACACGATGTTGCCACGCTTTCGATGGATGCGAAATATGACACCGCACGGATGTTTTATAACCGCCGGATCGTTCCGTCGCAGATTAAAAACGCCGACCACATCATCACAGTCCAGCCATTATTCGAAGAAAGACATCGTCGAACGCGTCGGCGTATCGCCGGAAAAGATCACGGTACTCTACTCGGGCATCAACCATCAGATTTTCCATCCCGTGGAAAAAGCCGCGGCCGGCGCACAGCTTGCCGAAAAGTACAAACTCGACCGGCCGTTTATCATTTATGTTTCGCGACTGGAACATCCGGCGAAAAACCACGTCCGGCTGATCGAGGCGTTCGAACGGTTTAAATCTGAGTCCGACAGCCCGCATAAACTGGTACTGCCGGGCGCCGACTGGAACGGTGCGGACGTGATCCGCGCGCGCGCCGCCACCAGTCCGGTACATGACGATATTCTTTTCCCCGGATTCGTGCCGCTGGAAGATATGCCGCTTTTCTACAGCGCCTGCGACCTGATGGCCTTCCCGTCGCTCTTCGAAGGCTTCGGGTTCCCGATCGTTGAAGCGCTCGCCTGCGGCGCGCCGGTGATCTGCTCCAATACCTCTTCCATGCGCGAAATCGCCGGAAGTGTTGTGCCGAAGTTCAACCCGCACAGCACGGATGAAATTTTCCAATGCCTTGAAAAAACACTTTCTGACGGCTGGAGCTGGGGGCAGCGGCGGCACGGCATTGAATATGCCGCCGGGTTTGACTGGAACCACACGGCAAGGCAGACTCTCGACATCTACGAAAGGACCGCCGGGTTATGAGTCGCGTCGCCGTCATCATGCGCTCAAAGAACGAAATGCCCTACCTTCCGGCGGCACTCGGAAGCCTGCGGAATCAGACATTCAAAGATATTGAACTGTGGGCCATCGATTCCGGATCGAAAGACGGATCCGTTGAAGTTCTCCGCGAAGCGCTCGATACAAGGCATTTTATCCAGATCCGGCCAGACGAGTATGTGCCGGGTAAGGTACTCAACGACATGACCGCCCGCACGACGCAGGAGTTTGTCGTTTTCCAAAATGCCGATGCCATTTTCCAGAGCGGTGACGCTCTCGAAAAACTGCTCCAGCCGCTTTTCTCCGGCGAATCCGATGCCGTCATGAGCGCTCAGGTAACGCGGCCTGACGCCCGCTTTATTGTGACATACGACTACCTGCGCGCCTACAACCCGAAAAACATCAAAGGCGACAACGCCGACTTTTTTTCCGCTGTCACCTGCGCCTTCCGGCGCGATCTGTGGGAGAAAATAAAAATTCCCAACATCGGCTATGCAGAAGACGTCGCGTGGGCGAAACTCTGCCGGGCACAGGGTGCCCGGTTTAAACTGGTAACAGATTCCGTGGTCGAGCACTCCCACAACTACACGCTCAAAGGGCTTTACCGGAAAAAGTTCCGGCATGGCATGACCTTTGCACAAACCTACGGACGCCGTGCGAACCTGCTTCTGCAGACGCTGGAACTCTGCAAAGAGTGGATCCGGGATCTGTTGTACGCCGTCCGCAAAGGACGGCTAGATACGATTCCATACAACCTCGCTTACCGCGCGGTCATTCACGCCGGCCTCTACCGCGGACTGAAAGCAGGCGCCCGTGGGTAAATATTCGGTCAAAGGTTCTCCGGCATTTGATGCGCGCATTGATGCGGACATGAAACGCATCGCCGATACAGTGTATGCGTCGCATTTCTCCCGGCACTGGAAAGCGCTGGTTCTGCTGGGCGGCTACGGACGCGGCGAAGGCTCGCCAATGATCGGCCCGAACGGCGAAGAGCTTCCCTTCAATGACTACGATCTGATCGTCGTAACCGATTCGCTCGATCCGTTGCTGAAGCGCGCGCTGAAAAAACTGGAAAAGGAACTTTCGGAAGAACTCAGGCTGCCGGTCGATCTGTACCCCTATCTCAGCTCGTCCCTGCCGAAATGCGAGTTTTCTCTGCTCAACTATGAAATGAGGTACGGGCACCGCGTAATCCGCGGCGACAAAAAGATTCTGGATGCCATGCCGGCCTATCCGCACGATGCCATTCCGCTTTCGGAAGGCACACGCCTGCTGATGAACCGCGGAAAACTGCTGCTCGATATCAAGCGCCGGCTCGCCCAGCCGGAAGCGCTGACGCACGAAGAACGCCAGCGGTTTTTAAAATTTCTGTTTAAGGCCGATCTCGCTTTCGGCGACTGTGCCCTGCTGCTGCGCGGAGCCTACGATCTTTCATATGTTGTCAAACGGCACCGGCTGCCGGAAACCGATCTCTCCGGGCTGGAGGATTCGCGTGATTTCGTCAGTGCCTACAGCCGGGCAATTGACTTTAAAGAACGGGCGGATTTCAAACCGCTGGACAGCAGTAATATCCATCTGCGGTTTGATGAGACAGTTCGGCGTTATGAACACTTTTTTCTCTGGTATGAACGGCGGCGGCTCAACCGGAAATTCCATACGCTGGAAAAATACGCACGCACTTTCCCGCTCCTTGGAAAAGAAGGCTCTCCGGTAAAAAATGCCGTGCATAATCTGCGCGCTTTCGGGCCGGGAGCACTTCCGTACTGCTTCGCTCACCCGCGACTGAGGCTTTACGCCGCACTTCCTCTGCTGCTGACGAAACAGGCAGACCGTGAAGAAATCCGCTGGCTGCTGAATTCCCGCGAGAGCAGCACAGAAGAGCTGTGCAAATCCTTCTATACGCTCCAGCAGAGGTTTTCATGAAGAAACCCAAACTGAGTCTCTTTATTTTCATTGATGCGTTCGGCAGGGAGGTTTTCCTCCGTCATCCGTTTTTTCTTCAGGATCTGATCCGCGACCAAAAGAAGCTTGATACGATTCCGGGTTATTCATCGGCGTGCGACCCGTCGATTATTTCCGGAAAACTGCCGTGTGAACATCTGATGTGGTCGTCGTTTTACTATGACCCTAAAGGTTCTCCGTTTAAATGGACAAAGGCGCTGGCCATTCTGCCCGACGCCGTTTTCCGGCGCGGGCGGGTGCGGCACTATCTAAGCCGGTTGATTAAAAAGGTTCTGGGCTTCACCGGCTACTTCCAGCTTTACGGCGTACCGTTCAAATATCTTCCGCTTTTTAACTACGCGGAGAAAAAACGCATCTGGGAGCCGGGCGGATTGCTGCGCGGCGAAACCATCTTTGATGAGCTGGCACGGCGCGGAATTCCGCATTATGTCCATGACAGCGCCGTCAGCGATGAAACCAAACTGGCCCGGCTGACCGCAGATATCGAATCGCAACGGATTGAGTTCGCCTACTGCTCGCTCGGGAAACTTGACGCACTGATGCATGCCGTCGGCACAAAAGATCAGAAAGTGACTGAGCTGGTTCACTGGTACGACCAGCAGGTCCGCAAACTGATTGCAACCGCGGCAGAGCAGTATGACGAGGTTGCATGGTATGTCTTCACCGATCACGGCATGCATGACATCACGGAAGGATATGACCTGATTGCCGATATTGAAAAAACCGAACTGCGCTGGAACCGGGATTACGTCGCATTCTACGACTCTACAATGGCGCGCTTCTGGTTTTTCAATGAACCCGCCCGGCAAAAGATTACTGCACTGCTGGGCACTCACCCGAAAGGCCGGATTCTGCCGGATGACGAGCTGAAGCATGAAGGAGTTCTGTTCCCGGACGGAATGTACGGAGAGCTGATTTTCCTGATCAATTCCGGCATTCAAATCGTTCCCAGCTTCATGGGCGTTAAGCAGATCAAGGGAATGCACGGCTATCACCCCCGGGACGCAGACTCCGCTGCGTCTATTTGCTCCAACCGTGAACTGCCGGCAGGCTTGACAAAGATACATCAAATCTATCATCTAATGCACAAGGAGCTCGGCTTTAGTGAGTGATAAACCCCAAGAGTTGTCCGCAAAGGAAAAAGACGCCGTCCTGATCATCGACGACGATGCGTTCATGCTGAAGGTGCTCTACCGGGTGCTTCAGAAGGAATATACTCTTTATCAGGCAGGATCTGCGGAAGAAGCCATTGAAGTACTGCGCGGACGCCATGTTAAAGCTATTCTCTGCGACCATGTTCTTCCCGGCCAAAGCGGCCTCGACTTTCTGATTACGCTCAAACAGCGCAACTCTCAGATCAAAAGCGTGCTTTTCAGCGCGGCACTTGAAACCGAACAGTTCATCAAGGCGATCAATGAGGGTCAGGTTTTCCGCTTCGTTAAGAAGCCGGCTTCACCGGCTGATATCCAGCAGGCCGTCCGTGAGGCGGTTCGGCAGTATGACATCGAATCTCTGCAACAGCAGCTGCTCGTCAACCAGAAGGATATTGATAAGCAGGTTTACAGTGCGCCCTACTGGCTCTACCGCCTGCGCGTGATCGCCCAGCAGTCATTCCGTTACGGCGCACCGCTTTTCGGCAATATTCTGGCGCTGATGCTTGCGCTCGGCGTAATCGCCCTGAGCGTCGGCATCTGCATCATGCTCATCATCTATTTTGTTAAAAGCTATCTGGGAATCGATATCTTCCAGGGACATTTACTGCACTAGAAAAAGTGTCTTCG